>CALUTD010000001.1 GCA_944323625.1 Candidatus Gastranaerophilales bacterium
TAGAGGTAATCTGTCCGAAGCTTTAGGACTGTAATTTTTATTTTTTATTTTTTTTGTTTATAAATATTAAAAATATCGAGCGGAAAATTTTATTTTTTTATTTATTAAATTAAAGAATAACTTCAAAAATGATAAGTTCCTGAACCGGCAGAGCCGGCTTCTAACTAGATTAACTTATTTTTGACCTAAATCAACTACGCAAGGTTTGTTTTCTGCGCTTTCAGGATAACATCATAAGTTTATATATACTAAAATAAGTTTTTTAAGATAATAATTTACTCTTTTGTTCTAATTATAAAACAAATGAAATTCAAATTCTGTCATCTAATTACGTAACATATACAATTTACATTATTTTCCCAAGTAATTTAATATACAAGAGAATCCTGTTCCTGTATTTGTATTGCAATCTGATTCTATTTGAGAAGGTGAAGCATCTTTATATGCCGGTACAAACCCGTTTTCCGTAAAAACTCCGGCAAAAACATCTTTGCCTATAGTATTAGGACCTTTTGCCCCATCAATATCAAAGTTTATTACCATTGCGGTGTTTTGTGAAGGCAATACTTTATAATCACTATATATACCGCCTTTCTGATCCACATTCATACTAATAAAAGAACCGTCATTTAAAACTACAGAAATAACATTAACTCCAATCCCGACCCCATCGTTTTGCCATGTATAATATCCGCCCTTTAAATACTTAGTTTTGCCTTCACTCCAGCAGCCCTTAGTGTTATAGCATACTTTAGTTATACTTAAATATGGGGCCAAATAAATATCGAACCATTCTTTCATTGCTTGATTATCATCATCTATAACCTCAAAATCCGTATCACCGCCGTTAGCCTTTACATAAGTCATAGCATTTGCAATTGTAGAGTACATCTTTCTTATTCGGGATTTCTTTGCTTCTTCCTGATAATTAGATGTAATAATGGGCACAGTTATAGCTGCAATGATTCCTATAATAACAAGAGTAATAAGAACTTCTGAAAGCGTAAATGAAGCTTTTTTACAAGACAAAGAATCTTGAAAAACTGCCTTGATTTTACCCCCCCCCCGTAGCTGTTAAATGATGTATTCATAATTTATTCCTATCTGTTTAAAATTATATTAGCATATATCAGTTCTTTTGACAATATTAAAAACAAAAAAGGGGCAAATATAAAACTTGCTCCCCAATTTATTTTCTTTATATCAAAAAATGCTGCTAAATTATGAAGTAAAAACTATATTTAGTTTTCTTCATCATTATTTTTATCGGCCTCTTCATAATCATCGGTATCTGTTTTTATAATATCAAATTCAAATTTTTTCCATTCTTTAAACCCACCCCTTAATATTACTGCAGGATAATGTTTTTCTATTAATTCAAGAGCAGTATTATACGCTCTTGGGCAAGAATCAGAGTATGTATATACAACTGTTACTTTGTCTTTATCTAACATTTGTACATGATCTTTTGCTTCTTTGTACGGAATGTGCACTGCATAAGGAATATGACCTTCAATATAATCATTATATTCTCTTACATCGACAATATTTATTGTATTTATTCTATGTACTATAATTTCATCTAATGTGAACGGGCCGACAGTAAAAGATATAATATCTTCAAAATATTTTTTAGCTCTTGATAAATCTTTTGTAATATCACTATGTCCAAACATAAAAATTCCTTTCGTAAATTTGTGACTTAACAAATTAAACATTGAAATTATGATATACAAATTCACCAGTTGAGCTGTTTTTTAGGAGTAATTTTTTAGTGTCATCTAAAAACAATTTTGGTCGTCTTGTTACATAAAATTGTATATTTTTAACTTATATGTATTTAAAAAAAAAGACGGACTGATTATTTTTTCAGTCCGTCTTTCTCCCTGTTTATTTAACGATGATTTTTTTACTTTGATCTTTTACTTTTTGTATTTTTGGGGCGGTAATTTTTAATATACCGTGTTCAAGTTTTGCCTCTGTTTTTTCAATATCAATTTCTTCAGGCAATTGAATAGTTCTTGAAAATTCGCCGTAATTGAATTCTGAATGCTTATAGTTCTTTTCTTCTTCTTTTGTTTCATCATATTTTTTAGCATTAATTCTCAGATAATTTTCTTCAATTTCAATGTCTAAATCTTCTTTTTTTATTCCGGGTAATTCCGCTTTTATATCATATTCTTTGCCTTTATCCGAAACTTCAATAGGCATTGAGAACTTTTCTGCATCCTGCCAATATTCTGCCTGCGGGAAATAACTGTCAAAGTGTCTGTTTAATAAAGAACTGATTTCATCGTTAACCGTTCTGATAAAATTGTCAGGTGTTTTTCTTACTAAGAACTTCATAATAATCTCTCCTTTCAATTTATTATTACTTTCAACACTTACGTTATAACTCTTTTTTACATCAATATTGATTTTTTTAACTTTTATTTAACATTTTAAAAATTTTTATAAAAATTACGGCTCAAATATTGAACCGTAATACAATAATATTTTATAGTTTTCATTCTATATTAAGGCTAAAATCTTTAACGGATATTCAAAAAGTAGCTCTTCTCTTGCAAGAACTTTTATATTCGGAACAAGTTGAGATAATATTAAATAAATAATATGCCTTATTTTCATTGGAGCTATTAGAATTATTTCTTTTTCTCCGGGGCTAAATTTAGCAGCTTTTTCTTTTAATATAGCAACTACTTCTTCTATCTTTTTGCTCTCGATTCTTATTACTTCATCTTCTGATTTATCTCCGAGAAAAGATTTTATACTCTGTTCAGAAAGTTCATAAGCATAAATTACGGAATCTTTTTCATTCGCAGCCGATTTACTTATTTGACGTGCAAAAGCTACTCTTATTCTTGATAATAATTGTTCTTTATCCGTCTCATCCGCAAAATCATTTATTTTTTCAAACACATATATTATATCTTTTATTGAGACCTTTTCTTTTATAAGATTTGCTAAAATATATTTTAGCTCTGCAACTGACATATAATCGGGAATTATATTTTCTACTAAATATAAATTTTGATTTCCTACTATTTCTATATATCGGTTAATGTCAGAGTAATCAAATATATCATCAATGTATTTTACCGCAACGTATTCAATCAATCTTGCAATATAATCTGCAGTATCAATTCCTTTTAACCAAAAATCTCTAGATTTTTCTTCATTTATCCATACAATGTCATAACCTGTTACAGGATCTTTATCTCTATATGAGTCATTTGGCAGTTTTTCCATATTAAGTTCTTCGGTAAAAAACATATTATGATTACAATATGCGTGCGAATTAACTACCGGAATCCCCCTAACTTTTAAGGAAAATTCATTCTCTTCAAGTGTATCATCTATTTCTATCTTAATCTTAGGAATTATATATCCTAAATTTTCTGTCAAATTCTGCCTTATAAGTACTATTTGAGACAGCATGTTGTATTCATTGTTATTATCTAATATATCGAGTAATTCTTCCGAGAGAGAAAGTGTAATTTTATGTTCACCCAGTTTCTGCTCCATAATATCGGGAGAAATTACTTTTGCAAGCTTCTTTTTCAGTTCCTCAAGTTCATTTATGTGTTTTGATATTTCTTCATTTAAAATGGCTCTTGAATCTTCGGAAGTTTCATCAATTAGTGACTTTACCTGTGCTATTTTTGCTCTCTTTTCTTTTATTTTTTTTTGGATATCAAGACAGAGTTCATAAGGGTCAAGCTCGGGATTTATAATTCTTTCTATCCTGGATTTAAAATTTAATAAATCTAAATTCTCATTTTCATATTCATTTTCAACCTCTTGAATAAAAATACAGTTGTATTGCAAGCCTTCTTCACTTTCAACTTCCTGAATAGAATATATATCCCATCCTTCATTTGACATATCATTTAAAAGCTTTTCCAGTTTTTCGTTATCATCAAACGGAGATGTTCTTATTGTATATACATTTTTTGTTTGTCTATGCATAATGTATCCTTATTTGCCTGTTTATTACCTTATCAGCTTTAAATTATATATAATTTTACCAACTTTTATATAAAATTAAAAGCAATTTTGAAAATATTTTTTAAAAAAAATTCTCATTATACTTAAGGTATTTAAAGCTAATATAGTTCTAAGCCAACTCTGTTGGTTCAGGGGAGGCAGGAAAATCATTAATTTATTTTATAAATTTTATCTTCATTGCTTCAAGCTATCATGTCATGCCGGTAGGAGCCTGAGCTCACTCCGCTTCTTGGATTTTCCTTTCGGCTCAATCTTGTATCTCCGCTTTCAGAAACCTTTCGATTTCTTGCGCTTCGACCGATTTTCGCCTCTTCGGCGTTCCGCTTCGCTTAAAAATAGGTAAATTTTTGTTAAATAAAGTTGAGCAAAGCTAGAAACCCGCCGCTGTGGGCGGAAAATCCGCTCCTCAGGATGACAATTGAAGTATGTGTGACATCTAGCCCTCGGGCTCGTTCGGCTGTGCCTCAACTCAAACAATAAGTAGGATGCGGTAAATCATTGATTTACCGCATCAATAATGTATTTGTTTCGGTAATCAAAGATTACTGTTCGTTTTGTAACAAAAAGTTATTCACAACACTTCGGGCGTCTTGGATTTTTCTGTCTTTCGGGCAAGTCGTTCATTACGCTATCGCTGTCATTCACTATTGCCCTCATATACTCGGGCTTTCGCCCTTTCGAAAAATCCGCTTATCGTGAAATTTTGTTCGGACAATATACTTTTCCTGTTGTCTTTTAAGTTTATTTGCTATTATTTTTTTACACAAAAAAAAGGTCGCATAGCGACCACAGTCTTGTTATGGAGAAAAGGAGTGAAGGAAAATAAGTAATAAGAAAATTATTTATTCTCTATATTATATTAATTCCCATATTTGAATATATATAACATATATATTCAGTATATATTAATAAAATTTACAAAAAATTTTAACCTCTGATAACTGAATCTTTTGTTATTTTTATTTGAAAAATGCTGCCTGCCGGCAAGGTTAATGATTTTCCCTTTGTGAATATTGTTATAAAAGGTGCAGCTGCAAAATTTACTGTATATACAACAGCGCCGCCCAGTAATGGTACAAATGATAAAATATTAACTACAGGTATTGCAGACATAACACTTGCACAAGTCTGTGTAGCGCGAAAAACTTTTTTCCCCGGAGTCATAACTTTAGAGAAATTGCTCCAATAAGAGCGTTTACCTTTTATATTGCCTAAAAATACTTTTTTTGAATTCGCCAGGCTGACTTTTGTATCTATTTTTGACATTATGCCATTGAAATAAATTTCATCTATTTTAAGTTCAATTAAACCTCCGTTTCCTGTCATTTGAGCAGGATGAGAGTCGGTTACGGTTCCTTTAAATATTGTACCCGCAGGAATAATTTGACCTTCTTTTGTTACTAGACCTTGAGAAGCTATAAATGATATTTTAGAACCCTTTGCAGTTCTGTCAGATATAGCCTTAGTTAATTGCAGGTTAATTTTTGTTCCGTGCACAATTGTGAAAGATGAGCCAATAGGATTATATTTTGTTGTTTGTATCTGAACCGGAGTATCGGCTTCGGAAGTTGGGAGAGGGGGAAGTGTAGATTCTTCTATATTATATGTTTTTCTTATTTGTTCATCTATAGAAGAGTCAAACTCTACGGCAAATGCTGAAGAATTAAAGAAACATACCAACAGAAATATACAAACTATTCTTTTCATAATTATATTTTAGTATTAAGCGAAAAAATTTTACTCAATTAAATGAGTGATTATTTTTTATTTTTTAAATTTTGTTCTGACTTTAAATTATAGTCTTTCGGAACAATATCCGAAACTAAATTTGTATATTCGTCTTTTACTATATTAGTTATTGAACCGGTTTGTTTATATTTTTGATAAAGCTTATCACAGTATGACCCGATTTTACCTAAAATAGCACCCGAAACAAATGAGAATATAAGGTTCTTAGCACCTGACATCATCTTTGTTGTTCCGTATATGAATGTTGCAAATGTACCTACTAAAGGAATACACGTATTTAATACTTTAGAAATCTTTTCATCCTTGTCTTCGCCGGTTGCTATTGCAATTGCTCCCGTTCCTATCGGGAAAATAAGTGATAATACATCAGTAGGTGCAGAACCTACTTTAAGTTCCGCTTGTTTAAGAAAATATTCTCCGGCCTCTAAATTGGCAGCTTTATCTAAATTATTTTTAATGCCTGAATACATTTTACTGAATTCTTTATAATCAGTATCGGACATAATATTTTGTTTATTAAGTCCTTTTAAAAGAGTCATTATTTCTTCAAGTATGCCTTTTGAATTATTTCCGGATTGTTCAACCGCTTTTGATATTCCTTCTAGACGGCGAAGCATGTTTTGCTGTTCTGTTTGGTTATAATTGCCGCTTTTCGTTACAAGGTTTTTAAGGTTATCTATATTTTCCAATATTTGAGTCGATATTTTTTGTCTTAACTCCGATTCATTTTGTCCTGAACATGATTTAAATTTATCAAAATTTTGTTTTAAATTTTGCACCGCTTCTCTTGTTTGAGAATCTGAGGGTTTTACATATTCTGAGAAATTATTTAATTTATTTTTAATGTTGCCATATATGTGAGAAATGTTATTTGTAACTTCTCTTTTCCCTTTTAATATTTCTTTTTCAAGTGTTTTTTGTGCATCCTTTGTGACATCTTCGGTTACATACGAAGTGTAATTTTTAAGCTTAAATAAACTATTTTTATCTTTGAAAAATCTGTTATAAATCTCATCCGAAACATTGGAAATAAGTTTAGTACGCTTTTTATCCCTGGCTTTTCTTGCCCCTAGACTAAAATTATTATCATAAGTGTTTTCCAATTGCTGCGAAAGAGAAGAAAGTTTTTGTGTTAGTTCTTGTAATGTATAAGTTTCATTTTTAATTTTGATTTTAGTTGCAGGATTCAGTTCGGATAAATTACCGGTGCTATAGTGTTTTAAAAGAGAAGACATATCACGGACTTTTATTTCTGCTTTGCTGTATTGTTTACCCAGTGTTTTATCAACAATTTTTTTGAATACAGAGGTTGACTTATCTGCAAAAGCAGAAGTAACTTTGGTTTTTCTGAATAATTTATTTGCCATCCAATCTTTAAATGCTGTAAAGTTAGATGTAGCCTGGAGTCCTTCAATAGTTCTTTTTGTGCCTTTTCTTGCATAATATACTGCAGAGTTTGCAGCATTTTTTGTAGATTTATGGCTTGATTCCGCAATTTTATCCGATAGATGTTCCGTTATTTTGGAAAGTTTTTTAAACGAGCCGCCATGGAATCCTTTTGCGAATACAAGCCCTAAAATACCTGCAGTCAGAATTGTTGAAGCAAGTGTTGAACCAAATAAAATTTTCTTTTTCTTAGCTTTTTTTCGTATGTAAATAGAATCATCTTCTAAAGCAGAACCTGCAAGAGGATTCATTTTTTTTTGCCCCGTCAGATTGTAGCGGGGGAAATTGCTAAATATATTATTATTTTGTATTGTATTATTTTGAACCATAGTTATTTATGAATTTTGGAAAAAAGTCCCAAAAGATATTTGCCTGCTTTTTTTGCTTGCTTCATAACTGCAGTACCTGCAGTTTTTAATTTATCTAAGGGTGCTTTACTAGCTTTTTTTAATGATTTACCTGCGGTTTTTAATTTCTCCAAAGGAGCTTCACTCGCTTTTTTTAATGATTTACCTGCTTGAGATAAATTAGGATATTTATTTTTAATTTTTTGACCTTGTTTTGCAGCGCCTGAATAGATTTTTTTCAAAGCATCTGTTATTTTACCGTGCCCTTTATAGACCGCAAAACCTGTACCGGCTGCTAACAATACTGCCGGCAATACAGGAGAAGAATTGTTATTTCCTATTATTTTACTTTTTCTTTTTATTGTATTATTTTTTGCATTGTGAGAAGGAACTGTTTGGTTCGGTTTGTATTTCCCCCGAAGCCCTGCTGAACCGTATTTTGATTCATATGATGAATTAATTCCGTATAAAGCCATAACTAACTCCTTTTACCTTAACTATTATTATAAAAACAAAAGACAGTTAAAAATTGCCTTTTTGCTTTTTTTGAATAATTTTCGATATAAAAATTAATATTTATTTAGTCGGGCTTTAAATTTATAAAAAAATATGTTAAAATAATGGCGTAAAGGAGTAAGGAAAATGTTATCATCATATCTGTATTTACAAAATTCGATTGCAGCTATGAATAATGCACAGTTGAGCATGGTACAAAATTCTGACAGAATGCTTAATTCAATTAGTTTTGGCAATTCGCAGCCTTTAGAACCTGCTTTCAAACAAAATTCTGATACATTGGAACTCCAAAATAAAGCAAATGAAACAAAAGTTACCGTTTTACAAAAGTTAATTGAAGCTATGGAAGAAAAACTGGGAAAAGATATTAAAAAATCCACTCCAAAATATGCAGGCCTCGACTGTAAAGCCTAGTTTTTTACAAAATACTTTCAATATAGTTAAATTTATGCTTTAATTTACTTATGATTAAGATTTTTAAAACGGAAGAGAATAAGAAGCTTGTAAAATTAAGCATAAGTGAGGCTGTTTCAGGATCCTGGTTCAGTCTTATAAATCCTGATGAAGAAGAGATTAAACAGGTTTCTCTTGTGTTGGGTTTAGATGAGGACTTTCTTTTAAATTCTTTGGACCTTGATGAACGTTCACGTATTGAAATTGAGGATGGAAATCTTTTAATTATTACCAATCTGCCTATTATGACAGATGACGGCTGCTTTGATACCCTTCCTTTAGGTATTATTCATACACCTACTTCAATTATTACCGTTTGTTCAAAGGATAATAATATTTTGTCTTCATTTAGTGAGTCTACGGCGTATTCGTTTGATACAAGAAATAAAACCGAATTTATGCTTAAGATACTTTACCGTTCCGTTAAATTCTATTTGAAATATCTTGATATAATTAACAGAACAACTGATGATATTGAAAAAGAACTTCAAAAAGCAACAAATAATAAAGCATTGTTTCAACTGATGGAAATTCAAAAAACACTTGTATACTTTTCAACAGCCTTAAAAGACAATGATATTGTGCTGCAAAAAATTATGCGTATAGCAAGTTCTAAAACACAGAATCTGTTAAGAACAAAAGAAGAAGATACCGATTTATTGGAAGATGTAATAATTGATACAAGACAGGCCATAGAAATGGTTGATATGCACAGGATGATTCTTGAAGCAATGATGGAAGGTTTTGCTTCCATTATAAATAACAACTTAAACCTTGTAATGAAATTTTTGGCAGCTATAACAATTATTATGTCAATTCCTACTATGATAGGCGGGTTGTGGGGTATGAATGTTAAAGTTCCATATGGAAATAATCCTTACGGTTTTTTAATTGTCGTTGCACTTTCTATAATAACTTCAGTTGCAGTAGTTGTTTATTTCAGAAAAAAAGGTATGTTTTAGGTTTCAATATAAAGGAATATGAAATTGAAAAACGGGTCAATACTTATAATATCAAACAATAAAGATGTCAGTGAAAAAATATCCGATAAAATAAAACTTTTAAGAGAGTGTGATACGGTTAAAAGCGTATCTTTTCTTGAGGCAATTTCAGTTTTGAATTCATGCATACCGGCATTAATTATTTTATATTGGACAAAGGAAGATTCCGTAAATATTGTAAAAGAGATTAGAGCTATAAAGTCTTTAGATAAAGTTCCGATAATTTTCGTAATGGATTCTTTAATAGAAGAAATTCTTTTTTGTGCGTTTGACTTTGGTATTGATGAATTCTTTTATCTTGATGATCCTGATTCAATTATTTTAATGAGAATTTTCTTATCTCTTCAAAAATCCATATTGTACAAAAAAATAGATTTAAATGAAGAAATTATGAAAACAGCAGGGATTATAGATAAAAAAACGAGTATATATTCAAGCGAATATTCTCCCGTAGTATTTAAGTATTTCTTTGACAAGGCAATTGAAGAAAATCTTGAAGACACGGTTTTTCTGTATGTTAAACCAATTTCAATGAATGAAAGATTTTTAAATTATTCAAAACTTGGCGCTCTTATAAAATCTATTCCGCGAAGTGATGATATTGTTGCATTTGCGGAAAATTCAGGATTTTATTTGATTTTATATAATGCAGGCAGAATAGGTGCTAAATCTGTTGCAAACAGAATTAAAAAAGCTTTTGATGGTATATGTGAGGTATATGTTAACTCTGTTGAAATAACAGCGCCTTTTGAAGAACTGCAGCCTATTCTTGTTTCGGGTATTAATGAACAGATTTTAGCAAAAAATGATTTTAATTTTTTCTATGACTCTAATATAAAAGAAGTGATTAATCTTCAAAATGAGGAAAAAAAAGAAGAAGAAACCAAAAAAGAAGATATTAAAGAAATTTACAGAAAGTTCGAAAAAATAGTTATTCCTGTTTTTTATCATTTTCAAACGGTTTATTCAAATACTTTATCAGATGCAAACATAGATTTTACTGTTAATGAAGATCAAAGTTATTTTTCTGTAAATAAAAATAACATTATAAGCAAATTGATAATAACTTTCCCGATGTATTCAAAAGTTATTATTGATACAATACATAAATCTGATAGTGAAAATCCCGCAATGCAAAGATTTACATTTGATTTTAATGAATTCAACGAAGAAAAACTTTCTTCCGTTTTAAAAGATTTTATAAATGAATTTTCAACAAGAATAAGTTATAATACTATAAGCGAAACGAAATAACAAAAATGGAACATAAACTATTAATATCATCATCTGCAAAAAATACAATAAAAGAATCAGCACAATTGGCTACTGAGTTAGGTCTTGGGCTTGAAATAAGCAGATTGCCGTTTTATAAAGATAAAAATACAACTCAAGAACAAGTTATCGAAAAATTAAAAACCGATTTGCAAGATTTTAATAATCGTATTACACTTCATGCAATGTTTTCGGATGTTAATGTAGCGGGGCAGGATCCTTTATTAAAAGAAATAGCACAAAAAAGGTTTATTCAGTCATACAACGTCGGTAAAGCTATAGGCGCAGATACAATTCTTTTCCACACAGGAAATAAAGGCACATTGCATTACGGTTCCCAAGAAACATTCAAGAAAAATTTTATTACTTTTTGGAAAGATTTTATTAAAAATTTTGAACAGGATAATATTATTGCTGTTATAGAAAATGTATTTGAAACTACACCTGAATACTGTATTGAATTATTTGAAGGAGTAAATTCTCCTAATATGAAACTGGCGCTTGATACCGGGCATGTTAATTTATATGCGCAAAAAACTAAAGTTACAGATTGGATAAAAGCATACGGAGAAAATTTATATCATCTTCATATACATAATAATTTCAGAGAAAATGATGATCACTCAAATTTAGAAAATGGAACTTTGGATTTTGTTGAAATTTTTTCAGAAATAAAGAATTTAGGTATACATCCTTCTTATGTTCTTGAGATGTTTACGGAAGAAGACATAAGAAAAAGTGTCAAAATATTTAATAGTATAACACCGGATTCCGAGATAATTTAAAACTAATATTTCAGTTTTTCAAGCAATATGGTATTATTATTTTATGCTGTTATATATAATAATATCTTCAATCATAATCTTTTGCTTAGTGTGCGTATTATTTTTTATTTTAAAAAAATATAAAAGACTTGAAAATGATGCGGTAAAAATTTCTCTTGCTGCAAAGAGAGCAAGATATGGTGATATAAATGTAAGAGTCGGAGATTTATATATAAAGGAGCTTGAAGCTTCCGTTAACAGACTTTTAGAAACCATATATGACCGTGAATTGATGATAAAAGAATATCAAAATGTACTTTCTAAAAAAAATCTGACATTAGAAGAAATAATAAAACAAGAAAAACAATTAAGATTGTTTAAAGAAGAATTTGCAGCAACTCTTACCCATGATATGAAAGTTCCGGTAATTGCGGAATTAAATTCTTTAAATTTTTTGCTTGAAGGCCGATTCGGAGATATTAACGAAAAACAATCTGAAATATTAAAACTTATGAAGGCTTCCAATCAGGAACTTAAAGATTTAATAGAAAATATGCTTGAAATTTATAAGCTTGATAGTAAAGAACTTGAACTTAATCTTACCAATAATAATTTTAATGACTTTTTGTTAGCTTCAATTAATGAAATGAAACCTATAATTTTTAAAACAAATCACGATATTATTTTTCATATTGATAACACTAAAAATATGAATTTAGTATTTGATAGTTTTCAGTTAAAACGAGTAGTAAAAAATCTTATACAAAATGCTATTACATTTTCATATCCTTCCTCTCAAATAAAAATAGAAACATATAAAGACGAAGAAAACATAAAAGTAGCATTTACAAACGAAGGAAATACGATATCGGATGAAGATTTAGAATTGATATTTAATAAATATTATTCGGGACATTCAAAATTCAGAAAATCAGGTACAGGATTAGGGTTGTATTTGGCACGTCAAATAATACTTGCGCATAATGGCAATTTAAGTGCTGATTGTTCTCAAAAAAATTTAACCTCTTTTATAATAACATTGCCTATAAGTTAATTATATATTACCTGTAGAGCTGTTCTTGTCATCTTCAAATTGTTTAATATCAATATTTTCACTGTCATCTTCATGAATCATAGCGGAATATACGTTTTCGGAAGTTCCGGTATCTATTTCAATATTAACATCAGTATCAATCATTTCAACTTCATTATTATTAAATTCTTTAATTTTTCCGTCTGCAAGTTTGACGGAAAGTTTATTTAAAAGTATATTTAAAGCACAGACTCTTCCTACTCCGTCTGAAGTCATTACTCCTGAACCTATCGGAATCATTTCTTTTGCTGTTTCAATATAATTTTGGTATTCATAATTCAAACAACATAATAGCCTTCCACAGGTACCCGAAATTTTACTGGCGGTTATAGGCATATTTTGGTCATGTGCCAATTTTATGTTTACGGAGTCAAACTGTCTTTTAAATGAACAACAGCAAAACGGACGGCCGCAAAGCCCGTTTCCGCAGCATAGTGACGTTTCATCTCTGACTCCTATATGTTTTAAATCAATTCTTATATGTTTAAAAACTTTGGTTAAATCTTTTAAAAGATTTCTAAAATCAACACGTTCTGGCGCTGTATAATAAAATGTTACTTTTTTTCTGTCAAAAGTATATTTGCATTGAATTAAATTCATTTGAAGATTATGTTGTTTGATAAGTTCTAAACAGTCTTTATATCCTTGAATTTCCATTTCTTCAAGCTGTTTATTTAATTCTAAATCTTCTTTTGTCATAACTCTGACAAAAGGCACGGAAGGAACCTTTTTTCGCCTCAAAATACTTTCTACTTGAGGCGGAACAAGATATGCCTGAGCTGTTTCTTCGCCCTTTTCCGTAACTACTATAACCATATCGCCATGTTCAACTTTTATACCGTTAGGTATATCCAGCGGATATTGTCTGTTTTTTATTAATTTTACTGCGTACATAATTATTATTTTATCACAATTTTTATATTTTTTAGCAATTTTTCTTTCTAAAAATACTTTATATAATAGTGGTTAGAAAAAGAAGGTATATTTTTATGACTCCAAGATTAATTAAATTTATGGTTGAACTTCAGCTTCCCGAAAAAGAAGAAAGTAGCGAAAAAATTATTATGCTTGATAATTTTGGCAAAACTTTTTTTAACGCCCATAAACTTGCAAAAGTAACAATTCCGGTTAATAAAGATTTATAATGTAAAATAATCCGATTTAGATTTTGTATTATATCTTAGTCTTTTTGTTTGGAGCTGTGATACAAGTTTTCTCAAATTTTCAAATGCAATTTCTCTGTCAGACTCCGATACATTGAGTTTTTCATACTGTTTTTTTGAATTTTGAAACAACAAATCCAAATCAGAAATTTTTTTATAATTTTTATCTAAAGTGAGACATCCAAAAGTCTTAAATACTGTATTTTGCATATCAAATCCATACTCCCTGATAAAATAATATTATTATAAAAAAACATTTACAGGTCAATATTATCAGAAGTTAATATATCCTGTCCTCCTGAAGCTTTATATAAATTTACTGAAGCAATAATTTCATTAATTTTATTAGAAACATTTTGTTTTTCGGCTAGATATAATTCTTCCTGTTTTATTAATCTGTCTATAATATTCGCTGTTCCTATTTCGTTTTTAATGGAAATTAATCTGTCATCTTCCTTTTGTATATCATACCTTCTGTTTGATATCTCATAATTTTTTTTTGCCGTTTTTGCACTATAGAGTGCATCATTTATTTCCTGAGCCGATATTAATATATTTTTGTTATATTCTTCAAAGGCTTTATTGTACCTGCTTTTCATTATTTTATATATATTTACTTTTCTGCCGCCGTCAAATATATCCAAATAAGGAATTACACCTATATTGGCAAGCCCTGTATGTGTTCCGAACAAATGACTTAACTGATAAGCATTATAACCCAAATTACCTGATATTATAAAACTGGGCAAGAATTCTCTTTTTGCAACTCTTATATCGTAACCTGACTTTTCAAGTTTTAATTTTGATTTTATTACATCGGGTCTTTTTTCAACTATATCAAAATCTATTGTTTCAGGAATATAAAAAGAAGTATTTATGGAGTCAAAATCTGTTCTTTCAATTTCTTCAAAGCTTCTGTCACCTAAAAATACATTTAGTTGATTTAACAATACATCTCTTTTTTCTTCAAGATTATTTTTTTCTTCTAAAAGAAATGTTAAATTCTTTTTTTCATTTAACACTTCATTTTGCGAAGCCAGTCCGTTATCAAATCTTTTTTGCATATAACTGCAAACTTGTTCCTGAGTTTTTATAAGCTCATCTTGTATTTCTATCAATTTATCTGTTTTTATTAAATTATAATAATTTATTGTAAAGTCCGATGTTAAAATTATGTATAAACTTCTTTCATCTTCATTTTGCATTTCAAGTTGTTTTTTGGAACTTTTAGTCTTTAGCCTGTTTTTACCCCATATATCAGCTTCATAGCTCAAAGTTAACGGTAAAAGATATCTGTATTGTGCATAATCGGGAATTGTTATATCACCGAATTTTTCATCGGATGAAGTTAAAGTTCTTCCAACATATCCATTAAACGCAATTTGCGGAAGTTCATCAGATAAAGCTAATTTTACAATTCTTTCGCTTTCTTCAATATTATATGCTGCAATTTTAAAATCAAAATTATTTTTGAACATATTATCAAGGTGATTTATTAAAATTTCATCGTTATATTTTTGCCAAAAAGGAATATTAATATAATCGTATTTGTTAATTTGTGCTTTTTGGACTTTTGCCTCTGCAGAACTGCAGACAGCTAAAAAAACTAAAATAATTGTTAATAAAAATATTATTTTTTTCATGTTTCGGTTCCTAAATTTTGTTTGTGTTATCATGATATCACAAATAAAAATTTAAATTTATAAAATATTTACAAAAAGGTACGAAACATGAAGAAAAAACATAAGGAATTAAGCCCTGAAGAGCTTAAAAAAGTTAAGCATATTTTAAATGAAAGAAAAGCAAGAAAGAAAAAGAACAGGAAATCATATCAAAAAAAGAGGGTTATAGTTCCGGCTATAACGGCTGTATTATTTGTAATAATGGGAATAATATCAGTAATTTATTCATTTTGTTATCAATCAACGGATGATGCATTTATAGAAGGCAGACTCATTTCTGTTGCACCAAAAGCATCTGGACATATTTTGAATTTATATGTAAATGATAACGATGCAGTAACAAAAGGCCAACTTTTAGCCCAAATTGACCCCAGAGATTATGAAGCGCAAGTAAAAAAACTTGAAGCACAGTTAAAAGAAGCGCAAGCTCAAGCAGATATGGCTGTAAGTGAAGTAAGCACATCTCAAGCATTACTTGCGCAAGCATCAGAAGGATTGGAATCTGCAAAAGCGAAACTGGATTTTGCAAAAAAAGATTTTAAACGTTTTTCTGAATTAAACAAAGAGGGAATATGTACAAAGCAAGAATATGATTCCGGTAAAACTCAATTGGATGTTGCACTTGCATCATATAATGAAGCTGTTGAAAGGCAAAAAGGAACAGATTCTGCTTTAAAATCGGCAATGGCAAAGAATGAAGCATCACTTGCAAATATAGAAAAATTACAGGCCGAACTTGATATTGCAAAATTGAATCTTTCTTATACTGATATATATGCTCCGCAAGACGGTACTATATCTTCAAGAAATGTTGAAGTCGGTAATTATGTTAATATAGGTCAGCCTATTTTGACTGTTGTTTCTCCCGAAGTATGGATTGTTGCAAACTTTAAAGAAACACAGGTTGGGAAAATGAAAAAAGGCCAAAGTGTAGATGTAAAAATTGATACCTTTGGCGGTAAAAAATTTAAAGCACAGGTAGATTCGATCCAAAGAGCATCAGGTGCAAAAGCAAGTCTTTTTCCGCCTGAAAATGCAGTAGGCAGTTATATAAAAATTGTGCAGAGAATTCCGGTTAAAATTACATTTACTCAGGATTATTCTGATTATAATATAGTTCCGGGCATGTCTGTTATTCCGAAAGTCAGAATCAAATGATAAGAACAATTGAACAAAGACTTAAAATTCCAATTTGGCTAATAGCTTTCACTATAATGATTCCGACTATAGCCTCAATTTTAGGGACTTCAACCGTAACAGTTGCGGTATCTCATATTGCGGGCGCATTTGGCTCTACCCGTGATGAAGTAAACTGGGTAGTAACAAGTTATATGATAACACACGCAATAATGCTGCCAATTTCCGGATGGCTTGAAAACTACTTTGGCAGAAGAAATTTTCTCAAAATTATAACTGTTATATTTGGACTTGGCTCATTAATTTGTCTTATGTCTACAAATTTGAATATGTTAATATTCGGAAGAATTGTACAGGGAATTGGCGGCGGACCTTTTATGCCTTTATCTCAATCAATACTTCTTCAGGTATATCCTAAAGATAAACAAGGTGTTGCAATGGGTATATTTTCAATAGCAGTTATGGTTTCCGCAATTATGGGGCCGGCTATAGGCGGTTATCTTGTTGATAATTTTTCCTGGCAAGCGCTTTTTATAATTAATATTCCTATCAGTATATTTTCAGTAGTACTTATACACTGTAATGTTATGAATAATCCTAACAGAATAAAAGTTCATAATCCTGATTTTATAGGAATAATATCTCTTGCAACATGGCTGTTTTCAATGCAAGTTGTATTAGATAAAGGACAACAGTACGGATGGTTTGATACAGATTGGATTTGTGTGCTTTCTGCTTTTGCATTTGTAGTATTTATGTTTTTTATTGTTTGGGAAATTGAGCATAAAAATCCGATTACAAACCTTAGAGTATTTAAAAATTTAAACTTTGTTATAGGAACAATTTTAGCTTCTTTTTTAAATGTTATAGCTTATTCTACTCTATGTGCTCTTCCTATGTTTTTACAAAGTTCTTTGGGATATACCGCCCAACTTGGCGGTGCTTCTATGGTTGCAAGGTCATTGGCTTGTTTTTTCGCAATTATTATTGTTTCTGAAATTGTTAACCTGATTGACAGTAGGATTTTAATAGCCGTCGGGTTTTTAATGCTCGGTATATCAACATTTATGTTTACCAATATTAATTTGGAATACTCTTTTACTTGCACAATCTTGCCGAATATAATATTTGGTTTTGGCTTAATTATGGCATTTATACCTATTTCGGCGTTGGCGCTTTCAACATTGCCGAAAACAGATTTATCATCAGGGGCCGGCATGCACAGTTTATGTAAATGCGTTTCAACGTCAATAACAGTTTCAGTTACAAATACAATTGTTGCTATACTTTCACAGGCCCATCAGGTATATTTGGTAGGTAATCTGTCACCGTATAATAATGCATTTCAATATAAATTATCAATGCTTACTGCAAAATTTTTGCACTATTCTGTTTATCACGTTGCGAATATTAAGGCAAATGCGTTTCTATACAGGGAGCTTCTCGCTCAGTCAAGATTAATGTCCTTTGTTGATGTATTTGCAATATTTGCATTACCCGCATTTTTGTTTATACCTCTTGTTTTGCTTCTCAAAAAGAAAAAAGACTGTTAAAACTAATAAAAAAAAGCAGCCATTTTAATGACTGCTATCGAAGTAATTATTATAATTAAGTTGTGATTGTAAAACTTTTTTATTTATTTTAATTAATATGTATAAAAAATTTCAGAGCTAAAAGTTATTATAAGCTAGAAGGGTGTGAGTAACTTTTTGTTACAAAACAAGCAGCAAATGTGATGCTTGTGAACTTTTATTCGAAGCATTGTAGCTTCTAGGTTAGTTGTGCTTTAAAATGAAAGGTCCAATTTTTCAGTGTGTACGACATGGCGAAAAATGCGAATGATACTGTATAAATAAAAAAGGAGAAATATATTATTTCTCCTTAATGATACGAAAAAAGTAATATCTGTCAATTATTAAACCCTTTTTAATTGTTTAAATTATTAACCTACACCTTTAAATTTGGGTGTTGCTCTATCTATACCGCTGCCTTCGGCTTCTTCTACGGCTTCTAATTGTTTTTGCAATGCGGTTACTTTTGTATCCAGTCTTTTTACAACCATTTCAATAGCATTTTCTTTAACTGATACCTTATATATTTCTCTATTAATATCATCTAATTCTGCTTCAAACTCTAGTTCTTTTTGTTGTATTTGGGCATTTATAGAGTCTCTTGCATCTGTGCCGTCGGCTTCCGATAAATCAGAATATAAAGCTGCAAGTTCTTCTGATTGTGCCGCCTGTATACTGCTCATCTGTTGTTGCAGTGATAGTGTTTTTGTTGCCAAGTTATACTGTTCGTTTGATCTTTGTGTTTGCTGTAATTCTACACAATTTAGTTGTCCGTCTAGAACTAACTTTCTTGATGCAAATAGTGCGTATCCCATTTTCTGTTTCCTTTATTCGTATCTTGTATATATATAAAAACATTTTCTGATTTAAAATTGCTATAAAAAGTATATATTAAATATATTTCAAATATTTATATTGTCTGTATTTGGCTCAGTGTAAGGATTTTAGAATATATATTTAATGTTACAAAACTTAATATATTTCCATGTTTAATATTTATTTTGTGTATTCTAAAATAAAAATATGTTGGAAGAAGAATTAGAAATAGTAAAAAATAAATGTTTGAATTGTCAAAAGTGTTCTTTGGCTAAATCAAGAACAAATGTTGTATTTTCGGGTGGAACAGCTAATAGTAAACTCGTATTAATAGGTGAAGCTCCCGGGTATTGGGAGGATCAAAAAGGTGAACCTTTTGTAGGTAAAGCCGGGCAACTTTTGGATAAGATATTTGAATGTGTCGGACTTTCAAGAAAAAAAGATGTCTATATATGTAATACGATAAAATGTAGACCGCCTGAAAACAGAGATCCTTTGCCTGAAGAAAAAACAGCATGCAGAGAATATTTAGATGCACAGCTTGAAATATTAAAACCAAAAATTATATTGTTATGTGGAAGAGTTGCATTAAATTCATTTTTAGAAAATTCAGGTGGGATAACAAAAGTCAGAGGAAAATGGTTTGATGGGCCTTATGGCTCAAAAATGATGCCAATTTTTCATCCTTCATATCTTTTGAGAAATGATTCAAGAGAAAAAGGCAGTCCAAAATGGTTGATGTGGCAGGATATAAAAGAGATAAAAAAAGCCTATGATGAGTTATAAATATAACAAAAGCTTCTGAATTTTTCAGAAGCTTTTGTGTTTGTGATAAGAATAACTATTGTTCCTGGCAACCGAAAGCAATTGTAACTTTTTCTTTTGGGTTTACTGAAGATACTTTCATACCTTTGGGGTCAACAAGATAGCTAATTTCATCACCTGTGTATTGGAATAAGCCCATAGTACCTGATAAAGCTGTTCTTGTTAAGTCAACAGGTGCTGTAACAATTGCTTTTGCAACGTCTACGTAGCTTCTTCCCGCTGCTTTAAATTGACCTTGGAATATTTCGCCGGTACCTACACCGATTCCGCTTACTGTTTGTTCAACTGCATTACTTGCACTAACTAAAGCACCACCTACAGTTCTACCTACAGTACCTAATAAACCACCTGTCCAAGTGAATGGGAATTCTACCAATCTCGCAAAGCCGTTTGGTTTTTTAACTTTGTTTACTTGCGCAGTTAAAATTTGGTTAGGAAGCTGTGTTTTACATTTACCGAATTTAATTGTGTTGAATGAAAGTTTTAAAGCACCTTGGCAATGTTTTGTAGGTCTTACTACTTCAAGTACTTTACCGTCTACTCTTGACCCTGCAGGGTATTCAACACCGTTAATGGTTACTGAATCTAAAGTTGTTGCGGCAAATCTGTCTCCAACGTGTGCTGATTTTGCACTTATTTCATCGTTAAATGATAATTGAAGTGTCGGAATTGTAACTATTTCTTCGGTATTATAGAATGCTTGTTTCGCTTCACAGCCGCAGTCACTGGATGTTACTTTATCATTATTACTGTAACCTAATGCTATTCTTACATTTTCTAACATAGAAGCAATTTCTGCACGGCTTGCATCTTTATTTGGCGAAATTTGGTTTGGATTTGGGAATTCAGATATACCACCTGTTTCTAAAACTTTTGCTGTTGAAACTTTTGCCCAGTTAGGAACTGTATTACCATCACAATATTGGCTTAATACTTCATCTGCTTTACATTCATCCATAGGACAATTTATACCTTTTGCCATTATGGCGAATGCTTCTGCACGTGATATGGGCTGGTTAGGTTTAAATAAATCATTCGGATAGCCTGTCATTAATCCGTTTGATACTGCTTTTGCTATTGTTTTATTTGCCCAGTGTGATTGTGGTACATCTTTAAACATATTATTAGGGCATGTTACATCATCGTTTAAGTTAAAACCTTTTACTATCATTGTTGCCATTTCTGCTCTTGATACGGGCAGATTTGGTTTAAATGTTCTGTCAGGATAACCGGCAATAACATTGTTATCTGTTAATACATTTATGTCACAGCTTGCCCAATAACCATCGGGAACATCTTCAAAGGCGCTTACGATGGGAGCAGCTCCGCCTGTTGCTGCTGAATATTCAAAGGGTTCAATTCCTCGTTTTAATACATCCATACTTGTATTTGTATGTATTTGTACAGGGCAGCCTGCAGTATCTAAATTGGCAGGATTTCTGTCAACTGAAATACCTCTTGCACAAGGTGCATTATCAAGGCATGGCATAGGAGCAGCTGCACCTGTCATGCTGCCATCTTCACATCCGCATCCTATTGTTGTAGAAGGAGCTTCTGCTACCGGTACACCTGAAAATCCGGGCATTGAGTCATCACCGATAAATATTGCATTATTTCTTTCGCCGACTACCTGGTTATGTCCATATATTGCATTTGGATATGCATATACCTGCTGTTCAAATTTCTTTCCGTCATAAGTTCCCGGACATACTGCACATGTAGGATTTGACGGTGCCGGACATTGCGCTATCGGCGGACATGGGTTGCAAGCATCTGAAATTGGCTTGCATGATTCACATTTGTTTTTTGTTTCACATGGATTGCATGTTGTTTTAGGTTGGCAAGAACAACTATCTATATCATCAAGACATTTCGGACATTTTGCTGTTTGTGGTGTCACAGGAGAAGGGCATCCAGACAAAGGGCAAGCTGCCAAAAGTTCATTTGAAGTTTCAGTTGCTGTTTCTTGTGTAAAACCTGCATTTGTACCTGCTAATACACCGATTGTTACTACGGCGGCAAGTGTCATTTTGTTTAATTTCATTTTTCCTCCTTGTTCATAAAGAAATGTTACAGGCAAACACTTCTTTTTTTATTTCTATAGTTTTTTATTTCTTTTTCGTTTTTTTATATTATTTCTATCTTTGAATTATGATATGTTATGCCTTATATGTTCATTGCCTCATTTATTTATTATTGGGACTATTATTTTTGATTGAATAATTTGAATTATTATTGGAATTCATACTTAAAGTTGATTTATTATTTCTATCGAATGGTAAAATAAAGTTGTGAATGGTCTAAAGGTTTTAAAATGAATTTAAACGAACACTGTCTCCTTAATTTTTTAATAAATCCCGATGAAATACATATTTTGTCCGAAATTTTTTTAAAGAATATTGAAGAAATTGATAAAACTTCTAAAATAGATAATAATTAAATATGTATTATCTTTTGGAGATGTTATGATTCATTTTTTTAATTTCTTATACAGACACAGGTATGATATATTCTTTTCTTTCTTGCTTTTTATACTTGTAGTTTTTATGGTCATTATTTTTCCTAAAGAGGAAACAAAATACATTATTAATTTTATGGAAAATAAGACTTTTGACATCAGACAGAATATTATTTCAAAGGATAAAAAAGTTAATCAGGATATAGTTATTGTTACGGTTGATGATCCTTCTTATGAATATTTAACCCAAAAATATGGTGATTGGCCTATTCCAAGGAATGTTTATGCT
Organism: Candidatus Gastranaerophilales bacterium; assembly: GCA_944323625.1. Lineage (GTDB taxonomy): Bacteria > Cyanobacteriota > Vampirovibrionia > Gastranaerophilales > Gastranaerophilaceae > Avigastranaerophilus. The sequence continues at coordinate 22,591 of CALUTD010000001.1, forward strand.
GAAATTATAGAGTATATTCAGTCTCAAAAACCTAAATATGTTGCACTTGATCTATTATTCATAAATTCGTTAAACAGAATAAAAGGCAGTGATGATAAGTTAATTGAAAGTTTTAAAAATTATGCAAATACATATACGGCAATAAATTTTGATGATTTTCCGCCTGAAATGAGAACTCCCCCTTTACTTGACGATAAAATAAAATCGAATGTAATATTTGAAAGTAATAATATTTATCCTTTAAATTTTTTAAATTGCAGAATGATTCTTCCCGAAATTATTGGAGCTACTTCAAATATAGGACATATTAATACTCCTAAGTCTGATGACGGATTTATCAGAACCATTCCTTTAATTGTAAGTTATAATAATGATTATTATCTATACATGACTTTAAAACTTGCAGTTGATTATTTGAATAAATATGAAAATCAAAATATTTCAGATATATATGTTGATTCAAATAATAATTTGATATTAGGAAACAGGAAAATTCCATTGACTTCGGATGCTCAAGTTATACTGAACTGGTACGGAAATAACGATGCTGAAAATGGAGCGACATTTAAATATATATCTTTTTGGGAGGTTATAAAATCAATTGAGGCAAAACAAAATGGGGAAACTCCTATTTTAAAAGATAATTTGTTCAAAGATAAAATAGTATATATAGGAACAAGTGTTTTCTCTCTTTCCGATATTAAAACTGTTCCGACAAGTAAATACATGCCCGGAGTTGAAATTCACGCCACTTTATTAAACGATATAATAGATAATAATCTAATTCTTAAAGCTTCTAATTTTCATAACATAATACATATTATTATATTATCTTTTTTAGCGTCATTAATTGTTTTTAAAATTCGTTCCGTTGCGGTATCTACTATTACTATTTCGGGGCTTTGTCTTTTATATTTGTATTACTCGGTTTATATAATGGCAAAGTATAATATTTGGATTTGGGTTATAATCCCTATAATAGTTACTGTTATAGTATTTATTTGTTCATTTATAATAAAGTATTTAATAAAATCAAGAGATTTTGAATATACATACAAACTTGCTACCACTGACGGTTTAACAGAATTATATAATCATAGATATTTTCAGGAACAATTAAGGTTTAAAATAGACCGTGCAAATAAATTAAAAACATCTTTTTCTCTTATTCTTATAGACATTGACTTTTTTAAAAAATTCAATGACACATACGGACATCAGGCAGGTGATGCAGTATTAAAACAGGTAGCTAAAACATTAAAATCGAATGTAAGAAGTGAAGATTTTGTATGCAGGTATGGCGGCGAAGAAATGACAATTATTTTAAATAATACTAACCATGATGATGCTGTTAATATTGCTAAAAAGGTATGTAGCGCCGTTGCTTCAAAAAAATATCAATTGACTCCCGAGCTTGAAGTTAATGTTACGATAAGTTTAGGTGTTGCAACTTATCCTTTTAATGCTTCAAATCCGACGGAACTTATAGAATATGCCGATAAATGTTTATATAAAGCAAAAGAAAACGGTCGAAATCAAGTAGGATTTATAGATTAAAAATAATTTTCTTCCGTAAATTTAGCTTTAACAAATTCAAACCCCTTTAAATCATTGTTACGTGTATATTTAGGATTAAAATATACTTTAAGAGTAAGGTCTTTATTGTTTTGAGATTTTAATCTTGTACACTGACGATTTAAAAATGATTTTACGTTCGAGTAAAATTCTTTTGCGGCATTGTATGATGATGTTGTTTTTGTACTGCCGTACTGATTAAGTGATTCACTCTTGCTAATTCCCAAAGGTTTTGCCAGTTCATTAACATAATACGCATCATCTCCTGAAACAATATACACAACAGGCTCATTTTTACTGTATATTGAATGAACTTTTGGCTCCAGTGCATAATCTCTGTCATGACTTTTGTATAATTTAACAAATTCATCATTCTTCATTTTTTTTGCTGTTCCGTTAAGATTTCTTACTACAAAGCTATGACATTTTCTTATATTTTCTTGTTTTAAAACAGGAACGTATTCGTTTGTAGAAGGATTTTTTGCATAATATTTTACCGGAACATATCCCTTAAATGACGGTGTCTGATGTATAGAATTAATCATATTTTTAACCTCTGTTAATATAAAACCCTTAAAGAATTTTTTTGCCCTGCAATATATTTATTCTATTTTCTTAAACATATAAGTTGAATAACCGGCAAGTTTTACAGGTGTATTATTAACTCCGTCACTTTCTATTATGTTTGTATTTTTATAATGTCCGCTGCCGTTATATTTTGTATCGTCAGTATTTAGTATTTCCACCCACTTACCTTTTGGAAATTTTATGTAATAATCGGCAGCATAACTGCTGGGGTAGTTAGAGTCGTTAAAATTAGTTATACAGTATATTTCATTATTTGTTGCGGCATCCGCGCAATGTGTTGCGAATACTTGAGAAGGATAATGTTTTACGCTACTTTCAGGAATCAATCTTCCTTTTGTCAATGCAGGATTTTCTGCATTTATCCTATTTAAATCTTTTAAAATATTATTAAATTTGTTCATGATAAATATTCCTTCTTTTGAATAAGGAATATTACCAAGTGTAGAAATTTCCTGCCCTTTTTTTCCGGTATCATAACCTTTTTCAATATTAATATTTTCACCGCTCGGGTTATATTGAAACTCTCTAAAGAATCTGAACGGAGTTAAATCAGCTTTTTCATCTCCTTGAAATACCATAGTCGGTCCGGGGATTGAATATGTTCTTGCAATTGCCATTTCACATTTATTCAAGCTTTTCTTAAACATTTCTTTTATTAATTGATAATTTATGCCCGATGAATGTTTAATCCCTAGTGGAGTTAATATTTCATTTTTAAAAGATTTATCAATATTATGAGCAAATTGTCTTGAATTTATATTTGTAGTATTATACTTATCCAATTTCCCGGTTAAAAGCATTATTGCAAGAGTCTCCGAAGCAAAGTCTGCTTTTTGTTGTTTTACTGTTGACATTGCTTCATCTAAGGATTTATTCTGTATTTCACTTAATTTTTTTGCTCTTTCAATATCATTATTATTCAGAACAATATTTTCTTCCAAATGTAGCATTGGTTTCATTAATTTTGCCGCAAGCCTTGTTCCTTCATGATTTCCAATTTCATCATGACTCATTACATATTTGACCCTGTCTTGAGCGCAGTAACATATTTTTTCGAATTTATCAAGGTCAATACTTCCGTATATACCGTCATTTAAAGCATGAAAATAATTAAAATCCCATTCACTATCATACCCTAATCGTCCGATTGAAGTATTACTTTCTGAAATTTTGTCGATGGCTTCGCAATGAACTTTTTCACTTTCACCTTCTCCTGTTTCAAAAGATTTTAAAGGAGTCATAACACGTTTATCATGTACTTCATCTTCATTATGCCAATAGTTTCCGTTATCATCAGTACTGACTTTTTCCCTTGCATCTTCTGCAATTAAAAATGCATCGGGTTTATGATAATTGATTTCTGCAGCAATCTGTTTCATTGTATAATCAGATTCCATAAATTTAGTCATATCAAGTCTTAAACCATCACAATGATAGTTATCCAACCAATTTAATGCTGCATTTACAATGTAATCTCTAACATATTTTGAATTTTGTCCTTCATAATTAAATGCACCTCCAAATTGGTTTGGTCCTTTAATATAAGGTCCTGTTTCAATAAGAGATGCTCCATCAGGCCCCAAGTGATTTGGAACCATATCCATAATAACGTTTAATCCTATATTATGTGCATAATCAACCAAAGATTTTAATCCGTCAGGGCCGCCTAAATGCTCTGCAGGTGCAAATTTATCAACTCCGTCATAACCCCATTGCGGCGAATTTGTATTTTCAACAGGCATTATTTCTATAGCATTGAAGCCTTGATTTTTTATACTTTTCAACTTCTTTTTTGCTGTATTAAACGTACCTTCTTTTGTGAATGTAGGTATATTAAGCTCATATATTACCGCTTCATTTAAAGATTTAAGACCGTTTTTAGCATTTGCTCTTCTTGAAATTCTTTCTTTACTTGACTTAAACCAGTTTTCATCCTTCCATTTATATTTAGATTGGTCATATATAACCGATTCTCCTAAAAGTTTTTGCTGTCTGAATGAATATGGGTCTTTTACTGAATCAACAGCTCCATTACCTTTATAAATAGTAAAATAATATTTATCTCCCGGTTTTACTTCTCCTGCGGGAATTTTTCCGGGAGTTTCAAAGACTCCGTTACCTTTATTCCATAACTCATAAACTTTTTTATGATTGGGGTTATTTGGTTTTTCAACTGTTACAGTAACGCCTTTAGTATCAGGGTATGTAAAAAGCTTAAAAGAGATTTCTTTTGTTTTTGGGTCTATAACCGCACCCCAGCTTTTATGTTCTTTTTCGCTTCTGCCAAAGGAAATCGGCTTATAACATATATTTGATAATTCTGTTATTTGATTTAAATTTTTATTATTTTGGTTGCTTTTTGGTGTAGTTGTATTTTTTATACACACATTACTTTTTGTTAAATCAACTTTATTGATTTTCAATTCCCTGACCCCAATACACATAATAGCTTTCACAATTATAAAACCTATAAAGGTCTTTTTGTGTTATTTTTAAGCTTTTTATTGCAAAAAATTTACAATCAAAAATTAGGAACCCGCCGCTGCGCTAAAAATAAGTTGGGTAATGTCAAAAATAAGTTAATCTAGATAGAAACCCGCCGCTGCGCTAAAAATAAGTTGGATAATGTCGAAAATAAGTTAAATCAGTTAGAAACCCGCCGCTGCGGGTGTATTTTTTAAATATCAAACTTATATTTTTGTTTACATTTGATAAAATCAGGGAATATATGATAATATAAATCAAAAAGGAGATAAGATTATGAAAAATTCATTAAGCTACTACGGGGGGGGGGTAAAACAGAATTAAATTCTAAAAGTGGTTTTCTGTTGAAAAAACATTCTTTTACGCTGGCAGAAGTACTTATTACTATTGTAGTTATAGGAATTATTGCAGCTATAACCGTTCCTGTTCTGATGACAAATCATAAAAGAACGGAAACGACAGCAAGATTAAAAAAATTTTATTCAAATATGAATAATGCTCTTAAACAAATGGAAATTGAAGAAGGTGCTTCTCTTGTTGAACTAATTGAGTCTGATACTATTGATATTTATAGTTTCTTCCCAAAATATGGAGAAAAATACTTTAATTTTATGGATTCAGATGGGTATACATTGGGTAGTACCAAACGGGTAGAAAAATACTATTTAAATGACGGAACAACTTTTAGTCCTATTTACGGTATGGGTGACGGATGCGGTTGGAGAATGGGTATTCTTGTTGATGTCAACGGTGATAAGAAGCCAAATCAAGTCGGTAAAGACAGATTTACCTTTTACGCAGGTGAATCAAAATATTGCGCTAGTCATACAGGAGGCTCAAAAAGACAAATTAACAGACTGGATACTGCAGGTGTGGGCGAATCAAGAGAATACTTAATAGAACGTTGTAAAGAAGATATGCAGCGTGAGCAAGAAGCTGATACAGGATCTCTTTTAGATAATTGGGAAACAGGTTATTGTACAGCCATTATTGTAAATGACGGATGGGAAATAAAAGATGATTATCCGGTAAAATTATAAGTTCCAATTATCACTGAGTTTTGCGAATTTAAAATCCTTATAAAAATGGTTTAGAATTTGATATGCATTATAGCCTTGAGCGGCCATATTATTAGCACCGTGCTGGCTCATGCCTACTCCGTGTCCGTTCTTTTTGACATTTGAATCAAAAGAAACCACAGACTGTAAAAAAGAATCATCCGAAGACCATACCTTTGTTTTACCGCCCGAACTTGCATGGTAATAAGTAGGCAGCACTTTTTTATTTTGAACTAAAACAATACCCTTAGTATCTTCAACGGCTTTTGTTGTTGTCTTTTTCTCGGCACTGGCTCCGCCGTATGCTTGGTCTGCAGTAGTATCAACCAAGTCAAATCCTTGAGATGCATGTTTCCCCGCCGCCGTTGTTGCTACCGCATAGCTTCTTGCCGCTATTGCCTGTGCTTTTAAAGCTTCTATATTCCACTTTGAAGGCATTTCAGAAGGCACTACTCCTTTTAAATAATCCTCAAGCTGAATATCATTTATTAATGTTGCAAGATTATCGCCTCTGTTTTGTATAATAAATGTACCTCTATACCAGGATTTTTTAGAACACAAAAAACCTGGTGTCTTTGTTTTTATTCTGATTCGGCCGGTATTTAAGTTTATATTTTTTCTGTCAATATTCACAATTAAAGAATTACCTTTTGACTTAAATTCATAATATTTCATAGGTCTTATTTCATATAACAGTTTGTTATTATATTCATCATAAATTTCGGCAGAAACGGAAGATGCAATTTTAATTTCTTTAACATTTGCCTGCAAACCTATTTTAACCGCCTCTGCTTTTAAGCAAAAGATAAACATTATAAAAATTATCAGTAAAATTCTTCTTATATACATTTCCCTAAGCCGATAATTCATACCTAACAATATATTATCATACTATAAACATCAAGTCAGAAATTTCATACAAAAAGAGGAAAAATTATTAAATAAAATTATATTTTTCAACTAAAAACATGACAACAATTGACAATCAATATTATATCATTAAGTATGATTAAAAAGGGAAAGTTGTATGTTAAACGGCGGAATAAATTTTTATAAATCAGGAATAGTTGATAATATTCGCGCAATGAGGATGCAAGAAGTTCTCATGGGTATAACAAATGAGAATGTTGTAGGCTTTGATAAAATCGGATATCAAAGAAAAATTCCCGTAGTTTCATCATTTGCGGAATTTTTAGGTGAAGATGCAATATCAACAATCACTGATGATTCAATAGGAAGACTCGGCTTAACCGAAAATCCTTTAGATGTTGCATTGGCAGAAAAAGGATATTTTCAGATACAAACAAAAGACGGAATAAAATTGACCCGTGACGGCCGATTTAAGATGAATAAAGACGGAGAAATTCTCTCACTTGACGGAGGCAAAGTTTTGACAAATATGGGTACTCCGCTTGTATTGCCATTTGTTCCCGAAAAACTGGAAGATATTACAATTGATTTAAATGGTAATGTAAGAGTACTGGATAACAATACAAGAAAATTCGAACTGGCAGGTACTTTGAGTGTAGTAACACAAGACGGACTTGCCGTTATAGCTCCGAATGTAAGACAGGGATATAATGAATACTCAAATGTAAGCCTTCAATCCGAATTTATGCAGGCAATACCATATCCAAAAACATTTGAAGCAAACAGACAGCTTTATACAATACAAAATTCCAATCTGCAAAGAGCAATACAATCATTGAGCAGTTAGAAAGGCAGTAAATGACAACACTACACGGAATAATAAACAGAGGTATAGTAAACGCGGAACTGCAGTTTGAAAAAATGGGTTACATATCAACAAACGTTTCAAACTATAACACTAATGGCTATAAAAGCGTAAGATTTGAACAAATGCTCGATGAAAACGGATACTTAACCGGTGTTGAAAGAACGGATTTCAGTCCGGGTGCAATCCAAAGAACATCAAGAGAATTTGATGTTGCAATAGACGGAATAGGCTTTATTCCCGTTACCTCTCCAACAGGTGATGTAACATATACAAGAGAAGGCTCGTTCAAACTGGATAAAGACGGTTATTTGATAACAAACGATGGTTGTCTTGTCGGTGACGGAATACAAATACCGATAAGCTATGATAACCTTGCAATCAGACCTAACGGAGATGTAGAAGTATACTCAAATGACGGAATGGAAAGAGAAAAATTAGGTAATATTCCGTTAGTAGGATTTAAAAATCCCGAAGGTTTGAAAAAAGCAGATAATAATAAATATTATATAACGGCAGAATCCGGAGAGCCAATATTAATAAAAGACCATACAAGATTTCAGCAGGGCAATATTGAGGTGACAAATATTGATATACTAAACGAAGTTAATTCAATATTAAGACTAAATGCTTCAATGCTTGCCAGTTTTAAAGTAATGCAGACAATAAACGATATGTATTCAAAAACACTACAGTTAAATCAATAAAGAAGGTGAATAAATGACAATAAATCCGATAGGAGATACACTTCATGCACTGGATTTGATAGCGGAAAGACACAAGGCGCTGTCATCTAATGTTGCGAATATGAATACGCCTAATTACAGAAGAAAGGATATATCATTTTCACAATATTTAAGCGGATACAGCAGTCCTTTGGAAACGAGTTTGGCTCAAAAAATGGGGCCGTCGCCGGTATCGATTGAAACATCTGATGAAAGAATCGATCCTGCGAAAGAATTATCGGAAATGCAAAAAAACTCGGTATTATATTCAGTTGCATCAAGAAGAATGACTTCAATAATAACCGAAATGAGAACAGTAATAAATATGGGTAGCAGTTAATGGGTATATTTAGTGCAATGAACATAGGCTGTGACGGCCTTAGAGTACATGGTATGAGATTGGATATCAATTCAAGAAATATAGCCAATCTTGATACACCAAATTATGTAAGAAAAATTCCTTTGGTTGTTTCAACTGATAGGAGTTCATTTTTGAGCGTAATGAATCAAATGAAAGAATCGGTATTCGGTTCAGGTACAATGCCTTATTCAACAGGAAGTGTATCTATGGCTGGAATAGTTGAAGATCCTACGCTGGGAGATAAAATATATAAGCCGGGACATCCTGATGCGGATGAAAACGGATATATAAGAGCTTCTAATGTTGATCCTTTGGTTGAAATAACTGATGCAATAATGGCACAAAGAGCTTATGAAGCAAGTTTGGCAATTTTGACAATGAGTAAATCAATGGCAGACAGAGCCGCATCAATCGGAAGTTAATAAAAACAGGTAAGTAAGGATATGTTTACAGGGATAATACAAAATTTATTAAATTCTTCAGGTCATCAAGCGGCTGTTCAAAGGGCACAGCATTTGAGCAATGTTGCTCAAACAAGAACAAAACCGGTTGATTTTAATGAAGGTATGGAATTAAGAACGTTTGAAGATGTTATGAAATCATCTTTAAATGTACATACCCGTTTTGATGTAAATAAATCCGCAGCAGATTCTTTAGTAAAATTTGGAAGTTTAACCTCCAAACAGGTTGAAGCTAAACCGGCAGAAAATATTCCTTCCGAATATAACTTTTTTAACGATGAAACTGAAATTCTGCCATATATAGACCCTATAAGCGGGGATTATACAAATAAATCTCAAATTAAAGAATTAATATCAAAAATTTCAAAAAAACACGGAATAGATGAAAAACTTGTTAATGCAGTTGTCAAACAAGAATCAGGATACAATCCGAATGCAAAATCATCTGCAGGTGCACAAGGCCTAATGCAATTAATGCCGGCAACGGCAAAAGATTTAGGTGTAATCGATCCTTATAATCCGGTTCAAAATGTTGAAGGCGGAGTAAAATACTTAAAAAGTATGATGGAAAGATATAACGGGAATATTATACTTGCATTAGCGGCATATAATGCAGGGCCCGGAAATGTTGATAAATATAACGGTGTTCCGCCGTTTAAAGAAACTCAAAACTATGTAAAAAATATTATGGCAAATTATCTATAGACGGAAAGGCGGATAAATGATAGAAAACAGATTAGTTCCAAACATAAATATTTTTTCTGACTTATCAAAATCAATGCCTATTGATGAGTTTTCTCAAAAGGGATTCGGTGTAAGTTCTTTAAAAGAATCTCAGGGCAGCGATTTTAAAACTGTATTATCGGGACTTGTAAGCAGCTTAAATAACGAAATAGAAAAACCCGATCAGCTTATGCAGCAACAGTTAAGCGGAAATTCGGAAGTTGATATACATGATGTTATGACTGCAATATCTAAAGCGGAATTAGGGGTATCAATGGCTACACAAATAACATCAAAAGTTGTAACTGCGTACAACACTGTTATGCAAATTTCCGTGTAGTTTGTAAAGTACTTACCCAATTAGAAAAATAATAGTATAATATCAATTGAGTAATGTTTTATTCAGATTAGGGATTTCATGGAAAATTTAAAAGAATTATTAAAAAATAAGACAATATTATACTCCGTAATTGGCGGTGTATGTCTTATTTTGCTTATAATAATAATTTTGGCAATCGCAATACCGGCAGGGTCAAACAGTAAAAACGGACCCGGTACGGTTGCAGATAAAATACAAAAAGAATCATTTGATATTGTAACAACCGAAAATCAAGGTAAAGCAATAGAGATACAAACTTTGCTTGCACGCCAACAAATAGCTGCAAAAAGAAGAGTTGATGGTTCAAAAACAACAGTATTTTTGGAAGGTGGAAAATATACAAACTCACAAAGAGACAGTGCTTTGCTTTTAATCGTTAAAAGCGGGCTTGTTGACCAAAATGTCGGGCTTGAAATTTTTGACAAAAATGATTTTACCTCTACAAGAGAGGATAAAAGAATAAAACTTGCAAGGGCTGTAAATGGTGAACTTTCGAGATTAATAAGACAGATGCCCGGGATTGATAATGCTTCTGTTTTGGTGTCGATTCCTGAAAATACAATGTTTAAAGCGGATAAAAAACCAATTAGTGCAACTGTTATGTTAACTGTTGCAAGTGGTGTTAAACTTGATAATTCTGTTATTAAAGCTGTAAAAAGTTTGTTAATGGGTAGTGTTGTTGATTTGGAAGCGGAAAATATATCTATCACTGATTCAAACGGTAATGTATATAACAGTCTTGTAAAATCAATAGATGATCAAATATCAAAAATACAAGAAAATGATTTGTATATGCAAAATAAAGTTGCTGCGCAGCTTGATATGCTTTTGGGACATGGCAATTATGTTGTAACTGTAAGTACATTTTTAAATCAGGTTCCTAAAGAAACTACAAGTATTGCGTATGATCCTTCAAGTAAAACTTCAATAACTGAACAAAAATTTGCTGAAGGTTTAGGTGATAATTCTGAAGATTCAAGCAGAGGTTCTGATGCTGTAAGTGTTTATCTGCCTAACGGACTTCAAAATTCTTCATCAACATCATCACAAAATAAAAGCTATGAAAGAACTGCAACCGAAACAACATTCGGAGTTGGAAAAACTCATACGACAGAATATTATAAAACAGGTATTATTGAAAAAATTTCAATAGCTGTAACTATGAATGCTAATGCTATGCCTGCGAATATGACAGAGCAGGAATTAAAATATCAAATAGCAAAAGCAGCTTCACCGAAGGTAACAGCAGATGATGTTTCTATTGCTTATGCGGAAACAATTGATCCTTATCTCGCGGCCGACAGACCTGTTAATCTGCCGGTTCCTGCACCGTCGGGGAACCCATGGTGGCTTGCTATTGTACTTCTATTAATCGGCTTGTTTGTCGGGTTTGTATTTGTTCATAAAAAACTTAAAGATTCAACTTATGAACAGGAAGAAGAGTTAAAAATCTTAAAACAAAAAACAACAGAACAGGAAAAACAGATAGTTGATGTTAATCTTAAAGCTGCAGAGTTGATTGAAAAGCAAACAATATTAACTCAAGAGCTTTTAGAACATCAAAAACAGCTTCAATTGGAGAAGAAAAAAGAAGCTGATACTTCGCTTGATGAAATAATAGAGGAAGTATCGTCGGATATTGCAAAGAGCGACAGTGATAAGACCTTAAAAGAACTGAAAAGTTGGATTGAAAAATCATAATGGAGTAAAAAATGCCTATAGAGGGGTTTGATTATAAAGCATTTGCGGTTGATTTGGCTAAGCAGGCGCTGGAAATATTATCACAAGGAGAATCAAACGTTGCACCTGCAGGTTTAACCGATAAAGATAAAAAAGATATAGTAGAAACCGTTAAAAAGTTTTGTTTTATGGCCGGTGAGGCTTTAAGTAATGATGCTCAACTTAAATTTTCTGCTGATCAAGCAAGTTTGGTTACTCAATTTATAGGTGAATGGACTTTTCATAAGTCTATTGATTTAATAACCGGTAAAATCCCCGAAGAAAAAAGAGCTTCTATTTTGCAAGTTATTGCAGCAAATATTTTTAATACCGCAAAGCTTGCAATAATTAAAAAAATGCCGCAGGATGCAATTATTACTCTTGTTGAAGAAAAGGTTCAACATGTATATTCGGATGAATTGAAAAAACTTGTAAAAAAAGGTGAATTAACTGAAGCTGCTTATAAAAATGCCGTTACTAAGTCTAATTTGAAAGATATGGTTCAAAAAACGGAAGATGAATCAAATCTTCAAAAAGCACAATCTGAGGGTGGAAATATTTCTCCGTCAGATAAAAAAGTATTAAAACTTGCTGCATTGGCTATTATATTGAAAAAACTTCCGCAAGAAAAGGCGGAACAAATATTGAAATCTTTAGACAGAAATGATATTCCTCATGTTATTAATTATATGAAAATGAGCAATATTGAAGATAAAATTGACCATAAGGTTATAATAAAATCTTTGGAGGAGATAAAAAGAATTCTGCCGGGTTCTGACAGTATTAATGTAGATAAATTGCTAAAATTGCATAATAAATTAATTAGACAGACTCCGCCCCAAGTTTTAAGTAAAATAGCGTTAAATGAAAGAGAAGCGGTAAAGGATTTTATATTGGATGAGGATTTTCCGGCAAAAGAAGTCTTTAGCCCATATATAATTCGTTCACTTGTGACCAGTATAGAAGAAAAAATTAATGATAATTAAAAAAAAATATATAAAAACAAAGCAATATTCGGATGAAGCTCAAGTTGAAGAAAATATACTTGAAGAATCTGTATTGCCTACAAAAGAAGAAGATATAACAGAGGATTTTGAACCGCATGTTGAAGAACACCCCATAAAAGAAAGTGATATTGATGATTTAGATTTGGCAATTGAAAACGTAAAATTTGAGCAGAGGGAAGAAAGACGTGAAGGTACAAGAAGAAGGGGCTACAGAAGAACTCAAGACAGAAATTTATTGTCTAGAGCGCAGCAAGAAGCACTTTCAATAAAAGAAGCCGCAAAAAAAGAAGGGTATGAAGAAGGTATTCAAAATGCTAAAAATGATTTGGATGATATAAAAAAGAAATTATCGGAATTCTTTTTATATAAAGATGAAATGTTTGATAAAGTGTCAGAATGTATTTATGATATTGCAATTGAAATATCAAAAAAAATAATTAAAAATGAATCTGAAACAAATAGAGAAATTATAATACCGATAATAAAAGAAGCGGTATCCGAAATAAACAAAACAGAAAATAAAATTATACTTCATGTAATGCCAAAAGATGTTGAAATAGTGAAAGATAAGATATCGGAAATATTTTCCGAAAATAATACGGAGGCAAAAATAACCGTAATAGCAGACAAAGAAATAAAAGAAGGTGGTGTAATTGTGGAAACATCAAACGGAATAATAGATGCAACACTTGAAACGCAGCTTTCAATAATGGAACATGCACTAAAATCGACAAGCAAGGAGAGCTAGTAAATAATGGCGCAGCAGCAGGGTGCAAAACCTTCAATGATTAGTGAAATAGGATTAGCAATATTTGTAATATTGTTAATTGTTTTGCTTATATGCGAGCTTCCGCCTATTGTTGTTAACTTTGCGATTAGTTTTAACATAACACTGGGAATTCTGCTTTTGATGATTTCTCTTTATATTCAAAGACCGTTGGAATTAGCATCTTTTCCTTCAATAATTCTTTTGGGTACAATGTTTAGACTTGTACTTTCAATTGCATCAACAAGATTAATTCTTGCAAAAGGCGAGGCAGGCGAGGTTATTGATGCATTCGGGAATTTTGTAACCGGCGGAAGTTTGGTTGTAGGGTTTGTAATATTTATAATTATTACAATAGTACAGTTTATGGTTATCACAAAAGGTGCCGAACGTATTGCGGAAGTTGCGGCAAGGTTTGCGTTGGATGCTATGCCCGGTAAACAAATGCAGATAGATGGTGACTTTAATCAGGGATTAATTTCACCTGAAGAAGCGGCAAAAAGGCGTGATGATTTAGCAAGAGAATCAAATTTGTACGGGTCTATGGATGGTGCCATGAAGTTTGTAAAAGGTGATACCATTGCAGGTATTATCATTGTTGTAATAAATATTGTAGGCGGATTATGCGTAGGTATATTAATGAATGGTATGCAGCCAGCAGAAGCAGTCCAAAAATATACGGTATTAACTATAGGTGACGGACTTGCATCTCAATTACCATCTCTTTTAATGTCAATATCCGCAGGTATCGTAATGACACGTTCAACGGCATCGGGAAGTTCATTAGGCGGAGATTTGGCGGGTCAAATTTTAAATAAACCCTCTAGCTTGATTTTTACTGTAGTTTTCCTTGTATTTATAGCTTTGACGGGATTTATAACAGGGCTGCCGTGGTATACATTTACTGTATATGCGCTTGTTATTCTTGCGGCATTTTTAATTGTATCGGTGAATAAAGATGTTCAATCACAGCTCGGTCAATTAGAATCCGTAAAAAGGAGTATGTCAGATTTAACAAATCCGAACAGAATGTATGAAAGACTCGGAGTTGATGTCTTAAATCTGCAGGTCGGAACAGGGCTTTTAGTTATTGCCGACCCTGATCAAGATGGTTTATTATTACCGAAAATTGCTGCTTTAAGACAAAGGGTCACTGATGAACTCGGGTATATTATTCCTAATATTAGAATTATGGACTCGTCTGCAATAGGACAAAATGAATACATGATTTCAGTAAGAAATAATCCTGTTGCTACCGGTGTTGTATATCCTAAGAAAAGTATGGTTATAGCGGAACAGTGGGATGCCTCAGGAAGAGAAGTTCCTAAAGATGCTATTATTGGTGTTGATCCGACATATCAGACTCAAGCATATTGGATGGACACAGAATTCCTTAAAAAACAGCAGGGTATTACGGCGGTTGATTCAGTCGATGTTATTATTACTCATCTTCAGGACTGCGTAAGAAAATATGTAGATGAAATTATGACAAAAACTGATGTTCTTAAACTTATGGAACTTGTAAAAAGTCAAGATCCGACACTCGTTAATGACCTTGTTCCCGCAATTATTTCAACAAGTGATTTAAGAAAAATATTTGTTAATTTAATAAGAGAAAAAGTTTCAATTAAAGATATTATATACATTTTTGAAAGGTTATGTGACTATGCAAGGTTTTCAAAAGAGCCTGATATTCTTTCAGAACGTTTAAGAGCTGCTTTAGGTAGACAAATATGTCTTGCTAATTGTACAAAAGATAAAATATTATACGCTCTTACACTTTCCCCGGAATGGGAGAAAACACTTGATGACAGCTGCCAAAGAACTGAACTTGGAACTATGTTCCTGTTAAATCCGCTTCAAGTTCAGGAATTAATTGAATCTGCTGCATCTACTTTAATAAGAGCTCATCAAAGTATAAACGTACAGCCCGTTATATTATGCTCTCCAAGAATCAGGCTGCCTTTATATCAATTGCTTGAACGCCATATTCCGACTATTGTTGTAATTTCATATTCAGAACTTATTACAGATATCAGAGTTGAAGCTGTCGACACAATCGGTGAATCACTAAATTATAATTTTGAATAGGTAAAATATGCTGGAACAATCAACAGAAAAATCAATAGAATTCGTAAAAAAACAAGCCTACGATATAATAAATTCAACAAAGTTATATTCTTATAAAGGGTCTGTATCAAAACTTCTCGGATTAACCGTAGAAGTTAAGCTGCCGGGCTTAAAAATCGGTGATTTATGTTTTATAGAAACTGCGGAAGGTGAAAGAAAACCCGCAGAAGTTGTAGCTTTTAAAGGTGACAGTGCACAACTTCTTCTTTTATATGACGGCGCCGGAATAGGACAGGGAAGCTTGGTAGAATCAACGGGAACATCTATTAAAATTCCGATGGGCGATTTTCTTTTAGGCAGACTAATAAGCCCTTTAGGTGAACCAATTGACGGAAAACCTATGGATACAAGAGGAGTTCCTTTTGTAAGTATTGATAATCCTCCACCCGGAGCATTTGACAGACCCATAATAAAGACAATGTTTTCAACGGGCGTAAGGGCTATAGATTCTCTGTTAACATTAGGAGCAGGGCAGCGTATGGGATTGTTTGCCGGCTCGGGAGTCGGTAAAAGTACAATGCTCGGCATGATAGCAAGAAATTCGGATGCAGATGTAAACGTTGTTGCATTAATAGGAGAACGAGGCAGAGAGGTAAAAGAATTTGTTGAAAATTCACTCGGTGAGTTGGGTATGAAAAAATCTGTTATTGTTTGTTCTACAGGTGACCAGCCTCCATTAATCAGACAAAAATGTTTATTGACTGCAACTGCCGTTTGCGAATACTTTAGAGATCAGGGTAAAAAAGTATTTTTAATGACAGATACGGTTACAAGATGTGCAATGGCAGGAAGAGAAGTCGGATTGTCTGTCGGTGAGCCTCCGACAATTAAAGGTTATCCCCCTTCAATATTTTCATGGCTTCAAAGAGTTCTTGAACGAACCGGAAACAGCCCTAAAGGGTCCGTAACTGCTTTATATACAGTTTTGATGGAAGGGGATGACATTAATGACCCTGTTGTTGATACGGTAAGAGGTATTGTTGACGGGCATATTTTCTTATCAAGAAAAGTCGCCGAAATGAACCATTATCCTGCTATTGATGTACTTGGCAGTGTAAGCCGTTTATTTACTGAAATAGTAACCGAAGAACATAAGCAGGCAGCTTATAAAATGCGTAAATTAATGGCTTTATACAGAGAAAATAAAGACTTAATTGATGTAGGTATGTATAATGCAGGGTCTAACCCTAAATTGGATATTGCAATTGAGTTAATGCCTCAAATTAATGCTTTCCTTCAGCAAAGAACTTCTGACAGCGTAAGCATGGATACAACTATTTCAACTCTCATTTCCATGATGAAAGATGTTGACATATAAACGAATCATGTTTACAACTAATAAATTGCTCTTTTTTGTTATGATGATTTATTTCTTTATTATTTCTTCAATTTTTCCTATTATTTTCTGATTATAAAAATTATTGCTCTTGCAAAACGGAAAAACCTCCAAACCTAATGTTTCTTTAAATTTTTTACAAATAGGATTTATTTGAGATTTGGATATTTGATCAACTTTTGAGGCAATTATAAACGACGGCAGATTATTATATTTAATCCATTCTGCCATTTGTATATCATTCTCCTGAACCGGATGTCTTGAATCTATTAATTGAATCAAACAAACAATGGCCTCTCTTTTTAAAAGATAATTTTCTAAACTCTTTTGCCATTGGTTTCTTGTGCTTCCGCTTACTTTTGCATAGCCGTAACCGGGTAAGTCTGCAAAAATGAACATGTCATTTACATTAAAAAAATTGATAAGCTTTGTTTTCCCCGGAGTATTACTTGTCTTTGCCAATCCTCTTATGTTAACTATAGAATTAATAAATGTTGATTTACCTACATTAGAACGACCTATAAGAGCAAATTCCGGCAGGTTTAATTCAGGGCATTCTTTTAGCGATGGCGCACTTGTTATAAACTTTGCTTTTGTTATTCTCATCTTTCAATCTTTTCTTATAAATTACACTCGAAAGTAAATTATATACTTTTTTATTATTATAAACAGTTAATTGAATATCTTCATCTATATTAAAATCAATAGGCAGTTTTTGAGCAAAAATATTCGTCTCAACATGCATTACTTTTATTTCACGTTTATGTATAACACTCAACGGTGCCGCCAAAAATAATTCAAATGTTTTTAAGATATCCATTACTACATCATAACAAATTTGAAACATTTTTTGTATAATTGTCAAATATTGTTAATTAAGATTTTAACTTTGCAATCCTATCTTTAGCATATTTTACTTTTTCACTTTCGCCAAGCTCATCTTTTGAAAGATTACTTAAGAATTTTTGATAATAAGTAAGAGCATTATGAGATTCAGATAAATTATCAAAAGCTATTGCAAGATAAAAATATGCAGAAGTATTTTTATCATCAAGCTCCAAACACTTATATAAAGAAGCTGTTGATGCTGCGTAATTATTTTGAGCTATGTATGTTAAACCTTTATAATAGTGTAAAAGTGCATAATCAGGGCTTATATTTAATGCCTCATTGATTAAGCGCATTGTTTCATCATAGTTTTGTGCTTCAAATGATGTAATTATATTATTTACATATCTGTCTGCTTCAGATTTATTTATGACTTTTAAAAGAGCTTTTGCCGTTTCATTGTCGGGTTTTATTTCTAATGCCTTATTTGCATATTTTCTTGCACTGTCTAAATCATTTTCTTTATGATAAATATATCCGAAAGCACAGAATACATCTGAATTATTAGGGTAAAAACTCATAGCTTTATTTAAAAATTCAAGTGCCTTTTGTTTTTGAGATAAAAAATAATATGCCCTTGCCTGCGCCAGTATTACATATAAACTTTCCTGATTGGCACTTTGAAGAACAGAAAGCGCTTGACCGTAAAGCCCATTTGCCATTAAAGAATTTGCTTCTTTTAAAGGTTCATCGGACAATTTCGCCAAAAGTACATTATATTGTGATATTGCTTCATTACTGTCTGCTTTATCTCTCACTTTACTCAATGCATCATAAGATTCCTGTAATTTTCCTTCTTTTCTGTATATTTCTGCAAGTAAGATATACCCGCCTGCTTCATCGGGATATTTATCTACAAGATTTTGAGTATATTTTCTTGCATCAGATAGGTCATTATTTTTTACAAGAACATTAGCTAAATCATACAAAGAATCTGATTCATTTGTTGAATTATAAATTCTTTTTATTATCTCTTTATCTTGAACGTTATTTGAGACTAAAAGCTTATATAACTCATATTTTGATTCATCATCAGGGTTGCTTGCTGCGATTATTGAATATTCATCAATTGCTCCTTCTTTATTGCCGCTTTGGAGCAGGTATGAAGCTTTTATCTTCCTTACGTCATTATCCTTAGGGTTAAAAGATAATATTTTATCACAGGCAACTATTGCATTTGAATAGTTTTGGGTGTCATCAAAAACTTTTGTTAAAGCATTTAACAAAAGTTCTTTATCTACACTCCGACCTGCTGCGGATAATATATATTTTTCGGCTTTCTCGTTATCATTTAAAATTAATGAAAGCATTGCCATATTTATATATATTTCGGGGTTTCTTACATTCGTATATCTTGCTTGTTTTTGTATGTAATCAAGCATTCCTTGTATTTCTTTTTTTGCCTGTTCGTTTAATTTATTACGTTTATTTAAATTATTTATATATACAAGCTCGGAATATGCATTATCATATTGTCTAGATTTTAAATATAAATTACACAAAGAAATATTAAGTAAATAGTCATCAGGAAATTGTTTTAATTTGTTTTGTAATTCTTTTATTGCAATTGATATTGCTTCATTATCATAGTCTGTTCTTTGATCAATATTTGTTCTTATAATATTAGATGATTGAATTGCAGAACGACCATAATCAGGACGCTCTATAATGGCGCTTGCATAAGAAATGCAGCCTGTGAGAAAAATTAATAATAAACAACTTAACCTTATTCTCATATATTTTAGTCCTCTATCCCCATTAATTATATTATCTTAATAACATAAATTAAGTCAAATAAAAAGAGGAAACTTGTTAAGTTTCCTCTTTCGCTATTTTTATTTTTATTATTCTTCGTCATCTACTATTTCTATTTGACTAGCTGCAGCGAATACATCTACGAATGTTGTTCTTCCATCATTAACTATTGTGTTATTGTTGAATGTTTCAGGTCTTCTTGGTAATTTGTTTAACATTTGTGCCTGATCTTCATCTGTTGTTAAAGTTGGTTGAACAGGAGGTTCCGGTGTTGGATCAGGATCCGGAGTTACATCCGGTGTATAAGGTCTTTTGTTAACTAGTAAGATTTTTTCTGCGCCGTCACCATATTCAATGTGGTGTTTTTGATTAAAATAGCCTTCTGATACATCAACCGGATCACCTGATTCAGTAACTGTATAACTGTCATTTGCTGTATTTGAAGTGAATGTTCCGTTTAATACGTAGATGTAAGAACGATCTGTGTCAGGGTCACCAGGTAATTTTGTTTCATCTGTATAAGGTTTACCTGCTATAATTTTGTCTGCTGTTAATGTCATATCTCCGTTTTTAGCAACCAATCTTGCTACTGATAAAGTTCCGGGAGTTTCTATTGTTACGTTATCTTCAGCTTCAGCAATTAAACCGTTTTCTCTGTTGCCTACGTTAACTAAACTTGCATTGATATCTTTGCCTGCATATAATTCAGCTTTCCTATCTTTAAGGTCTACATTTGTTGCTTTGATATTTCCTGCAGCTGTTAATACACTTTTCCCGTTACTTGATTGGATTGTTGAATTGTTAGCTGTTATATCACCTGTTTTAGCTGTTATGTTTACACTTTCGCTGCCCCAAACTTGTGAGCCATCTATTAATACATCATTTCCTGTTATATTTGTATTATATGATGTTAATAAAGAATCATCAGCAACATAAGCTAATTCACCGGCTTCAACATTTATATTTCCTACATAAGAGCTTGATCCTGAAGAAACTTTTGAATTTACAACCTGAGCATTATTTTTACCTTTTATTGTAAAATCAGTGCTTACATATGCTTCAGAACCATTTTGGAATGAAGCTGTTTTTCCTGCATCTAATGTAGCTGTTTTAGAAGAAACTTTGCTTGCATTGAATGCAATATCATCATTTACTGAAATAATATTAACATTTCCTGCAGATGATAATTCTGAATCATTAACAGATACTTTATTTTTTGCTAATAATCTTATATTACCGCCGTTAACAGTTTCAAGTGAAGATTTATCATCAATAACGATTTTATTGTTTGCGGTAAGCCAAATATTACCATCGTTACCTATTTCTGCTTTTGTTGCTTTTAATGTAGCACCTGCTAAGTTAATTTCACTGCCTTCATTTTCAGAAGCATTTCTAATATCGATATGACCTGATTCAATAGTACCATTCAAACCGATTATCATTTTGTCTGTAGATGCTGCGACATCAGAAACTTCTTTAACAGCGCCGTTGTTGTAGAAAGTGAAGTTAACACCGTCAGCGGTTACTAATTTAACTTTTCCGTAAGAATCAGTTCCGCCTACATTGGGGATTGTACTTGTAGAGATTTTAGAACCTGCATAGGTTTTAATATTAGAAGCAGCGAGAGTTACGTTTTTGTCACCATAAATATTAGCACCATCACGAACAATAATATCGCCTGCTCCGTCTTTTCTAGTTAAGCTTAATTTGTTAGTATCTTTATCATAATTAGCATCAAAAGTTGTAGCTGTAAAAGAGTTCAAGTTAATATTAGCGCCATCACCGAATAAAACACCGTTAGGGTTAACAAGAATAACTTTACCAGTAGCATCATAACCGCAGCCTGCACAACCTGAGTTGGTTAAAGAACCATAAATTTGGGACATACCGCCTGCAGCAGATACTTTATTTAAAGATGTTTGATTATGAGCTGTAAATTCAAAATTTACTGAAGCGTCTTTACCAACGTTGAAAGTATTCCAATTGGCAATACCAACACCGCCTTGACCGCCTTGGATTTGAACGTTCATAGCGTTAGAACCGTTTGTTGTAACATCAACATTGGTACCATTGTTAAAACTTGGCAGTGTATTTCCTGCGATATCTGCAAATGCAGATGTAATACTTAACGATGTTAAAATACTGACTGCGATTGTTGTACTTAAAAGTTTTCTCATGTTATTCTTCCTCTATTTCTATTTTATATTAACCTTTTGTTATACTTTTTGTAAATATTATGAACCTTAAAAATTGCTAAATTACTTAGAATTTGTTAACTTATGTTTCATTTATTTACATACTTATCAATTTAAATCTCTCTTATAAACTGAATATAACCTATATATACTATATAAAAACTTTTAAATCTGAAAAATTGACTATTACTATTCATTTTTTAACAAAACTTTACATATTAAAAGAGGAACTTTTTAGTTCCTCTTTCTTTATATTATTTTAGTATTTATTATTTCTTTTGTTTTGTTGAACTTAATGCATAATTCAAAAGGTTATTTACTGATAATTTTAATGTTTCGTTGACTGAAGCAGTATCAAAAGTAGGTTCTTGTTCTTCTATAAACTTATCATCTGTCGGTACATCTTCACAATCTTTATCCGGATTATCAGGATTTGGATTTGGATTTGGTTCCGGTGTAGGAACCGGAGTCGGTTCCGGGTTAGGAGTTGGAGTCGGTTGAGTATTGTCATTTACATTTCCCGGTTTAACAACATCTACCTCATCTCCGTAGTTTATATCAGGATTTTTATCAGGAAAATCAGGAACTTTATTTACAGGTCTTTTGTTGACTAATAAGATTTTTTCATCTTCTCCATATTGAATATGGTGTTTTCTGTTATAGTTGCCGTCGTTTGTTAAATCGCCTGATTCTGTTATTTCATAGTTATTTTCTGTTACATTTGAAGTAAATTCACCGCCAACTTCGATATATGAACGATCAGAATATGGATCACCGGGAAGTTTTGTTTCTGTTGTATAAGGTTTACCTGCAATAACTTTATTTGCATTTATTGTCATATCGTTACCTGATTTTAAACTTGAAACTGATAATGTTCCATCGGTTGTAAGTATCATATTATTTTTAGCTTCGGCAATTAAACCGTTTTCTCTGTTTCCTACATTTTTGAGAGTTACGTCAATATCGTTACCTGCTTTAAGATTTGTTTGAATATTATTCAAATTTACGGTTTTATTATCATAACCGGGATAAGGTGCTGTAGATGGAGCACTTACGATATTATTTGAAGCATTAACGTATATTTTTTCGGCGCCAATAAAGTTTGTTGAATCAGTTAAAGTTACATTACCTGTTTTGGATGACAATACAATATTTTTACCTGCTTCAAGATTTATAGATTCCGTTCTTAAATCTGTATCTGAATTAATTTCAACATTTTCTGCACCTTTTAAGCTTAAATAGTTAGGTTGTAAACCGCCAACTATAGAATTTGTGTATTTAAATTGGTCTGTTGAAGTTAATAATACGTTTTTTTCCGTAGATTCAACATTAATTTTATTTTGTGTCGTAAATTCAGATCCCTTCAATTTTGCAGAGGTTACTGAATCTTTTGATTTTAAATTTATATTTGACTTCGCATTAAATATAGAGTCGTTTAATAACAAATAACCATTATTTGCTGTTGTGTTAATGTTGCCTTGTGCTTTTAAATCGGCATTATCTGTCCATACCATATCCCCATCAGAAATTAAATCAATATCACCGTATGAAGCTATTTTTGAATTTACGGCCTGAGCGTTGTTACCGCCTTTTATTGTTACATTTTTACCTGCAATTTCAGAAGAATTTTGAACTGAAGCTGTTTTACCGGCTGTTAATGTAACATTACCAATTTTATTTGAAGGAAACATAATGATGTCATCACCAAAATTAATATCAATTTTGTGGTCGTTGTTAATTCTGCTGTTATCAAAAGCTATATTCTCTTTTACTGAAGTAATGTCAATATCTCCTACAGCGTTAATATCAGTATTTGCAATTGATACTCTTTTATTTGCGGAAATTTTAATATTCCCTTTATCTCTTAATGCTGCGGCATCAGAATAATTTGTTGTTTCAAGTTTTGAATCATCAATAACGATTTTATTGTTTGCAGTAAGCCAAATATTGCCATCATTGCCAACTTCAGCTTTTGTTGCTTTTAATGTAGCACCTGCTAAGTTAATTTCGCTTTCTGCATTTTCAGAAGTATTCCTAATATCGATATGACCTGATTCAATAGTACCGTTTAATCCTATAACCATTTTATCAGTGGAATTAGCGACATCTGAAACTTCTTTTACCGCACCATTGTTGTAGTATGTAAAATTAACACCGTCCGCTGTTATTAATTTTACTTTTCCATATGATTCTGTTGCGTCAACATTTGGAATAGTACTTGTTGAGATTTTAGAACCAGCGTATGTTTTAATATTAGAAGCAGCGAGAGTTACGTTTTTATCGCCATAAATATTAGCACCACCAAAAACTTTAATATCGCCTGCCCCGTCTTTTTTTGTTAAGCTTAATTTGTTAGTATCTTTATCATAATTAGCATCAAAAGTTGTTGCCGTAAATGAGTTTAAATTGATATTAGCACCGTCGCCAAATAATATACCGTTTGGGTTAACAAGAATAACTTTACCTGTTGCATCATAACCGCAGCCTGCACAACCTGAATTAGTTAAAGAACCATATATGTGTGATAAGCCGCCAGCTGCAGATACTTTGTTTAATGAAGTTTGATTGTGTGCAGTAAATTCAAAATTAACTGCTGCATCTTTACCTACATTAAATGAATTCCAATTTGCAATACCGACACCGCCTTTACCACCTTGAATTTGTACGTTCATAGCGTTAGAACCGTTTGTTGTTACGTTTACATTTGTACCATTGTTAAAGCTTGGTAATGTATTTGCAGCAATATCTGCCAATGCAGATGTAACACTTAACGATGTTAAAATACTGACTGCGATTGTTGTACTTAAAAGTTTTCTCATGCTATTCTTCCTCTAATTCTATTTAATTAACTTTTTTGTATGTCATTTAAAAATATCTTGAACTTTAAAGGTGTTAAAACCTAATTCAAATTTTTAATTTATAAATCTCTCTTTGAAACTAAATATTACTTGCGTATACTTTATAAAAAAATTAGGCTTGATATAATTTACTATTAAAGCCCATTTTTTAACATAAGTTTACATATAAAAAAGAGGAACAAAAATGTTCCTCTTTTTTAATTTGTTATTACTTTATTATTTCTTTTGATTTATTGAACTTGCCGCATAATTCAAAAGATTATTTACCGATAATTTCAATGTTTCACTAACTGAAGCAGTATCAAAAGTAGGTTCTTGTTCTTCTTCTAATTCATCATCGTTAGGAACATCCGGACATTCTTCATCATCGGGATTTGGATCCGGCGTTGGAGTTGGATCAGGATCCGGAGTCGGTGTTGGATCGGGATCGGGTGTCGGGTCAGGATCAGGTGTTGGTTTTGTATCATCACTTATATTACCTGGATCGACAACATCTACCTCATCTCCGTAGTTTATATCAGGATTATTATCAGGATCAGGAGTTTTATCAACAGGTCTTTTGTTGACTAATAAGATTTTTTCATCTTCACCATATTGAATATGGTGTTTTCTGTTATAGTTACCATCATCGGTTAAATCGCCTGATTCTGTTATTTCATAGTTATCTTCTGTAACATTAGAAGTAAATTCACCGCCGACTTCAATATATGAACGATCAGAATATGGATCACCCGGAAGTTTTTCTTCTGTTGTATATGGTTTACCTGCAATAACTTTATTTGCATTTATTGTCATATCATTAGCAGAAATTAAGCTTGAAACCGACAATGTTCCGTCCGTAGTAAGGGTCATGTTATTGCCTGCTTCTGCAACTAAACCGTTTTCTCTATTACCTGCATTAGCTACAGTCATATCAATATCATAGCCTGCTTTAAGATTTGTTTGTATATTATTTAAGTTTATAGTTGCACAGTCAGCACTCTTTATATCATTTGCAGCTTCAATATATATTTTTTCTGCGCCAATAAAGTTTGTTGAATCAGTTAAAGTAACATCTCCTTCTTTTGCAGTTAAAATAATATTTTTGCCTGCTTCAAGGTCTATTCTTGATGTTTTTAAATCAGTTCCTGAATTAATTTCAACATTTTCCGCGCCTTTTAAGCTTAAAGAACTACCTGTTAAATCTATAGCTGAATTATCTTTAAATTGATTTGTAGAAGTTAATAATACACTTTTTTCGGTTGATTCAATATTTGTTTTATCTGCCGTAAACTCAGAACCGTTCAATTTCGCAGAAGTTACAGAATCTTTTGATTTTAAGTTTATATAATTCTTAGCTGTGAAGATAGAGTCATTTAATAACAAATAACCATTATTTGCCGTTGCGTTAATGTTGCCTTGTGCTTTTAAATCGGCATTATCTGTCCAAACCATATCCCCATCGGAAATTAAATCAATATCACCGTATGAAGCTATTTTTGAATTTACGGCTTGAGATCTTTCTCCTCCTTTTATTGTCACATTTTTACCGACAATTTCAGAAGAATTTTGAACTGAAGCTGTTTTACCGGCCGTTAATGTAACATTACCTATTTTTGCTACAGCATCTGCTGTTCCGACATTTACACTAATATCACTTCCGTGTCCGTTGTTAATTCTGCTGTTATCAAAAGCTATATCGTCTTGTACAGAGGTAATATCAACATTTCCTACTGCATTAATATCAGTATTTGCTATTGAAACTTTTTTGTTTGCAGAAATTTTAATATTACCTTTATCTCTTTTAGCTGCAGCATCTGAGTAATTTGTTGTTTCAAGTTTAGAATCTTCTATAAGAATTTTATTATTTGCGGTAAGCCAAATGTTACCATCGTTACCTATTTCTGCTTTTGTTGCTTTTAATGTAGCCTTTGCAATATTTATTTCACTATCATTATGAACAGAAGAATTTCTTACATCGATATGACCTGATTCAATAGTACCATTCAAACCGATTATCATTTTGTCTGTAGATGCTGCGACATCAGAAACTTCTTTAACAGCGCCGTTGTTGTAGAAAGTGAAGTTAACACCGTCAGCGGTTACTAATTTAACTTTTCCGTAAGAATCAGTTCCGCCTACATTGGGGATTGTACTTGTAGAGATTTTAGAACCTGCATAGGTTTTAATATTAGAAGCAGCGAGAGTTACGTTTTTGTCACCATAAATATTAGCACCATCACGAACAATAATATCGCCTGCTCCGTCTTTTCTAGTTAAGCTTAATTTGTTAGTATCTTTATCATAATTAGCATCAAAAGTTGTAGCTGTAAAAGAGTTCAAGTTAATATTAGCGCCATCACCGAATAAAACACCGTTAGGGTTAACAAGAATAACTTTACCAGTAGCATCATAACCGCAGCCTGCACAACCTGAGTTGGTTAAAGAACCATAAATTTGGGACATACCGCCTGCAGCAGATACTTTATTTAAAGATGTTTGATTATGAGCTGTAAATTCAAAATTTACTGAAGCGTCTTTACCAACGTTGAAAGTATTCCAATTGGCAATACCAACACCGCCTTGACCGCCTTGGATTTGAACGTTCATAGCGTTAGAACCGTTTGTTGTAACATCAACATTGGTACCATTGTTAAAACTTGGCAATGTATTTGCAGCAATATCCGCAAATACCGGTGAGACACCAAGCGAAGCAAGAATACTCACCGCCAGTGTTGTACTTAAAAGTTTTCTCATGTTGTTCTCCATTCTGCTCTGATATTTACATTATTCTAGTTTTTATAATTATTTGTTAAAACATACCTCAAAAAAATATTTGCTATTTTGGTTAAGTTTTGTTAACACTAATTTTTACTGTTAATTAATTTGTTTCCTTAGCTTTATAATTTTATAATCAAAATTTTTATATGAAAACAAATGTAAAGATATGTTATAAATTATCAAAATTTGGGCAAATTAAATAATGTTCAGTTTTCATATATTTGAATTATGTATAACTTAGAAATAATAAGTATAATGTAAAATATAAGCAACATTTTATTTTTTCTGTATTATTATATATAATGTAATTAGAATCAGTATTTAATAGTTAAATATACTTAGAGAGTGGAAAATGAAAAATTTATTAATTAAGTCATCTTTAATATGTGCGGCTGTTATGCTTGGTGGCAGCGCCTTTGCGGTTGATGCAGGTACGTTTGTTAATCAGGGCGGGTATGATGCCGGTTTAATCGACAATACAAATTTTATTCAAGGAAAACAGTATCAGGCAAGAGAAAAACTTGTTGAAACTAAGGATCCTGCGGTTATTGAGGAAGAAGTTCGTCAAAAAATGGACCTCTTAAATACGGAGCAGGTTTCTTTTACTTTAAAAAATATTAATATAACAGGAAATACAGCATTTCCGACTTATGTTCTTATGAGATTGGTAGATTTTAAAATTGGACAAGAAGTAACAATTAATGATTTAATTATGTCTGCAAATGACATTACGGATTATTATCAATCAAAAGGGTATGTTTCAACTGTTGCATATTTGCCTCCGCAAAAAGTCAAAAATGGTTCAGTTGAAATCAAAATTTTGGAAGGTAAATATGGTAATATTGAAATTAACCCAGGCAAGTGGGAACGTTCTTCATATTTAAACAAACATTATTTGCAGGATAATAATATTGAACCCGGTAAAGTATTGAATATTAAAGATGTTCGTAATGCTCTTACTGATATGAATACAGAAGAATATATGAAAGGAGCTGTTTCATTTGCAGATAACGAAGAATCAGAAGAATTTTCTGATGTTACTTTGGATATAAAAGACAGGTTCCCGATTAACTTTGACCTAAGATATGATAACCAAGGTAGAGATGCTATCGGTACCCAAAGAGGTGTTTTATACGCAGGTTTACATGATGTTACAGGTCATGGTGATACATTAATGGGTACTTTGGCAATGTCCCACCATTCAATTGGTGTTGGAGGTATGTATTCATTGCCAATAGCCAAAAATGATACTAGATTGAATTTAGGTTATTCTTATTCGCATGTCAAACTGGGTAATGCATTAAAAGCATATGGAATCGAAGGGGATTCACATGATGTATTTGTAGGTGTTTCAAGAAGATTAGCCAAAGGTGAAGACTTTAGATTATATGGTGATATTACATTAGATATGCGTAATACAGAAACAAGTCTTTTTGACGGATTATACGAATCAGCCTACAGAACAAGAGTCTTGAAAGCTTCTTTAACGGATGTAAAAGACGATTTTTACGGAAGATGGTTATTTAACGGTGGTATTTCGGGCGGTATTCCGATTGATGCATCCGATTACAATAAAGCACGTAATATGGCAAGTAATAACTTCTTAAAATTAAATGCCAGTGTAGCGCGTTTACAAGTATTACCTAAAAATCAGATGGCTATATTACAGGTTAACGGACAGTACGCAAACAGACACTTGTATGCTTCAGAAGCTATGCAATTTGGTGGTATCGGAACCGTAAGAGGTTATGATGAAGGTTTCCGTATTGGTGACTATGGTGTTACAGCAAGTATAGAATACAGAACGCCGATTCCGGGTTTAAAAGCTTTATTACCTGAAAAATACGGATTTATATCTGACAGTATTCAACTTGCCGGATTCTATGATTTTGGTTGGTTTGGTGATAGATTTATTGATGGCAGTGCCGATTATATTATGAGTGCCGGTCCCGGTATCGTTGTTAAACTTACAAAATATATGTCTGCTAATATGTACTGGGGTTTCCCAATTGGTAAACGTTTAGCCGATTATGCAAACAACATGGACAGAAGAAATTGCAGATTCCACTTTACACTTACTTCAAATATTTTATAATAATGTATAAGGCAAAAAAGAAGAGGAAATATTTTATTTCCTCTTCTTTTTTGTTCAAATAAATTGACAAATTAGATAATTGTTTTACCGTCATACAAATATTTTGTACGTTCGTATTCAGTTTCTTTATAATATTGCATATCTTTTTCTGCCTGTTCTTTCGTAGATTCTTCCCTTGGTTCAATAAACTTTTGAGATTTATCTTTTCTTTTCCAGTTAATTTTAAATCCGTCTAAAAGTCCGTATTCCGTTTCTGTTTTGTAAGTACCGATATTTATTGCAATGCAAGGTTCAATATTCATTCCTGTAATTATCATAATTATAAGTAATGATAAAATTTTCTTTTTCATAATTTATCCTCCGATAACATGTTACGATATCTGTTAGAACATTACAAGTCTGATTATTCGGTAGATAAGGTTATAAAATCTAATTTATTAATATATTCAGATAATTTTTTTATATTATTAGCAATATAATGTTGAAAATCTTCACATTTTTTTATAGATTCATCAAGAAGTTTATTTTCTTCTTCATTATTTTTTAGTTCGAAAGAATTCAATAATAATGCCTGATTTTGAACCACAATTTGTTTGTTTGACAAATCTGATAATTCCTGAAGTAATATTCTGCATAAATAGTCTAATATGCTTTCATTTACTACATACATAACATTATAAATTTTTTGTTTTTCTGTTACATCTTTATATTTTTCTTCTTCCAATGTTTCATTAAATAAGTCTAACGCTGTTTTATATATTTTTGAATTTTGTTCGGGTAATTTTCTTTTTACATATTCAAACATATTTTCCAGCGCTTCATGTGCATTTTGATAATTCATATTATTATTATTTAAAAACTCGTTAATATTTGACTGTAATGTTTTTATTGAGTCTGTATATCTGTATATCAATTCTGTTTTAGTGTCTATATATGTTTTTAGTTGAGAAAAATCTAAATTTTTAACTACGGCTTTAAATGCCTGATCGGTTAATCCTGATTGATTCAAAAACAGATTCATAGTCTCATTATTATCACTTATTGAGTTTAATTCCTGCACTAAATATACAAGGCCTTTATCATTTGCCATAGATTCATATGAACCGTCTTCATAATAAACATTAAATAACGGAAGAATACTTTTTATTTTACTGCCTGCACCTTCATGTTGATTTTCAATAAGTTTATATTGAATATATGCTTTTTGTGCTTTATTAAGTGCACTATTTAAATAATTTTTCATTGCCAAATATTCTGCGGAATCCTTTTTACCTTCCTGAAGTAATGTAACACATTGTTTTAAAATTTCGTCGGGATTTTTTAAAATGAACTTATCTGTAATAAATTTTTTAAATTCATTTTCTTTTTCTTCTGCTTGTTTATTATTTTCTTTTTGTCTTAACTTTATTATTTGGTTAATTTTTGATTTTGCATCATTTTTATAACGACTTAATATATTTGCATTTATTGTGTTATTAATATATTTAGAAAGTTCTTTTTTTATTTCTGTTATTTTATCTTCCGATGATTCTGAGTCAAACGTAAAATTATTAATATAATTTACAATTCCAAATATTTTATTTAATTGCTCATCTATTTTTTCTTTATCTATTGGAGCATTTGTATTTTTCAACAGATTAGACAGTTCTATAGCCCCGTTTGAAATATCACCAAAATCATCATATTGAGCACTTCTTAAATAAAGTAAATTCAGATTTTCCAAAATAGAATCTTTATCAGAAGGCTGTAATCCTTTTTCTTGTATATTACTATTTTCCAATTTTGATTTTATTTCTTCGCTTAAGAGTACAATTTGATTTAAATTATCAAGATTTTGTATATCTTCAACCCTATTTTTTATTTCTAAAAATAAATTATCTGTAGCTTCTGCTATATTTTGCTCTTCTATAAATACAGGATTCGGATATGCAGGTCTTACACTATATTTTCTTAGTGCTTCATCTTTATATCCTTTTATAAATTTTTGTATATCAAGGTAACTTAATTTATTATGTATAGCTCTATAAAGTTCTTCTGCAGTATCGGGTTGATTTTTTTTCGAAGAATTAATATTTTTCCGTATTGCTTGTGAACCTGCTATTTGATATAAAGCATTTATAACTGAAGAATTGTAGTCCTTTGCTTTTACAATATAATCATAAGGTTCTCTAATTTTAAGGCCTACATCTTCTTCGGTTAACTTATCAAAGAATTTAACTACTAATTCATTATCTCCTTTTTGTAACCCCTGAAGAACCGCAAGCAGTTCTTCATCATCATCGGGAGATAAATATTTATCAACAGCATTTATTAAATATGGAGCCATTATATTTTCCGTTAAAACCTTACAGTCTAAGGAAGTAATACGAATATTTTCATTAATTACATTTGAAACTATATTTAATGCTTTTTTAATAAAATACTCAAGCGCCTTTTCGTCTTTTATAAACTTTGGAGTCTCCTCGACTATATTATTTAATATAATCTTTTCAGTTTTATCAAGTGAGCCGTCAAAATCTTTTTCAGCTTCTTCATTTGCAAATATTGCAGTCATTAATTCATTTTTTTGAGTTTCATTCAATTCAATATTATATTGTGTTTTAATTTCATTTAACAAATCATTAAAAGGCTGGTTAGAATATAAAAATATTTTTTGCAGAACCTCATTAGATTTACCTGTAATTGTCATAATTTCTTCAACTTTATCGTCAAATATCTCTTCTGTTAGTTGTGCTAAAGATTCATAATTATCAATTTCTGCAATTTGATTTCTTATTTCTGTATCTTGAGTTGCAAAATAGAGAGCAAGTTTATTAAATATGAATTTAACGGGATCATCTTTATCTAATTTGTCAAAATCATCTTTAGTTTTTATTTCTTTTGTTACCCTGTCTAGAATTTTTTCGTAATAGTCTGAAGCGGCATCGTCAAGAGATTCCAATTTTTTTATATCTATTTTTTCGCCTGCTAAAAGTTTTTGTTCTAAAAGATCGAAAATTATTTTGTCACCATTTTGGCTAATAATGTTATTTAAAATATTGAATGTTTTTTGAATTGTTCGCTGTGAATTGCCAGGTAATACCATATTTGTAAATATACTGAAATCTTCATTTTTAATTTTACCTTGAGCATGTTTAAGATAATCAACGGGGAGCCCAATTTTATAGTCAGGTGCTAAAATAAAACCATTTTTAAGTCCATAGCCATTTGAATAATCTGTATAAAGGAATCCGTTTTGGGAATCCCAAAATTTTTGTTTTTCACTTTTTCCCCAGGTATTATCTGCCCACATAACATCTTCATTTTTTTGTTCTTTTGTTATAGGGTTTACAAAACTTTCTGTTTTTACAGAAGGTACATACATTGCATGGAATCCGAAGTCATCATCTTGAACGCTCATGTTAATAATACCCGAAGTTTCACCCTCTTTTATTTCTTTTGCCCCATCTTGAAGATAATTTTCTATATGATAAGGTTTTCCCATTATCATTTCCATAATTCTTAATATACTTTGTGATGAAAGACCGCTTGAACCTTCTTGAGCAACATAAAACTGTCCGCTAAGCATACCTATTTTGGCATAATCTTTTTCTAGATTCTCTTTTAATTTGTTATTTAATTCCGTATATCTTGAATTCGAATATCTTTTCATACGGCCTAAATTTTTTTCTATGTCGTCAAAAATTTGATTTTCGTCTTGTGAAAATTTAAATAATTCATTATTAGCTTTTCTTTGTTCTTTTAAATTTTCTATTTTTGAGTTTTTTGCTCTTCCTATATCAATTTTATTAAATTTATTTTTAAGTATTTCAAGTTTATTTATGCTCAATACCCAGTTTCTTTTTTCAAGCTCTTTAATAATAGTATCACCGGCTGTTGGAATATCCCATTTTTGGATAATATTGTTATATTCTTGTGCCAAATTATTATATTCGTCAAATGTACTTCTTAATCCGTTTCCAATTTGATCTTTTCCTCCAAATAATTCTGCTAATCTGTCATAGGTTTCTTGCGAAATTCCATTATAAACGTTATTTATTAACATATTAGTTATTTCAAATTCAGAGTTAAATCCCAAGTATTGTATACATCTTAAAACATCTGTATTAGTAGGATTATTATTGAGAATATTGACATTTGCTTTTAATTTTTTTAAGACAACTTCTTTTTCTTTTTTCTCAGGCAGAACACTTAAAATATCAAGATAAGCTTCTTTATCACCTTTAGATATTTTATCAATATAATAATTGTAAATTGAAGCTATATTTTCAGACATTGTTTTACCTGAAATAATTTTGCAAATTTCATCTAATTTATGTGGAATAACAACTTGCAATTGGAATATATCAGTTTCTGCCTGTTTATTGAATTCACTATTGGAAAGTGTTGTTCCATCCGGCATTAGTACATTTTCACCTTTTTGTTTTAATTGAAGTAATTTTATATAATTTGCCATTCTAATTTCGCGAGGAGGTAAATTAAAAAGTTTTTCATACCTGGTAATATTTTCTTCAATATTTAAATCCTGTTCAAAAGCTATTCTGTGAGCAGCTGCCGCTTTATATAAATTTTTATTATAATAATATTTATTTGTATTGGAACTATAACTTTTAAGCTTTTTAATTTTATTGTCGGATTCTACATAATCAATGATTGTTTCATTTATCTTTTTTATATTTTCTGACAGCTTATCTTTTTGTAATTGAGTCATGTCAGGGTTTTTATTCTCAATATAATTTTGAAGGATTTTTTCTTTAACTTCATCGGGCATTTTAGATGATATATTAGCTTCATTATTTGCTTTAGTATCTGTATAGAATTTTATTAAAGACTTAATTCCATATATTTGCTCAATTTCAGATTTTTGTGGAAATATTTCTTTAAATATTGAAATCAATTTTTTCATGTCATATGCTTGATAAAGATTTATTTGTTTATTTATATTTCTCAATTTTGAATAAGTATTTTGTATTTTCTTTCTTGTTTGAAGCGCCGATTTAACAAATTTCTTTTCTTTTATCAAAGTTCTCAATAAATCGCGTTCTTTGTCTTCTGAATTGTCAGAATTGTCATACCAAAATCCGTCATCGTATATACCGTAATCTTCATCGGAAAAAGGAACATAAGTCATATAGTCAAAAGAACCATCACCCATTGTTCTTGCGTTTTGCATCCATATATGGGCGGAAGCATCAAGAATTCTATATCCTTTTCTTAATGCCGAATCATAATCTACATTTGCTTTTCTTACAGTTGTTTTTTTTCCGCTGCCAAGTTCCGTTACATCATAAACAGTCATTTCGTTTGTATCATCAAGTTCATTTAATACAATATCAACATATTTTGATTTATCTTCGTAAGCAACAGCTTTTCTGCATACTGATATTGCGCCGCAAATACCCGAATACAACTGGTCAACACCTTTTGTTGTCATAACTTCATCTTTTGGTGTTTTAATTAACATATCGTTAAGCATTTCGTCTAGAATTTGAAGTTTTTTATCTTTAAGCTGCGGATTGATGTTATAATCATCGCTCAACAAATATTGAAACTTTTCCATACAATATTTTTTTTGATTCATAGGAATTTCGGAAGAAGCAATAAAATAATCAATATTTTGTCTTATATCCGTAATTTGAGAAAGAGTTTCAGAATCAGCTTCAGATGTATTCTCAATTAATTTATCGGTTAATGTTTGTCTTAAATCTAAAAGTTCTTTTTGTTCCGGAGTTAAAGATTTTTCGGTTGAAAATATTTTATCGGCCTGTGCTTGTAAATCTTCCGTTGTTTCTTTAGAATTTCCTATAGCTTTATTTATGGTATCTTTAAGTATTTCATCCCAGTGTATATTTTCTCTGTCAGAAGGAGTTATTCCGTCTTCGTCCAAAATCTTTTTGAACTCAGAATTGCCATTTTGTCCATAATTTAAATTTTCCGCAATACCCAGCAAAAATTCGATATTACTTCTTGTCGAATCCGTACTTAAATTATTTAATGCAGTATATATATTTATTCTATTATTTTCTGATATAGGAGTTGTTCCGTTTTTTAGTTTTTCAATTGTATGTTTATCTGTTCTGATGCTTTTAAATCCTACATGTTTATCATTGTTTACGGCGTTAATTTTCATTCTAAATCCTTTTTACATTATTTTTTTTATTTCAAAAATCGGCAAAAAAATTTTTGTTAAAATAACACTGTTTAATTAAGTATTTTTTTACATTATGTAATATTGTTTTTCTTTGCAAATTTGTGCGTTTTAAAAAATATAAAAAGTGAAAAAACTTTTATTGTTTTTTGACTTTAAATTAAAAATTATTAAATCATCTATATGGATGTATTTACGAATAAAAAAAAATACGATAATACAATTGTATACGTATAATCCAAAAATAAAATGCCATTCAGATACAGATTACAAAAAGTACTTGATTTCAGAATCAGAAAAAAAGAAGAACAGCTTCAACAGGTTATAAAAGCAAAAAATGAGGTTGACAGAATACAAGGGTTGATAGATGAAAATAAAGAAGAAATTTCAGGCGTAATTAAAATAATGCGTTCAACCCCTGATTACAGACTTATGGACTCTTACGATAAATATCTGAAGCATTTATATAAAAAAGAAGAAGAACTTATAAAACAAAGAACGGAAGCCGAAAGAGTTTTAGAGGCGGAAAAACAAAAACTTATTGAATGTGAAAAAGAAGTTAAAGTTCTTGAAAAACACAAAGAGAAAGCAAAAGAAGTATACATTGAAGAAGAAAAACAGGCAGAAAATAAAGAGTTATCAGAAATAGCGGTACAGAAATATTTTCAAAAAACCAAAACACAAAAAGAAGAAGAAAGCGAAGAAAATCAAATATGAAAATTGAAACACAAACAAAACAGAATATAGAACAGCAGCAGGATATTTCTATGCCTTTGGATAATGACGAATCTGTACTTGCCGCCTCAGTTAATATGCCGTTTGCAGATTTATTATCCCAACAGATGAATACTGATGATTTACTTTATTTGGATATTGATTATAATTATGATTCAATTTCCATGAATCTTGAAGATGCAATGTTTTTTGTTAACTTAACCCAAAATGCGCAATATAATACTGTGCAAAATCCGAACGGGCAGTTTGAATCGCTTATCCAAACCGAAATTATTCAAAATACCGTAACAAATAAAACTGTTGAAGCTACAAATAAACTTACTGAATTAATAGAAAAAGCACAAAATACCCAAAAACCGGTAAGAATATCATTTGATAATGATGTTTCGGTTATTTTAAAAATAGACAAACATGGAAAATTAACAGCTGAATTTATTCCGGGAAGTTATGAAGTCGAAAACTATTTGAGGAATAATATAGCTGCGTTAAGACAAAAATTTGACGAGCAAAATTTACCATACAACGATTTGCTTTATAGACAAAACAACAGACAAAACAGAAAAAATAAAGAAAAAGGAGAGCAATAATGCGTGATGCATTTATAAATGCTTTAAATACACAGAAAGTTACAAGTGAATGGGTTAAGGATATAGCCGAAAACCTTATTAATGCTTATACCCCAGGATACAGAGAAAGAAAATTTACATTTAAGACATTTTTAGATTCCTCAATTGCAGATTCAAGTATGCGAAATGTCGGACAAGGAAAATCTGCCCCAGGAACCTCAGATGAAAATATATTTCTTGAAGGTTCAGGTTATTTTGTATTACGCAATGATGCCGGCAGACTTGTATATACAAGATTGGGTGAATTTAAGTTTGATGGTGAAGGAGTCTACAGAAGCAGTGACGGTCAAGCTGTTCAGGGCTATATATTAAATGATAAGGGCGAAATAATGAACGGGGCAAAACCTGTTGATGCGGATTCTTTTATTGATACAGCTTTTGACGGCGGAGCAGCATCAGTTCCTACAACGAATATAAAATTATGGATAGACCCAAGCAATGGTAAGTATTTGGGCAAATACGAAGAATTTGAATTTAAAGATGACGGAATCTTATATGGAAAAGCCGATGGCGGTAAAATAAGTACGCCGTTATATAAAGTTGCGATAATAAATTTCCATAATCCTCAAATGCTCTATGAAGTAGATGAAGGGCAGTTTGTTGAAACTGCGGATTCCGGCCGCCCTGTTGTCGGAAGAGGGGAAGTAAGAGGCGGACTCATAGAGCTTTCCAATGTCGATTTTGATGCCAATACCGCTTATTATCAACAGGCTCAAATTCAACTTGAACTGGCAAACCAATTGATTAAATCACATAAACAACTTTTAGAAAATGCAATTGAATTGATGAGCAGTTAAATTCTTTAAAATTTTTCATTACAAGAATAAAAAACAGGAAATAAATTTCATTATTTCCTGTTTTTTATGTTTAAACTTCGATATATTCTTTTAGTCGTTTACTTCTATTCGGATGTCTTAGTTTTCTTAAAGCTTTTGCTTCAATTTGTCTTATACGTTCTCTTGTTACTCCGAATAACTGGCCGACTTCTTCAAGTGTTCTTTGTCTGCCGTCATCCATTCCAAATCTTAAACGAAGTACATCTCTTTCTCTTGGTGATAAACCTGAAAGAACTTCAGCAAGGTCTTCTCTTAAAAGTTCTTGTGCAACAGTTTTAACAGGAGCATCGGCATCTTTATCTTCAATAAAATCGCCCAATCTTGAATCTTCTTCTTTTCCTATAGGAGTTTCCAATGACAAAGGTTCTTGTGCAACCTTTATAATTTCTCTCAATTTCGGAACAGAAATATTCATTTCAACAGCCAATTCTTCTTCCGTTGGTTTTCTTGAAAGTTCCTGCGCAAGCTTTCTTGTTACTTTTTTCAATTTATTTATAGTTTCAACCATATGAACAGGAATTCTTATGGTTCTTGCCTGATCAGCTATTGCTCTTGTAATAGCTTGACGAATCCACCAGGTTGCATAAGTAGAGAATTTATAACCTCTTTCGTGGTCAAATTTTTCTGCTGCTCTTATTAATCCTAAATTACCTTCCTGAATAAGATCTAAGAACAGCATGCCTCTTCCTACATATTTTTTTGCTATGGATACAACCAGTCTTAAATTTGCCTGAACAAGTCTTCTTTTAGCAATAACTCCGGCATTTCCGCCTTGAATAATTTTCTTTGCAAGGTCTATTTCCTGTTCTGCAGTTAATAATTTTATTCTGCCGATTTCTCTTAAATACATTCTGACAGGGTCATCGAATGATACACCTTTTGTCAGTAATGCATCAGTAAGCGATACATCTTCATCTTCCGGTTCATCATCTGCTATATCAGTAGAAAACAAATCTTCATTTTCCATAGTATCTATTATTTTGTTACGTTCTGAATTAATAATAACGTCCATGCCATCACGACTAATTGTCTCAGGCTCTGTCATTAAAATAATACCCGCAGAATCTGTTGTTTCAGTTTCTATTGTTTCATCCTCGTCCATCATGCTTACTACTGATAAATCTGAAAGTTTCTTCTTGCTCATTAACATTAATCTCCGATTTTTTGTTTGTTTCGTATTTTTTCTCTTAACTGCATTTGGAACTGCATTGATTCTATATCATCATCATTCAGATTCTTATATTGAGATACAAGTTCTTTTCTTTCACAATCTGACTGATATTGTTGAATTTTTGCTATATTCTCCAGTGCAGCGGCTTTAAAATCCTTTTCTGACAGGTTCTTAAAGCTATCAGCTATATATATTAAATCTGTAATTATTTCTTTTAACTCATTATCCTCAGCAAAATAAGTGTACAGGGTTTGTATCAAATTTTCCACATCATTATTTATCTGAAATGATAATTTGTCAATTGTTTTTTGAAGTTTATTTAAGTTTTCATCCGTAAATGTTACATTTTTTATCATTTCCAAAAGAAAACTTATATTTGTATTGCTTCCGACAGTAAAAAACATCGACAACAAATTTTTTTGTGCTTTTTCACTTATATTTGAAGTTTTTGTTACAATTAGCTTTGGTTCTTGTTTTATAAGAGTTTGCGGCATTTTACTGCGGTTAACCTCCCTAATCAATGATTTTTCATCTATATCTATTCTGTCAGATACCAACTTTATATATTCATTTTGAATGATATTGTTTGGAATTTCCTCGATTAAAGGCATGATTTTTTTTACAAGTTTTAATTTATCTGTCGGAGAAAAATCATTATTATATTCTTTTAAAACCTGTTCAAGTTCAAAATCTAAAAGCAAAGGGGCTTTTTTTATGTATTTTTTATAATTTTCAATTCCGTATTCACGTATGTATTCATCGGGGTCTTTACTGTCAAAAGGGGCAATAACCCTTATTTCACAGGTGTATTTATCATCTGTCAGAGTAGAATATGATTGGTCAAATATTTTTAAATTCCCCAGTCCCTTAAATGCCTCTTTAATAACATCTGTACTTCTTTTTGTTGCATTAAGTCCGGCTGTATCAGTATCAAAAGCAAGATATATTTTTCTTGATTTTGAATATTTTGCAATAAGTCTTACATGATCAACAGTTAAAGCCGTTCCGCATGAAGCAACGGCATTTTTTAAACCTGCTGCCTGTGCGGAAATTACATCAAAATAACCTTCCATAATGACTACATAATCATCTTTCATCATTATATCTTTTGCTTTATCTATGCCGTATAAAATTCTGCTTTTGTTGTATAAAATTGTATCGGGAGAATTCAAATATTTAGGATTTTGACCTGATTCAACGGCTCTTGCACCAAAAGCGATAACATTTCCTGATTCATCTCTTATCGGAATCATTATACGATTTCTGAACCTGTCAACATACTCCCCTTTTTCTGTTTTTATTATTAAACCTGCTTTCTCTAATATTGACGGCATGTATTTAGCTTTATATTTTGTTTCAAGCTCATTAAATCCCTTTAATGAAAAACCAAGCATGTATTCATCAATAATTTCTTTTGTAATCCCCCGTTTTGCCAAATATTCTAATGCAGGCTTTGCCATAGGTGAGTTGTACAAATTATTATGATAATACTCGCATGTTTCTTTTAAAACATCTTTAATTTGTTGCTTTTCTTCCGTATACTGTTTTGAGTTACCGCTTCCGGTTTGTGGAAGCTCAATACCGTATTTAAGCGCTAAATCCTTTATTACTTCGGGAAAAGTTTGATTATTAATTTTCATTAGAAAACTGATTGCATCTCCGCCTTCTCCGCAGCCAAAGCATTTATATATCCCTTTTTGAGGATTAACGCAGAATGAAGGAGTTTTTTCTTCATGAAACGGACAGCAGCCCCAATAATTTGCTCCTTTTTTCTTCAGAACCACACGGGCCTGAACAATATCGAGTATATCAAGCCTTGTTCTTATTTCTTCTATAGCTTCATTATATGATTTGACAGTTGTCATTCTCTATTGCAGTCCGTTCATTCGTGCCAGTTTAAATAAAAATTCATCATTATTTTTTTGTATAAAAGGTGAAGGAAGAAAATTCTCTTCAAATTTTATTAATACATACCTGTCAGTCATGCCTGAGACATAGTCGCAAACAGTTTGCATTATGTCTTTTTTATCTGATTTAGGATATATTTTCCTAAGTTCAAAGAAATAGTGTTCAAAAAGCCGTTTTATTACATTTTGAGCCTTATCTTCCTCTAATTTAATCGGAGAATTATTATAAACATGTTCAAACATCCACTTTCTTAAATTAATAAACTGTTTAAAACACTCATCCGACATCAATATTTTATCTTTTCCATAACTATTTTCAACAATATCATTAACGAGTTTTGTTAATCTTATTCTATTTGTTGTTGAGAAATAATCTGCGCTTTCTTTCGGCATATCTTCTTTTTTTATAATATTAGCGCGTATTGCATCTTGAATATCATGATTAATATATGCAATTTTGTCTGATATTCTGACAAGCTGTCCTTCTAAAGTATTAGGCATACATTGATAAGAATGATTTAAAATTCCGTCTATAGTTTCATAGGTAAGATTCAAGTCCTCGATAAATTCCACTACTCTTACGCTTTGTTCATTATGCCTGTAACCGCCCGGCATGAGTTCATCCAAAACTCTTTCGCCCGAATGCCCGAACGGGGTATGACCCAAATCATGCCCGAGTGCAATTGCCTCAGTTAAATCTTCATTCAAATCTAATGCCCTTGCAATTGTTCTTGCAATTTGAGAAACCTCAAGCGTATGGGTCATTCTTGTTCTAAAATGGTCATCATACGGAGAAAAAAATACCTGTGTTTTATGCTTTAACCTTCTAAACGCCTTTGAATGGAGTATTCTGTCCCTATCCCTTTGATATTCGGTTCTTAATGTACAGGGTTCTTCTTTTCGTTTTCTGCCTTTCGTATTTACACTTTTTGAGGCAAACGGAGATAAATACAAATTCTCACGCTCTTGGGTTTTCTCTCTTACTGTTTTTTGTTTTTGTTCCATTTCTCATATCCCCGATTGTTCTTATTTTATTAAAAAAAATATCTTTTTGCCATTATTTTTACTTGATTTGTTTAGATTATTTAATATAATGTTATAGTCAGGCTTGATTATTTATTGTTTTTTATATATTATCAAGCTATACGAATTTTTTGAAAGGAAAATTAAAATGTCAGTTGAATGCGCAATTTGCGGAAAAAAACCATTGAAAGCAGCTAAACTTTCATTCTCTCATAAACATCATGTATACAGACAAAGTCCTAATTTGCAATCCGTAAAAATTAATGATAACGGTACAATTAAAAGAGTTAAAGTCTGCACTTCTTGTTTAAGAGCAGGTAAAGTTCAAAGGGCTGTTTAATTTAAATTTGTTGTAAAAATGAACCTCTTTATGGAGGTTCATTTTTTATGCCGCATTTGCGGTTATTATTGCCGTATCTTTTAATGCTTCAACTACTTCTGTACTTACTTTTCCCTGTTTGGCTTTTTGGTCTAAGATTGCAATAGCCTCTGAATGGCTTAAAGGCTTTTTATAGCTTCTATTTTCTCTTAGCGCCGAATATATATCAGCGACAGACAATATATCTTTTAAAATATCATTATTTTCAGATTGCGGCATATGATGGTTTTTGACAAGTTCTAATACTTTTTTATTCATTCCGGTTTGAGTCAACAATTCATATCCCAATTCGGAATGTAAATCCATAATTTCTCTTTCTTTCGGTGTAAGTTCAGATGTTTTATTTAATATCTCAGGCGGAATTAAAATTTTTCCAAAGTCATGAAAAATAGCGGCTTGCTCCAATACTTTTTTATCTGAAGTTGAAATATTAAGTTTATCAGCCAATTGAAGTGCATATCTCTGAGTTGTTAACAAATGTGTATTTAAAATATTTAACACATTTTCAGGATGCACTTCTACTTCTTCTATACCGTTAGAATTAATAATATCTTTTATTTTAGGATTTTTATTTACTAGAGAGTTAACAAATTTAACATTTGCATAAGCTTTTAAAAGTTGTTTTGAATCATATAAATTATTTATATTTATTGAAGGAAATGAATTAGACGGAGAAGTATTATATGCTCCTTTTTGAAAAGTATCCTTCCCTGAATTCAAATGTCTATAAGATATAGCGCCATTAATTTTGGCATTATAATTACTTATATTATTATTTACCTTCAAAATAATAACTACCTTATTCTTACCTTACATTTATTATAAAAACATTTGATTTAAAAAAATTGCTAAATACATCTTGACTTTATTTTATAAACAAAGAAAAATATAAAATAATGTTATAAACATGAGAAAATGTGGAATAAGATTAAAGTTAGTATAAGTAGATTTTATATTATAAAATAAAGGAGATTATTTAATGTACACGAAAGAAGATCTTGCGGAATTAATTATTAAAAATCCTGAAGAATTTAACTCCTACAAAAAAACCGTAGAAGAAGAGCTTGATTTAACGGAATTGGATTTTTCAAATCTTACTTTGGAAGAAATAGATTTCTCAAATACCGAATTGGCCGGAACATCTTTTTCGGATTCTCATATATCAAATTGCAACTTTACCGGCAGTGATTTAAATGCTGCGGATTTTACAAGAGCAACAATCGTAGAATCAGATTTTTCCGAAAGTATTTTGAACGGAACAGATTTTAGTTATGCATCTGTTAATTATTGCAATTTTACTGATTCGGATATGGCAGGTTGTATTGTAAAAGAAGCCGAGCTTTCAGATTCTGATTTTTCTGCAAGTATAAATCTCGCCGCAACGAGAGCGGACGAAACAACAATTTGGCCTGATAATGACCTTTTACCTGATGATTTTGATACAAATTATGCAAAAGATTCAGATGATGAAGAAGAAACTGCTATTTCAGATTATTAATTTTTATTCCTGCTCATAATTACACAAAAAAATACCGCCCGTTTTATCAGGCGGTATTTTAATTTGTTAATAATATTATTTATCTGAAGGAATTCTCATACCGTAGAATGAACGAACTACAAATATAAGAGCTACAACAAATAAAACCACTCCAGCAATTGGTGCTGCCGTTTTAAATGCAGGAGCAATCGCAATTTCCATTGCCAATAATCCAAACAATGTCGTAAATTTAATTATAGGATTCATAGCTACAGAAGAAGTATCTTTAAACGGATCGCCTACAGTATCACCAACAACTGTTGCATCGTGAAGCGGTGTTCCCTTTTCATTCAAATCAACTTCAACAATCTTTTTCGCATTATCCCAGCAACCGCCGGCATTTGCCATAAATACGGCCTGGAATAATCCGAATATTGCTATACCGATTAAGTAGCTTACAAAGAATGATACTGGATTTACATTATTCATCATCGGTGCGGATAAACAAGCAAAAGCAAGTGCGAATGCAAATAAAGCTATAAATATATTTAACATACCTTTTTGAGCATATTCCGTACATATTTTTACAACTTCTTTGGAGTTATCAACATTTGCTTTTTTATCATCACAATCGCCCAATTTAATGTGTTTTGAAATGTATTCAACAGCTCTATATGCACCTGTTGTTAC
Organism: Candidatus Gastranaerophilales bacterium; assembly: GCA_944323625.1. Classification (GTDB taxonomy): domain Bacteria; phylum Cyanobacteriota; class Vampirovibrionia; order Gastranaerophilales; family Gastranaerophilaceae; genus Avigastranaerophilus. The sequence goes on from CALUTD010000001.1 coordinate 67,181, forward strand.
AGCCTGCATTGAAGCACCCGAGAACCAATAAATAACAGCGCCGCCTAATAACAGACCTAAAATTGTATAAGGGTTTAACAGGTTTAAGATAGCTTCAGGCTCAATACCCAGTGTTTCTTTAATTACAAGAATCAAAGAGAATATCATTGTAGTTGCACCTACAACCGCAGTACCGATTAATACCGGTTTTGAAGTAGCTTTAAATGTATTTCCTGCTCCGTCATTTTGTTCAAGATATTTCTTTGCCTTATCAAAATTCGGTTCAAACCCAAATTCGTTTTTGATTTCTTCAGAGATGTTCGGAATTTCTTCAATTAATGATAATTCGTATACAGACTGTGCATTATCGGTAACAGGACCATAGCTGTCAACTGCAATCGTTACGGGCCCCATTCCGAGGAAACCGAAAGCAACCAAACCAAATGCAAATACAGATGAATATATCATAATTTCAGGCGGAATATTAATACTTGCAAAATATGCAAGTGCCATTAATACGACTATTACAAGTCCAATCCAAAATCCTGAGAAATTCCCTGATACTATACCTGATAATATTGTTAAAGAAGCACCACCTTCTCTTGAGGCAGTTACAACTTCGCTTGTATGTTTTGCCTTTGGACTTGTAAATACCTTTGTAAATTCAGGTATTAATGCAGCACCTAAGGTACCGCAGCTTATGATTGTAGACAAAGTCAGCCATAAACCGCAAGGCATTGAATTTAGTAAATAATAGCTTACTCCGAATGTCATACAGATTGATAAAATCGAAGTGAGCCAAACAAGATTTGTTAAAGGCGCTTCAAAGTCAAATTCTTCCTTCTTTGAATATAATACGCTGTTTATTATATTGTTTATACCATAAGCTACTACAGAAGTAATAATCATAAGGTATCTCATTACAAAAATCCAGGTTAATAACTGAATTTGGTATTCGGGGAAAACGCCGAGCAATATAAAGCTTACAAGCGCAACACCCGTTACACCGTATGTTTCAAACCCATCTGCAGTAGGTCCTATTGAATCTCCAGCGTTATCTCCGGTACAATCTGCAATTACTCCGGGGTTTCTTGGGTCGTCTTCTTTTATACCGAATTGTATTTTCATTAAATCAGAACCTATATCGGCAATTTTTGTGAAAATACCCCCTGCAACACGAAGTGCAGAAGCTCCAAGAGATTCACCTATAGCAAATCCAATAAAGCAAGCACCTGCCAAATGTCCCGGAATAAACAATAAAATTGAGAGCATAACTATAAGTTCAACACTTACAAGCAGTACACCAATACTCATACCTGCTTTTAAAGGAATATTTAAAATATCCAAAGGTTTATTTTGAAGTGATGTAAAAGATGTTCTTGCATTAGCTAAAGTATTCATCCTTATTCCAAACCACGCTACTCCGTAAGAACCTAAAATACCTACAATTGAAGCAGCAAGAATAATTAATACGTTTACAGCGCTCATTTCCTGCAAAAATCCGAAATAAAATGCAATACAAATTGCAATTAAGATTTCTAAAATAATTAAAAACTTACCTTGCTGTATAAGATAAGTTTTACACGTTTCAAAAATAGTATTACCTATTTCTATCATACATTTGTGAGCTTTAACGGCTTTAATTTGTCCGTATGCAATAAGCCCCCAAATAAGTCCCAAAACAGAAACAACAATACCTGTAACCAACAAAGTAAAATTACATCCGTCAATTTTGGGAACAACAAGATTTGCTTCACCCGCCAAAGCAGGAGAAACTGAGACAAGTAATAATGCTAAAATTGCATAAAACTTCCTCATAAAGCTCTGTTTTAATAATGGCATTTTTATTCTCCCTTCCAATACCACTTTACAAAGCTTTATTATATCTTATTATTCATAATTTAACTATTTTTTAAAATTAGTTAATATATCTATTTTACTTTTAAGAATTCGCCGATATCTGTTTCAAGATAATTTGCCAGTTCTACAAGTTTACCCAATGATAAATTTAATACTCCCATTTCTATTTTGGCAACATAACTCCATGAAACCTTCATGAGTTCCGAAAAGGTTTCTTGTGTATACCCGCGTTCTTTTCTGACTCTTTGGATATTTTTTCCAACTAATTTTAAAGTGTTCTTTTTGTCCATATATTTATTATGTACGTTTATTAACATATGTGTATAGAAAGATAGTTGTATAGAAATATTTATGAATGCAATTCGTATCTGAAATTTTATTATAATTCTTGCATTGTGTTTAAATATTTGTTATATTCAAATATATCAGGAGGTAAAAGAAATATGAAGAAAGAAATACACTACGGGGGGGGGGTAAATTAAGAGTTAAAAATAAATTAATATATTACTTCTAAATTTGTTTAAATATTGATTAATATGGGTATATAACTATAATTAAATGGAAAGGTTAATAAGAAATGAAAGAAATAAAAGGGTTTACCCTTGCAGAGGTTTTAATTACTCTTGTTATTATAGGAATTATTGCAGCTATTACTGTTCCTGTTGTTATGGCGAATCATAGAAAAACAGAAACTTCATCAAAACTCAAAAAATTCTATGCGACAATGTCTAATGCAATAAAACTTGCAGAAAATGAAGAGGGAATTCCTTCTTATGATTGGGATTTTTCACTTGACGGAAAAGAATTTTTTGAAAAATATCTAAAAAAACATGTAGTTACAGGTGAAGTTGAAGATACCGACAGCCAAAGATATAGAAATGGTAACTGGCTATATTTTGACGTTAAATTTAATGATGGAGCTATTATGGGGTTTGATTGGTGGGGAAGTGATAACGGACGGATTATGATGTTTATAGTCGATGTAAACGGAGATAAGGGACCTAATGAGTCAGGGAGAGATGTTTTTGATTTCGCAATTACAAATAATAAACAGTTTGGCGGAATATTATTCCCTTTTGGTTGTTCAAGTCAAGATCCCGTTGAAAATAAAAAATGTTCAAGACAAGAAATGCTTGATTATTGCAAAGAAGTAAAACATAGCTGCAGCGAACTTATAATGAATGACGGCTGGGAAATTAAAGACGATTATCCTTATAAAATATAAAATTATGTAATATATAAAAAAGATGACAATTAAAACATCTATATTTTTGTAGCTAACGATGGAGCGAGGGCAATAAATTGTCTTACCAGTTCTTTATCCCATTGTATTCCGGCACCGTCTTCCAATATTGCACATGCTTTTTCAAAGCTCATACCTTTTCTGTACGGTCTGTCGCTTATAAGTGCATGATATGTATCGGCTATAGCAACAATTCTTGCCGCCAATGGTATTTCTTCGCCTTTTAAACCGCATGGATAACCGTTTCCGTTCCATTGTTCATGGTGATATTTTACTATCGGAATTAAATCATGCAATAAAGGATTTGGGTCCAAAATCTTTTGTACACCTATTGTCGGGTGCTGTTGTATAATTTTAAATTCATTATCCGTTAATTTTGAAGGTTTTGTTAATACATCTTCAGGTATACCAATTTTCCCTATATCATGAAGGAGTGCCCCTAATTTTATGCGTTCAACTTCTTTTTCAGGCAAATTTATTGCTCTTGCAAGGGCGACTGAATATCTTGATACTGATGAAGAATGGTCTTTTGTATATTCATCTTTTGCATCTATAGCACTTGCAAGTGATGTTACAACTTCTATTAAATGGTTTTGTGAGAGTATATTTTCATTTTGGAATTGCTCTACAAGCGCTTCTTCAAAATTAATACCTATTTGAGAATGTCTTTTTGCCATTACTGCAGCAAAGGAGTTTAATGCTGTATCATCCCAAAAATCAAAATCCTGAGTTGAAACAATTATCGAACGTCCATTTGCATATCCTTTTGTTTTTGACACCAGTACAGCTTGTTCTGCAAGTATAAGCAATTTTTCTTTATCAGTGGAATCATCAGGATATGTGGAAATTCCGACTGAAACTTTATTTAGAGGTCCTATATCATCAATCAAACAACAGGAAAGTGAATATGTCAGATATTCAGCCATATATTTTGCTTCTTCGGCATTCATATCCCTTAAAATTACTGCAATTTTGTCACCGCCATATCTTGCGGCAATATCTTGTTTTTTTATATTCTCGTTTATTTTCCCCGCTACTGTTTTTATTACTTCATCGCCTTTTGAATGTCCAAAATCTCTGTTTATTTGCCCCATATTATTTATATCAAATATTAGAACAGAAACTTTTGTTTTACTGGCATGCGCATATTCAAGCTCTCCGGTTAAAAGTTCATGAAATCTTCTGTGAGAATATAAATTTGTCAGATTATCAAGAAATGAATTTTGAGCAACTTTTTCACTTAAAATTTTGTTTTGATATAATAGGCCTATATTCGCGGCGGATAGTTGATATAAGTTTATATGGTTTTGTACATTCGTATCACTAACAAGTATTACACATATTGTTTTCCCCTGGGCAGTTACTGGAATTATTGCACAAGGTAAATTCATCAATGATGGTACTTTTAAAAAATCAGAATCATTAAGGATTGAAATTTCATTATTATCCAAAGCTTTTATTATTTCATTGTCTTTGTCATTTTTAAAAACTTTAAAAGAATATACACTTGAATTTTTGTCCAACAGTTTTATGTTTATAGTTCCAGCCTGGTTATCTATAAATCCAAATGCAGTATATGTACAGTTTAACATATTAACAAATAAGCTGTGTAGTGCATTTAAAGAATCTTTAATATCTGTGTAGTTTTTAACAATTTCATTTACTTGTTTAATAAAAGCAAGATAATCAATCACACCAAATAATTTTTCACTGTGATGAGGAAGACCAATACCTCCATACGGAGTCTTTACAGAATTCATTCCACTTCCCAGTACGTTTATTTTAGCAATTAATCCGCTTTTATCTATCGGATTTGTTGTAATTGGTGATGAGGAAGAGAAACTGTTGTCTTTTTTATTATTTATATTTATATCTGTACTTTTCTTACTTTTTTGCATTAACCAATCCTGATTATGTCTATTATAAAACTATAATTAAAAAAATTTGCTATTTTTTCACAAATATTTACATAAATATATTACTATATTTTTACTTTTTATAAAATATCTAATGAAAAAAATTATTTTTTATTAACTTTATAAATTTTTATTCCGCCTTCATCATATATTTTTTTTAGAGAAAACTCTTTCAAGTTTGTATATTCAGGACTGTATTCCGATTTTGTCAAAATATAATCTACTTCAAGTTTTGGTATATCATTTATATTGAGAAATAAAATATATGTAGCTGCAATATTCTCTTGATTGTAAAAAAATGTAGGTAATTTATTATTTATAATTGTTGCAATATGAGCATATCTATTATAAACATTGTAATATTTACCTGAAGGATCCAATTTTTTGGCAAAATCAAAATTTGGATAAATATTGGCAGAATTTATAGTAACAGCTCCAAACAATATTGGGAAATTAGATAGAACAATTTCATCTTTAGATTCAACAAGCCAAACTCCGGGGTCTTGCGCTTGTATTCGTTTTATTTCTTGCCCTGCAGGTATTCCTTCAATTGTATTTAACCCTTTATATACAGGATTTATAAATCCAAAACATATAAAATATATTAACATTATTATACAATATATTTTATTAATATGTTTAGATTTATTTGAATACAATTTTAAAAAAGTATAAGTTAATATAAATATCATAATTTCTGCAAATATTAAATAAACATCTTTCAAATTAATACTATTAAGAAAGATACTTTTATCCCAATATGATGACTCAATATCAAATTTCCTTAATATATAAAATCCATATAATGTGCATATTGAGTATATTATCGTAATCCAAAATATTTCTTTTTTTGTTTTTAATTTAAAATCAGAACCAAGAATTCTTATTAGTAAAAAAACATCAATGAATGATGATGCCATAACCAGTCGTCCTGTTGACAGATATAATAATGTATATTTTGCTAAATTATGAGGAAATCCGAATATTGCAAAAAATAAGAAAAATACATATAAAAATACTAAAGACATAACAAGTTTATCTTTAAACTTATCTTTATATAAATAAACACATGATAAAATAAGTGGCAGCGGGAAAAAGCTAATAAAATGTGCCCTTTCACAAATATTTGCGAAATTAAAAATTCCATTTTTCGCAATGTAAAAAAAGAAAAAGTATAAACCAAATTTACCTTCTGAAAAGCGGCTTCCGGGATATATCGTATTTTTTATTAATTCAATATCAGGAAGGGATTTAATTATTATCGGAATAACAATTAAACAGGTTATTAAAACGGGGAATAACAAATATATTAAGTCATGTTTATCATATTGTATTCCTGAATTTTTATAACGTTCAAAGAAAACGTAAAGACCTAAAATAATAAATACATACCCGAATACTATCTGCCATGCAGGATAAAAACATGTGATAAAGCCAGCCCAGCATATTCCCAATAAAACAGATAAAAATATTTTTACTACTTTTTTATTGCTTTGCATAAAATAGTATATGGTTATAACGCCAAGTTCTCCCCAAAAGATTTGTTCGACAAGATCGTTAATTGCAAACCACCATTGAAGTCCCGGTGAATAAGTAACCATAAATGCACCAAGTAAAGGCAAAATTCTGTTTTTTGAACTAGGCGGCATAAACAATTTAAAGAATTCAAATGTAACAAGAAAAAGGAAAATTGTTCTTCCGCACCAATACCACGAAAGCCCCTTTGCATTTCCCAATAATATATATCCCCATTGGAACGGCTTTGCAAGCAAATATAAAAAGTCTTTTACCGGTGCACTGTATCCAAGAGCCATATTTGTCGGAGCATTTCTCCACAGAGAATTAAAAAACGGAAAATCTTGATATTTCTGACTTAAAGCCATAGGAGTATGAAGAATATATTCATCACTCCTTATACTCTTTGCTTCTCCTATAATAGGCTCTGCGAATTTTGAAGTATTTAACCCCGGTTGTATATCCTTATTATAAATCCCCAGTGAAGAACCGTGAATTTCAAACATTACCAATATTATAAAAATAACAAAACAGATTAATATTCGAAAACGATAAATAAAGTCTCCAAATTTAATAATAAGTCTGTTCATAATTATACAATACCCTTATATATCATTAACAATAATTTCGGCAGCTTTGTGTGCAGCACCTTTTGTATGAAGTATTTCTTTTACTTTGGACAGTGAAGTTTTCATATCGGAATTATATTTCTCATCTTCAATAATTTTTAATATATTAGAAGCAATTACATCCGGTTTTGCTTTTGTTTGAAGAATTTCAGGCACAATATCTTGATTTAATATTATATTTGGCAGACAAACTCTTTTAATACTTCTTACTAAAAGATAAATAATATACAAAAACCATGGGCCTCTATAGCTTATTATCATAGGAGTTTGGTACAATGCCGCCTCAAGTGCAACAGTACCTGAAGCCAGTATCAAAGCATCAGAAACAGATAAAAGTTCGTAATTTTTATTTTTCATTATCTTTATATTTAAATCTTTATATTTATCTGTAAGCGGATATATTAATTCATCTTTTATATTCGGTGCCTGGCAGAGTATAAATTGTACATTTTCATTTTTAGATTTAATAATTCTAGCTGAGTCCAAAAATAGTTTTAAGAGATTTTTTATTTCAAAAGTTCTTGATCCCGGGAAAATTGAAATTAATTTTTTTGATGTGTCTAGATTGTTATTTTTAAAAAATATAGTTTTATCTGTTTTAGGCGGCATTTGGTTTAAAAGAGGATGGCCGACAAATTCAACATCTACACCTATTTTTTTATACATTTCGCTTTCGAACGGAAAAATTGTCAAAACTTTATTAATATTTTTTTTGACCGTATTTAGGCGCCATTTTCTTGATGCCCAAATTTGCGGCGGAATATAATAATAGATTTTAAAACCGAATTTTGAAATTACTTTAGATAAATTCAAATTAAAACCGCCATAATCCGTTAGTAAAACCATATCAGGTTTATATTTGTCATGTAAATATTTTGCTATTTTTTCCCCAAGCATAATATGGTTAAAAATAATGCCAAAATTAAAGCCCATTGCTGACATTTTAGAATGGTCGCAAAACAATTTTACGCCTGCTTGCTCAAGATTTTTGCCGCCGACAGCTTCAATTTCAATTTCGGGATTCAATTTTTTTATTTCTCTCACAACATCTGCAGCATGCTTATCGCCTGAATATTCACCGGTTATTATAAATAGTTTTTTCATACAGCCATTACAATTATATTATTTTTATCTGCAAATTCGATAGTTTTTTTGTGGTCAACCAAAATAGTTTCATTTGCTTCAACCGCAATAAGAGAAGCCTTGTATTTTTTCATTGTTTTTAGTGTATTTAAACCAAATGCAGGAATATCAAACCTTTTATCCTGTTTGGGCTTTGAAACTTTAACAATAATTGAATCTTTTTTTCCCAGTTTACAGCCGCGTTTAATACACTTATCCGTACCTTCGATTGCTTCTATAGCCATAATCATTCTGTCTTTTATAACAACAGATTGCCCTATATCCAGCTCTCCCATTTCTTTTGCAATTTTATATCCATACTCAACATCTGCTAATTGTGCTTCAGTTGGTTGAATTTTACCTAAAACTCCGCGAGGTACCATCAAATTTTTAATAAATATTGTTTGATCTAAAACCGTTATACCTATTTTATCAAGTTCATTAACCAAAAACAGCATAATAGCATCATCATTTAATCTTTTTGCCTGTTTTAAAAACTCAACAGCTAAAGAGTCAAACCTTGGACGTTTTACAACCAAACTTTTAGATACTTTCCCTATAAATGTCAACTGTTTTATTTCATTTTCCAACAGAGCATTTTTTATTTTCAGTACTTCTCCGGGGGCAAAATCATAGACTTTTGAACAATATTTTTTCAATTCATTCCTATTATCCGAAGATAAAGAAATTGCAATTACTTCAAAACCGTTTTCTTTAGCATTTTTTGCAAGCTGAACAGGCAACTGCCCATTGCCCGCAATTAAACCTTGTTTATTTTCTAATTCTATAGACACTCTCAAATCCTTTTTTTACATATTATAATAAAAAAAGATTTATTTTAAAACATTATCCTCTGATTGTTTTTTTAGTTCAATCAAACATTTTGCCAGTTGGTCGGGACAACTTGTGGGTTTTGAACCGCAAGTAATACCTTCAAGTCTTTCAATGACATCTTCAATCTTCATGCCTTTTATCAGGCTTTTTATTCCTTTAAGATTGCCCGGACAACCGCCCATAAATTCGACATCATAAATTTTATCGTCATCGATTATAACATTCATTAATGCGCAGCATGTGCCTTTCGGTCTATATTGTATTGATTTTAAAGTCATAAATTATTTCTCCTTTAATGAGGTATATGTTTTAATACGGAATATATTATTAAAGACATTATAACGCAGCATGGAATTGTTAATACCCATGCAATAATAATATTTCCGATAATATTTGTTCTTACGCTTCTGCCTTTAATTGCGCTTCCAACCCCCATAATTGAAGTGGAAACAACATGAGTCGTGCTCAAAGGAATACCAAAAACAGAGGCAACAAGAACTATTGCAGATGCTGCAAAATCAGCAGCAGCACCGCTTATCGGTTTTAATTTAATTATTTTGCTTCCCATTGTTTTAATAATTTTCCAACCGCCCGACATTGTTCCTAATGCCATTGTTACAGCACAAACTATTTTAACATATATAGGTATTTCGAATTTACCTTCGGGCATAACCAAAAAGCCGCCTGTAACAAGAGCCATAGTTATTACCCCCATTGTTTTTTGAGCATCGTTTAAACCATGACTTAATGCCATAAGCCCTGATGCAAATAATTGTACTCTTTTAAATCTTCTGTTTATAACGTCAGGTTTCATTTTATAAAACAATCTTAAGAATGCACACATAACCATAAATCCGACGAAAAATCCCACAACAGGAGAAGCAAACATTGGAATTATAACTTTATCTACCAAAATTACAAAATTAATTGTATTTAGACCGGCATGAACAAAAGCAGAACCTAACAATCCGCCGATTAAGGCATGAGATGAGCTTGAAGGAAGCCCGAACCACCATGTAATAAGATTCCATATGACAGCTGTAATAAGAGCGCAAAGTATAACATTCAAAGTTATAGTATCAGAAGCGATAATCCCTGCCCCTATTGTTTTTGCAACATTGACTCCTAAAAGAGCACCTATACCTTCTAATACCGCACCAAAAAGAACGGCCTGTCTGGGAGATAATACTTTTGTTGATACTATTGATGCTATTGAATTTGCACAGTCATGAAACCCATTTATATAGTCAAACATCAAGGCTACTATTATTACTGAAATTAATAAAAAAAGTGTCATGGCAGTATCCTCAACTAACTCATTTTCAATACTACGCTTACAACAGCATCAGATACGCTGTAGCATGCATCTAATGCATTTTCCAGGTCTTTATGAATATCTCGTAATTTAATTACATTTAAAGCATCATATTTGCCTGAAAATAAAGCTTCTGTAGCTGCAAAAAGTATTTCATCCCCTCTTGTTTCTATTTCTTTCATTTTTAAATTTTTTGCTGTCATGTCTGAAATCGTTGGTTTCTTAAAATTAGCAAAAATTAGTTCAAGCTCATCAGTCGCAGCAATAAGAGTTTGCGATTGGTTTTTTAAGTTATCTGTATATTGGTTCAATTGATATACTTTTAGATTCATACATGCTTTTGTTATCTTTTTTGTAATTTTATTCAATAATGATGCAATATTTTGAATATCTTCTCTGTCAATCGGTGTGACAAAAGAAGTATCCAAAACTTCTAGCGTCTTTTTTATGTTTTTACTGCTGGCATGCTTATATTGTCTTGCACGGGCAATTTGTTCTTCAGTAATATTTCCGCCCTCCAATATTTCGTGCAATAATTGTGCTGATTGCTTACAGCACTTTGTACCCTCTTCAAACAATGAATAAAAAACATCATTAGATGGGGGCAAGATATAAGACATAATTCCACTAACTAATTTTGACATTTTTTTCTCCTTTTCATAAATAAATATAGAACACTGCACAAACAATGTTCTATACCAAATTTTGCTTAACCAATTCTTTTCTTATTCTGTTTAATCCGGATTGAATAATCCTTGATATTCTTGAAGGTGACAAATTGAATTCTTCTGATATTTCTCTTAACTTTTTATCTTGAAAAAACTTACATTCAATAAGTTCACGTTCACGTTGAGGAAGATTTTTTATAGCATTTTTTATGTGTTCACTTAATTCTGAAAACAAAATCTTTTCTTCGGGATTTCTCTTGGAATCTCTTATTTGAGTAGGGTTATCACCTTCAGAAATCTCATCAACAGATAAAATCGTTTTATAAACTGCTTCCCTTATTGTGCATTGATTTTCCTCATCAACATAAATTTCATTTTCTTTGCGATTTTTTAAAACATACCATTTATATCTGCGCCGAACTTCATTTCTTATTGCCCATTTTATAGCAGTAGACAAATATGAACGGTTATATTTATCAGGAGGATTATTCGCGCAAAGCTTATGTATAACCTGAGTAGCTATATTTACCAACTCTGAATAGTCTATTAAATGTTTTGAAGACAACTTTTTATACTCTACTTTTGAGAGAGTGTCTATTAACTCCTGATAATCTCTTATATTAAATTTTTGTACCGTATTATCTGAACTCATCTTTTATAAATATAAAATCTATACATGACATATTTTACATTAAATAAAAAAATATATATATAAAATAAGCAATAATTTTTAAAATTTCATACAATATTAACTTTTGTAACATTCACTTTTTGTTGTATTTACTTGATTTTTCGGTATTTTTCAGATTTTATGAATATAAAACAAAATTAAATTAGCAATTTTTTAGAATCACAGGCATTCATGATTGTGTAAGTTAATAAATTAATGGAAACCAATAAATTAAGTTAGTATAATAAGGAGTAAGAAATGATACAAGCGCCACAGACACAGTACATGCCGCAACAGGTCCAATCTTATCAGCAGCCAAATGCGCTTTATAATACCGTGCAAAATCCCCAGCAGCAAACACCTCAGCAGCAGGGTGTAATATATAATTATCCTACAGCAAGCAGTTACTTGCCAACACAAACACAACAATATAGTCAACCGGTAAATACATATACTCCTTATGCAAATGACAAGTCACAATTTAACGGAGTAAATATTGAAATATTAAATCCTCAAGGAGTAGGAACAGCTCCTCAAATTGGTCCTGCTCAACAGGCACCGGTTCAATATCAAATGCCTGCACAGTTTGTACCTGTACAACAGCCGGTTATAATGCCTCAATATCAAGCACCGGTGCAGCCAGTTCAACAACCGATTACACAAATAAATCAAACACCGCAAGCTATACCAGCACCGCAAATACAAACACCGCAAACTGATGCACAGCAACCTGCTGTAGCACCTCAAATAGATCAAGCGGCAGCTCCCGATACTTCAATTACTCCTGAGTCTTTTGCGGGAAAATTAAAAACGGATGATTTAGATGCTCAAAAAGCAGCTATTGAAGAATTAGCAGAAACCGTAAAAAATAACGAAACAGCAGGTCCTGTTTTACTGGATACTCAATTATTTGATGAATTAGTAAATATTATAAACAAAGACACATCTAATCTCGAAGGGCCTTCTCAAGATGTAATTGATTTACGAAATAAAAATTCTGAAGAGTTAACAGAAGAAGAAAAAACAAAAGCATTAACTCCTACTCAGTTAGAAAAAGCCGAAATTAACAAACAGTATGCTTTATATACAATAGCTTATATGCAAGAAAGATTAAATAATGAACTTGAAAAAAGAAACGGCAGTGCCCTTGAATTAAAAGATTTACCCTGCATTGATACTGTTATTGACACTGCAAAATCAAACCCGAATCCGATGTTAAGAATAGGTGCACTTTCATCTTTGGCACATATAGCAAGACCTGAATATGCTGCAGATTTAAAAACAATATTTGATTTAGCCGAAGCTGACGAAGATGCAAGAGTAAAAGAAACTGCAATCGCAGCTAAACAATCCATTCCGGGATTAGAAAATACTGAAAATGCAGAGTCTGCAGATAAATCACAAGAGCCTAAAGAAGAGGAAACAAAAGCAGACAAAAAAGCTGCAAAAAAGGCCGCTAAAGAAGCTGCTAAAGAAGAAAAGAAAGCTTAATTCCTCATAAGAATAAAAAAAACTACCGGTTTAACCGGTAGTTTTTTTGTAAAATAATATTTTTATAATTTATACGGATAATCATCTTTAATTTCCCAACCGTCTTTCATAATAAGTTGCGCACCCCAATAAGCCGCGCTGCTATTATACTGCTTTGCAGAAGATAAAATCTCATCTCTTGAGCCTTCCTGTTCACAAACTTTATTAGGACAGTTACTGGCAATATCAAATTCAAATATATCTCTTCCACCCTGATTAGGACCTTTTTCACCGTTTATATCTATGTAAATAATATCAGAATTGGGATTAGAAAAACTCATAATAGTTCCATCATTCAGATAAACAAAAAATGTAGGCCAATCAATAAATCCATTAGGAGTATCACCGCTATCATCAAAATAGTATTCTTCTGTAATTTTGCTATAATTCATATATTTTGCTATATATGTTCGAAACCAGTATTGATAGCAATTTTCAATATTTTCATAACGACAATCAGGCATATTTATAGTTCCATTTTCAATTTCGGCGAGTCTTATTGCATTTGTAATCGCTGAATAAAACTTTTTAAGTTTTGCCGATGTCTCAGTTCTTTTATGGTTTGCAATTACCAAAGGTACTGTTATTGCAGCAATGATTCCTATAACAACAAGGGTTATAAGTACTTCCGCTAAAGTAAATGATTTTATCTTTTTCATATTATAAACTCTCCTATATTAATAATTATATGCCAATATTATTGAATAATTAAGCAAAATAAAGTCAACATTTCGTATCAAATGTTGACTTAAATCTATATTTAAAAATACAATATTAAACTGCTTTTAGCTCTTAATTTACCCCCCCCCCCGTAGCGCTTAAATTGTTTATACATATTTTTACCTCCTTTTAAATCTATATTATCATATATTCCCAATTTTTGGCAAATATAATTCTAATATTTTTATAAGTAGCAAATTTTATTTTTTCAAGGTTTGTTACAAATAAAAAGGGGGAATTTATGAAAATTGGTTTTAATTATAATATTTACTCAAATAAGATGTCAGTTCAAAATACTAATTTTGTTACTAAAGTAAAGAATACAAATTTGCTAAACGAAAAATGTGGTAAAAATAAAAATGTATCTTTCAAATCATATTATGATGATGATAACTATTGGGAAGACTCTCCTTTAGATAAGTTAAGAGATCATTTTTTATACGGGATAAGAGCGTATGAATGCGTAAAGGAACCTCCGTTCCAAATATTTGCAAAAGATTTGTCTGAAAACGATATTCAAAAATTAGATTTTAATTATAATGATTTAAAATCCTTAAAACTTAATAATTTTACAATTTTAAAAAATAAGAAAGGTGTTAGGGGTAGTTGTATTGTAGAAGGGTATAATTTCAAATATATAAATGATGTTAAAAATGCAGGAATTGAAAGAATAATTGATCTTAGAGAAATTGATAATTCTGCGGAAATTTATAAAATATGTAATAAATATGGTTTAGAATACTTTAACTTCCCAATTTCATATAATATGGAAACTGGACAAGAAAATATTGATAAACTTCCTGAACTATTAGAATTAATAAATCAGGGTAAAATATACATTGGTTGTGAGGAGGGTATTAATAGAACAGATATGACACTGGCAATTAATTATTTGTTTAATCCGAAAGAAAAAGTAATACCTGACTTAGAATCAGCTTCTCCGTCAAAAATACTTGAATATACTCAAGATTTTGCGAATTCAATATTTGGAAATGAATCATTTGATAAAAAAGAGTTTGCGGAATCTTTAGGTTGGGAAGATTATATTTCATTTGAAAATGAATATTGTGAAAAACTCAGCAAACTCTTAAGTAAATATGAAAAAAGAAAATAACTTATTCTTTTAGGTTTTCTTTTAATTGCTTTTTGTTATGAATTAAAGAAGATATAAATGCTGCGGCAACAATTACCAATCCTGTTCCGCCTGTTATTACTTCTGGAATTTCTATTCTTGTTGATATAAACATAATCAATGCCAAAAAGCCTATAGCCCAGTGTGCGCCGTGTTCTAAATATAAATATTGTTTTAATGTTTTCATATCAACAATATAAATTGTTAAAGAACGTACAAACATAGCACCTATAGCTAAACCTACAGATATTATTATGATATCTTTGCTTATTGCAAAAGCGCCTAAAACACCGTCCAGCGAGAAAGAAGCATCAATCAGTTCTAAATATAAGAAACCTATAAAGCCGAGTTTTGCGGTTCCGCCGAGCATTGCAGCTTTCTTTTCCGCTATATTTTCAAGTAAATTGCTTATACTGTCTATAACCAAATATAAAACTATTCCTACAAAACCTGCCATAATTACTGCTACTTTTTGGTTCTCGGGAATAAAATGTTGAAGTACCATTAATGCAATTAAGGATATTACAACATCAATGTATTTAATACAGTGAAGTTTTGCCAGTGGTTTTTCAATGCAGCAAACCCAATGAGTTTCTTTATTGCAATTAAAGAAATATGTAAGAAATATCATTAGTAAAAAAGTACCACCAAAAGTGACTAAAGGGGCATGAACTTCATGCAGATAATATGCATATTTATCAACATCATATAGTGCAAGTTTAGTTACACCAATAACTGTTAAACCTGAAAATGCCGCTACAACTAAAATTGGGAATAAGAATCTCATTCCGAATACGGCAATCAAAATTCCCCATGTTAAAAACCTATGACGCCAAACATCGCTCATCTTTTCAAGTTTCATTGCGTTTATTACAGCATTATCAAAAGATAATGTTACTTCTAAAATTGATAAGAATGCAACTATGAATAGTGCCATAAAACCGCTCCCAGGATGCGAATGCTCACCCCAAAAATAAGCAAAGATTATACCGAGTATAGTAACAAGCAATGAACATTTAAAATATTTAAACATAAATTTCCTCTCTCATGTCTTTAAGAGATATTATACAGAAAAACTTATTAAATTAATTCATATTTTTATTCTATTTTTGCATGTTTAATAAAAAACAAAACCAATGACTTTTATAATCATTGGTTTTGCGCAGTTTTTATATGCTTAAATTAATCTTTAGCATGACCTGCAGTACCTAAAACATCAACCATTTTATGTTTTACCATTTCTTTTACGGCTGTTCTGCCGGGGCCCATATATTCACGAGGGTCAAATTTTTCAGGATGTTCAATGAAGAATTCCCTGATTGTTGAAGTCATAGCAAGTCTTAAGTCAGTATCGATATTAATTTTTGCAACGCCGTGTTTAGAAGCATAATTCAACATATCTTCAGGTACACCTTGTGCATCAGGTAAGTTACCGCCATATTTATTGCATTTTGCAACAAATTCTTTCGGAACTGATGAAGAACCGTGAAGAACAAGCGGAAAATCATAGCCTACAGCTGCATTAACAGCTTTTTTAATTTCTGCTAATCTTTCAAAATCCAATTTAGCTTCGCCTTTAAATTTGTAAGCACCGTGTGATGTTCCGATTGCAACTGCTAAAGAATCACAACCTGTTTCTTTAACAAATCTGGCAGCTTCTTCAGGGTCTGTGTATGTTGAATCTTTAGCATGAACTTTAACGTCATCTTCAACACCTGCTAATTTACCGAGTTCTGCTTCAACAGAAACGCCGTGAGCGTGAGCGTATTCAACAACTTTTTTTGTTAAAGCAATATTTTCTTCAAGCGGGAATCTTGAACCGTCTATCATAACAGATGAGAATCCGCCGTCAATACAAGCTTTACAAATTTCAAAATCGGCACCGTGGTCTAAGTGAAGAGCAATAGGTACTGTTGTTGTTGCTAAAGCAGCTTCTACTAATTTAATTAAATATGTTTGGTTTGCATATTTTCTTGCCCCTGCAGAAACTTGAAGAATAATAGGTGATTGAGTTTCTTCTGCCGCTTCTGCTATACCTTGTAAAATTTCCATGTTGTTTACATTGTAAGCGCCGATAGCATAGCCGCCTGCCAATGCTTTTTTGAACATTTCTTCAGTTCCAACTAATTTTCTTTCGCTCATTAGTATAGTCTCCTCTTGTTTATATACACTTTAAATTTACATCAAAAAAAAATTCTTTACAAATAATTCGTAAATCGGATAAAAAATAACTTTTTACAAAATTTAATGAATATGTTATTATACTAAACAAAGAGGTTTAATATGGCTGATAACAAAGAAGATATTATATATTGTCCGGCATGTGGACAGGAGATGCAGAAAATATATTTACCCGAGCAAAAGATACATTTGGATGTTTGTACGGATGGTTGTGGCGGCATATATTTTGACAACAGAGAGCTTGATAAAATAGATGAGCTTCATGAGGATATTTCACCTTTAGCAAAAGTGTTTGAGGGTAAGGAATTTAAAAAAGTCGATGAAGTTTATGACAGAATATGTCCTGTTTGCGGATGGAAAATGGTTAAAAATTTTTCCAGTTCAAAACATCAAATTCAGGTAGATGAATGTTATGGCTGCGGAGGAAAATTTTTGGACCATTCTGAGCTTGAAAAAATAAGAGATGAGTATCAAACAGAAGATGAAAGAGCCGGTGAAGTTATATACGATTTGTATGCAACAGTAGGTAACGAACTTGAAAGAATGGATTACATATATAAAAAAGAAATGAGCGATCCGAGTATACTTACAAGATTAATAAATCTCAGATATAAAAAATAAATTTTAATTTTTGATAAAAAAATTGAAATTTGGGTATTAAAATAATAATAAGCGTTAAAATAGAACAAATAGGAAACGGAAGTAATTATATGAAGAAAACTGAAAGAGCATTTTCGCTTGCCGAATTGTTGATATCTTTGCTGGTAACCAGCATGATTTTGGCGGCAACAGTTCCAACTATAACAAGAAAAGCAGCATCAATAAATGAAAATCCGTGGAAATATGCACAGGGTAGCGGTAATGACATTTATGCCGCAACCGGTGATAATCAATCAATACTTGTTGGTACCTCTGGGGGTGGGATTTCAGATAATGAATCTGTTGGGAAACTAAACATAGTAACGGCTACAGATTCTACAGATAATGCTCTTTCCTTCTTTAACAAAGACGGAGATTATTTGTCCGGTGTTTTTGCTAATAATAAATCAAATTTAGTTCTTGGTGTAAATGTAGTAAAAAATGATATTAATGATGATAAAGCAAAAAATAATTTAATTATTAATTTGGAAGATTCGGGCGAGTCAAGTAAAGTTATAGAAAATAATGTAATTTTAGGCATTGATGTTCTTTCTGAACTGGAAGATGATCCTTCTGTTAGAAGTAATGTTGCAATTGGCAATTCTGCACTTGTAATGCCAAAAAAAGAAAATATAGCCAATTTAAATTTTTGGAATACAATAATTGGAGATCATGCCGGAGGTAATTTAAATGGTGGTTTGTATAATGTTGCAATAGGACGGTATTCTTTATACAGTTATGATACAGATAAGACACATCCAGGCATCCAAACATACAATAAAACTAATGAAGCTAATAGATCAGCACATAACATAGCAATAGGATATAGTGCTGGTAGTAAGATTTCAGGCGGCGGTCATTATAACATAGCAATGGGGCCAATGGCATTGGCTTACACTACCAATGGAAATAATAACATCGCTCTTGGTAATTATTCAATGTATAATAACCAATCAAATGATTACAATATAGGTATTGGTATTTCGTCATTATACAATTTTAGAGGAACAGGCAATACCGCAGTTGGCAGTTATGCAATGCGGGGTCAAAGTGAAACTAACAATGGTACAACAACCTATGCAACAGGAGCTTATAACACGGCACTCGGTTATATGGCGTTATATTCAACAACGTCAGGAGGATATAATGTAGGCTTAGGTGCAAGCGCAATGTATTATAATACGACAGGACAATATAACACTGCTGTAGGACGTTCTGCACTGTATGGTGATTCTACTAATAAATATTCGGGAAATTATAATACGGCAATTGGTTACAGAACTTTATATTCAGCTACTACTGGCGGTTATAATATCGCAATAGGCCCTAATTCTATGTATTATAATACAACAGGCCAATATAATACTGCAATAGGCCCTGAGTCTATGAGGGGCGATTCAACAAATAAGCATACAGGGGAGTACAATACTGTTCTTGGATATAGAACATTGTACTCAAATGTAGATGGTGATAGAAATACAGCAATCGGAGCAAGAGCACAATATAATTATACAGGTGGAACTGATAATACATCGGTGGGTTATTATTCTATGTATGGTTCAAAAACAAATAGTGAACTGACAAGTACAAATAATACTGCTGTAGGTTCATATTCATTAAGTGCAATAAAATCAGGATCAGATAATACAAGTATAGGGTATGAATCCTTAAGACTAAATACAACAGGAAGTAATAATACAGCTATAGGTATAAAAACTTTAAGAAGTAATACTACAACTAGCGGGAATACCGCTATAGGTTCAGAAACACTAAGAGCAGCAACAGGAAGTAATAATACAGCTATTGGTGTTAATGCTTTAAGAGGTGAAGAAAGCGCAAACGGTACTTATACCGGTACAACAGGAGATTATAATATAGCAATAGGTCCTAATGCAATGTTAAACTCAAAAAGCGGGAACTACAATATTGCAATAGGATATAATTCTTTAAGTTCGCTTTATTATCCATCATCAAGTCTTATGGCTTCCGATAATATAGCACTTGGAAGAAATTCATTAAAATCGAATGTAAAAGGACGTAGTAATATTGGAATAGGACATAGCACATTAGAAAATACAATAGGAGAAAATAATGTTGCTATTGGTTCTGCTGCAGGAAAGGGAATTTCAGATTCAGATTATAATGTAGCATTGGGGTATGTTGCTTTATATCAGGCAGATGCAGAAGAAAATACGGCAATAGGTTCAAGATCACTTTATAAAAACAAAACAGGAGGATATAATACTGCTATTGGTTCACAAGCTTTATATAATTTAACAGAAGGAAATAATAATATTGCTATAGGTCAAGGCGCTGGTAAGGGTATCCAAACAGCATCTCATACAATATGCATAGTAAATGTAAATCAAGTTGATAATTGTGAAAATGAAAATTATAGTTTTCAAATTGGTATAAAAAGTGATGGCTTTAGGTATTTATATGGTAGTATGGGGAACAGTCCAAATTTACATTTAGATGGTGATTTTTATGCAAATAATATAGCATATAGTTCCGATCTGCGTTTAAAAAACATAACAGGCGACAATCATGCCGGATTAGAGGAAATCAACAAATTGAAGGTAAAGAACTTTACATACAAAGATGACGAGAAGAAAAAACCTCATGTTGGTGTAATTGCTCAAGAATTACAGAAAATATTCCCAAATTCGGTGTTTAAAGATGATAAAGGGTATTTATCAATATCACAAAATGAAATCTTTTGGGCAATGGTAAATTCTATAAAAGAATTGTGCGCTAAAATACTCGGATTAGATAAGAGAATAACAGCTCTTGAAGAAGAAAATGCAAGACTAAAACAGCAGATAGAAAAGCAGAATTTAGAATTTGAAAAACGATTGAGCAAGCTTGAAAAGAATGCAGATTAATATTTACGCTTTTGATATCGGCAGGTTTTTAACGGCCTGCCATATCAAAACGGAATAATTGATGTTGAACATTGAAAATTTAATAAAAAATTTAGGTAATTGTAGAAAAAGATACGTGATTCAGTGACAGCAGTTCGGAATTACACATGTGTTTTGCAAGGTATTTACAATTTCATGTTGTTTTACCAAGCCGGTAAGAACCTGAAACAAGTTCAGGTTGACGAGAGGGGGGGAGTGCTTTTTAATTACTGCCTATAATATAATACTTCAATTGTCATCCTGAAAAGTCTAAAAATCAAGCAATTTATTGCGTAGATTTTGACTTGTTCAGGATCTTACCAACTGAGAATTATAAGTTAATCCGGTTAGAAACCGGCTCTGCCTGAAAACAAGTTGAGTAATGTCAAAAATAAGTTAAACAAGTCAGAAACCCGCCGCTGCGGGTCAGGTTGGAGGGGATAAAACTTTTTATCACCGAAACAAATAAAAAAGTTTTAAATCACAATCAAATATAATTACTTCCTATTTGCAGCCATAGAGAAAATGCGTGGCTGCTTTTTTTATTATAGGAACTTTTATGTTTATTTTTGTATCTTATAATTTATATCCTTTTTTTATTTGCAGTATAATAAATGTGAGATAATAAAGGAAAATAAGGCTATGTGGAATTATTCTGAAACAGTTATGGAACATTACAGAAACCCGAGAAATGTCGGGTGTATAGAAGATGCTGACGCAATAGGCGAAGCGGGTTCTCTTTCTTGCGGTGATATGCTTAAATTATATTTGAAAGTTGACGATAAAGGTATTATAACGGATGCCAAGTTTCAAACATTCGGCTGCGGAAGCGCCGTTGCAAGTTCCAGTATTTTAACCGAAATGGTTATAGGGAAACACATTGATGAAGCAAGAAAAATTACAAATAAACAAATAGCCGAGGCTCTTGGCGGTCTGCCGCCCGAAAAAATGCACTGTTCCGTTATGGGGCATGAAGCTTTAGAAGATGCAATAAAAAATTATTATAATGAAGAAATAACAATAAATTCAGATAATGATGAAACTGTTTGTTTTTGTTACGACGTAACAAAATCATTTTTGGAAAACGAAATAAAAAATAATCATTTAAAAACAATGCAGGATGTTATAAATTACACAAAAGCCGGCGGCGGCTGCGGCAGGTGCAGAGGTAAAATTCAAGATATTTTAGACTCCGTTAATGCGCCTTTGGAAAAAGAAAAACCTACAAAAACTCAGATGATTATTAAAATTAATAACATAATCGAAAAATATATTTCCCCCGAACTAAGAAAAGATGGCGGAGATATAGAGCTTATTGATGTTGATGACAATAAAATAAAAGTCAGATTATCAGGAAGATGCCAGGCATGCAACCGTTCACAGTTAACGCTTACTCATTTTGTTGAAGCTACTTTAAGGCAGCATATAGATGAAAATATAGAAATTGTTCAGGTGTAAAAGATGACAGATAAAAAGTTTATATATTTAGATAATAATGCTACTACAAAAGTTGATGAAAAAGTTGTTGAAGCTATGCTTCCGTATTTTTCGCAGTATTACGGAAACCCTTCAAGTATATATGATTTTGCGGGTAAAAGCGCAAATGTAATAAAGGAATCAAGAGAGATAATTAAAGATTTCATGGGAGCGAACAGCCAAAAAGAAATTATTTTTACCGCATCAGGCAGCGAAAGTGCTAATACTGCAATTAGAGGCATTCTTAATGCAGACAGGTCTAAAAATCACCTTATTACAACAAAAGTTGAACATCCTTGTGTTCTTAATGTATATAAACAACTTGAGAAAGAAGGTTACAATGTAACTTATGCGGGAGTTAATTCTTCAGGCGAATTAAATACAGAAGAAATATATGAATCTGTTAATGACAAGACAGCTCTTGTTTCGTGTATGTATGCAAATAATGAGACAGGAGTTATTTTTCCGGTTGAAGAGATAGCGGAAAAAGTCAAATCAAAGAATAAGGATACAAAAGTATTCGTTGATGCAGTGCAGGCTGCAGGTAAAATAAATCTTGATGTAAAAAATACTCAAATAGATATGATGGGAATTTCAGGTCATAAATTCCATGCTCCAAAAGGTGTCGGCGCATTATATGTTAAATCTTCAGTACTGTTTAACCCTCTTATAATAGGAGGTCATCAGGAGAACGGAAGAAGAGCGGGAACTGAAAATGTTGCCTTTATTGCAGGGTTAGCTAAAGCAGCTCTTTTGGCTCAGGATTACCTTAAATACGAATCAACGAAAGTAAAAGAACTCCGTGATAAACTTGAAAACGGATTATTATCAAGAGTATACAGTGCAAGACTGAATTCTGCTTCAAGAACAAGAGTTCCGAATACTACAAATATCGGATTTGAATATGTTGAAGGCGAGCTAATATTATTGAATATGAATGATGCGGGTATATGTGCAAGTTCAGGAAGTGCCTGCACTTCGGGAAGTTTAGACCCCAGTCATGTTCTTAAAGCCATGGGCATACCTTTTACAGCCCTGCATGGGAGCATAAGGTTCAGTTTGAGCAGATATACAACTGATGAAGAAATAGATTATGCTCTTGAAGTTATTCCGGGGATTATTGAAAAATTGAATAATATATCTCCGTTCCAGCAGGAGCTTAAAGAATTAAGACAGAGAAAAGGTATTTATTCAAAATAAAGATAGCTCACTAAATTTAAATCAATACTGCCGTACATTAGTCTTATTCTGTTACCGCTAATTATTTCGGCATTGCAGAAAGAAATTGATTCCTGCTCTAAATCCTGCATTGTCTGTTCAGCTTTCACTGTTAGAATTGTTTTTGTCCCTTGTGAAAGTTCAAGAACATATTCATCTTCTGCAACCTTGCGGCATGATAGTTTATAGTAGCCGGGATGTATTTTTTCACCATCATAGCTGTATGCTTCTGTCGGAATCATAACTGTCAGTGTTTGACTCAATTGGTCATCAGGTGATTGAGAATTAGCGAATTCTTTTAAATGCTCAAAATCAGAAGATGGGGAAAGCGGTTGAACCTCTTTTTGCAATTTTCTTTGTTTTTTTGAAAGAGAGCGTTCTTTTAATGTTTCTATTGTCTTTTTTAATTTAGAATCAGAAACGGGTTCCTGATCTTCAAAACCACTGTTAAAAATTGATGAACCTTCGCTCCAGGCAGAATCTTTTTCAGAATCCTTCGCATAAGCAAAAGAAAATGTCATCAAACATATTATAAATAATGTTAAAATTCTTTTCATATTTTATATAATACTGATTTTCTTAAATATGTAAAGTATTTATGTTATTTTTTTCACCAATATGGTATTATATGTTTAGGTGTTTTTTATGAGGATTGTTTATGAAAAAAATTAGTAAATTTTCTTTTTTATTTATATTAGGAATTGCAGTTTCTTTATTTGTGTCAAACTGTGTAATGGCTTATGAAGTCAGTTCGGAAGATTCAGATATTAAAGTAGATAAATTTCAACCCAGTTCAGGGGTAAAAATTAAATCTTCTCGTTTTGCTCAGGCTATGGAAAATGCTACTTATAATGCAACACATAAAGACGGTGAAAAGAAAGATACTTCAATAACAGATCCTGACGAAAACTCTACCCCCGATGTACAAAAGAAAAAACGGGATACAAGTACTTTCAGATGGTTCTAAAACCTGTATAATAAAACTTCAAGTTAGGAAAAGGAGAGAAAAAATGAAAAAATCTTTATTTACTATCGCTTTACTTAGTGCAATATTTATGGCATATTGCAATGCTGCAAATGCTGCAACCGTTACATTCACAAAACCTTCAATTCAAGTAAATCAAGATGAATCAATACTTGAAAAGAAAAAACAAGAATATCAAGCTAAAAAAGAAGCACAACAAAAAGCTAATGAAGCAAAAAAACAACAATTTCAAAATGAAATAAATAAAACAAAAGCTGATATCGAAAAAAGTAAACAAGAAGCAAAAGCAAATCAGGAAAAAAAGGCTGCAGAAGCTAAAGCAAAACAAAAACAAAGACAAGATGCAATAAACAGCTTTAAAGATTCATTTAAAAATAAAAACTACCGGCTTAGCCGGTAGTTTTTTCTGTGGCTATAAGCCACTGTTACCTGCTTGGCTCTAAAGAGCCTCCGAAAATTTGCCTCCCGCACTACTTCCTCTCGCTGGCTCTAAAGAACCTCCTTCTTTAGCTTTTGTTCACCTGCTCACCCGTGAACGGGTCTATATACTCTTTCAACGTCAGTTGGTCAAACTCTATATCCTCTTGCAGCTGATTTTGTACATATTCTTTTATCTTTTTCTCATTCTTTCCTACTGTATCTACATAATATCCTCTACACCAAAAATGTCGGTTCCCATATTTATATTTTAAGTTCGCATGTCTTTCAAATATTATTAATGAACTTTTTCCTTTCAAATATCCCATTACTGATGATACACTATATTTTGGTGGTATCCTTAATAACATATGTATATGATCCGGACATGCTTCTGCTGCTATTATCTCTATTCCCTTTCTTTTACATAAATCTTTTAATATTTTTCCTATATCTATTCGTATTTGTTTATATATTATTTTTCGTCTGTATTTCGGTGCAAATACTATATGATACTTACATTCCCACTTCGTATGTGCTAAACTATTTATATCCATTTGGATCCTCCTCTACTTAATTCGTACGGTCGGCAAACCTTTACTTATTATACTATTGGAGGTTTTTTTTACTTGAAGCTAAAGCTTTCGCGAACTCACCTGCATAGCAGGTGGTTTATTTTCATTTCATTACAATTAAACCAAAAAACCTCCTAAAAAGGAGGTTTTTTTTATTGACATAAATCCGAACTAAAATGTAAAATAATAGCATTAAGAGGAGAGTATGATGAAAAAATTATTTTATTTACTTGTTTGTTCTTTAATTTTTGCCGGAGCTGCTTATAATCCTGCTATGGCAGAAGAAGATTCTGTTATTATAAAAATTCCAGCAGAAGATGTTGATACAATAGATGTTAAATATGAAACTCCCAAAAAAGCAACTTCCCCCTCCTTTGTAGATTCTACCAAAGATGCCGCGAAAAAAACCGTTGATACGACAAAAGATTTTACAGATAAAACTGTTGAAGCAACAAAAAAAGCCGCGCAAAAAACAGTTGAAACAACAAAAGAAGTTACGGATAAAACTGTTAAATCCACTAAAGAATTTACCGATAAAACAATTGATAATACAAAAGAAGTTATTGATAACTTAAACCCTAATAAACCTGTCACAGTTGACGAATTAAAAACAAAAGCATCAATAAAAACTTTGAAGAATGAACGAAAAGAAATTAAATCCGCATACAATTCAAGAATAAAAGATATTAATGCAAAAATAAAAGCAACTGAAGCTTCTACAACTATATCAGATGTTCAAAAACGCAACAGAATATATAACTTGAACAAAGAAAAACAGGAAATTATTATAAAACGAGATTCCGCTGTTGAAGAATATAATATGAAAATCGAAAAAGTTAAAGCTGAATCTAAGTCAGAGTAAATGTTGTTTTTTACCCGCCTTCAAAGTTCATTATCATTATAAAGTCTATAACCGGCCTCATAAGCGTCGGTTACGGCGTTTGAAAATTTCTTACCGGTTGACCAGTATGAGGTATGAGCTCCCATAAATGTTCTTCTGCTTTTTACATCCGATTTTGAATAAATAAACCCTTTATTTGGTAAAATTTCCATATCAATTTTATCTTTTAAATCTTTATATGAAATATTTTTTGTTACCGAATATCCTAAAGGATCATCGGCATAATTTACTGTTAGCCAAAACATATTATTTTCTAAAATATATTTATATAAAAGCTTATTATAATAAGTTAAAGAATAATTTGGATTTGATATATCAGAATAAAATAATATAAGAGGACTGCCAAAATTTATAATACCTTTTAAAACACCCGGCGGGATACATTCTTCACAGGTAAAATCATTTATTTTTTCATAATCACCTTTAGACATTTCAAAATCAATATTTGGCATTAATTGACCATCTGCACTGTATACGGCAAGACCTGACTTTGTCAGAGCATCAATACAGGTTTTATTTTTAGGATTATTTTTTACATAATCTTTAAACTCGTCTGAAACATTTGTCCGCAAAAAATAATCATAAATATCAATATTTGGAAGTTTATTAAACATATATTCATAAGTTACAAAAGAACCGGCGCTATAACCGAACAAAATAACAGATTTATTCTGTTCATAACTTTCCTTAACCTGTTTATGTAAATCTTCAATAACAGGATGCATATTCCTATAATGAGATACCCATATTGCATCATGTAAAAAATGAGCCAATAGTGTACGCACTGTTTGTGCAAGTTTTGGACTAAACATTTTTGATATTTTTAATCCCGAATTTATTGATTGAATTTCTTCGCTGCTTCTATCTCCCCAAAAGAAAGTTTCAGGTTTTGCAGATATATTATATTCTCCGTCTTTTAAAAGTTTTTTATTTATTAATTGGGAATTCGAAAAAGCTTCAATCATATGAGGATGCAATTTTTCTACACCGTTAAAAAACCATTTCTTCATTTTTTTATCATTATTATTAGAGCCGTTTATATAAATGAATTTTATTTCACCCTTCGGCAGCTCACAAGTGCTGCCATCCGTAGTACAGCCCTTTTGCTGCATTGAAGCACAAGCGGGCTGCGGCAAAAAGCCAACTATTACCAATAATATTGCAATTATTAAAATAAATTTCTTCATATCTTAATATTTCATTCTGATGTTTTATTTTTATAGTATCATAAACTAACAGGATATAATTTAGGAATTAATTTTATGAATGTTTTGTTCGGAATTTTAGGAATACTTTCAATGTTATTGATTGCATTTTTGATGTCAAATAACAGAAAGAAAATAAACTATAAAACCGTTATAGTCGGATTAATACTTCAATTTTTACTTGCGGTATTTATATTGAAATTTGAACCCGGAAAGTTAATTTTCGAATATATAGGACGTTTCGTAGAAAAGATTCTTGAATTTGCGAACCAAGGCGCCGATTTTGTTTTCGGTCCGTTATCAAACAGCCCCGAAGTTTTAAATGAATTATTCGGCGATAAATCGTTTATGTTTGCTATGAAACTTATTCCTGCATTAATATTTATGATGATACTTGTTAATATATTATATTATTACGGAATAATGCAAAGAGTAGTTGCATTTTTCGGCAAAATAGTAAACAAATTAATGGATGTATCGGGTGCTGAAGCACTATCAAATGTAGCAAGTTCATTTGTCGGTCAAATAGTTGCACAAATAATGATAAAACCGTATCTTCCAAACTTAACACGTTCTGAAATACTTGCTTCAATGACAGGTAGTATGGCCTGCTTATCAGGAGGGTTGATAGCCGTATACGCTGGGCTTGGAATACCTGCGCAGTATATGCTGGCAGCTTGCATAATGGCAGCTCCAGGTGCTCTTGTTGTTTCAAAAATAATTTATCCTGAAACAATGGAGCCTCAAACTAAAAACGATTTTAAAATTAAAACAAGAAGAAGTGATGTAAATGTTTTAGATTCCATTTCAAAAGGCGCGGCAGAAGGTATGAAAGTTGGGTTAAATGTTATTGCAATGCTTATTGCTTTAATTGCTCTTATTGCTTTAATAGATTATTTTCTTGCCAAATTCGGAGGTTTTGTTCACAATATTTTTAATTTAAATTTAAACTTTATAGGTATGGATATTGAACATTTATCAATAAAGATGATTTTTGGTAAAATTTTTTCTGTTTTTGCGCTTTTAATAGGTATTCCGATGAATGAAATTACAACAGTAGGCTCATTACTGGGAACAAAATTTGTTCTTAATGAAGCAATTGCTTTTACTGATTTAATTTCTATTAAAAGTACGCTTTCAGAAAAAAGTTTTATAATTGCAACTTTTGCACTGTCGGGATTTGCAAATTTTACATCTGTAGCTATTCAAATATCAGGTATAGGAGAAATTGCTCCTAATCAGAGAAAAAATCTTGCCAGGATGGGAATAAGAGCCCTCATTGCCGGAACTCTTACTTCTTATATATCTGCTTGTATGGCAGCAATGTTATTATAATCAAAAAATTTATACACATTCATCCAAAAGGGATTCTACTTCATCGTTAAAAGCTGGAATTTGCTCAATTTCGAACCCTTTTGTTGTATATAAGTTTTGTGCATATTGATGGATTAGTTTTGAATTTTTTTCAAGGTTGCTGTTTAAATAATAAGTTGTAAACTCCTTCATTGTGAACGGAAGTTTTCTGCAGCGTTTAAATCTATATTTATACAACTTATCAATACCATTTTTATTTTCTACATATTCTTTATTTGTTTCTTTTTGGATTTGTCTTATTTGTTGTTCGGTTTCATCTGAAAAAGGATAATAAAAATATGTTTCTGTAATACTGGGTATATTAAGACCCTCATCAATATCAGTACGTCTTTTAGTTTTTCCCCATAAACCGCTGAAAGTTTGATTATTTACCGTATTTGACTGTTTAACTACCGGTGTAATTCTCATAGAATAAATCCTCTTTCTTTATTGTGAATATTTGTTTATAGAAAAACTCATAAAAATATTTTTTGCCTATTTATTTATAGAAAAATAAATATCTTTTAATCTCTTTTTGCTAATGTGAGTATAAAGCTGTGTAGTTGAAACATCACTATGGCCCAAAAGTTCTTGAACAATTCTTAAATCGGCTCCATTTTCAAGTAAATGTGTTGCAAACGAATGCCTTATTGTATGAGGTGATATATCTTTATTTATGTTTTTGCCTATCGAATTTATAAATATATATACATCCTGCCTTGTCAACTTTTTACCGTTGTCTTTTATAAAAAGATATTTAGTTTTTAAATTATATTTTTTTACAATATATTCACGTTCTTTTAAATATTTTTTTATTGCCCGGCATGCTTTGCCGCCTATAGGAATAATTCTCTCTTTTGACCCTTTTCCGATACATCTTACGTATTTTGAATTCAAGTCAACATTATTAATTTGTATATTTGATAATTCAGATACTCTTAATCCCGCTGCATACAGAAGCTCCAAAATTGCTTTATTAATAACCGACATGTTTTCATCTAAAAGCTCTGTTATTTCATTTATACTTAACACCTTGGGCAGTTTTTTCGGTAATTTAGGCTGTTCAATCGATAATGCGGGATTATGCTTAATATATTCATTAAGACTTAGCCATTTAAAAAATCCTTTAATAGATGCTATTTCACGTGTGATACTCATAGGTGTATATTTTTTATCATATAAATTTTTTATATACATATTTAAGTGGATACGTTGGATTTGGTCAATATTTTCAATTTGAAGTCCTGATAAAAAATCGGAGAAAGAGTATAAATCACTCCTATAGGCTAAAATGGTATTAACGGCAAGTCCCCGTTCAATTTCCAAATATTCAGAATAAAGTGCTATGTAATGAATTAACATAAGGAAATTTTAACATTTTTAACTTTATACTTCAATCGAATAAAAAATATACTTCCTATTTCACCATAAATTAAATAAAAAATTAAATTTTTTCTATACCGGCAACAAGAGGATCTAATATTCTTCTTCCTACATTTTCAAATTCTATTTGGCAAAATAATATTTTATTACTGTAATTGGTAAAACCTTCAACAAT
Organism: Candidatus Gastranaerophilales bacterium; assembly: GCA_944323625.1. GTDB lineage: Bacteria > Cyanobacteriota > Vampirovibrionia > Gastranaerophilales > Gastranaerophilaceae > Avigastranaerophilus. Next base: position 97,725 of record CALUTD010000001.1, read on the forward strand.
TCCTTTTCCATGTTTTGGATGAAATACTCTGTCACCTACTTTAAATGGTATTTCAGATGGTGTAACTCCTTTTGGTTTATCAGTTTCATAGACCGTTATATTTTGACTGTTTTTCTGTTGAGTTTTTTGATTATTGATTGTTTGTTCTTCTTTTTTATAATCATTTTCTTCATCAAACTCAGACAATATACTATTTTCTGCCGGTCCGGATACTGTTTCATTTTCTTCTGTGTTATCTGAATCAGAAGGTTCAACTTCATCCTTTGGTTCAGGTTCTTCTTTTTGAATTTGTTTTATTTCAGATTGTTTTGAATTTTGTTTCGCTTCTATACTTTCAACTATATCATCTATGAAAGTTGATTCCTGCTCTTCAGGCAATTCCTGTTTTATTTCCACAGAAGGCTCATGTTCATTATTTTTAGGCAGGGTAATAGAAGTTTCTTCTTTTTCTGATTCTGTTTCTGTTTCAATATTTTCAGAAATATTATCATTTAATTCTTCATTAACTATAGGGGCTTCTTCTGTATCCAAATCTCCTATATCAATAAAGTCACCTTCTTGCAATTGAATTGGTTCATTAGTTTCCATTATTATATCATCTTGATTTTCTTCAATAATTTCATTTTCAGACGGTGTCTCTTCTATTAAAACTTCATCATCTTCAGAATCAGTAAATAATTCATCAAAATCAGAATCATCTTCAATCGGAACAATTTCTGCAGTAGTTTCTGAATTATCAGAATTTATAATATCATCTTGTTCTTCATCGAAATCAATACCAATATCATTTAACAAATCCTCCGTGTCTTTATTTTCTGTTTCCGGAGTAAATACATCATATTTCGTTTCTTGAAGCGCTTCAAGAGAATCATTAACTATATCTTCATCTGATTTTTTAGAAGCTTCTGCTTCAGGTTTAACAATGTCATTATTTTTTAAATCATCAAGAAAATCCAAATCAGAATCAGTTAAATCATCATCCGTAACAGAGTTATAAGGATTTAAATTTTCCGCTTCATTTTTTGATATTTCTTGTAAATCTTGATTATTTTCATCATTTATTTGAATATTTGAAGGAACTATTTTTTTTGATGTTGTCAGCATATCATCAACATCTTTTTTTATTTCATTTTGTATAACTTCATCATTAGTTAAAGCATTAAAAGCTTGCAATTCAATAATTAAAGGAATATATAAAGTTGATTCTCCATATATCATAAATTCATTTAAGTTTAATTTATTGGCAAGTACTCCATACTGTTCCTTTTCATGATGTTCATTCAACGTTTTACACAATATTCTGTTATTACAATACGATTTTAAAAGTTGAGAATTCTTATAACTGTATGATGTTGATATAACAGGAATAATATTTTGTGAATTATAAATATTATTTATTGTTTTTTTATCCATTGCAACATCATCTAAATCCATTATAAGATAATAATTTCCTCTTATTATGTAAGCAATAGTTTCAATAATGAACTTAAACCATTTGTATTCTATATCTGAAACATCTACTATAAGAATATTATTTTTTTCAAAATCAGTATTTAAAATATCAAATTGTTCTTTATTTTCAGCAAAAATACTATCCTGAGCATACATCCACAGTTTATTCCTTAGCAGCATCAAACCTGATGACGGATTTTGTAAAAATTCATCATCTACCACATTTTTAAACATTGTAAACGGAATAAATTTATCTTCTAATGTTTTCAGATATTCTCTTAATTCCAAAATAATACTTTGAATCAACGCTTTATCTTCTAAGGGGCAATCAGTTAAATCATTTTCATATATTGTGTTAAAAGCATTGATGTTAAGAGGAAGCTTAAAATTTTCAGCAATCTTAACTCTTGTCACATTGGTTAAAGATTTATAACTTCCGTCAAAATCAAGCAGTATAATTTTTTTGTTGAGTTCTTTAAGCTGCGACAAAAGGTTTTTAACAATAATAGCAGTAGAGTCTTTTCTATCCGAGAGAATGTAAAGTTTATCATCAACAAAATCTATCGGCGCTTTAACAACACAAGTCTGATGGTTTGCGAGGTTGCCGAAATATATATTTTCTTTTGTACTTTTAATAAGTTCAAGTATTTCCCCAGGGTTAATATATATTATTTTAGAATCTTTTGAAGGTATATATCCTGTATAAAATGAAAGATTTTCGTCTTTATCTATACTCAAAATTAGCTTTAATTCCGCAGTATTACTTACTGAATCAGAAATTGTTTCAATATTAATAATTTGTGTAATAAGTTTTTGATTAGAATCTTCAATCAGTAAAAAATCAGACGGAAGCAAATGATTTTCGGCAGGATTATACAATATCTTTGCTATATCATTTTTCACTTCAAAAAGCTTCATTCTTATCCTCAAATTAATAGTATTTTAGAAACTAACCTCAATTATTATACATCATTAAAAATAATATACAAATCATACGCAAAAAGTATATTTGTGATAGTATTACCAATAAAAAGGGGGCAAAGGTGAAGGGCATAATTTTTGATTTCAATGGGACATTATTTTTTGATTCTCATCTTCATTATGAAGCCTGGAGAATATATTCTAAAAAACTTAGAGGTTATGAGTTTACTGATGATGAAATGAGAGAAAAAATGTTCGGCAGAACAAATGCAGATATAATTGAGTATGCCATAGGTAAAAAACCGTCAAAGGAACTTGTTGATAAGCTGGCGAAAGAAAAAGAGTCTATGTATAGGCAAATGTGTCTTAAAGACAAAAAGAATTTTGTTCTCTCACCGGGGGCTCAAGATTTTTTAGATTTCCTTAAAAAAAATAATATTCCAAGAACAATTGCAACAATGTCAGAATGGGATAACGTTGAATTTTATATAAAAGAGTTCAATCTCTCAAATTGGTTTGATATTGATAAAATAGTATACTCAAATGGCAAAATTCCAGGCAAACCGGCACCCGATATATACAAAATAGCAGCACAAAATTTGGGACTTAATCCCGAAGACTGCATCGTTATTGAAGATGCAATTTCGGGGATTAATGCTGCAAAAGCGGCTAATATAGGTATGATTATTGCTATTGCATCTATTGAAAGTGATTCTCTATATAAAAATCTTAATTGTGTAAATCAAATTATTCATAATTTTAATGAAATAGATAAAAAAATTTTTACAAAATAGGCAATTTTTTTTAATAAAATGTTTTTATATATTTACGAGAGATAAGAGGAGGAGAGAACAGAAACTTAAAAACCTTAATTTGAAATAAAGAACGGTTTTTAACATTATTTTAAAAGACGGTTAATCAAATAGCCGTCTTTTCTGTATGGGGGGGGGAAAAAATAATATATTAAGTTATGTAACAACAATATTAAATCCTTTTATAGAGTGCATTTTAGCCAAACAAATTTATTAGAATACAAAAAAACACGACAATTTTTATACGAAAAAATTTTTTATTAATTTATAAGAAAGATAAGAGAGAGGAAATATTAAAATGGCAATGAACGGAGTTAATTCTTCACTTGAGTTATTACATTTAACAGAGTTTCCGGGAACGAAAGGAACCTCAAGCTTAAGAACAAACAACAACGATGATGCAATATCATTTAATTTTAGTAATGTGAATGATTCAAGTAATATTGAAGATGTTGAATCAGACTACATGGAGTCTGCTAAAGCAATAGGAAAAGACGAAGAAGAAGTTGAAGAAACAGAAGAAGCAGAAGAAACAGAAGAAACAAAAGCAGCTTCAGGAACGCAAGCAACAAGCGGAACAAGCAGAACAACAACAGAATCATCTGAAGAAATTCAAGAAGAAATAGACAAACTTGAAGAAGAAAAAGAAGCTAATGAAGAAAAAATGGAAAAAATAGAAGAAAAAATCGAATCATTAGCTAAACAAGCCGAAGAAAATATACTTGCTGCCGCAAAAGCACAAGAAAGTGCTGTAAATGAGCACGAAGAAGAATCTCAAAAAATATTGGATGAAAATATTAATGCATATATAGCTGCCAATAAAGAAGGCGGTGAAGGAATGTCAAGAGATGAACTTCAACAAAATATAAAAGGTGCACTTCCAAATGCCCCTGAAGTAGCAGATGCATTAGCTGCAATGACAGCGGCAAGCGAACAAATCAATGAAATTGATTCCTACTTAGGCGAATTAAGTGATTTAATTGCAGATACACAAAATATAGAAGATCAACTTAGTGTAAAACAAGAAGAATATGAAGCCGCAAAAGAAGCTGAATGTTGTGACCCGATAGGATTTACAGCCGGAGAAGGTGAAGACAAAGCACAATATGACTTTATAGTTGATGATGGCAGTTTTGATTCAACAAGCGACTTTTTGGGTGCTGAAAATCAATGGGCAGAAATGAGCGCATTAGATACAAACGGTGACCAAACTGTAGATATGGCAGAACTGAAAGCGGCAAATATAAAAGCTGTTAAAACAGATGCAGAAGGCAATCAATCTGTAATTGATTTATCCGAAGAATTTGGAGAAGATTTCTCAATTGATTTATCTTCATACGTACAAGGCGGTTCTCATGCAGATGTTGATACATCTTCCGACTCTGATAACGACGGAACAAAAGACCAATCATTATTAGGTACATTTAATGTTAATACAGGCGACGGAGAAGAAGTAAAAGGCTACAACACATTGGATGATACTGATTGGTTAAGCGAAAATTACGGAATTTCGGCAGATACAACTACAGCAGAAGCAGGTTCTGAATCTGCCTCAACTGCAGGAGAATTAAATCCTTTGGATTATTCACAAGACCTACAGCCGCATGTAAATTTCTTTAACGAATATACGGCAAAATCAGAATCATTAAAAGAATCTTTAATTGAAGCTGGCGAAGGTTTTGGAATAACAGCAGATAAAATGAATGAAATTAACCAGGCTACTCAAAGAGAAGCACAAGATAACGCAGATGATTTCTTCGCTTCATTAGAAAAAGATGAAAAAGCCGAAGAAGCGAAATCAGATGAAGAAGCAAAATCATCAGAAGAAACGGGAGATATTGAACAGAAGGGAGAGGAAACAACAACAAACGAATTATCAGCAACAGATAATTCAACTACACAAGAAGGAGTATCAACTGCATCGGAAGAAAAGAGCGATGATTTATTAAAAGAAGAACTCCTTGTAGAAAGAGCTGCTTAAACAAATACACAAAAAGACCCGGTATATAATCTATCCCGGGTCTTTTTGTAAATTATAACTACCGGCTAATCTAGTAGTTTTTTTGTATCTACAAACTACTGTAGCCTGCTTTCTCTAAAGAAACTCCCTTTATTAATCCCCCCTATTATGTTACCTGTATATTTTAGATAATTCGGTAACAAAAATTGAATTTCTAATATTTTAAAAATACATATTATAAATTAAATAAAAAAAATAAAATTTTCCGCTCGATATTTTTTTCCAATAATGCTAATTTCAACTTAAGGCTACGTAACTCACGGGCTAACGCCAGCTCAAACAGTACTCCGCCTTGTTATTGTTTCAATAAGCATTATTTGGGAAAAGAAATATAGGCTGTCAAATTTTATTCTTTTTATTTATTAAATTAATGAAAAACTTCAAAAATAGTAAGTTCCTGAACCGGCATAGCCGGTTTCTAACTAGATTAACTTATTTTCAACATTACCCAACTTGTTTTCCTGCAAAACTGGCTTTAAATTAAATTAACTTACTTTTGACCTTAATCAACTACGCCAAGGCTTGTTTTCTGCACTTTCAGAATGGCAGTGAAATGATTTTTAATGTTAAATAAAAACAATTTTTGTCATCGAATTACGTAACATATACACAAACACAACGCTAAAGATACCGGGAACTTACCTGCATAGTAATGTAGTTTATTATAAAAAAAATGACTTAATTAAGTCATTTTTTTACTTTATTATCCTTCAAAATCTATATTTTCAAAATCTTCATATTCGTCAAATGAGAATTCGCTATTTTGTTCTTTGTAATCAAACAAATTAGTTTCTTCGTTATTAGAGCAGAAATCAACTTCTGAATAATCGAAATTATCATCGCTTTTATTTTCCGTTTTTTTAATCTCGCTAAGATTAAATCCTTGTATTGATGAAAAGAAACTCATAGTATCCTCTTTTTAACTCGTGTTATATATATAAAAAATTTTTCTCTTTAAGAATTGCCTCATTTTATTAAAAATGTAATAAAAACGGCTAAAACACCTTTAAATATTGACTTTTTAATGTTGCAAAACTTAACATATTATTTATATTGTAAAATTTCATTTATATTGGCAAAATAATAAAGCAAAGTATTAAAGATGAGGAACAAAATGATACAAAATTACCCCCCCCCGTAGCGAAAAAACGTTTTTGAAAGAAAAAACATTCACACTGGCAGAAGTTTTAATTACTCTTGTTATTATTGGTATTATTGCAGCTATAACCGTACCCGTTATTATGGAAAACCACAGAAAAATTGAAACAGCAGCAAGAGTTAAAAAATTTTACTCAAACATTTCCAATATGATTAATTTAATAAAAGTTGATAACGGTGTTGAATATTTAAGATATTATGGAGATACTGACTATTTAACGAGCGAAAATATTTTAAAATATCATTCATATACGAAGATATTACCACACACCGGTAATAGTTTAGTACTTTTACTTAATGATGGCAGTAAGTTAACAACAGGCTTTTGGTCTACTATAGAATTTACAATTGATACAAACGGAGATAAAAAACCAAATAAATGCGGGTATGATATATTTTCAGTCAGTCTTGGAGAAAATAATTCCAGTAATCAAATAAGTTTTAATTGTTTCGGAAATACAAGGGAAGAAGTAATTGAGGCACTAAAAGAAGAAGCAAATTATACGGATAGTGCCTGCGGACAATCTGATTGCTATACAAAATTGTTAATGATGGACGGATGGGAATTTAAAGATGATTACCCCTGGAACTTATAATTAATAATACAATTTTTTTATAGTATTTATATCTCGTCTTGATATATTTGTATTCTTGTACGTATCAGTAGAGTAATACATAATATCATTTTTATTCGGGCTATGTGATTGTATTCCCAATGCATGCCCTATTTCATGTAAAGTTGTTGCAAGAAGATTATCATCCGTAAATTTACCGGTAGTTCCCGGACGGTAAAAAGCAACTTGAACCTCTGCTTTATTCAAATATTTAGTTCCGTCAGACATAACACTCATTTTTGAATTTGTTACTCCTGCTCTGTTTTCTGTAAGTTTATCGACAAAATAACAAATAATATCGGCTTTTTCGGGAGAATAAACATAAGTAAAAGAAATATCACCGACACTGTTATCCCAAATAGAGAAGGCCCGTTTGAGTATATTTTCTTTACCTGTATTGCCCTGAATATAAACTTTTATATCCCTCGGATTGCGCCATTTTGCAGTATCTGAAATACTGCTAAAATAATCACCCCAATCTGTTGTATTGGCATTTCGCATATCAGCCTGTCTTTTTTCAATATTTTGTATTTGCTGCTGTGCTGCCGTATAGAGTTTAAGGTTATCTTTTTCAGTTGATACAATAGTTTGAAGTTCTGTTTTCGCATTGGAATATTTATTTTCATTCATTAATGCAAGTGCATAATAATATCTTATTATGTTCAATTTATATGGATACAAAAGATTTTGATAACATTTTGAGGTGCGTTCCTGATGACATTTATCTAATTCTGCATTTATTTTTGCATAGTCTATTTTTGCTGCTCCAACACTCAAACAACAAAAATTAATTATTAATATTGCGACTGTAATTCTTCCAAAAAATTTTCTCATATTTGTATATTACCCAACTTTTATTTTTTTATATCACTATCAAAAATTTTTTGTGCAAAATTATTACTAAAGTGTTATCGAATTAAGCTGGCAGAATACTTTAAATGATGCCCTTGCTTTAATAGCTTTCTCCATTAAAATTTTTAAATTAAGAGTTTTAGCAAGTAATAATGATTTACTGTACATTTCTGCAGTTAATTTTACATATTCTTCATTATATTCATTTTTAAACCGCATAAATTCTTCCATATATTTTCCGTATGAAATATAAAGCTCTGCAAGTTGATATCTTAAATCAAACTGTTTTGAGAGCATAAGCGCTTTTTCCAAATACATTTTTGCTGCAGTAAAATCTTGTTTTATTAAATAAATATCTGCAATATATTTTTCAAAATATATTGTAAAGAAATAATTATTAATTTTAGGACTTTGAGCTATTTCAAGCGATTTTGATGCAGTATTGAGCGCCTTTTCATAATCCCCCATAGACATAGTTATTTCTACAATCAATGCCCATGAAAGCATTGCCCCTATTGCTACTTTCTCTTTTGCAAAATATGTTATTTCTTCATTGAATATTTCAAGCGCTTTAGTTTTATTTCCTTCTTCTTTCAAAATATATCCCAAAATGAGTTTTACAATATTCTTTATTGAATGTTCGTTAATATTATTTGTAAATGCCGCAAGTTCAAATAAATCTGATTTTAAATCTTCTGTTTCACCTAAAAGAACTCTGTTTATTACGTTAATTAAATTCCACTGAGCAAGCAGTTCCGTATCCATTTTTTTATTTTTATATTGAACAAGAATATTATTAAGCACTTCACCGGACTTATTTATATCTCCGGTAATAGTATGTCCGAAAGCTTCTAAAATATTTGTTTGAGTAGAGTAGTATTCAATATTATAATTATACTTTGCTATAAACTCTCTTAATTGTTCTATTACATTAAATATTTCTCTGTTACCCTGAATTGCGTATGCTTTTGCCAAAATAACCATACAATTAAGCGCAGCATGTATTATTAAATTGTGATATTGAACATCGGTTTGTTCTGAGTTCAAAGCCTTTTCGATATCGATTAATATTTCTTCTTTAACAAGATTTATAATTTGTTCTGAATTACCTATATTTAAAAGAGCAGGCAGTTTTCTCGTTTTTATAAGAGAAATTTCAAGAGAAGATATACTTACATCACACCCGGAAATAGCTGCAATAACAGCATCAACCGCTTCTGACACTCCAAAATAATTTCCCGTTAAATAACAGCTTTTTATAAAATATCCCGACAAATCAATAACTTTTTTTACATTGCCATCTTTAATATAATTGTCAAGAACATTAGCAATATAAGTTTCAGCTTCCTTTGGCGATTTTTCACATAGAAGTTTTCCTGTTTCTTCATATATTCTTGCTCTTATTTCCTCAGGATTTTCAATTGTTATTTCGTCAAGAAGTTTTAAACATTGTTTCTGTGCTATGACATATAAATTTGTATCTCCCAATTGCGAGGTTAATTTTAAAGTATCCTGCCATATTTCAAATTCTTCATTTTTATTTAATGCATCTGCACATGAAATAAGCTTCTGTAAATTACTTGATAATATTAATGATTCTAAAACGGAATATAATCTCTTGGAATTATCTTTATACAATGAATCAGCTTTTGCTTCTTTATATATTATTTTCCATAAAGTTAAACTTTTAAACTCACAGGTAAAATTATCAACATAGTTTATATAAAGTTCTTTAACAAGAAAATCCAACATATTTTGGGCTTTTTCCTGTTGTATATCAAGCGCTAAAAATAAAATAGCGGTAGAGAATCTAAAACCCATTGCCGCAGCCATAAACAACAGATTTTTTGTTATCGGTGATATAACATTAAGTCTTAATTTAATAAGCTCTTCAAATGTTTCAGGATTGATATCAGGTTTATTTTCCTGTTTTACAACAATATTATCATCTTCAAGCGTAATATAATTTATATCAAACAAAAATGCAGCTTCTTGCTCCATTCTTATTGCATTGCCGTTTGATTTTGAAATTAGTTCATCAATTAAGTCACTGTCCAGTAATTTTTCTATATCAGTTCCGCAAGATTTAGCAACGGCTTTTATTAAACCTTCTTTATCAAATTTATTTATCAATATTGTTTCAAAAATAGACTCGTCAATCTCGGTCAAATCAAAATAACTTTGAATTGATTTTTTCTCTTGATATGCTGCTAACAATTTTAATCTATTGTTAAAATATCCTTTTTGAATTAAATAAACAATAAAATCATAAGAAGCACCGTCTAAAAGCTCAAAATTATCAATGGCAATAACTATATTATTATTTACCAAAAGCGACGAAATTACTTTTTCTATAATTGAAAATATAACTTTTTTATTTTCCAAAATATTTTCAAAACTATCCTTTTTATGAGGATAAAAAATATTTAAAAACAAAGAAAGTTCTTTTGAGTCAAGACAACTGAATATTTTAGCAAATTTGCTCTTTTTAAAATCTCTTATAAAAGCTTCACTGCTTTTTATAAAAGGCGGAAACCCCATAATCCTTAAAAACGCATCCTGAAAAAATCCAAAACTGGTTATTTGAAGTAATGGCGTTAAACTTCCGTATAAACATATATATCCGCTATCATTCAAACTGTTTACTGCTTGTTTTAAAACAGCGGATTTACCGCAGCCCTCATCACCGTTTACGGCTATTATATGTTTTGAAATAGAGTTTTTTATTATAGTAACTGTATTTTTAACAATTTCAGGAAGAATTTCATTTTCATCTGAAACTTCTTCTTCAATAGGTTCAACTTTAGATTGAAATTCAGACTCTGATTCTTTGTTTTCACTTTCAAGACTATCATTTACATCAACAATTAAATCCTCAACATTATCAATATTAAGAATTTCATCTTCCCGGTTTTTTTCTTCTTCCGAAAGTTTATCACTTTCTAAAACGGATTCGGGTGTTCTATCAGGTAAAAAATCATCAGACTGTTCTTGTTCTTGAGCTTCTTCTTTATCAAATTCAGATTCTATATTAAATATTTTTTCAGGCGTATCTTCACTATCTTCTTCATTTTTAATTTTCGCAGAATCATTAAAAATTTCAGATACATTGTAATTACTAACCTTATTACTAAAAGGTTTTACAATATCTATATCATCTGTAGTTTTATTTTCATTTGTATCAAATTCATTTGAACATTTACGGCAGACTTTAGCATTAGGCAGATTATAGCTTTTACAAACAGGGCAAATTTTTATTAATTCACGTGAACAATTTCGGCAATTCAAAGTTCCGAAAGTATTAACTGTTTTACACTCGGGACAAATTACATTAAGTCTTATTCCGCAATTAGGACACCTGATAGTATCATCAGGTAATTCTGTTTTACATTTAGGACATATCATAATTATATAACCTAACTTTTTCCGCCGTCTAAAAAGCTGCTAATAAGTTTAGAAAGCTGCATTAACCTTTTACTGACTTCTGATTGAGACAAATTAAGCTCTGTAGCTATTTCACTCTGTTTTTTGCCTTTTACATAACGTAAGTAAAATATATCATAAAAACACTGAGACGGTAACTCTTTATGAATAACACAAACAGCATCGGCAATTTTTTGCAGACAATCTTTCGTAATAAGAATTTCTTCAACCGTTTGTTTCGGGTCAGGAAAATCCAAAACAAAATCGGGCCCTAAAGGATTTGTTTTAACTTTGGTATCAGCAGCAAAATCACTTACAGTTATTTCTTTTGTCGGAACATATCCTTGAGCACTGCGCCTTATTCTGCCGGAATTTTTAAGAACACTCAATATAGAAGTATGAACAACCTTTGCAACATAGTTTTCAATTTTCTGTATACTGTTTGAAGAGTTGAACATCATATATGACTTTTGCATAGCTTCACTGCAAAAATCTTCAAACAAATCCTCGTTACCGTAAAAATTTTTATTGGTACGAACCATTTTTTCTATTAATGATTTTTGTTCTTCTATTAAAAGCACCGGTTATTTTTCTCTAATCAGATACACCTTAAAAACATAATATCATAAATTAGAGTTTTATTACCACTTTCAAGTAATACATATCCGATTTTAAGCCTTCAGAGGCGATAATTGGGGATTTTTCACCTTCAAAAGATTCTTTAATACTTTGTAACACAATGTCATCTATTTGGGTTGAACCGCTTGTGTCAGAAATAATTATCTTTTGCAAATTGCCGTTATTATCAACCGCAAGTTTAGCTCCGACAGAATCATTTATAGGTGAATCCGTTGCATTCAATATATTTTTTTTCAAATTAAGCTTTAATATATTGTCAAGATTTTGTAAATATGTTTTAAACGCCTTATCCGTAAATAATTCAGGCGTACATAACCAGTTTACCCCTCTTAATGAAACATTTTTAGCTCCGTTTGAGAATGCATCCGCCATAATCTTGTTAACATCTCCTGTATTCTTTTTAGGTTGAATCTTTAATAAATCCTGTTCCGTAAGTGCATTAACATCAATGCTTCCCTGAGAGGGAATACTTTCCGTATTGCTTTCCTGAGCCGGTATTTCGTCAGAATTTAAAGAAATAGAATTATCAGAAGAGGTTTCATTAGATGCATTCCCCGAAAAACTATTTTTTAAGAAGAAAAATGCACCGCCGCCTATTAAGGCAATCAGTACTAATGCAGCTAAAACTGCAGCCATAAATCCTTTTGAAGCTCCTTTTTCACTTTCGTCATCATCATCATCTTCTTCTTCATCATATTCATATTCTTCATCATATTCAGCGCCGTCATCTTCCGAATTATCATCATATTCTTCTTCATCTTGCGATTCTTCATCTTCGCTTGATTCATCATCCTCATATTCTTCTTCATCGTATTCGGAATCTTCAGAAGAATCACTATTATTTTCTTCATCGTCCTCTTCTCTATATACGATATCATCTGCAGTACCTTTTGCCATATTATCATACAGAACACTTTGAGGTACGGGTTTTACCTCATCTTCAAGAGAATCAGTATCAAGTATGTCATCATTCTCAAGATTTATATCTTCTTCATGATAAACAGGTTCTTCACTTTCCTGCTCTTGTTCATAATATGTCATGTCTGAGGGATTACCGGTTGATTCATCTTCACTTTCTTCTATTAGCTCTTCTTGCAATATATCATTATTTGTATCCGAATCATTAATATAATCAGTTTCTGAATCAACTTCATTGTTATTTATTTCTTCTATAGATTCTACCTCTGTATCAATTGTTTCCAAATCATTTTCATTAACTTTTTCAACATAAGAATAAACCGGATCTCCAGCTTCATTATAATCAGAAATAACTTCTTCTATATTTTCATCCTTATTTGTTTCTTCCTCTAAATCAGGAAGATCTTCAACTTCACTTATTAAATTTTCATCCTGATTATCTTCAATCAACAGCATGTCCGATTCCGTATTATCTTCCGTCAAATTTTCATCAGGAACAGAAGAAATATCTTCATCGTTTTCAAGTTCTTCTATATTTGAATCATCCGATAAATTATTATCGATTTCTTCTATTTCTTTAATTTCATTAGGTTCCGAAATTTCATCTTTTGTTTCCGTTTTTGGTTGAACATCATTTTCAACAGGTTCAATTTCCTCTGTGTTATCGCTTATCAGTTCAATTTCACTATGGATATCACTTCCTTGAGGAGAGATTTCCACCGGTTTATCTTCAATACTATCGTAAGTTAATATGTCATCATCAGAACTGAATAATTCATCTAAGATGTCTGAAACAGTTTCATCACCGTCTTCATTAGATTCATCTTTTGAGTTTTCAATATTATTATCAGTTTCAGTCGCTTTCGTTTCAATTTCACTTATTTCATCAGAGATAGCATTTTCTTTATCATTTATTATTTGCTGCGGAGTATTTTCAGGTAATTCTGTATTTTTGTTTTCATCGTTATCAAAGTATACAATTTCTTCTTTTCCTTCATATATAGGATTATCAGCAGCCTGAGCACCTATTATTCCCAAAGTGTCATCTTCAAGCAGATTCGGATATCTTTCCATATTGCAGCTAACCATCTCAAATCCGGTAAAACAACAAAATTCTCTTCTGCAATCTTCACAGATAAACAAATGTTGTAATATTTTATCTTTAGATTCAGAATCAAGCTCTCCATCCATAAAGGCAATATAATTTGAATGTAAAAATTCATGGTCTTTTTCGGAAAATTCACATACTTTTGGTTTATCAACTTTTTCCAAAAATTCAGCATAATTAATTAAATTAACAATAGGAACACTGTAATAATAATTGTCATAATCTTGTTTCATTTCAGTTTTTTTAGATTCCAAAAAACCGACAAGTTCGGCACTTTTAAGTTCATTATCAACTTTTATAACCACATAAAAATCCGGTAAAATATTACTGTTAAAATGTGATTTAGGTATTAAAAATGCATCTCCGGCGGTTATAACTCTTACATCCAAATGCCAGTTATTAACATAAACATCACTGATTTCATACTCTTCATTTATAAGAGGATTCCTGAACAAAGTCATAGCTTTTTGTACTTTGTTGTCTGTCTTTTCAAGAGAATTTATAAATGCATATAACGCAACAAGACAAGCATAAGACCGTTTTCTCTGATATTCGCTTTTTAATAAAGACGAATAGATTTTAGCATATCCATGCGCTTTTTCATCAACTGTTAAACTTATATTCTTAATTGCACTCATTTATTTCTCTCTCCAAAACTACCTACTTAATTATATAGATAGCAGTTTTAAAAAAAATATTCCAATCCATTTATATCTTTTTTTATATAAAGAACTATGTTATAATATATATGGTTTTTTGTGCGGAAAATATATTACGAAATATTAAAAATTATGTTTAAAAAACACAATTTTTGATTATGAGTTGTTTTATAACAACAGAAAAGGAATAAGGAGGTCTTTATGATAAGCCCGGTAAGTTTTTCAAGTGCTGCAACTGCGGCGCCGACAAATTTTCAAGAAAGAATAAAACAACCGCAAGCCTATACAAAACCTGATTCTGCTGCAGCATCAGGATTAAAAGGCGGAGAAGAAAAATCAACAGGCTCAAAAATTGTAAAAGTTTTAATAGGAGCTACCGTTGTAGCTGCTGCACTTGCTTTAGGTTCAAAAGCCGGTGTTTTTAAAGTAAAAGAAGGCGGCAACAAAATTGTTAATTCCGCAAAAGGATATCTTGACCGCGCAGGAAACTTTATTCTTCAAAAAGCCACTGCATTTAAAAATTTATTTAAACAGAATAGCAAAAGTAAATTACCGGAGGATATACCTGCAAAATAAGTTTAAAATGCAAACTAATTTTGTGCTAAAATTATTAAAGTAATAAAAGTTAACAATTAGAAATACAAGTAGCAAAATTTATTTTTACAGGTTTTATTCTAAACAGATAAGTAAAAAATTAGGAGTAAAAAATGAAAATAGGTGCTTTAAATGTATATGGAAATTACACATCCAATGAAAGTAAAGGTCATAAAATAGCTAAAAAAGCTGCAGCAATAGGCACCATGGCAGCAGCAACCGGAACGGTTTTATATTTGGCAAAAAAAGGAAAACTTAATGCTAACCCCGAAGGTAATAAAGCTGTTGAAATTATCAAAAAAGGTTTAAAAACAGTTGCAGATCCTATTTTATCAGGTTTAAGCAATCTTAAAACAAAAATATCAACAATGGAAAAACTTAAAAAAATTCCGGGAGCAAGAAAAGCTGTATCTACAGCGCGTAAAATTCAAGAAAAAGCACCTGAAGTTGTTAGTAATATAAAAGAAAAATCACAACCGGTTTTAAGCGCAATAAAAGATTTTAAATCAAAAGCTAAGGATTCTGTTTTAAATATTTTTGAAAGATTCACGAATTCTGCAAAATTTAACCCTGATAAAGCAGGTGCAGCTGAAAAAGCAGCAGCAACATTCAATAATTTTGTAAAATAATTAAGTTTTACATCAAAATAATAGAAAGTCGACAAAATATAATTTTGCCGGCTTTTTAAATATAATAATACTTGAAAAATATAAAAAAATAAAGTATTATATATATAATATAGGAGATAAATTATGAAAAAATCAATCAACCGCCACGGGGGGGGGTAAATTAAAGTTTAAAAATAAATTAATATATTACTTCTAAAAAGGTAAATTTAAGTCAATATTTTTATATAAAATATTGGCTTTATTTTGTTTAAATATTGACCAATATGGGTATATAATTATAATTAAATATTTAAAAAAATTTCGCCGGCTCTTCGCAGCCGAAAATGGCGGGCGATACTGGATTATAGAAAGGTTTATAAAAAATGAAGAGAATAAAAGGATTTACCCTTGCAGAAGTACTAATTACTCTTGTTGTCATAGGTATTATTGCAGCTATAACCGTTCCTGTTATTATGGCAAACCATAGAAAAACAGAAACAGCTTCAAGACTCAAAAAATTCTATGCGACAATGTCCAATGCAATAAAACTTGCGGAAATGGAACATGGCACAAAATCTTATGAATGGGGTTGCCCCACTTGCGGAGACTTTGAAGCAGAAAAAGAGTGGTTTGAAAAATATCTTGCCAAATATATAAACTACACTAAAATAGAGAAAATGTCAGAAAATGCAGAAAGAATGAAATTGCATAAAGAAATGGGACTAATAACCGGAGGAGCTGCCATATATTTAAATGACGGTTCTCTTATGTTCTCATCAGAATGCATTGATAATGTTGCGTATGACGTAAACGGAGATAAAGGTCCGAATGAATTTGGAAGAGATATATTTGTATTTTTTATACTTTCAAGTGATGATAGTGGTTACGCAAATGATATTATAGATAATATTCCTCGTTTTAATACTATAAATTTTGATCCTATTCCCTGGGAAAATAACGAACAAATGCTAAAAACAAACTATAATAGAGAGAAATCCTTGGAAGAATGCAAAACAGATTCAGGCAGAACATGGGGTTATTGTACACGTCTAATAGAACTTGACGGATGGGAAATTAAGGATGATTATCCCTGGAAGATATAAAATCAATTCATTAGCAAAACTTTCTTTTTAGGCAATTACAGGCATGAATATTTTCTTAAAATAACAATATATAATTGAATATTAAGATATAATATATTCTTCTTTTATTTTTATAGTTCCCGTTTGTGAGTTAAACATTGCTTTTGCACCGACGGGAATTGTATCTTTTATTTTTCCGTGTGTAAATTTAAACCCGTCACAAACCGGAATATTCAAAAATAGAGCAAGTTCTTTTATTACTTCTTTAAGCAGTTCTTTATTTTCAACATCTTTAAATTCGCCAAGTGCAATACCTTTAACTCTTTCTTTTAATTTTTTTATGTTAAACAATTGTGTAAGCATTCTGTCTATTTTATAAACAGGTTCATTAAGGTCTTCTAAAAATAAAATTAAATTATCTTCGGGAATAAAATCTATACCGCATAAAGAGGCTAAAGAAGCAAGATTTCCCCCAACGAGTCTGCCAAAAGCTTCACCGTCTTTAAAACAAGTTGAATTTTCGGCAAAGAATTCATTTTGTCCAAATTCAAGCGTATTAAAAAAAGAATTTTTTGTGTATTCATTAATTTCTACTGAAAAATCACCGTTAGGCATTGCGCTATGAAAAGTAATCAGACCTGTTTTTTTTAAAATCATATTAAGCAAAATAGTAATATCTGAGTATCCGGCAAAAATTTTAGGATTTTTTTTAATAAGATTCCAATCAATATAATTTAAGAGTCTTAATGTTCCAAATCCGCCTCTTGCACAAAAAATGGCATCTATTTTATCATTCTGAAAAAAGTCATGAAGAGCGGTTATACACTCCGAATCATTATTGCCGGCCATATAGCGGTGAGAACACTTACAAGTTCCTGAGATTATAACATTATACCCTTCTGTTTCAAAGAATTCTTTTGCCCTTTCAAGTCTTTCATATTCTTTTATCCTTCCGGATACTGCTAGAAAACCTATTGTATTGCCTTTTTTTAAATTTTTCGGTCTGATTATATTCATGCCGCACACTTTTTTCTAATATTAATATATAATTGATAATAACAGATATATTCGGAGTGAGCAATTGGAAAATAAATATATACCTTTATATCGCAAATACAGACCTCAAACGTTTCATGATTTAATAGGTCAAGAAAATATTGTGCATGCACTGAGTAATGCCATAGAATTAAACAGAATTGCACATGCTTATTTATTATGCGGCCCAAGAGGAACCGGTAAAACTTCATCGGCAAGAATTCTTGCAAAATCATTGAATTGTAAAGAAGGTCCTACTTTGACTCCTTGCGGAAAATGTCCGGCATGTCTTGATATTATGAATTCCGTTCCCGTTGATGTTATTGAAATAGATGCCGCAAGTAACAGAAGTGTTGAAGATACTCAGGCAATTTTGGAAAAAATACAGTATGTTCCCGTTAACGGCAGATACAAAATATATGTAATAGATGAAGTTCACATGCTATCTAATCATGCGTTTAATGCACTTTTAAAAACGCTTGAAGAACCGCCTGAAAATGTTATATTTATTCTTGCTACTACAGAACCTCATAAAGTTTTGGAAACAATTATTTCAAGGTGTCAAAGATTTGATTTCAGAAGAATTACGACGGATGATATTGTTAAAAGACTCGAATATATTTCTAGTCGGGAAAATATAAATATTTCAAAAGAGGCTCTTTATTCGATTGCAAAAAATTCACAAGGCGGAATGAGAGATGCTTTAGCACTTTTGGACCAAATAAGCGTTTTGGGTGTTAATAAACAAATTCAGGTTGAAGATATTAATGAAATTTTGGGTAAAATTTCTTATGATACACTATTTGAAATTACTCAATATATTATAGAATCCGATTGCGCAAAATCTGTGCCGCTTATTGATAAGATATATTCAAAAGGAAATGAGCCTGTTCAAATTGTTTCCAATTTGATTCAATATTTTAGAGATTTAATGATTGTTAAAAATTGTTCGGATAAAGAACTTGTTTTTTCTTTGACTCAAATAAACGAGTCAAATTACGAAAAAACAAAACAACAATCAGACAGTTTTACGGTATCGGAAATTATACAAATAATAGACAGATTGTCTTATTATGTTACTCAAATTAAAGATACAACCAATAAATATCTTTGGCTTGAGCTTTGTATAATCGATTTAACAAATTATAAAAATCTGCCTTCGGTTGAAAATTTGCTTAAACGAATAGAAGAGTTGGAACAAAAACTTGCTTCGGGTGATTTTAAATTATCTTCTGTACCTCAAAAAGTTGAACAGATTGTTAAGCCGCCAATGCAGCCGTCAGTTCAAAATAAAACCGCAATTCAAGAATCGAAAAAGGAAAATATATTACAAACACAGCCTCAAACTATAGAAACACCGGCAGTAGAAAGTAAACCAATATCTTTGGAACAAGAAGAACCAACTTATACTAAACCTCAGAACACTTCAGATGGTGATATACACAGTTTATGGGTATCTATAATTCAAAGTATTGAAAGTCCTCCAAACAGAGCCTTTTACTCAAATTTGGCACGTCCAGTTGAAATATCCGAAAATAAAATCGTTATTGCCTTTAGTAAAGAAATGTTTGTTAAACAGGCAAAAGAAGGACCTAAACATCAGGCAATTGTTGATGCTGTTTCTAAATATATGAATATTAAAAATCCAAATATTGAAATAATAACAAGCGATAATATTGATTTTTCAAAAAAAACTGCGGCACCGATGTCAAATTCCTTGCCAAAAGTGCCTGAAGAACCGTCTGTTTCAAAACAGGAAGAAGAAGATTACCACGCTTTTATGGAACAAAAAAAGGAAGAACAACAACAGCCTCCAAAACGTGCAATGGAAGCTTCAACTCAGGCGGAAATGATAAAAGAACTTTTTGACGGGAAATATATTGATTAATGTAAATTATTGCTGCCCCTTAAGTTCTTTATATATTTTTTTATATTCTAAAGCACTTTTTGACCAGGAAAAATCTTTTTTCATCGCATTTTGTATAAGGGCGTTCCATTCTTTTTTGTTGTGATATGCATCTATTGCAAACTGAATGGTTCCCAACATTTCATGGGCATTATAATTATAGAATTTAAAGCCGTCTGCATCTTGATTCGGATAAGCATTAATAGTATCTTCAAGCCCTCCTGTAGCTCTTACTATGGGTATTGTTCCATATTTTAATGAAATTAACTGTGAAAGTCCGCATGGCTCAAACTTTGAAGGCATTAAGAACATATCAGCGCCGGCATATATTTTATTACATAAGTCATTGCTGTATTCAATTCTTGCTCTTACATTATTTGAGTTATAACTCATCCATACAAAAAAGTCTTCATACCTTTTTTCTCCCGTGCCCAAAATAATAATATCAGCATTTAAATTTCTTAATTCATTTTCAACGGCTTTTAACAGGTCAATGCCCTTTTGTTCAACAAGTCTTGATATCATGGCAATTAACGGCCTGTCTTTTTTATATTCAAGCCAAAAGTCTTTCATTACATCCTGTTTACATTTTTCTTTATTCTCAATATTTGAAGAATTATAGTTGTATTTAATAAGTTTATCCGTTTCAGGGTTAAATATTTTATAGTCTATTCCGTTCAATATACCCTTTAATTTATATTCGTTGTTTCTGAGTGTCCAATCCATGCCTTCGCCGTAGTCGTATGTTAAGATTTCTTTTGCATAGTTTGGAGATACCGCTATGATTTTATCCGAATAATTAATTGCGCCTTTCATCCATACCAGCATTCCGTAATGTTCAAGTCCGTATTGATGATATACTTCATCTCTGTTTATTCCGGCGAAATCCAATATTTCGGGGAAATATTTGCCTTGATAGGCTAAATTATGAATAGAGAATACTGTTTTTGTGTTCTTGAAAAACTCATCATTTTTATATGAAGTTTTAAGCCATACGGGTATCATTGCCGTATGCCAGTCATTACAGTGAATAATATCAGGTTTAAAGTTTAGTCTTCTTGCATATTCAAGCACACACTGTGAAAAAGTTATAAACCTTTCCTGTTCATACCAGGAATCTATACCTGATGGGTAAACACAGTTAAAACAGGAAAAGAATTTCGGGTTATCAATAAAAAATACATTAATATCGGTATCAGGCAGTTTGCACATTTTGAGAGTAAAAATATATTCTGCCCATCCGAATCTCATTCTAAGCTGTGAATTTTCTATTTCTTGAATATTATATTTATTTTTATCAATACTTCCTATTAACGGTGTAAATATTGCTATTTGAGTATTTTCATCCTCAATGTATTTTGGCAGCGACCCCATAACATCTGCAAGTCCGCCTACTTTGGTGAATGGTGCAAGTTCAAATGATGCATATAATATTTTCATAATGTGCCTCTTTTATGATAATTGTGATAAGTATTCAAGCGAATACTTTAACATGTCCTCGGTTTTAGTGCAATCTTTCTTATTTTCAATAACAAATTTTATTGCGGATTTAATTTCTTCTTTCTCATATCCGAGTGCGGTTAAAACACTTTGAACTTCGGTTAAACAATCTTGATTTACCGATGTTGTTTTTATATCTGATATATCAGATGGATTTACATTTGACCAGCTAATTAATTTATCTTTTAATTCAATTATTATTTTTTGAGCGACTTTAGGGCCTACGCCTTTTGCTCTTGACAGTTCTTTATAATCTTGTTTTATCATTATATCAATGAGTTCAGGAATGGAAAATTCATCAAGAAGCAATAATGCAAGTTTTACTCCTATACCTGATACGCTTTGTAATATATTGAATATGTCCCGTTCTTCTTTTGTTAAAAAGCCTGTAAGATTCATTGAATCTTCTTTGTGACTCAAGGAAACATAAATTTTAACTTCTTTTTCTTCCTTTTCGTTTATTTTTGATATTGTTCTCTTGTTTGTTAATATCAAATAACCGGTGTTATTGACCTCTATTACTAAATGAGTTCCTCTATAAGAGTTGATTTGCTTTGAAACTATTTGTCCTTTTAAGTAATCATACATAACTAATTTTCTTCTTTTTCCTTTAATTCATTATATTTATTTAAAGCTTTAAGAGCTTCTTTTTCATTGTTCAAATTTTTATAAGCAAATGCGAGATTATAATAAAAATCTGCCTCCGTATTTTTTAATTTAATTGCTTTTTGAAATGCAGATTTGGCTTTTTTGTAATCCTTTAATCCTAAATATGAACAGCCCATATTGTAATAGTAATACGGAAAATCTTTTTTGTATTTAATAGCAAGTTTGTACTCTTCTATTGCGCTGTTATATTTTTTTTGCTTGAGATAGATATTAGCAAGATTGTAATGAGCCTTGTCAAAATCAGGCTTTAATATTATTGATTTTTGAAAAAAGAAAGATGCATTTGTATCATTGTTAAAATCCTGAGAAAGATTTCCAAGCAAAAACCAAAGCTCATAATCACGCTCATCTTCCGTTATTTTGGAAATCATATTGTATGCTTCTTCAAGATTATTCGAGTTATATAACGCTATAATCTCTTTTTTCCTATCCTCTAAAGAAGGTGCAGCTATAACTGTATTTATACTTAATATTGCAAATAAAAATAATATAAATAATTTTTTCATCATAGTAACATTTTATCATTTAACAAAGGAAAAATAAAATTGAAAATTTAATAATTTATATTTTATTACGAAAATTTTCAATTATTATTTTAATTGAATAGTATTATAAGCATAGCTCCCAAAAGCATAATCGTGGTTCCTGTTAATTTTTTTATTATATTCTCTTCCTTAAAAAATTTATAACCTAAAAATACTGTTATTACAGATGAAAGTTGAAATAATGCCAGCGCAAATCCAACATTCATTCTCTCAAATACATAATTTGTTGAATATTGCATTAAACCTAAACATACTGCAATTAAAAACAAATATTTTATAAGTTCTTTTTCAGGTAGCTTTATTTTTCTTTTTAAAATAAAGATTATGAAGAATGACCATAATAATCCTGATAAACACCAAAAAATAAAACATGTTTCAACCGACGACATTATAATTATACGCTTTAAAATAGCAGCCTCTGTGCCTGTCAGAATTAATGCAAAAAATCGGTATTGAATATCTTTTCTTTTTAATAATGAAAACGAAAAACCCTCTTTTTCATTCTCAAATATAAAATAACTTCCGGCAACTATCAGTATAACCCCTGCTATTCCGATAACTGACGGAACTTCTCTCAAAAATATAAATGCACTTATTAATCCTATAACAGATTTATATGAATTAATAGGGCCTATAACTGATAGTTCTCCAATATTTATTGCTTTTATTAAATATAAAGTTCCCAGTGCACATAATAATCCTGCAATTAAAACGTAAAACCAAAAATTCGCTTCGTATGTACTGATTTGTACATATTTATTAAAAAACGGAATACAAAAAATACTTAAGATAAGATATGTATAAAAATTAATTATTGACGACGGGATTGAATATGATAACTTTTTTTGAAATGCGTTTGCTGCAGGGTTTGAAATTATTCTTATAATTAAAAAAAAATATGTAATAATTTGATTCATA
This sequence comes from Candidatus Gastranaerophilales bacterium, assembly GCA_944323625.1. Taxonomy (GTDB): domain Bacteria; phylum Cyanobacteriota; class Vampirovibrionia; order Gastranaerophilales; family Gastranaerophilaceae; genus Avigastranaerophilus. The sequence goes on from CALUTD010000001.1 coordinate 121,158, forward strand.
ATACAACGCCTTAAAAGCATAAAAAATAGACACTAAAAAATGGGCCCGGCAGGATTGTCTTGTCTTGCGGGCATTAAACGGCATTACGTGTTTTATTTTCAGCGGCTTTGCCGCTTCCAATAAAAGCACTTCAGCCTCTGCCCGCAAGCCGCTCGAACCCGGACAAAACTTCGTTTTGTGAGGTTCTCATCCTACTGTTATTTTATTAAAAATAAACATTAAAAATTGGGCCCGGTAGGATTCGAACCTACGACCAAGGGATTATGAGTCCCCTGCGCTACCGCTGCGCCACAAGCCCAAGTTTTTATATTCAATTTTCAATTTGTCAGGCTTGCGGTAGCTGCGCTACCTACCTCTCAAAAAACGATACTTACACTCCGCTTCGCTTCGGATACAGGCTCAATCATCCTCGCTTTGCTGCGGTGTTTCGCTTTGTAAATCGTTTTTTTCGGCAGAGTGCCAACAAGCCCAAGTTTTTATATTCAATTTTCAATTTGTCAGGCTTGCGGTAGCTGCGCTACCTACCTCTCAAAAAACGATACTCAATCGTTTTTTTCGGCAGAGTGCCAACAAGCCCAAGTTTTTATATTCAATTTTCAATCTATTAGACTCGACTATCCCGGTCTGTAACATAACGATATTAAATCGCTTTATCTTCCAAAACAGCCAACAAGCCTGCTTCAAATTAAGAATATCATTAACAATTTATATCGTCAAGTAAAAATATTGAGAATTTATATACCGGTTTATACTAAAAATATCTAGAATTGTTATCCTTTTTGTACGGGTTACGTAATTCGGTTACAAAAAATTATACTGTCATTCTGAAAACAAATATAGACTAATATTACGCAAGAAAGAATCGACAAAAAGTCAGCAAAATTAGGTTGTCAACCTGAACTTGTTTCAGGTTCTGACCAGTGTGGGAATACAACATAAAACTACAAATATAAAACCTTGTAAAATACATGTGTAACTCTATGCCGGTAAGATCCTGAGCTCGCTCCGCTTCTTGGATTTGCTTTGCGCTCAAGCCTGTCATTCGTTCGCCTTCGGCTGTCCTCTTTTCGGCTTTCGCTTTCCGGAACTTCGTCCGTCCGCAAATCCGCTTCTTGGATTTGCTTTGCGCTCAAGCCTGTCATTCGTTCGCCTTCGGCTGTCCTCTTTTCGGCTTTCGCTTTCCGGAACTTCGTCCGTCCGCAAATCCGCTATCGTAATTTTTTGCTCGGACAATATAAAAAAGGAAAAGAGGTATAAACCAAGTGACTGATCTATACCTCAATGAAGGAATTATATTCTGAAAGAATATAATCACCACGGGTAACTTTTTTAATCCCCTGCTGTATGTTTTAAAGTACGGGGTTCTATTTTCTTTTTTATATTGCTATCTATATTTAATTATATGTGTATATATTTATTAGTCAACAAAAAATAATATTCTGATTGAATAATACTATACAAATGTAATAATTCCTATGTTTTGCGGCTTTTAAGGACATTAAAAAAAGCTAATCTAATGTGTTGCCTTTTACCTTTATTCTGTCTATTAACAAAATCAATTTTTGTTATCTAACTTTATATATATGGAATCTTTCCATGATAAATCAACATATTTTATTTTTTGTTCAACCTGTTTTATTTCAGGAATTATGTGATGAACGGCTTTGATTCTTTCAAAGGCAGAAATGTCAATTTCTCCAAGCTTTAACTTAACACTTTCCAGCTGTACAAAAGCATTATGCGGATTTCTTATATCAAGATATAAAACTTTTTCACCCGCATATTGTTCTATGAGTTTTACAAGTTTATAAAGATTATTTATTTTTTCTTTATCCCATTGTTCGTAATCATCGTCTTTATTTCCGTAGCTAAGAATTTTTACCGTTTTAAAATGTTGAGGTAAAGGAAGATAATCTCGCGGAATTAACTCACCTGTAAATGCAAATGCTGCAACTTCAGGGGCTTCTTCTGACGGTGCTATTGTAAGCGCAGGATTTAATTCTTCTATCATTACTATTAATCTTGCCGGCAGCCAATATCTTCTTATATATGCTCTTTTTATAGGTGTTAATTTTTCTATTTCCTTTTCTATTGGTGTCGGATCTATTTTATATATGGGTTTCTTAGGGAGTGCAATATTTTTCATTTTATTTAATATTTTATCTGAAGGTACAATATCATTCCCCAAAATCTCAATTCGTTCTCCCAATGGTTTTGAATAAACATCAGAAGGGAAATACCAAAAATGAGAATTTGCTGTCCTGTATAATGCATAGAATAGAAAAAGTATAAATATAAATCGTATAAATTTATAAATCCGCCTAAGAGTAATCTCCCCGCGTCTTGCTTTGCGGCGCAGCTGTTCTTGTTTTATTCTCCTTTGTACGGAATTTAACTCTTCCATTTACTTATTTAATCCTGCATTATTTAAAATCATCAGTACCAAATCATCGTATGTGATTCCCATAACTGCCGCTTGTGCCGGTAAATCACTTGTATCTGTCATTCCCGGGCTTGTATTTATTTCCAGTATATATGGAATACCGTCCGCAATTAAAAAGTCAACACGGCTTACACCACTGCAATTACAGCCTTTATGAGCTTTGACGGCCATTTCTTTAACAACCTTTGTCATATTTTCAGATAATTCAGCAGGAAGTATAAATTCTGTCATTCCTTTTGTATATTTTGCCTCATAATCATACCATTCTTTTTTTGGTCTTAATTCTAAAATTTCGGTTGCAAAGGTTTTTTCATTATTGTCTAAAACACCTACCGTAGCACTAACCCCTTGAACATATTCTTCTATTAATATATCCTGCTTACATTCTAATGACTTATTGTATAATTCTTCAAGTTCATCTTCTTTATTTACTTTATACATTCCTATACTTGAGCCTTCAGAAACAGGTTTTAACATCAGAGGATAATTTAATCCTTTAACTGCTGCTTTTACATCTTCTCCTTTTTTTACAAATACGGATTTTATTAACGGAAGTCCGAATTTTCTCAGAACAGTTTTTGTATATTCTTTATTCATACAAATTGCACTTGAATAAACACCACATCCTGTGTATTCAATACCTAAGAGTTCTAACATCCCTTGAATACATCCGTCTTCGCCGTATTTGCCGTGTAGTGCATTATAAGCAGCTTTAAAGCCTTTATTGGCAATCGTTTTTATTGTATTTTCATTAATATCTATAAGTTCTGCATTAATATAACCGAGCCGTTTTAGAGCTTCATATACATTTTTACCCGATCGGAGCGATACTTCTCTTTCATTTGAAAATCCGCCGCATAAAACCGCTATTTTTGTGTCATTTGAATATTTTCTGTAGCCATTAGTTCCCATAATTTATACTCTTCCGTTTCTTTATTTCCAATATATTTTATTTCAGGTCTTAATTCTATTTTATAACTTTCTTGAACTTTTGAATACATTTTATACATTAAACTTATAACATCATTAGAATTTGCATTATCATAGTTAATAATAAAATTAGCATGATTTTCAAATACCATTGCACCGCCTTGTTTTTGACCTTTAAATCCGCATAAATCCAAAAGTCTGCCGGCAGAATCGTTTGGAGGGTTTTTAAATATACTGCCCGCATTTCCGTATTTTAATGATGGTTGTTTTGTTTTTCGAAATTCGGTATTTTTATCCATAGTTGTTTTAATAGTTTCATAATCCGATTTGTTTAATTCAAAATCTGCCTCTAATACAATATAGCTGCCTTTTTGAAGTTCAGAGTATCTGTAATTAAAATGCATATCTTCTTTTGAAAAAAGTTTTGTTTCTTTTGCTTTTAAATCATAAACTTTAGCACTTATAAAACAATCTGAAATAGACTGATTATGGGCAGAGGCGTTCATATAAATCATTCCTCCAAAGCTTCCCGGGAAACCTATCAAAAATTCAAATCCCGAAAGATTATTTTTTAAACATTCTTTTGATAACAAAGCCCCTAATGTGCCCGAAGAAACTTTTATTTTGTTATCTTCTATCCTATATGAATTATGTTTTTTTGTGAAAATTATATTCTTGTTAATTTTCCCTGAATAAAACAATACATTAGAACAGTTACCGAGAATCATATCATATTCATTTGAATCAAGTAATTCAATAAATTCATGGCTATTTGAAGGGAATGCAGCTTTTTTGACCGTACCTCCTATACGAAACGAAGATTCATTTTTAATATTATAATTTTCAAAAACTTCCGTCACTTTACTTTAACCCTGTTTGATTCTTTTTCTATAAGTTTCCCCAGTTTTGTTATACTGCCCGCTCCCATTGTTAATACTATATCATTATTTTTTAGCAGCGGAAATATCTGTTTTGCGCAATCTTCCATAGACCCTTTAACATATATTACATTTTTATTTTCAACACATTCCGAAAATATTTTTGAATTTATTCCGTCTATTTCTGTTTCCCCTGCAGGATATACATCTGTAACAATAAGTAAATCTGCGTTGTCAAAGGCCTTTAAAAAATCATTCCATAATCCTTTTAACCTTGTGTATCTGTGCGGCTGAAATATTTCAACCAGTCTGTAGTTTGATTTAGCAGCATCTTTTACGCTTTTCAGTGTTGTTTTAATTTCACTCGGGTGGTGAGCGTAATCATCATATATTTTTATGCCGTCAAATTCGCATACTTTTTGGAATCTTCTTCCCATCCCGGAAAATGTGTAAAAATACTGTTTAAGTTCTGATATGTTGACTCCTGCTTCTTTTAAGGCAGCATAAACCGCAAGTGAATTATAAATATTATGAATACCGGGGACTGAAAGTTTTATGGTATCTAGATATTCGTCTTTATAATATATATCAAAGCTTGACTCTAAACCTTCCAGCATAATATTTTTTGCTTTATAAACACCGTCATTTAAGCCAAAAGTAATATAATCATAATTAGGATACATTGAAATAAACTTGCAGCATCCTTCATTATCTTTATTAATGACAACTTTTTGCTTCGAATTATTTGATAAAAATTTATTAAATGTCAAAGCAATATCTTTAAATCCGTTTTTGTAAAAATCAAGATGGTCTTCTTCCATATTATTTATTACCGCAATATCAGTTGAATATTTGCTTATTGTACCGTCAGATTCATCAAGTTCAGCTATAAAGTATTTATCAGATTCGTAATTTCCGTTTGTATTAATTTCGGGAAGAATTCCGCCAAGTACGTATGAAGGTTTTAATCCTCCTTTTTCAAGTACATAAGAAGCAAGCCCTGATGTTGTTGTTTTTCCATGAGTACCTGAAAAACCTATAAAAAATGAATCGGGATTTTGTGAGAACTCATCGGATATAAGTTGTAATATATCGGAACGGTGACAAATTTTTAAACCCAATTCTTTTGCTCGTATAACTTCAGGATTATTTGATTTTATTGCACTGCTTGCAATTACAACCATATCGGACTCTATGAGCTCTTTGTCATGCCCGATATGAACATTGACTCCTATATCCTGTAAAAAATGTGTATATTTGCTCTCTTCAATATCAGAACCTGAAACAAGAGCACCTTTTTGTTTTAAATATTTTGCAAGTGCACTCATTCCTACTCCGCCTATAGCTACAAAATGAAATTTTTTATTTGTAATATCCATGTCTTTTATTCTTTCAAATATGCTTCATAATCTATTTTATTATAAATTATAAAAAGGAAATTAAATATTTCAATTTTTTACATTATTGAAATATTTAATAAATAATTGTACAATAAGACTCTGAAACAGTTAGAATTACTAATGATTTATATACATAATAAATAAGAGGTTTTTATGAAATTACATGTACAGACTTTATTTGTAGCCATAGGGCTGGGAATAAAAAGGAATTGGCACATATTCCTTGCAATAATATTGGGGGTTTTGTTTGGAAACTATATTCACGATAACCCTGCATCATTCTCGGTGGTTGTTAAAATTTTGAATCTTGTCGGGCAGGCATTTATAAGAATTATTCAGATGGTTGTTATTCCTTTGGTTTGCAGTGCAATAGTTGTAGGGATATCAAGTATAGGTGACAGTAAACAAATAGGCAAATTCGGTAAGAAAATGATTCTTTATTATGGAATTATTACAGTGCTTGCCGTTATGATAGGTGCATTTCTTGTATTAGCAATTAAACCCGGTATAGGTGTTCAGGAATATATAAGCCAATCTTCGGCTCTTGAAATTCAAAATCAGGTTAATACGGTTATATCACAGCAGAAAGGACAAATCGGCAATTTATTCTTGAATATGATTCCGCAGAATCCTTTGGAATCACTTGCAAAAGGTGAAATGATTCCGATTATATTCTTTGCGTTAATTTTCTCTCTTGCTCTGTCTAAAGTTGGAGAAATAAACCGTCCTATTGTTTCATTTTTTGAATCGGTATTCGCAGCTACAATGAAAATTACAGATTGGATTATGATTTTTGCTGCCCCGGGTATATTTGCACTGACGACTGTTTCGGTTTCTTCATTCGGTTTAAGTATATTTTCAACAATAACAAAATTCTTTGCCGTTGTATTTATAGGTTTTTGTATACAGTTTTTTGTTGTATATCCTCTGCTTTTAAAGTTCTTTAGTAAAGTTCCGGTTGGTAATTTTTATACCGCAATTATAGAAGCTTTATTAGTAGCATTTGGGACTGCAAGCAGCAGCGCAACACTTCCTTTAACAATAGCTTGCTGCGAAAAACGAGGTATTTCTCATAAAGTATGCAGTTTTGTATTACCTTTAGGGGCGACTCTTAATATGGACGGAACAGCACTTTTCCAAACAGTTGCTGTTATATTCTTAACTCAAGCTTACGGTATTACACTTGAACCTATTCAAATTATTCAAATTATGGTACTTGCATTAATATCTTCTAGTACAAGTGCAGGAATCCCGGGAGCAGGTTTAATAACAATAGCACTCGTATTAAATGGTCTTGGTTTAACACCACAGCAGCTTGTTGAAGGTTTTGCATTCCTGTTCGCTATCGACAGAGTTGTAGATATGCTTAGAACAACGGTTAATGTTGCGAGTGATGCAGCAGTTGCAGCAGTTATTGCAGATAATGAAAACGAAATTGATTATGATTTATTAAATAATACTGAACAGTATAAAGAAATAATATAAGTAAAAAACAAGCCTCCTATTTTGGGAGGCTTATTTTTTTGTATTATTTCTTTTTAGCCGAACAAATGAAACCCTGTTATAAAAGAGCAAACAAGAAATATTGCGGAAAGAACATAAGTAAAATGATTCAAACCTTTTTCCGCGCTTTTTTGAGAAGTAAATAAATTTGCGGCTCCTCCTATTGCACCCAGTCCGTCGCCTTTTGGTGAATGTAATAAAACTAATAATATTAACATTACTGCCGATACAATTTGAATAATCCATACAGTTGTAAGCATATTTTTATCCTTTTTTAATAGTATTTATGTAATTGAGTCTATCACAAATAAAAGTTTTTGTGAAATTTCTTCTTTTGTAATTTCTTTAAATATTACTTTTTTTAATTTTGATTTCTCGCCTGAAATTATTGATATTTTAGATTTATTAATATCGAACACTTTACTTAAAAAAGCAATCAATTCTTTATTGGCGCGATTTTCCAAAGGTGGAGAAGATATTTTTATTCTTATATAATCATCAGTATAATCAACAATTTTGCTGACAGAAGAATTTGGCACCAGTTTTACTTTTAAAATAATACCGTCATTTGTAAAATTAATAAATTTGTAATAAGTATTCATAAGAAAATTATACATCAATTGAAGTAACTATTGAAAATATACTGGCAAAAAAGAATAAAACATTGTAAAATTAAGGAAAAAGCAGGAATTAATATATGGTGGCAGAAGATATATTTAGCGGTTTGGAGAAAATATTAAAAGAGCAAAACCGTTCAGAAGAAGATATAAAGGAAATATACAGAGCTTATAAATTTGCGGAAAAACTTCATGAAGGTCAATACAGGGTCAGTGAAGAGCCCTATATTATTCATCCGGTTGAAGTTGCAAAAATACTTGCCACTTTAAAAGTAGATAAACATACTCTTATGGCATCTATACTTCATGATACAATTGAAGATACGGGTTTGACAGCGGAACAGCTGGGTGCAGAATTCGGAGAAGATGTATTGAATTTGGTGTTAGGAGTTACAAAGCTTGACAAATACCAGTTTAAGTCAAAAGAAGAAAGACAGGCGGAAAATTTCAGACGAATGTTTATTGCAATGGCAAAAGACGTTCGTGTTATTTTTTTGAAACTTGCAGACAGACTCCATAATATGAGAACGCTTAATTATATGACTCCTGTAAAACAGGTAAGAATAGCACAGGAAACTCTTGATATTTTTGCGCCGCTTGCAAATCGTTTAGGTATCGGTAAAATAAAAGCAGAACTTGAAGATTTATCTCTAAGATATTTAAATCCTGAAAAATATTTTGAAATTGCAAAATTAGTTGCCCAAAAAAAAGCGGAAAGAGAAAATACAGTAAAACTTCTTATTGATGAAATTTCGGACAGTCTTCATAAGAATGAAATAAATGCTGATATTACGGGAAGAGCAAAACATTATTACAGTATTTATAAAAAAATGCAAAGACTCAACGTAGCATTTAATGATTTATATGACATTACGGCAGTAAGAGTTATTGTTGATACGGAAAGACAATGTTACGAAGTTTTAGGTATAATTCACTCTTTATTCAAACCTATTCCCGGAAGATTTAAAGATTACATAGCAATGCCAAAAGGCAACGGTTATAAATCACTTCATACTTCTGTAATCGGGCCGAAACAAAAACCGCTTGAAGTTCAAATAAGAACAAAAGAAATGCATAAGATAGCGGAATACGGTATTGCCGCTCATTGGAAATATAAAGAATCAGGGTCAATAAAAGCAGCTTCCGAGGACGATATTAAATTTTCATGGATGCATCAAATGATAGAACTTGATAAAGAAGCTTCCAATGCTAATGATTTTGTAGAAAAAGTTAAATTGGATTTATTCGGGAATCAGGTTTTTGCTTTTACTCCGATGGGAGATATTATAGATTTGCCGCAGAATGCTACTCCTATTGATTTTGCATTCAGAATACATTCTGAAGTTGGATATAAAACTACAGGCGCTTTAATAAATGGAAGAATAGCTCAGCTTGATACAAAATTGAATAACGGAGATATAGTTGAACTTTTTACATCAAAAACAGGGACTCCAAAACTTCACTGGCTTAAATTTTGTGTTACAAAACAGGCTCAATCAAAAATAAGACAATGGTTTAAAAAACATAACAGAGATGAATACATTGTTGCCGGTAAAAATATGCTTGAACAGGAAATTACTAAAGCTGTTTATGATGAAAATATTAAAAACGGTCATTTGCTTGAAATTGCAAAAATATTGAATTGTGTTTCGGTTGATGACTTACTTGCCGCTGTTGGCAACGGTGAGACAACCATTAATAAGGTTACAAGTAAAATTAAAAAAACTGTTGAGGAAAACCAAAATCAATATATTTCAAATAAAAAGAAAAGTCAGTATAAAGACGAGATTGTGGGTTTAGAAGGTATGCTCTACAGCTTCGCTAAATGCTGCTCTCCTGTTCCCGGTGAACACATTGTTGGTGTTGTAACAAGAGGAAAAGGAGTTTCCATTCACAGAATTGACTGCCCTTCTTTAGATACCGTTCCCGAAGAACGACTTATGAAAATCAGTTGGAAAAATAATGAAAATCCAAATAAAACTTATGTAACATCTATCAGGATAAATTGTGTGGATAAAATGGGGATGTTAAAAGATATTCTTATTAAAGCTGCTGATTGTAATACAAATATAACTTATGCAAATGTTAAAACAAATTATGCCAAAAAAGTTGGGATTATAGAACTTGGTGTTGAAGTAAACGGAATAGACAGTCTTAATGCGGTTATTAATGCTTTTCAATCTCTGCCTGATGTGCATTCCGTAAAACGTATTCAAATGAATTCAAAAGTAAAAGCCGGTCCTGAACTAAAACAGAAAACAAAAAAACAAAATACTAAGAAACATTAATTTCACAAAAATATCAGGTTTTATAACCGCAAATAAAAATATTTTCTTAAATTTCTCACTCACTCTAGCATTTTTTCTGTATTGTTAATCAACCGATTAATTATATGATATAATAATTCTGTGGATAAAATAAAAGAAATAGAAATAAATAATTTAATTGACTTAAGAAAATGCTATTATACTACAGTAGTTTTAATTACAACAGGTATTTTAGGTTTGTTTTTTATTGAAATATCAAAAATTAAAATAATAATAATGTTAATTATAGGTTGTTATTTTGATTATATATTTTTTAATAAATTTTTAGAAGTAAATAGTCAAATACGAGAATTAATAAAGAGGATATAAAATTATGGATTTTCAGACAATAGCATGTACGATAGCTATTTTGTTTATCGCAATTATGTTTACAATTGGTTTAAACAAAGTTACTCCTTCTTCAAAAAAATATGAGAAATAGTTTATAAGTTTGTGCAATAGTATATTGAGCCGATTATATGATAATCTAATTTGTTGTTGCACACTATTTTCACCCGGTAATCGTGAAGTTTTGTTCTTATATAATTTTATTTCTTTTGCTTTAGCAGCATTTTTTCAAATTCGACAAGTGCATCAAGACCTGCAATTTGCTCCAGTGCTGCACGATTTTCCAAAAAATTTAATTCAAGTTTGGCTTTAGTATCAATAGCGCTTCTGTAATAGGCATCCGCAATAAGCAATTGTTCTTGAGTTTCAAATAAGCCCGAGTTGTACCTTTCTTCTCGTTTTTTAAGCTGGTCTTCCGCCATTAACAACATATTATAACTTGTCATATAGTCATAATAAAGGTCAATAACTTTTTTCTGCATATTATCCACTTTAGTAATGAGCACAATCATATCGGCATCTGTTACTTTTGTATATTTATAATTTAAATCTTTATCATCAAAAGAAAGAGAATTTAAAAAATGACCACTTACAAGCGCTGCCGTTGCACTGAAAGGATCACCAAGCCCTGCGCCGGCTATTGATGTAACTGTAGATAAAGGTCTTATAATTTTCTTTATTATTGTTTCATCAGGTTTATCGGCATCGGGATTTGAAAGTTTATAAAGCGCAAACTTTATTGTTTCACTTCTAAGAGCTGCTCCTGCCCAAAGAATCTGAATATGTTCAAGCATTTCTTCTTTTTCTACAGTCAACAGTTTTGATATTTCATTTGAAAGCTCTTTTAATGAAGTATCTGCGTATGTTGAATTTTTTATGTATTCTTTTTCATAAGATGCGGTTTTTTCACTTTCCCTTTTGGTCAAATCCGTTACTTTGTATTCTTTTTCAATATCATATGTAACTCCCAGTCTGTATGCAGAATTCTTAGGTATTGTAACATCATCTAAAGTGTCAGAATATACCGCATTTTGTATAAATACAAATATTAAAAGTATCCATAAATACTTAATCATTTTTTATATTTTCCATATTAATTAACTGATTTTTTAGTGCGTATTGAGATAATATTAAACTGTCAACCGCTTTTTTACCGGCAAGTCTTTCAAGAGACAAATAATATTTTTTTGCTTCCTGCTCCAATTGATATTCTTGAAGCTGCATATCTTCATATAAAGATGACGAAACAATAAGCTCTGTAACTGAATTGCTTTGAAGAGCCTGTGCATAGTTTTTATTATATAGAATTATTCTTGAGCGAATATCTTTTAATTTATTTAAGGCGCCTTTATATTCATAGTATGAAGAGATTATTTTTTCCTGTAACTCTTCTATTGTTCCTGCAAGCTGAATTAATTCCGTATCGGTTATAGGTGCTTGCTGTCCTGTTGTGGATTCTTTATTTAGAAAGTTATTTGCAAGTCTTCCGGCCGAAAAAGATGCCGATTGAATCATTGTGTTTGACCCGGTAAACATAGGAATAAAACTTGCACCATATACTAAAGCAGATAAGCTTTTTGCCATTATTGAAGAATGGAGTCGTCTTTGCGATTCGGGTGTATTTAGTTTGTTCAGGGTAAATTTGATTAAAGTATTATTATCAATTGTTGCACGCCATAAAAGCTCTATGTCTTTAATCTCTTCTTCTTTTTGAGCTTTTATTATTTCTTCAATAACTGCTCTGTCCTTTAAAACGAGATTTTTATTTAGAACTTTATCGTTATTATTGAGTTTTATTTCATTTTTTTCTACATTTTCAAGCCTGACGACCTCAGAAAACGCAATATTTGAAGATAAACAGAGACCGGCAGCTAAAAGTATTATTAAATTTTTATTAAATTTTATTTTCAATACCAATATCCCTCTTTATCCTCTCATGATTTTTATATCACATAAATAATACTCTTTCCATTTATAAATTACGTAAGGTTAAAATATCTATACATAATTTACGGTTCTTTTTCAGTACTCACCATACAAAAAAGACAGGTTTTTGGACCTGCCTTTTTTATAATAAATAAGATTTATCTATTTAACCATTTGGCTCATAACTTCCTGTGCAAAGTTATCCTGTCTTTTTTCAAGACCTTCACCTAATGTCCAACGAATGAAAGATTTAATTTCCAATTTGCCGTTAAGTAATTGTTCAACTGTTTCATCGGGATTTTTAACAAAAGGCTGCTCTAATAAACATTTTTGAGCCATAAGTTTATTTACACGACCTTCAACAATTTTAGCTCTGATGTTTTCAGGTTTTTTTGCTAAGTCTTCTTTTCCCATTTCAATTCTTGTTTCTTCATCAATAACTTCTTGAGGAATTTGATTTCTTGAAACAAATTCGGGTGCAGAAGATGCAATATGAAGAGCAACATCTTTAAGTAGCGCTTCATCCTGTTTTGTAGCCGAAATCAAAACACCGATTTTGCCGTTATGAACATAAGTAGCTAAATCACCTTCTAAAACAGCAAATCTTCTTATGCTTATTTTTTCACCAATTGTAGCTATTTTATCTTTAACGACATCTTCGATTTTCATATTGCATTCAGGACATACAGAAGCGTTTAAAGCATCAATATCCTGAGGTTTAGTTTTTGTAATAAATTTAGCTAAACAATTAACAAATTCTTTAAATTGTTCATTTTTAGCTACGAAGTCAGTTTCACAGTTAACTTCAACAATTGCACCGACACCGTTTTCAATATAAGTAGCAACCAAACCTTCAGCCGCAATACGATTTTGTTTCTTTTCTGCCGAAGCAATACCTTTTTGTCTTAAAAATTCCATTGCCTTTTCAACATCGCCACCGCATTCTTCCAATGCTTTTTTAGAATCCATAAATCCTGCACCGGTTTTATCTCTAAGGTCTTTTACCATTGCTGCTGTTATTGTCATAATAATATCCTTTCAATGTTATTCTTCAACAGAAACCGCTTCTTCTTCAACGATTTCTTCTTCAGTTTCAGCTTTAACTTCTTCTGCAGCACCCGCATCTTCAGCTTTTATTGACTGAATTTTTGACATTTGATTCGCTTTATTTTCTCTTAATTGTTTGCCTTCAAGTACTGCATCTGCAAGTTTTGAACATACTAATTTTATAGATCTTATTGCATCATCATTACCGGGAATGATATAGTCAATTCCATCAGGATCCGCATTAGTATCTGCCAAACAAATAACCGGTATATTCAATTTGTTTGCTTCCGCTATAGCAATTGCTTCTTTCTTTTGGTCGATAACTATCAATAAATCAGGCATGCCTCTCATTTCTTTGATTCCGCCTAATGTTTTTGTTAATTTTGAAAGTTTTCTCATCATTTGAGCAATCTCTTTTTTGGGCAGTTTTTCCATTTGACCCGAATTAGAGAATTCTTCAATTTCTCTTAACTTATTAACTCTTCCTCTTATTGTTTCAAAGTTTGTAAGCATACCGCCAAGCCATCTTCTGTTTACATAATATGCACCGGCTCTTGAGGCTTCATCTGCAACTACGTCCATAGCTTGTTTTTTTGTACCGACAAAAACTACATTTTTGCCTTTTGCCGCATAATCTCTTACTACTTCATATGCTTCATCGAGTTTTGCGGATGTTTTTCTTAAATCTAATACATAAATTCCATTTCTTGCTCCGTAAATATACGGTTTCATTTTTGGATTCCATCTTTGTGTTTGGTGTCCGAAGTGTACACCTGCATCCAGTAATTCAATCATTGATGCTACCGGCATCTTTTTCTCCTTTTTCTTCTTGTAACCTGTGAATTGCTTTCCCATCTTTTTAAGACTAAGTTATAATCTAACCTATCGGATTCACAACTCACTAAACATGGTAATACAAACACAAAAAAAGTAAAATGCCAAAATAAAATTTCATACTAAGCGGATTTTCTGCCCGCAGCGGCGGGTTTCAATCTTGCTTAACTTATTTTCAACTTTGCCAAACTTATTTTAGCGCAGCAGTGGGTTTCCAGTTTGATTCAACTTTATTTTCTTATTTGTAAGCGAAACGCACAACCAAAGTCACGTTTATCACCGGCAACCAAATAATGTAGTTACACTTGTTTATTTAACATTATTCCATTAAATGTTTCATTATTACGGCAACTCCAAGTCTCTTATCATAAGTACTTGCACTGAAGTTTCTGTCAGAAACAAATAACCCTCCGGTATATTTTGTTGTACCTGCCCATACATATGGAGATGCTATACCTCTATTTCTATATCCGTCTCCATTGTATGCTTCTGCATATCTAAGGTATGATTCTATGCTGCCGTCAGATGTATCAACCTTACTTTTTTCACGATTAATTGCATCTATTGCTGCTTCTGTCCAGTCGGTAAAATATATTCCAGGCGGCTCAAGAGTTGTGGTTTGTCCCAAAGGTTCGCCATTGTGCAAATATGTGCTGAAATCGTTGCTGCTTTCTCTGTAATGTATTGCACATATAAGCTCTGCAGGCATGCCTGTAGCTTCGGCAACTTCTTCATATTTATCTTTATTTTCTTCAAATATTTTTTCCAGTTGTTCCAGTTCTTGTTTCTGATAGTCTGTAAGATTTTCATCGATATCCAAATCAAAGCTGCTTACTGAATTTTCTTTCTTTGTTTCTTCGGCTTTTTTAGTATCTATTTGCGCATTTATTTCATCTAAAGCTTCTTGTGCTTCAGTTTCTTTAGATTGTGCTGTTTTTAATTCACTTTCTTTTACCGAATTAACATTATCTTTTGCGCTATTATATGCATCCATTGCCTCTTTTGTTTCAGGTTTGCAAACTTCAGATATTGATTTTTCAATTGTTGTTTTGTCTTTTTCTAAATCTCTTAGATTGCCTTCTTCAGTTTTCAAATCATCTTCAAGCGTTTTTTTATCTTGTTCAAGTTTTTCAATTGCATCTTTGTCATCTTGAACTTTTTGTTTTGCCTCTCCTATTTGAATTTGAAGTGCAGCTTTTTTGGAATCAATTTCACCTTGTTTTTCAGAATCATCAGATGTCTGTCCTTCTAAAGCGGAAAGTGATTCCTCAAGTGCGGCAAGGTTTGATTCGTCAGATGTAAGCTGACTTGTCATTGAGGATATTTCGGAGTCTTTATCATGTATTTTTATATTTAAGTTGCTAATTTTTTCTTCCTGTTGTGCTATCGCATCAAGATTATCTTTTCTTTGCTGTTTTAGTTCATCAGAAATATTTTCATCTTCTTCGACCGCCTTATCGTAATCTTCTTTTGCTTTGTCACAGTCTTCTTGAGCATTTTTTACTGCTTCATTTTCACCTGAATAAACGTCATTGACTCCTTGTTGTGCATCTTTAAGTTCACTTTCTTTAGTTTTTCTTTCACTTTCAAGTTCTTCTAATGTCATACCTTTATCGACATTTGAAGAAGAACTGCTTCCTGATGTCCCTGTAGAACTGCCTCCTCCCGATACACCTGAGCCGCCTGAAGCACCTGATGAACCTGAAACACCGCCTGATCCTGAAGCTCCTGAACTTCCTGATGTCCCTGTAGAACCCGTATTGCTAGACAATGGCTGTGGTTCATTTTGCAGTTCTTGTATAGCTTGTTCCGCTTTTGTTTGTTGTTCAGTATCATATGAAAATGTTCCGTCTATTATGCTGTCAAAAGCTGCTTTTATTGCTTCTTCAGTCAATTCTCCATCAGTAGTTAAATTTTCTTTTATGTAATCTAAAAATTTAGCTTTTTCTTCATCGCTCAATTTACCGTCACCATCTATATCTAAAGCTTTTTGTACGGTTTTATTTTCATATATTTTATTTAAAAGGTCATCTATCGGATTTGTAGATTCTTTATCTTCGGGTTGTATTATATTTTTTAATGCATTTGAAATATCATCAAATGTTAAATCTCCGTTTTCATTTTGGCTTTTTATACCTTGAAGGAAATTATTTATTTCTTCTTCACTTAATTCACCTGTTTTATCGGAATCAAGCGCACCTATAACGGTTTCATTCGAAAATGCATCATTCAGTGCATTTTTAGTTAAACCTGCTACATCATTAGGTGTTGGAGGCACCATTGCTTGAGATTCTCCTTGTGTAGCTTCTTTGCTTGTTTGCTGTGTATTTGCAGACATATTTACATTTTCAGCATAAGACTGCTCACTTTGTCCGCTTTCAAATGAATCTGAATTAGTTTCTTCAGTATCAACAAGTTTACCGTTTACTATTTCCATATCCATTATTTCATTTATACTTTTTGAAAATATAGAAGAATCGGCTCCTATTTCTTGAACTAAATAGTCTTTAAATTCATCACTGTATAAAAATATACTTATTTCTGAATCAGGTATCTGTTTTTGAGTCTGAACGGCTTGATTTTCCGTATCTGTTGATACGATATTTGAATTTATTTTCTCTTCAAGATAACTTAAAAAGCCCATTTTCAATGATTCAAAATTCATATTCTTCTATCCTTTTCTTACTAAATAATTTATATCGGCTTTTTATATTTGTTACTTTAGTTTTTGTTACAATTGTTAACTTTTATGTTAATAATAGTGATTTTATTCTAATTTTTGTTCATAATAGAAATGTAAAATGATAATAGGTATCACTTATTATGAATTATTCAAGACAAAGAGAAATAATTATTGATGCTCTTTCAAAAAATGCAGTCCATCCTACTGCAGAAAAGTTATATGACATTATAAAAAGAGAACATCCTGAATCAAAAATCGGAATAGCAACAGTTTATAGGAATTTGAGCAAACTTGCAGATGCAGGAAAAATTAAACGTATTTCAGCACTTGAGAACTCTGAACATTTTGACCACAATACCTTTGAACATTATCATTTTATGTGCGAAAAATGTAAACAGATATTTGATATTGATGCAAATATAGCACCCGATATTACAAAAAAAATATTTGAACAAACAGGCTTTGTAGTTAAAGACTATGACATTGTTTTAAAGGGTGTTTGCAAAAATTGTCAACATAGAAATAATTAATAATCTGAGTTATTGAATAGTTTTTTATTAAATGATATTCTCATTATGTTAGTTAAAGGAGATTAAAAATGGAAAATTACATTTGCACGGTATGCCACTACGTTTATGAGCCTCAAGAAAACAATAATATTGCATTTGAAGATTTACCGGACGATTATGTATGCCCTCTTTGCGGTGTAGGTAAAGATATGTTTGAAAAACAACAATAGTATAAAAATTTTGGAAGCGTTTTTTATAAACGCTTCCATTTAAGAGTCGGGAGAGGTTATTATGAGTTTTAAAAAAATTAAAAATAATGTTTTTTACGCGGGAATGAATGATGAAGGCAGATTACTATTTGATGAATTAATTCCGCTTGATCATGGTACAAGTTATAATTCTTATGTCATTAAAGGAAGCCAAAAAACAGCTGTTATTGATACAATGTATCCTAAATTTACTAAAGAATATTTAAAATCTTTTGATGAGAACTCAATTACAAAAGTTGATTATATTATTGCAAATCACGGCGAACAGGACCATTCAGGGAGTATCCCCGCAATGCTTGATAAATTTCCCGATGCTGTTGTTGTTACAAATGCCGTTTGTGCAAATAATTTAAAAGAAATGCTATTAATTCCGGAAGAGAAAATAAAAATTATATCTAATAATGAAGAACTTTCTCTTGGTGATACTACACTTCAATTTATTATTGCCCCTGGCGTTCATTGGCCCGATACTATGTTCACATATATAAAAGAATCAAATATTATATGTACATGTGACTTTTTGGGTGCTCATTATATTTTTGATGATGTATTTGCTTCACCGTCAAAAGAACTTGAAAGAAGCGCTAAAAAGTATTTTGCGGAAATTATGATGCCTTTCAGTTTCTTATGCAGAAAATATACAAAACAGTTAAAAGAAATGAAAGTTGATATGATACTTCCAAGCCATGGCCCGGTACACAATAATCCTGATTATATTTTAAATTTATATGAAGATTGGGCGGGTGAAAAAGGTAAAAATTTAGTTTTGCTTCCTTTTGTTTCAATGTACAATTCAACACATGAGATGATAGATTATTTGGCAAATAAACTTGAAGAAAAAGGTATTCCATCTTATAAATATGATATGGTTGACGGTAATTTAGGTGATTTAGCCATAGCGCTTGTTGACGGAAGCACGATTGTTTTGGGAACATCAATGGTTCTTGCGGGACCTCATCCTGCTGCATTTAATACGGTATATTTGGCAAGTATTCTAAGGCCGAAAGCTAAAACGGCTTCATTTATAGGTT
Organism: Candidatus Gastranaerophilales bacterium; assembly: GCA_944323625.1. GTDB lineage: Bacteria > Cyanobacteriota > Vampirovibrionia > Gastranaerophilales > Gastranaerophilaceae > Avigastranaerophilus. The sequence goes on from CALUTD010000001.1 coordinate 139,882, forward strand.
CTTATGGATGGGGAGGTAATCTTTTTGGAAAGATGACAGAAATGCTTGCACCTTTAAAAATGGATATTATTGAACCTATTCTTGTTAAAGGACGTGCAAAAATTGAAGATTATAAAAAACTGGATAAAATGACAGATGAAATTTACGAAAAACACAAAGCTATAGGTTTAATTTAAATTTATTTTTTAATAGCATAAATTATCAAAAAGATTACACAATAGACATTGTGTAATCTTTTTGATATAGTTATATCAGACTTAAGCCACATAAAAACGATATTTTATATTTTTTTAAAATTATTGTAAAGTCATGTTCATACTAAAAATAAAGCCAATTGAATTTTGTGTTTAAAAAACTTCAAAGAAATATTAATAAAAATTTGAAAAATAAAAAAAGAAAATAAATTATAATACTTTTATTTAAAAATGCTGATAAATATAGATAATACATATAAAAAGGAGTAAATTATGAATAAAACATCATGCCACTACGGGGGGGGGGTAAAAACAGATTGATTTTTAAAAACTCTTTTTTTATGAAAAAACTTTCGTTTACTCTTTCAGAAGTTTTGATTACTTTAGTTGTTATCGGAATAATTGCTGCTTTTACAGTTCCGGTATTAATTAATAATCATAAAAGGCAGGTAGTTGAAACTAGATTAAAATATTCATATTCACTATTAAACCAGGTTGTAAAATTTGCCCAAAGTGAATATGGTGAAATTAACAGCTGGAATTTTGAACAGACTACGGAAGAATTTGTTAAACAATACTTTATGCCATATTTAACATCAGAACTGAAAGATAATGATAGAGGGTCTGTTTTTAGTTATTATATGTTGACATTTGTAAATGGTGTTACTTGGGATATAACAGTTCATCCTTATTTTGCTGCTCAAAATAGACCTGCTTCAATTCAAATTGAAGTAGATATTAATGGAGAAAAGAAACCGAATAAGATTGGGTATGATAAATTTGTTTTGCACGTTACATCTGCAGGATTTAGTTTTTTTAATGCAGGTGATGGGCATACAATGGCAAATGTTCCGGCGGCCGGTGTATATTATGATGGATATGGTTATTCAAAGAATAAACTTTTAACGGATCAATTTAGAGGTTGTAAACCAACTGGAGGTAGTAGTTCCTATGCACGGGCATATTGTACTGCTCTAATTGCAAATAACGGTTGGAAAATTCCTGATGATTATCCGTTAAAATTATAATTAAAAAATGGGGCCTATTTAGCCCCACATTTTTTGTTATTATTTATTTTTGGATTAAAGAATTACCTGTCATTTCTTCGGGTTTATTTATCCCCATTATGTCTAGAACTGTCGGGGCAATATCACAAAGTGCGCCTGTTTTTTTTAGTTTAACATTACCTGCATTGATTACAAATAGTGGTACAGGGTTTGTTGTATGAGCTGTATAAGGAGCATGAGTAGTTTTATCCTCCATATATTCAGCATTACCATGATCGGCAGTTAATATAACAGCAACATCGTTTTCTTTGGCTTTTTCAACAATTTCCCCTACGCATTTATCAACAGCTTCACATGCTTTAATTGCAGCCTCCATCACTCCTGTATGACCTACCATATCAGGATTTGCAAAATTAACCAGTATAAATCCGTAATCTTTATTCTCTATAGCTTTAAGGACTTCATCACAAACTTCGAAAGCGCTCATTTCAGGCTGTAAATCGTAAGTTGCAACTTTTGGAGAATTAACCAAAACTCTTGTTTCGAGTTTATTTGGAGCTTCAACCCCACCATTAAAGAAGAAAGTTACATGTGCATATTTTTCCGTTTCTGCGGTTCTGAACTGTTTTATTCCGTTTTTATCAAGTACTTCGCCTAAAATATTTGTAAGTTTTTGGGGTTCGAATGCAACAGGGAAGGGAAAAGTTGCATCATACTGAGTAAACGTCACATAATACAAATTCTTTCTCACTTCTTTTCTTTTAAATCCGTCAAAATTTTCAAAGTTTATAGCTTTCGATATTTCTCTTGCTCTATCGGGTCTAAAATTAAAAAATATTATAGCATCATTATCTTGAATTCTTGAATTCGGAACATTTATAACAGTAGGTTCAACAAATTCATCATTAATGCCTTTTTCATAAGATTCTTTAACTGCTTCTACTGCAGAATCAGCCTTATTACCTTCACCTAAAACAAGCATATTGTAAGCTTTTTCAACTCTTTCCCAACGGTTATCTCTGTCCATTGCATAATATCTTCCGGAAACAGAAGCAATAGGAGGCAGTCCGGCTTCTTTTAACTTAGCTTCAACAGTTTCTAAAAAACCAACAGCACTCTGAGGCGGAGTATCACGCCCATCCAAAAATGCATGAAAATAAACTTTTTTAAGACCCTGCTGTTTTGCAAATTCAATTAACGCAAGTATATGGTCTAAAGAAGAGTGAACACCGCCCGTTGATACGAGTCCATACATGTGGAGCGCAGAATCATTCTTTTTTACGTGGTCAACGGCATTTAAAAACTTTTCGTTTTTAAAGAAAGAACCATCTTTTATTTCTTTATTGATTTTAGTTAATTCTTGATAAACAATTCTTCCGGCACCTATATTTAAGTGTCCGACTTCTGAATTCCCCATTTGACCATCCGGTAAACCAACGTGTTCACCATCAGCGAATATTTGTATATTAGGTTCTTCCTTATAAAATTTATCTATGTTTGGAGTATTAGCAGTTTTTGTTGCATCCATCGGGCTGTCTTTACTTATTCCCCAACCGTCCATTATACAAAGCAGTACTCTTTTTGTCATAATTTATCCCCTTTTTTTATATCATGTTATCTTTATTATCCGATATAAAAAAAAGATTTAAAGTATTTTTTATATTTAATTGTTTAATTATTAGGATAATTATTCCATATTTATTAACTTTAATTTTAGTCAAGACAAACACAATTTTTTAATTTGTTCAAAATTAGAGTATAAATTTGCTTCTTATTTGTTAAAAAATATAAAGCTTAATTTTTTCTTATTTAACAATACTTTTGACTGTTAATCCACGGGGGGGGGTAAAATAGAATTATTTTGACAATAACTTTCGACTGCCTGTTTTTATATATACATAATAAAAACGGCATAAAAAAGAAAGGAAAATATTATGTCTTTAATTAATCCCTCTAATTCGCTTGGAGCAATGAATGTTAAATTAACATCAAAAGTTTTTAATCCAAGAAATTCTATTGCAGCAAAAGTTGTCGAAAAAGCTGATAGTTTTGTAAAAAAAATTAGATAATGGCAGAACAAAACAACCAACAACTTGATAGCTTATATATGTTGCAGCGTAGTTACAAGGTGAGGGCACTTTGAAAATCAGATTGCGTAAGGCTGAGTTGAGATAATACGCTTAGAACGTGTAGGAATTTTAAGAAAGCCGGCAAAAATCTAGGAAAAACACTGGTTTAATTTAACTTTTATAAGTGGAAAGATTCTGAAAAGTCTAAAAATCAAGCAATTTATTGCGTAATTTTGACTTGTTCAGAATCTTTCCAACAGAGAATTACAATTTAAACAAGTTAGAAGCCAATTTTGCAGGAAAATAAGTTAGATAATGTTAAATCTTTAATTTAATAAACAAAAAAATAAAATTTTCCGCTCGATATTTTTTATATTTATAAACTTAAAAAAATAAAAAATAAAAATTTAAAGTCCATTGCGCAGGACAGTTAACCTCTTAGTGAGGGAACAGCAAGGTGAGCACTGTCTGAGTGTCTGCTAAGACACGAGTTTGCGAACCTTTGCCGAACTTTAGAGGTAATCTGTACGAAGCTTTAGGACTGTAATTTTTATTTTTTATTTGTCTATTTATAATGCAAATTTCATCTTAAGGATAAGTAACTCACGGGCTAAGCCAGCTCAAACAGTATTCCGTCGAACTTTTTCAAAATAGGTTGGATAATATCGAAAATAAGTTAAGCCAGTTAGAAACCAGCCGCTGCGGTAATTTATAATATGTATTTTTAAATATTAGAAATTAAATTTTTGTTATTGAATTACGTAACATATATATTCTATATCGACATAAAATAAAAATTTTTATGAATAGTTATTGGTCATATTATAGATATAGTCAATAATCTGAGTAAAATATTCTAAAGATGAAGCCCCGTTAATAATAATATCCGCTTTATTTTTATTCGGAAGAATATACTTTTTAGATGCCTGACGTACGTATGCAAGCTGTTTTTTTGCATTTTCGACATTTTGATTTCTTGAAGTTTGGGCTCTATATATAAACCAACGTTCCTGAATATCAGGGTCTATATCAACATAAAGCTTTATATCAAATAAATCTGCTGCTTTGCCAAACAATGTTGCCATACCTTCAACAACTATAATCTTTTTTGCCCTCTTTAATATAGCCTGCGGTACAACAATACCGGTTCCGTTTACAAGATATTCGGGAATTTTAACATCATGTCCTCTCGAGAGGTTGTCAAGGTCATTATATAACTGTTCAAGATCAAAATTATCGGGGGAATCAACATCATACCCCGATGCCAGTAAATTATCAAAAGAACCGTGCTGTTTTATTAATCCTGAAATATCTTTAAAATAGTTATCGGCACTCATAATTTCAACAGGCATATTAAGGCGTTCTGTAGCACTAAGAATTGTATTACATATTGTTGTTTTTCCGCTTGCCGATTCCCCGCTTATCCCGATTAAAAAATGTTTTTCAGGATTATGAATTAATCTCTTTGTAAACCTTGGAACAAAATCGGGATTAATACTTTTAAATATAGGAGTTTCACTCTGTTTATCATATTCAAGAATTTGATTAAATTTTGCATATAAATATAGAGCAAAAAGTTCTCTTCCGGCAGTAGTAGAAAAATCCGGCTTTGTTATTTTTTCGGTTATCTTTTTTTCTTTTTCAAACAGGAAATTCATATTCTTTCAAACGTCCGTAAAAATAAAATTTGCTATTTTAACAGTCCTTTTTGTTTTTTAATAAAACAATTTTACATTAAACTTTTCGATAATTAAATATTTAATTATAACGTGCAATGTAAATCTTTACATTATCCGTCAAAATATAGTAAGGAGGCTATTCAGATTTACGAAAGGAGTAGAAATTGAAAAATATTTACAAACTTATCACTTTATCTGTTTTATTTATATTAACACTGCAAAGTGCACATGCCGGATGTTCAACGGGGTATGCTTGTTCTATAAGTGATTTAAACAAAATAGAACAACAAGAAGATATTGAAACTGCTTATTTTATAAATAATTATTTTAATAAACAAATTGAAGAACCTATGTTTTTAAACAAAGAAAATCGAATTTCAAGCTATAGAGATTTATTTATTTTCAACAGATTCGTGTAATATTTTTTATTTTATATAATTTTTTATTAACTTACCTAATACACTTACTTTTTCTTCCTTGTCAGTTTCAATGTATATTCTTAAAAGCGGTTCTGTGCCGCTTTTTCTTATTAATATTGTACTTTCGTCATTAAGATATAATTTTAAACCATCCAAATTAGAAGTTTTTATGACTTTATATTCTCCAATTTCTTTAACATCTTTAAATGAATTAATAATTTTATCCTGTTCTTCTTTAGAATCAAGTTTCAAATCAACTCTGTCATTTATAAACTGCCTGGTAAAATTTGTTAAAAATTCATTATGGAGTTCAAAAAGTTTTTTGTTTTCATAAGCCATCATTTCCATTATTAATAAATTAGCAAGAATTCCGTCTTTCTCCGGTATATGACCTTTTATGCTTAAGCCCCCTGATTCTTCACCCGCTATAATTACATCATTATTTCGCATAGCACTGCCCAGCCATTTAAAACCGACAGGAGTTTCTATAACGTCAATTCCGTTTTTCTTTGCGAGTATATCAAGCATATAGCTTGCACCTATAGTTTTAGCAAGTTTTCCCTTATAATTTTTATTTTTTACAAGATGAATAAGCAGCATACCGATAATATCATTTGCGGATATAAAATTTCCATTTTCATCAAACACTCCGAACCTATCACCATCTCCGTCATTACTTAGACCTATTCTGCCTGTTTCAACGCAAAGTTTTTTCAAAGAGGGAAGATATTTTTCTTTAGGGTCGGGCATAAAGCCGCCGAAATTTATATCTCTTTCTAAATTTTCGCTAACATTTTTTATTTCGTGTAAATCCAAAATATGTTTAAAAAGCTTACCGGCAGCCCCATGGTGCCCATCATAATTTATACAAATATTGGAGAGTTTTATTTTTTCCAAATCAATTATATTTTCTATATGTTTAATATATTTTTGTTCAAAAGCAGTTATTTTATATTCTTTAGATTCCTTTTTATCTGTAAAATGGTTTTCTAAATTATTGGAAATAATTTTTACTGCGGAATCTTCAGCCGGACCTCCGTATGGCGGAATAAATTTTATTCCCAAATATTCAGGCGGATTATGTGAAGCTGTAAGCATTATTGCATAAGAATTCAATAGTTTTGCACTGTACGCAAGAACAGGAGTAGCAATAATTTTATCACTCAATAAAACTTCAAAACCAAAATCTGAAAGCTCTTTTGCAATATATTGAGCATATTCATCCGCTTTATTTCTAGGGTCATACCCTATTAATATTTTTTTATTAAATTCTGACTCGTTATATATATAAATCGCAAGCGCATTAACAACCTTTAATGTGTTTTCAAAGGTAAAGTCTTTATTTAAAACAGCTCTCCAACCGTCAGTTCCAAATTTTATTTCAGTCATTATTTATTCCTTTTTTATTTTCATGTAAAATTATTTTATAAAGTTATTAAAGGTTTTGCAAATGGATAATTTTTCTATTGAAAATATTTATTATTTAGGCCCTAAGGGGTCTAATGTTAATTTGGCAATGCTTAAGTTTATTGAACTTTGCAATATTAATTACCAAAATATAATCCCTGTCAAAAGTATAAAGGGAGTTCTTGAAGCTCATAAAAAAGATAAATCCTCAATTTGCGTACTTCCGATTGAAAATTCCATAGAAGGAATTGTCCGAGAAACAATTGATAATCTGTTAAATTTTGAAGATACAAAAATACTTGCACAGGTTTCTCTTCCTATAAATCATATTCTTATGGGAGTTACAAAAGATAAAAAAAATATAAAAAAAATAATATCTCATCCCCAAGCACTTGCCCAGTGCAGTAAATATTTATATAAAAATTTTCCTGATGCAGAACTAAAAGAATTTTCTTCTACAAGTTATGCCGCAGAAAAAGTTAGGTCGGAAAATGATGAAACAACTGCAGCTATTGCAAATGAAATATGTGCCAAACTATTTAATTTAAATATTTTAGACAGAAATCTAAATGATGAAAAAGACAACAAAACAAGGTTTTATCTGCTGGGAAGAAACAATATTACTATAGATAATAACCCCAAAACAGCTGTTATTTTTTCGATAAAAAATAAAGCAGGGTCGTTGTGTGAAGTATTGAAAGTATTTTCTTCACACAACATTAACATGACTTATATAGATTCAAGACCTTCAAAGAAAAAATTGGGTGAATATATTTTCTTTATTGAGTTTGAAGGTTCTCAATATGATAATACAATAAATAAAGCGATTAAAGAACTCAAAACTCATGTTGATTTTATAAAAGTATTAGGCTCCTTTGAAGTATTTGAATGATAAGGATTGATAAACTTTATATTGCATATCTTAGCCCCAATTGAAGTCCTGCACCGTTTCTTCCTCCGCTTCTAAGAGTTGTTTGGGCAAAACCTAAAGATCTTTCACCCCATCTTTTTTGGATCCCGAGTCTATACTGTCCATAGGGGTCAAACGAGAGTGCAGGCAGGGCTGTATCTGCCGCCATAAAATCACTTTTGCCCATTATCGTAAATACAACTCCGGCACCTAAATATGCCTGAAGGTTATTTTCAAAATTAAAGATAAAATTAGCACCCGGCTCTAACTGCAGCGCATTTAACACATCTGATTTTATTCTTAAGCCTGTTGCATTTGTGTAATCAGGATTATTAACAAAAGTATAAGACATAAGCAAACTTGGCTGAAATATAAATGCACCGCCATTTGTTTCAAAATTAAAACCTGTTTTTGAAGCAACACCTGCGCTAACCATTGTAAAATCTTCTTTTCCATGACTACTTGAAGCATCTGCAACACTTATACTACCGTTAAGAGTCAACCCGGTAAAGAAATTTCTTTTATACACTGATGCAGTTGCACCAACTGTCGCCCCATTCTGATGTATTCTTGCAGAATCATAATCCTGAATAGAGCCATTATACGATACATAACCCGAATATATACTGTCTGCACCATTTTTATGATGAATCAAATTACTGTCAAATCCTATAACAGAACCATACATATAGTTATATATTTTAGGACCGTTATTAAATCTTATATTTTCTATTGAACCATAAGGTCTGAACCACGGACCTTTTTCATAATCAGTCCTGTGGTATTCTCTATAATGATTTAAATATTCTCTGACAGCCATAGAATCATTTATTGCTAATCTATCCGAATATCTAGCCGCCATTCTTTCTGCATAGGGTTTTAACATTATCATATCCATATTGGCAAATGCCTGATTATAAGTATTTAATTGAGTAGCAAGCATTGCCTGCTGCGCCATAGGAGCTATAATTACAGCTGGGTCATACCTCAATACGTTAAACATAAAGTTACCGTCAGATGTTCTGTTAACTCCGTATGTATAAACCCCGTTATCTACGGATGATACCGTTGTTGAAGTATGTGCTTTAAGTTCGGGATTATCGGTTATTGAAATTTCACCTCCTGTCGCTATTGAGTTTTTAACTATATTAAATTGTGAAACATTCAATGTTGAAGCATCTTGCGCATTAACGGTATCTGCATTAATCTTATCCGCAGACAGAGTTGACATATCAACATCTACGGTTATATTGTTCTGTCCTTGCAAATTTAAAGTATTAACCTGCATTGTACCTATATTATTGTTAAGCATAGCCATTGCCGAATTATTCAAAGTTAAATCAGAACCATTGATATATGTATCATTAACCAGGTTAATACCGCTTCTTTGGGCATTTAATGAAGAATATACCAAAGGACTGTTTATATTTAATACAGAATCTTCTACCGTTAAATTAACCTGTTCTCCTTCATCATATATGTTTACGATAGAATTTGCCGCATTAAAATCAGAATTTGAAATTCTTTGATTCAAATTTACATTTGAATTTGTCGTTGAAATTGAAACATTATCAAGTTGAGAAAAATTGGCATTCCCATTTAGAACAGACAATGTCCCTTTTGAACCTGAAGTACCTGATATTCTGTCAGAAAATGTAACTGATTTGCCGTTATCCAAATTAACTTCTACATAACTTGTATCAGAGTCTAAATTTAATTGAGAATTAACTATTGTATCTGTAGAATTTGAGTTTAAAATGAGCCCTGAAGCGGTACCGACATTTAATGCAGAGCTTGAATTTTTTAGTTCAGAAATGTTATCTAAAGTTAAAGTACTTGAATTTGTTATATTTATATTATCTTTTGATGAAAAATCAATAGATTTGTTATTACCGCTTACATAAAGATTATGGGTTAATTCATTTCCATTAATACTTAAATCAGTTGTTACATTATCCAAAGCGTTAAAAGAACTTGCATTTGTATCAACAATTGCCTGTGCAAAACCGTCAATTGCACTGTCATTTTCTCGTAAAACATTTATTTTATCTTTTTCAGTGGAACTCTGAGTAATTACATATTTGTTATTGTTTGTATATTGAACGATATCAGCATCAACTTCAATATCAGACGAAGTAACTTTTATATCCTGGCTTTTTTGGCTTGAATCCGACAAAATATTTAATTGAGTTATATTAATCTTTCCTGTTGAACCGGAAGAAGAAGAATTTAAATTGAAATAATCACTTTGTGAACCATCAAGATTAACATCCATTTTTAAATTTACATTATCTGATGTAACATCCATATCATATAATTCTATTTGACTACCCTGATTATTCATTACATCAAGAGTCGCATTGTCATTTAGAGTTAACTTTATACCGGCATTACTTAAATTAGAATCAACAGATGGTTTTAAAGTTGTATTTCCGTTAACATTAACCCTTCCATAATTACTGCCTTCATATACAACAGGCGTATTTAACAGAATACTTCCTTCTCCGTTTAAGTTGACAGCAGGTGAATCGCCTCCTAAAGCCAATCCCGAATTAAGAGAAATATATCTGTCTTTAGAATTTGTTATTAAATTAGCCGTCGAGTTATCAATATACAAATCAGCACCAATGGCAGCACTATTACCAAAAAATTCAATATTTTTTGTATCTGCAATAATATCAAGATTTTTAGCGGAATAAATTGCACCGCCTTTAGAAGCAGAATTATTTTTAAAATCAGTATCTTTTAAGGTTAAACCTGCATCATTATTATTATAAATCGCACCGCCATGAGCTTGGGAATTTTCACCCGAAGCACTTACAGAATTTTCAGTAAATGAAGAATTACTTATTGTAGTAGCGCTATTACCTTGAAGATAAAATGCACCGCCCTTTGCGCTTACTAAAACAGAACTTTCACCTTCTGATGAAGCTTGTATTGTGTTTTTCTCAAAAGTAGAACCTGTGATTTCTCCAACAGAATCGGATATGTATATTCCGCCTCCTTTGACATCAACAATTGCATTCGGGGCATTCGTTTTTATTATTGCACTATTATTCTTTAGACCTGTATTTACAATTCTTGATACAGCCGGAGTTGAAACTACAGCTCCATTAATATTTACCTCTGAACTATTTCCTTGAGTATTTACCGTCAGGATATTACTGTTAAAATTTGAATTCTCTATATTATCTATACGAGAGTCAGAAGCTAATACACCTCCGTCAATATTTACATTTGCTACAGTTGCACTTGAATTTACAGTTAAAGAGTTACTATTAAAATTTGTACCCGATACATTTTCAATACTTTTTATTATACCACTCGACCCTATTCCGACAGAATCATCATATAAAGTTTGAGAATATACCAAAGCGCCATTTACATTGACATTTGAATCATTTGCATTGGATGTGATACTAATTTTATTACCGGTAAAACTGGAATCTGATATACTGCTTAAATAACTTTGAGTATATATTGCTCCGCCCAATAAATTAGTATATTCACCCGAAGAAATATTTAAACTGTTATTGTTAAACGAAACATTTGAAATTCTGTCTATTCCATCCGCATACAAAATTCCGCCTTGAACATTCATATTTGAATTTAAACCGCCTGCTGTTAAATTAAAGTTATTTAAAGAAAAAGAAGAATTCTGAATATCATAAATTTGGGCATAATTACTTAAAATACCACCGATTAAAAGAACATCCGAAATTTCATTTCCGATTGAAGATGCTATAATTGAATTATTATTAAAATTAGAATCGGACAACAAGCCCAAATCATAATTTATAGAAGAAATAATCCCGCCTGATACAGTATTGAAAGCCATATCTCCATTTGCACTTTGATTTACAATATTATTTGTAAAATTAGAATTCAATATTTCAGACAAACCACTTGTTGAAATAACTCCGCCTGCAGTACTTACAGTAGCTGTACCGGTCGTATTAACACTTGATAAGACGGAATTAGAATCAAAATTAGAATTCTCAATTTTTCTTATATAATATGATTCAACAGCTGCTCCACTATTATTTATTCTTCCGTTTTCTCCCGACGTAATATTTGTTTGGATTCTGTTATTTGTAAATGTTGAGCCAATAATTCCACCTTGTAGTTGAGAATAATCTATCATTAAAGAATCCCAAAGTAGTAAATAATATGGGCTTAAAGCCTCGTTAGCTTCATCATATGCTATAGTACCCGACGTGATAGCACCGCCAATAGCATCAATTAATATACCATCACCGGCAACATTTATATCTATATAATTGTCATAGAACTCTGAATTAGCTATTTCTCCAATATCTGATTTAAGAGGAACAGAACTACCCATAATTTCATACATATTTAATCCATCAGTGTATATTGCCCCACCTTGCGCATTTATCCATTCAGAAGGAGTATTTATTACTATTCCGTTATTACTAAATGAAGAACCGGTAATTTCAGTTATAAATGATTCTGTTGTCGCGTAAATGACACTCCCGCCGCTAGAATTTGATATAATATCATGAAATGAAGAATTTTTTATTGATATATTAGCAAGTTCCGTATAAATAACACCTCCCGAATAATTTTTCGGATTTTGTGAAGAAGAATAAAATTCCGAATCATTGATAGTTAAATCCAGCTCTCCTGTCATTGAACCATTTATTTCATATAATGGTGATTTATCATTTGATATATTACGATTTACAGAATCAACATTTTCTACAGCATCTACATCTAGAACACCTATACCAAAAAATGTACAAATTAACGGCATTAAACACAATTTAATGTGATTTTTCAATATCATATTTCCCCCCCCCGTGACAAAACAGAGAGTATTATTCCAACTAGGACTCCATTATAACATTTTTAATATAACAAAGCAAAAAATATAATATATACGAACTAATTAAAAAGAATAATAATAAATTATTGAAAAATAAGATATAATTATTTTTATGAAAACACTTTTTGAAATAAAACAACTCAATATGAACTATCCGGTTACAGATGGACTTCTTGGCAATATAACCGGATACATCTATGCACTTAATAATGTTAATTTGGAAATATATGAAAACGAAATTTTAGGCCTTGTGGGAGAGTCAGGCAGCGGAAAATCAACTTTAGGCAACTGCATATTAAAGCTTTTAACACCCACATCAGGTGAAGTACTTTTTAAAGATGTAAATATTCTTAACAAAAAGAAAAATGATTTGAAAAACTTCAGAAAAAAAGCGCAGCTTATCTTCCAAAATCCTTATATGAGTCTTGACCCGAGAATGAAAATATATGATATTCTAAAAGAACCCTTCATTGTTCATGGGATAAAAAATAAAAATGAAATTAATGAAAAAATACAAAAAATAATTAAACTTATAGGAATGACAGATGAAGTTTTATCAAGATTTCCACATGAGTTCTCAGGCGGCCAAAGACAAAGAATAGCAATTGCAAGAGCTATTATATTAAATCCCGAATTTATTGTTGCCGATGAACCCGTAAGTGCTTTAGATGTCAGTATTCAAGCTCAAATTGTAAATCTTCTTTTGGAACTTAAAAAACACTTAAATCTTACTATGCTCTTCATTTCTCACGACTTAAGCGTAATAAAATATATATCGGATAGAATAGCAGTAATGTATTTAGGCGAAATTGCGGAAATAGCCCCAAAAGATACATTGTTTTTAAACCATAAACATCCTTATACTCAAGCATTATTAAATGCTGTTCCTGTTATATCAGAAAAGAAAAAAACAAAAAAAATATTTCTGCCGGGCGAAATGCCTTCTGTCCAAAATCCGCCAAAAGGCTGCAAGTTCCATACACGCTGCCCTTATGTTATGGATAAATGCAGAATTAAACCGCCGGATTTTTATGAAATTACTCCCGGACACAAAGTAAGATGCTTTCTTTGTGAACAATAATACAACATAAAAAAAAAGGAGGACTTTTTTGGAATCCCCCTGCGAAATCTTTTTTGATTTCCTCGTGTGTCAGTAAAGGTAGTAAGTAAGGTAAGTATGAATATAAACTATATCTATTAGTTATCAGTTATATATTATCTACATATATATAAAGGATATACAAAACAAATAATTGCCTTTTTAGAATAAAAAATTTTCTAAAAAGGCTAAAAGTATTATTATTACAGAGTTTTATAGCTTTACAAAACTTAATGTTTATTTGATGTTATTTGCAAGTTCTTGCTTTTTCTGAATAAATTTTCTGCGTTTCATCAAATCAACAAAAGCTTCTAATCTTGTAATATAACCGGCCCTGCCGGTTTGCTCATCCATAATTAAGGTTAATATAGGAATTTTGCAGTCTTCACGCATAGAAGGAAATATATTTTGCGACATAATTTCAGGCATACAGGTAAAAGGACTGATATGAATAATACCGTCAACTCCCCGTTCATTAGCATAAGCAACATCACTGACAGACTCAAGGGCATCACCCCCAATATCTCTCATTAAATAAGGCTTTGCCATTCTAAAAGCTCGTTCCAAATGCGTTTCCCCCTGTTTAAAACATTTTGGAATAATAGCATCTTTAATAAAACCCGAAACAGTAAGACTTCTTCTTGTTTGTACCCCCATTCTGCCCAATTCTTTTTCTATATTTTGGTTCGCAAAAGTATCCTGAACAAGAAAAATCTCACCTGTAATATCAACTTTAACAATTTCTCTGTCTTTATCAATTTCTGTCTTTTTAATTTCTTCAACTGCGGCTTTTTCGGCTTTTTTTAGTTCTCTAACCGTATTTGCATTCATAATATAAGAAAGAGCTTTATTATAGTGGGTTTCCGCACTCCCAAAATTTATTTCTTTTGCACGTGTATAAGAAAAAAGGTTTTCTATTCTGTCAAGAACAAACATTTTTCTTACGGCCATATTTATTGCTTCAATTAAAACGAAAGGATTTTTTACACCCGAAAGCTCAGTTAAGAACTTATACATACCTTTAAAACCGTCATATAGCTGCAGTTCAACATATTTTGACTCGTAGCCTAAATCCTTAAGCACATTTTTAATACTTTGCCCGTACTCACCAAGACGGCAGATACCGGGAGAAGAAATCATAGCTACATAATCAACATCTTTTTCAATTGCTTGAAGAAAATTGCCAAGTATTAGCTTATACGGCAGACAAATAGAATCAGGACTATATTTTGTGCCGAGCTCTAAAGTCTTTTTTGCAGACATAGGCGGTATTAACGGTTCTATTCCCAATTTTTTAAGCGCTGCCGCCCAAGCTATATATACGTTTCCCATATGAGGAAATGCAACTTTTATTATTTTTTTTTCGGACATTATTATACTTTCAATAAATAACCGCCATTATCGGCATTTTGAAGAATATCTTCATTTAATTTACTTCTGAGATTTTTTATATATTTGTATACATAATCTCGCGGAAGTTCCAATATTTTAGCCAAATCTTTAGCATAAACAATAGTATTTTTATTTGCGAGAAAATGATCAAAAACCATTTGTTCTCTAGGTGTTAACGATTTCTTAAAAGAATAATTTTCAGATTCTTCAATCGATTGTTTAACTTCTTTTGTTTTTATATTTTTTATTTTCTTTTCATCTTGTTTAACATTTGCTTCTGTTTTTTTAACAGATTCACTTTGCTTTACAAATGAAGGTTTTGACTGTTTCTTTTCTGTTATTTCTTTTTCTTTATTAAACGACTTTATTGCTAAAGATTGAATTTTTTCAGTTTTCGGTGCATAACCTTCATTTGACATAGAACTTAAAGATCTAAACATAACAGTATCTACCAAGCTGTCATCATGTTTTTGTTCTTCAATAATTTTCCCCAGTCTAGCCGCATATTCTTCTAATGTAATGCGTTCTAATGAGCTTCTCCACTTACGAATTTCTTCTTTGCTCAAGTATTCGCTCATACCTAAATCTCCTTGACTCTGAATCATTAAACTATTTTTACTAAAACAGATATAAGACTCTCACATCCTTTTTTAAATATCTGTTTACCACATGTAAAATTTAACACAAATTTTAATTAAAATCTTAAATTGCTAAAGAATCTAAATAAAGATTTACAAATTCTTTTTGTACACTCATTAATAAAAAAAATCAACAACTAAGAAAAGAAATGACCTCTTTTAGAGTTTAATGTAATTTTATCAAAAGCATAGAGCCTTGCAGGTCTTTTTGAACCGATTTTTGTATATTCATTTAATTCTTTCAATATAGAACCCGTTAAAACTTTTTTTCTGAAATTCCTTTTATCCAATTTCATATCAAGAATTAATTCATAAGATTTTTGGAGTTCTGTTAATGTAAACTTTTCGGGAAGCAATTGAAAAGCTATAGGACAAAATTCAAGACGCTCTCTCATTCTTTTAACGGAATATTCAATAATTTCCTTGTGGTCAAATGCCAAAGTCGGCAAATTATATACTTCATGCCACTGTACTTCCGTAATTCTTTGTGAGTTATCAAAAGATAATTTTATATCATCACTTCTTATAAGTGCAAAATAAGCACATGTAATAACCCTTGAACTGGGATAACGAAGGGGATCGCCAAAGGTATATAACTGCTCAAGATATATATTATCAACATTAGTTTTTTCTTTTAATATTCTGAGAGCAGCATTATCAAGATTTTCAGACAACCTTATAAATCCGCCCGGAATAGCCCATCTTCCCTTAAACGGTTCATTTGCACGTTTTACAAGAAGCACTTGAAGTTTATTATCCTTTATTGTAAATATAACAACGTCGGTCGTAATTTCATGTGTTTTTATCTCTTGAAACATAAATTGCCCTAAATCCCCTGGTTTGATAAATACAGCTGTAAAATTGCATCTTGTTGACTTCTGAAGTCATCTTCACTTTTATAGTTTATTTCTTTTATTGAATTTTTATATTGAGCGATAACCGGATCAGGATTTGCCTTTAAATTTTTGTAGTTTGCCATAATCGAAGATACAAAATGTCTTGTTTCTTTAAACGGAGGAATACCGTTATATTTTTTTACATTACCCGGGCCCGCATTATATGCAGCAAGCGCAAGTTCAGTAGAACCGAACATTTTGTACATCATTTTATAGTAAGTAATACCACCCTTTATATTGTCATGTAAATGATAAGGGTTATATCCCATTCGCTTTGCAGTTGAAGGCATTAACTGAAAAACACCTACGGCACCATATCTGCTTTTTTTATTATGGCAGAAATTAGATTCTTTTTTGGCAATACTTAATGCCAAAGCAGGATCTAACCCCAGTTCAAGAGAATGTTTTACAATTAACTCTTTAACCGCAGTCATAGAAACAGCTTCTGCATTCGCTTTTATATCTATGTTAATTATTGACAAAACTGCAATAAAAATAATTATTAAGACTTTTCGAGCCATGTAAATCCTCAATGTTTATTTATCACGCTTTAAAGTATCCTATTATAAATTTTATTACATCAATATAAAATTTCAAGTCCAATGAAGTACTATTTAGCTGCAAATGATAATTTAAAAGGTTTTTAGACAAATTTACTCAAGCAAATTTTCCAAAAGTTCTGCATCTTTTTTCGTCTTGTTGATATCAAACGAAACATTTCTTTTAATATAACTTCTCAAAGCTTCACGAATCAACTCGCTTCTTGTACGCTGTTCAGAAGTCGCTAATTCATCTATTGTACTTAAAAATTTATCAGGGATAGATAATAATACCTTTGCCATGCTTTTTCCTTACTCGGTTCTACATATACATATTATATACTATATGTATTTAAAAATTCAATTATTTTTTGTATTTTGTTTGCGTTTATTAAAGACAAATGTATATAATTATTAAAAAGGAGAAATTATGGAAAACTTAAGAAAAGAATATAAACTTATTGATTTATTTTGCACATTGGCGCAGATTCCTTCGCCATCTTTGCATGAAGAAGAAGTAATAAATAAAATTTTAGAAATTTTTAAAGAAAACAATATTGAAGCAGCGCAAGACGAATACGGGAACATAAAAGCTAAAGTTTACCCTACTGATAACACAAAAAAAACTCTATTATTGAGTGCTCACATGGATGTTGTCGGTGATAATTCACCGGTAAACATAAAACTGAACGGAGATATAATTGAAACTGATAAAACAAGGACTTTAGGAGCTGATGACAAAGCGGGTGTTGCTGCTGCTATTATGCTTGCAATAGAACTTTCTAAGAACAAAGAACTAAAACATGGCGGACTTGAAATTATTTTTACGCGTGATGAAGAACAGACCATGACGGGTATACATAATGTTAAAATGAACGAGATTGAATCAGAGCATATTTTTGTTCTTGATGCTGATAAACTCGGACAAGTTTTATTCGCCGGAGCAGGCTATACAAAACTTACATTAACGGTTAAAGCATTAAAAGGAGGACATTCGGGCATTGATATTGATGATAATTCAAGACTTAATGCCGCAAAATTAATTGCCGAGTTAGTTAATGAAATACCTCAGGGTGTATATAAAAAAGATGATTACGGCGTTATTACATCAATAAATCTTGGAGTTATTGCCGGAGGCGGAATTGAAACACCAATTGACAAAATAAAAGAATCAAATGTCCCAAGCGCAAAATATATGGATATTATAGCCGAAAATGCAGTTACGAATATTATTAATACAAAAGCTTGCAGCGTATATTCCATAAGAAGTTCAAACAGAACTTATGAACAAAACCTTACGGATGACATTAAAGAAATAGTAAACAAATTTAATAAAAAATATGAAGGATTAGCTCAAGCATATATTGAACTTTCACAGCATCTTCCTCCATTCGAAAAGAGCGAAGATGAAACACTAATTAATACGGCAAAACAAGCGGGAAAAAATCTGAATTTGGATTTAGATATTTCATCATTCCATGCCGGAGCTGAAACTCACATTTACGCAAATAACAAAAATAAATACGGCAAGAATTTTAAACCGGTATTAATGGGAGTTGCAGATGTTTATAATATGCACTCAAGTGATGAAATGATGGATTATAAATCATATCTCAAAGGTTATGATTTTTTGAAAGAATGTTTCAAATGCTTTAATAACGGGCAATAATATAAAAAGGAGGATTAAAAGTATGTTTAATTTCAAAAATAAGCGCCGGGGTGGGGTAATATTATCCTTTACATTGGCTGAAGTTCTTATAACGCTGACAATTATCGGAGTAGTTGCTGCTATGACCGTTCCTTTATTGACAGCAAACCATAAAAAAATTGAATATGCCGCAAAATTGAAAAAGTTTTATAATACAATGACAAGCGCAATAGAAATGGCTGAAATGGATTATGATGCATCAACAGATAAATGGACTTTTACTGGGAATGGAGATATTTTTTTTAACACATATCTTAAAGATTATATAAAATATACGAAAATTGTAACATCAAAACAATCTGACACTATTCCGTTTTATCTTACGCCTAAAAAAACCAGCTATTGGGCAATATCAAACAAGCAACCTATTGTCTATTTAGAAGATGGCACTAGAATGCAGTTAATTTTAGACGGTACTTATACTGATTCAAAAACATCTAAAACAAAAAGATACTTAAGAATTGGCTTTGATGTAAACGGAGATAAAGAACCAAATGTGATAAACAGAGACATTTTTATTTTATCTTTTGCCCAAAAAGGATTTTTCCAAGGAATAGATACAAATTCTTTGATGGGTGTTGCGCCTAATTTAAAATTTATAAATCAATCACGAAAAACTTTAATTGATAAATGTGCGGAAACTTGTGCAAAAAATAATAAACCCGAATATTGTTTTGTTTTAATGAAAAATGATGGGTGGGAATTTAAAAAAGACTACCCTTGTAAATTATAAGTCAAAAGAGCCGGTAAAAGCCGGCTCTTTTGTTTAATAATTTGCAAATTATATTCTGTTTTTCCAAACACCGCCATCTCTGTCAACAAGTGCATCATAAAATGACCAAAGTCTGAATACACCCGTTAACCCTAAAAGAGCATGAGTTATATTCTTTTCTTTTGACTGCTTATTAATTGCTTGACCTATTCCCGGCCAAATAAGCAATGAACAAACCGCAGCACCTACACTTCTGCCTGATATTTCACCGTCAACACCATGCGTACCTTCCGCCATTACAGGCATACCAAGTGACATCATCGAAAATAAAAGTAATACAGCTAAATGTTTTTTCATCTTCACATTCTCCCTTTCTTATTTTCCATTAATATTCTATCATCAAAAGAACTAAATACATAAAGTTTATATAAATATTTAATTTTTCTACATTATTATGCGTAGTTTTATTGCCTAAAAATTTGTTTTAACTTATAATTTCTTGTATATAGTGGAATAAGTATAAAAATTTTTAAATAGTTTAAGTGAGGTACAAATGAACATTAGAAAGAATTTAGCAGCAATATTCTTTACGGTCGTATTGTTGTTAACCGGTATTTCTTCTGCAATAGCCAAAGACTATGACGATATCCCGGATGATTACTGGGCTGCGGAAGAAATTGAAGATGTAGTAACTAAAAGAATAGTTCCTATATATGCAGACAGGACATATCGCCCTTTGGATAAAGTACCGAGAGTAGAATGGACAGCATGGCTTTTAAGAGCTTTAGGACTTAGCCAGGCACCAATTACATCTGCTCCCATGTATTCAGATGTTACAACAGAAACATTCGGTTATGAACACATCGCAAGATCTGACCAATTCGGTTTAATCTACGGTTATACAGACGGCGAATTCAAACCTCAAAGATATATTACTAAAGTTGAAACAGCTTCTATTATGAGCCATATAACTAAAGATACAGATGTAAACACAGATGTATTAAACCAGTTTACAGACTCAAATGAAGTTCCCGATTGGGGCCGCATTCCGTTCTCAAAAGCTATTAAATACGGCCTTTACGTTAATTGGCCTTTGGATGATGAGTTAAATCCAAATAGAGAATTAAACAGAGCAGAAGCTGCAGTTCTTTTGGCAAGATTAATGAAGGCGCTTGACCTTGTTCAAGATGACAAAAAAGCAGAAGCGGAAGAAGAACAAATACCGGAAGAACCTCAAGAATATGTTCTTTCAGTTGAACACCTTGATAATTACGGCATAGCAGCAGTAGACAGAGTTTCTATAACAAACTTAAGAAGAATTATACTCGCTAAAAACGTTTTCAAAGTTTCATTCCTTGAATCATTCAATTCCACAAAACACCAAATCGGTGATGTCATTCCTTTCTACTTCAAAAAGGATGTTGTAACAAAAGAAGGAACTTTATTAATCCCCGCAAATACAAAGCTCTATGCAACTATTGAAGAATTAAGAGATAAAAGATGGATAAATAAAAATGCGGAAGTTTATCTGCACTTCACAAGGATGGTATTCCCCAACGGAAAAGAATATCCGTTTATTGCAAGAGTATTAAATCATAATGAAGGTGTATTAACAGAAAATAAATGGCTTAAACCTTTAGAATACACAGTAGCTGGTGCAGCTATTGGCGGTGCTGCTCTTGGGCTTCCTATAGGTGCTGCAAATGATCGTTCAGGTGACGGTATGGCAATAGGTTTCCCAACCGGTGCCGGTGTCGGGCTTTTAGCAGGTTTCTTAACCCCCGGGGTTAACTATAAAGCTAGAGCTAACGAAGATGTATTAGTTGAGCTTAAAGTTGATTGCAGCTTATATAATGAATAAATAAATTAGCATTCTATAAAAAAAAGGACTTCAAAATTATTTTGAAGTCCTTTTTTAGTATAAAGAAAAATTCTTTATTGGTAAGATTCTGAACCGGCAAAGCCGGCTTCTAACTTGCTTAACTCATTTTTGACATTATCCAACCTATTTTTCTGCAAAGCCGGCTTCTAACTTGCTTAACTCATTTTTGACATTATCCAACCTATTTTTCTGCAAAGCCGGCTTCTAACCAAATTAACTTGTAATTCTCAGTTGGTAAGATTCTGAACAGTGCGAAAAATTAATAGATATGGACAAATTAATTTTTCTGCACTTTCAGAATGACAGAAAGATAATTGTATATATTACGTAATTCAACAACAAAAATAAAAAGGTGCCATAGGAATACGGCACCATAAAAGTTATCTATACCATGTTTTAAAATTATTTATTTGATTCGCCAACAAAGAGAAATCACCTTCAAACTTTACACATCTGTCATCTACATAAACCCAGGCTAACTCTTTTACATTCGTTATATCTGATATATAACTGTCTATTTCGTTTTTAATAAGCCATTTACAGGTCTTTATTTTATTTCGGGTTGTGAAAAGTTTTATCTCATAATCCTGACTTAATTTTATTAAAAACTCTCTTGCACCTTTTTTTATATTTGGTACATCATTTTCATTAAAATTACCTTTGTAGTCGTTTAATACTCCGTCAAAATCTATTAAGATTGTCTTTTTTTCTTTCACAATGTTTCTCTTATTGTTTACAAAATCATTATACACTAAAATTTTAAAAAAGTGAACATCCTGGTTACATGTTATTTATTTTTTTCAAAATATTCAATAATTTCTTCAATATGACCATCAACATCTACTTTTTCCCATGTTTTAACAACATTACCTTCTTTATCAAGGATAAATGTAGTACGTTCTATATCAGAAACATGCTTTTTATGGTCATCAAAAGCTTTTTTTAATTCATTTAACTTATCCGAAAGCAGAATGAAATTCAAATTATGTTTAGTTTTAAATTCCAAATGGTCTTTAATATTATTAGCACTTACACCAATAACGCGTGCATATTTTTTCAATTTTTCCATTGCATCTCTAAATTTATGCGCTTCTTCTGTACAAGTTGGTGTATCATCTTCGGGATAGAAGTAAAGAACGATATTTTCACCTTTAAAATCAGATAATTTATATTTTTTTTCTTTACCGTTTTCATCTATTCCATCAAGTTCAATATCTAAATAATGCATAATTTAACCTCCTTTTTTGGAAGGGTAAATTACTTTATGAATAAAAACATCAGTCTTAAAGGTTCACCTTTCGGATAGCATTTACTTAGGTAAAAATATTGTTCTTATTTTATACAATGTTTTACTTATTATATTTTTTGGAGTCAAAAATTTATTACTTAAATTAATTCTTTTAAATATACTTCGTAATTCTTTAACTTTAACGGCCTCAGGCTGTCCTTCAAGAGGTCTTTCATAATTGAATTCTATTTTTACTATTTTATCAGATATAACAGTTATTTTTTTATGCTTAAAATCTATATTTTTATTATTAAAAATGTACAATAATGTAATATCTGTATTTTTAAAACGATTTTTAAGATATTCAAAAGCCTTTTCCAAGTCTGAATTATCTTCCTGATTTTGGTTATAAGTCACTTGAAGATAAACAGCCAAAACTTTTTTACTGTTCTCTATTCGTTGAATCAGTCTTTTTGCGCGGCGGTCATATTTTTCTTTAATTTTAGGATATTCATCATCAAAAGAGCCATCAAGAGAGAAATCATGATTAAATGTAATATCCGTTTTTTTGTTTTTGTAAATATTTCTTGGTTCGGGATGCTGCCTTGTTCCGATAAACATTAAATCTTCTTTATTAAACCATGTTTCAAAATTATCGCATAATATTTTAGTCCTACCCGTCAAATTTGTACCACTTAACCAATCAAAAGGATAGGACTCAAATTGGAGCCTTGAGCCTCTAATAATTTGAGTACAAGAACAAGCCTCACCAAGTCCAAAAATTAAATCATATTTTTTATTTAAAATATCCATATTCAATGTTTATTATAGCATAGACAGCGCTTAAAGTTAAATTAATCTGAAAAGAGTAGTAAACAAATACATATAATATACATTTGCTTATATTACAAATTTTTGTATCATAACGTAATAATTGAATAAAATTCCTTGAAATACATTCGTAAATAGTTATAATAATAGTATTGATATTGGATTATGAACATGTCAAGTATTCATAATTAACAAAATCAATTTTTGGGGATAGATTCAAGGAGGAAAATCCGGTGCTAAGAAGCAGAGATATGGGCAGAGCTATTGCAGTCAGAAGATGGACAAATACAGCGTTGGAATGTTATAAACGCGGATGTGTTTGTGAAGGTTGTTTTTATACAGACTTTTTTAACGGAACATCTCAAAAATGTCAGATGAAAGCATCTGTATTAGAGTTAGTGAGAGTATTGGGGAAACCAAATGTTGAAATACAACAGGTTTTGGTAGATTAGTTAAAATAGAATATGTAATATGTTATAGCCCCGAAAACGGGGCTTTTTATTTGACACAACAATCAGATTAATAAAATTAATTAAAAACCGGTAGAACCAAATCCGCCTTCTCCCCTAGCAGAAGTTGCAAGCTCGGTTGTTACTTCTATTTGTGCTTTTTCTACTTTTGCAATTACCATTTGAGCAATCCTATCATCAGGTTTTATTGTGTATTCCTCATTTGATAAGTTTACAAGACCGACACAAACTTCTCCTCTGTAATCCGCATCAACTGTTCCTACTGCATTTATTAATGTAATTCCGTGCTTTACCGATAATCCTGAGCGCGCTCTTATTTGTGCTTCATACTCATTTGGTATTTCTATTTTTATTCCGGTCGGAACAAGCACTCTTTCAAGAGGTTTTAACGTAATTTCTTTATCTATTGCAGCATATAAATCCATGCCTGAAGACCCTTCCGTTTTATATTCGGGCAGGAATTTATTGTGTTCCATTCTTGTTACTTTCATTAACATTTTTTTTGACTCCTTTTTTCTTATTAGGGATACCGTTTTTTGGACTTTCACCCTCTCTTTTTACTACTTTTTTGACTTTTTTAACTTCACCGGCAGTTTTTGTTTCTAACTTATCTTCTTTTAATTCTACGGCAAAAACCGGTTGGTTATTTGTAACTGTTAAATTTTTTGACAAATTATACTCACCTTTTAAATGAAGTACATACTTTCTTAAAGCTTCCATATTGTCGTATATCAATTTAAATCTGTTTGTAACAATAACGTCATTTATAAGATTCAACGAGATTATCGTATCCATACAATCAAGCTCTTTTTCTACTTGTTCAATATCTGATATAGAACTCAAAACTACGGAAAATACAACTAAAACATCATCTTTTCTAAATTCAAGTACTATTGAATTTAAAGCCGGTTTAAGATAGTATAAGATTTTTTCCACACACTTAAAATCCCTGTAAAGCATAAAAAGATTTTTTCTGTAATATCCTTTCTGCATTGGCTTTACGAAATCTATATTTTTAATAAGCTCCTTATTTACAAGCTGTTTCCAATATTCTGCTTCCTGAAAGGTAAGATTTGAATCTTCTTTATGTTTTTTTATTTTGTTTATATTCACATGTATAAGTAATATAAGTTTTGAATCAACAAATAAATCCTTCTTAATATCAGAAGAATAAGATTTATAACTTCTTCTTGCAAGTCTTGCTTCTCTTATTCTCTTCTGTTGAAGTTTTACTCTTTCCAGTTCATCTTCCAAAAGAATAACTTTTTCAAGTATAAAATTGACAGAATTTTGAAACAAAAGTCCAAAACAGAAAAATATTCCGCCTATAATTGCAAGCGTAAAATCTGCACTTACCCCCTGGGGTTTATAAAATAAACTTACCAGTTGATAAGGAACTATAAAAAGCCAGTTAAAAAGATAGAGCCATTCAACTTCAAAGCAATTTAAAAACCAAAAAAGAAAAGATAAAAAAGAATATGTATAAACGGCAAAACTAATCATCTTCATCCCCCAAGCAAGGAATGAAAGACTGCTAATTTTATTTTCCATATTTTTTACAATATTTGCCATCTATTATTATAATATTATATTATCAATTAACCTCGTTTTCCCTGATTTTACGGCAATTGCCGCAAGTGTATTGTTTTTTACTTCTTTGACCTTTTCAAAGGTAGAAAAATCTCTGAATTCTATATATTCAAGTTCTATATTTTTATCCAATATAGATATTGCGGAATCAAAAAGTATTGATGTATCAGTAACACCTTTATCATAAAGTTCTTTTATATAAAATAAAGCTTTTGAAACAGTAAGCGCATTTTTTCTTTCTTCTTCCGAAAGATAAGAATTTCTTGAACTTAAAGCAAGGCCGTCGTCTTCTCTTACAATCGGGCAGGGGATTATTGTTATATCTAAATTTAAATCTTTAACCATTTTTTTTATTATAAAAAGCTGCTGCGCATCTTTTTGTCCGAAAAATGCGAAATCAGGTTTGACAATATTAAAAAGTTTTAAAACAACTGTTGCAACACCATCAAAGTGTCCGGGGCGTGATTTTCCGCACATACAATCCACAAAATTATAAGGAGGACAAACAAATGTCAATTCAGTATTCGATAAACGGCTATTTTCTCCATACATTTCTT
The DNA here is from genome assembly GCA_944323625.1 of Candidatus Gastranaerophilales bacterium. GTDB lineage: Bacteria > Cyanobacteriota > Vampirovibrionia > Gastranaerophilales > Gastranaerophilaceae > Avigastranaerophilus. Next base: position 165,958 of record CALUTD010000001.1, read on the forward strand.
TTGCGTTTGGCGCAAATACAATGTCAACACCGAGTTCTTCACATATTTTTTTATCGTTTTCAATTGTCCTGGGATATTTATCAAAATCTTCACCAGGGCAAAACTGTATAGGATTTACGAACACACTTACAACAACTTTATCACATGTTTCTTTTGCTTTTTTTATTAATGAAGCATGGCCCCTGTGAAGTGCGCCCATTGTCGGAACTAAACCTACACTGTAACCCGATTGTTTCCAATTATTTATTTCTTTTTTTACTTCACTTATTTTATTTAATAATACTGTACTCAAATTTTTCCCTCTCACTTTCCGTTAGTCTGAAAGAATGTTCCGAATCAGGGAATATAATGTTCTTTACTTCAGTATTATATTGAGATACTGCATTTTTCATAATCTCTTTTATATTTGCATACTGTTTAACAAATTTCGGAGTATTACCCCAGTATTTGCCTAAGATATCATCAATAACCAAAACCTGACCGTCACAATATTTTCCGGCCCCTATACCTATTGTCGGAATCAAAAGATTCTCGCTAATATACTTTGCCGATTCCTCGGGCATCATTTCCAAAACTATTGCAAATGCACCGTTTTCTTCCAATTTCTTTGCCTGCTTAAGCAGTTTTAAAGTATTTTCATAAGATTTGCCCTGTATGTAGTAACCTCCTATTGTGTTTATATACTGCGGAGTAAATCCTAAATGACCGACTACATTTATGCCTGAATTTACAAGATGCTTTACTTCATCAAGAATAAAATCGGAAGCACCTTCAAGTTTTACGGCATTAGCACCTGCTTGTATCAACTTTCCGGCATTAATTGTAGTTTGTTCTTTTGAAACATTAAATGAAAGAAACGGCAAATCTGCAACAATTAATGCTCTTTTTATTCCTCTTGAAACAGCTTTTGTAAACGTTATCATATCTTCTACAGTTACATTAATTGTGGTATCATAGCCAAGAACAGTCATACCTAAAGAATCACCTATTAATACAGAATCAACCCCTGCTTCATCAATATATTTTGCGGTAGAAAAATCGTATGCAGTAAGCATTGTAATTTTCTCACCGTTATCTTTCATCTGTTGAAATGTTCTTGCCGTTACTGGCTTTATACGTTCGGTATTCATTTGTGTTTTTCCTTCTCTTTTTTTCTGTACCAGTAATATATTGCCCTTGCAAGTCGTTTCGGAGAATGTCTAACAAAGGAAGAATGACCGTCTTCATATCGTTTATCTTCAATCAGATTCTTTTGTACAACCTCAATACCCATTTTGTTTATTTCATCAACATCAACAACAACGGGAAGTGAGCCTGCATCTTTGTAAGGGGCCAAAAGCTCAGCCGGAAGTTCATTATTTACGAGTACGGCATCTAAAATTTTACTGTATCCCGCATGAGAAATTAAAGCTTTTATATGGTCTGAAACTGAAAAACCGTCAGTTTCTCCGGGTTGAGTCATAATATTACATACATATATTTTTTTTGCTTTTGAATCATTTACGGCTTTAGCTATATCATTTATTAATAAATTAGGTATAACACTGGTATACAAACTACCGGGACCCAAAATAATAAGCTCTGCATCATGTATAGCAGTAATAACATCTTCAAGCGCCTTACAGTTATCAGGAAGACAGAATAATTTCTTTATTTTTTTACCGGATTCAGGAATATTTGATTCACCTTTAATAACAGAGCCATCTTCCATAACTGCAGCAAGCCTCATATCATCAAGAGTTGAGGGAAGCACTCTTCCTCGTATGCACAAAACATTTGAAGATTCCTTAACAGCCCTAACCATATCTCCCGTTATTGAACACATTGCAGTTAAAAACAAATTACCAAAGCTATGCCCCGAAAGTCCTGCACAATCTTTGAAACGATATTGAAATAATTTTGTAACAAGGTCTTCATCATCCGCTAAAGCAGCAATGCAGTTTCTTATATCACCGGGAGGTAATACTCCCATTTCTTCTCTTAATTTCCCTGAACTTCCTCCGTCATCACCTACGGTAACTACAGCTGTTATGTTATTAGTTATTTTCTTTATGCCTTTCAGCATGGTGGATAGACCTGTACCGCCGCCTATAGCAACTATTTTGGGACCATGATTTAACTTTCTTCTTCTGTATAAATCTTCAAGCAAAGCATGCCTGTTCCTGTCATTTGTAACATCTAAAATAGAATAATTTGCTTTAAGCCATCCGATAAAAAAGAATAAAACCCCTAAAATAATAAGAGCCCAGCCTATAATTTCAGAAGGAAGCATTTGAGTAATCTTCATTATCATTCTTATAAGCGAATACACCGGCTTAAGATTGTAAATGATACAAAAACCTACAGCTGCCATTAAAGCACCTGTAATAAGTAAAAGAAACCATCTTTTTACTTCTAATCCCGGCAATAACCAGCCTGCATCTTTAGGAATTTTCAGAAAAAGTTTATCAAACTTCACTCTGTGCCTCTTTCTTTTTTATTTATACCCAACCTGATGTTTCCGTTTTATTATAATTAACGGGAGTTGGCTCTATTATATCATTAGCTTTTTTCAGTAATTGAAGGATTTTCGGATTCTTTGTATCAAAATGAAAAGTATCACAATTAACAGGCATAAATACTCCATTGCCCAATTTTATTTGAGAAGAATACATTGTTGTTCTTATTCTGTTTAAAGAATCATCTTCACTTATGTAATTTTTATTTTCCCAATCGGGTTTAAAATCCTGAGTATAATATTTATCAATAAAAACTTCTCTGTTAACAACAATTCCTGTTTCCTGAGAAACAGCAGTTAAAATTTCATTGTCTAAAGCAGTATAAGAAAGCCATTTATCAAATTTTTGAATAGCCTTTGTGAGGGATAACGCAAAATCCAAATTTTCGCTTGCAATTTTGTACATAGCACCATGAGGTCTAACATGATCTATTGTTAACCCGTATGATTTTGCAAAAGATGATAATGCACCGATTTGATAAAGAACAATTGCTTCAATTTCCTCATCTGATAATTCCATAGGGCGATATCCAAGCCCCGATATATCGTTAAACCCAATATGTGCACCTATTGTAAGATTTTTTTCTTTACATTTTAAAAGATATTCTCTTATAAGCAACGGATCACCGGCATGGAATCCGCAAGAAATATTAACAGAACTTACATAATCAAGTAAATCAGATTCAATATTATTTTTATATACTCCGAAACCTTGTGCAGCATCTATATTAAAATCAATGTGTTGTTTAGGCATACAATCCCCTTCTCGTAAAATATTATACTACCCTCCTTATTATTATATATCAATATAGAATATAGTCTAGTTTATTACCTAAAAAACAAATTTTTAGATTAAAAAAACAAGAAATGGTTTTTATGATATAATTTTGCTATAGTTAATTTTTTATAGGGTGTTTAAAATGAATAAAAATCAATCAATGGGTATATGGTTAATAGTTGGTATTTTGGTTTTGGCTTTAGTGTCAATGCTTTTTGCCGGCCCTTCAACCTCAACAAAATATTTATCTTATAGCGAGTTTTTGACAAAAGTTAAAAACGCAGAGATAAAAGAAGTTGTTATTGATAATGACACTGTAACGGCAATTCCCGTTGATGCTGACATAAAAAGCGGTGAAGAAGGCAAAGAGGTAACTACGGCATCTTTAAGATATAAAATTAATATACCGGTGAATGATAACTCACTTTATACAACTTTAGAACAAAACAATGTAAATGTAGAAATAAAAAAATCAAATGAATCATCTTCATTTATGGGATTAATCGGTACTGCCCTTCCTATACTATTAATAATAATATTTTTCATAATACTTGCAAAAGTAGTACAAACCGGAGGGTCACAGGCGTTGTCTTTTGGAAAAAGCAAAGCAAAAATGATGCTTGACAGCAAAGTAAAAGTCACATTTAAAGATGTTGCCGGTATAGATGAAGAAAAACAAGAACTGGAAGAAATAGTTGATTTTCTTAAGAACGGAGAAAAATATTTAAAGTTAGGCGCAAAGATTCCAAAAGGAGTATTGCTTGTAGGTGCCCCGGGGACAGGTAAAACGTTAATGGCTAAAGCAGTTGCTGGAGAAGCCGGTGTTCCGTTTTTCTCAATAAGCGGTTCAGATTTCGTTGAAATGTTCGTAGGTGTCGGAGCTTCAAGAGTAAGAGATTTATTTGAACAAGCAAAAAAACATCAACCTTGTATTGTATTTATTGATGAAATAGATGCTGTAGGACGTCAAAGAGGTGCAGGTTTAGGAGGCGGACATGATGAAAGAGAACAAACTTTAAATCAACTGCTTGTTGAAATGGACGGATTTGACGGTAATACAAATATCATAATTCTTGCTGCGACAAACAGACCCGATATTTTAGATAATGCGCTTTTAAGACCCGGAAGATTCGACAGACAGATTATGGTAAGCCTTCCGGATGTAAAAGGCCGCGAAAAAATACTTCAAGTTCATGCGAAAGGGAAACCTCTTGGCAATGACGTCGATTTAAAAGTATTAGCAAAAAGAACCCCCGGTTTTACAGGTGCGGATTTACAAAGTCTTTTGAATGAAGCTGCACTTCTCGCCGCAAGACGTGACAAAACAATAATTAATATGGCTGAAATTGATGATGCTATTGACAGAGTTATTGCCGGTATCGAGAAAAAGAGCAAAGTTATGACAGATGAAGATAAAGAGATAACTTCTTATCATGAAGTCGGGCATGCTCTTTTGGCAAAATTATTAAAAGATTGTGATGAACTTCATAAAGTTACAATTATACCTAGAGGTTATGCCCTCGGTATAACCTGGACAAAACCTGAAGATAACAAAGTTCATGTAAGTAAAGCAAAATTGTTAGACCAAATTACAATGACTTTAGGCGGCCGAGTCGCAGAAGAAATAATATTCGGACCTGATAAAATATCAACAGGAGCATCATCAGACCTTGAAAAAGTTACAAACCTTGCAAAAAAAATGGTATCTCAATGGGGAATGTCAGAAAAAATGGGAGCTATGACATACGGGAAATCACAAGAACACGTATTTATGGGGCGTGATTTTGGAACAACAAGAGATTTTTCTGAAGAATTTGCTGCTGCTTTAGACAGAGAAGTCAAAAAAATTATTGACAGCCGTTATGAATATGCAAAACAACTTTTATCCGAAAATAAAGATTTGCTTGAAGCTATATCTAAAGAACTTTTGGAAAAAGAAACTCTTGATGATGAAGAAGTAACTAATATTATTGTTAAAATAAAAGGCGAAGAGTTTATAGATAAGCTCTAATGGGAATAATACCTGTAATAGGAGGAGATATTTATGGCAAATGTGATAAATTCGGTAAGGAATATTGCATCAGATACATGGTGGTTTCCAAAACTACTGGTATTAAATTATTTGATGTTCTTAATTGTTTTAAATTTTGATTATTTATTAAACCATCAATCAAGTTTAATAGCACTTGTAAGTTTAACTTTAGTGTTATTTACAGGCAGTGCGGCAATAATGATAAATCGGAATATAAACAATGAAACACCACTATTACCAAATATAATGGATTTTCCTCAAATTATCTTAAAATCTTTTCTTTCTATTATATTAATGCTTCCTGCTTCATTAATCGCATATTTTACTTTAAATTATATGATTTTAAATCCGTTTTTTGAAGGTAACCTTCAAACTATACTTGTTTGTATAGTTGCTTTACTTTTTACACCTTTTATATTTATTCCTATCGTACTATATGGAGTAAAAGGCAGATTTTTTGACGGTTACAGAATCGATTTAATAATACAAGGCGGCGGCGATTTTATTGTTAAAATGCTATCATACGCACTCCAATATTTCTTTGTAATATATTTGTTTTCTTTTTTGGTTTACCTCGGTATCAAAGCAATGATGGGTGAAGAAAGTACGGCTATATACTTATTTATATCTTTTGTACTTACATTATCATTCTTTTCTTTCTTCTCATATATTTCAGATTTATACGAAGAATCAATACCTGTAATTAAATCGAATAAAAATAAGAAAACAAAAAAGAAAAAACATGAATTAGGAAATTAAACCTTTTAGTTTTTTAATTTGATTACGAATTTCGGCCGCTCTTTCAAAATCAAGAACTGAAGCGGCTTTTTTCATAGATTTTTCAAGTTGTGTTAAAAGTTTCGGTAAATCTTTTTGTGAAATATTATTTTCTACCATTTCTTCCGCAACAATATCTTCTATGTTTCTATAACTTGCAACCAGTTGAAGAAGATTGTTTTCAATAGGTTTTTTAATTGTTTGAGGCGTAATATTATATATTTGATTATATTCAAGTTGAATTTTCCTTCTTCTTTCCGTTTCTTTGATTGCTCTTTCCATACTATCAGTTACTTTATCGGCATACATAATGACTTTGGAGCAAACATTTCTGGCGGCTCTACCTATAGTTTGAATTAAACTTGTTTCAGACCTCAAAAATCCTTCTTTATCGGCATCCATAATTGCCACAAGCGAAACTTCAGGGATATCAAGACCTTCTCTTAAAAGGTTAACACCTATTAATACATCAAAGACCCCAAGCCTTAAATCTCGCAAAATTTCAACCCTTTCTATTGATGTAATTTCGCTGTGAAGATAACGAACCCTGACTCCTAATTGCTGCAAATAATCACATAAATCTTCTGCCATCTTTTTTGTAAGAGTTGTAACAAGAATTCTTTCTTTTTTATCAGTAACTTTTTTTATTTCTTCAATTAAATCATCAACTTGATTTAAGGTCGGTTTAACAAATATCTCGGGATCAACAAGCCCTGTAGGACGAATAATTTGTTCCACCAGTTGTGAAGAAACTGATTTTTCAAAATCTCCCGGAGTTGCTGACACAAATATTTTTTGACCTACTTTTGACCAAAATTCTTCTATTTTTAACGGTCTGTTATCTTTTGCACTCGGGAGTCTGAAACCATAATCCACCAAAACGCTTTTTCTTGCCTGATCGCCGTTATACATTGCTTTTAACTGTGGAATCGAAACATGTGATTCATCAATTACCAGTAAAAAATCATCATTAAAATAATCAAGTAAAGTAGCCGGTGCACTGCCTTTGGGACGGCGTTCTATTATTCTTGAATAATTTTCTATACCGCTGCAATATCCCATTTCTTTTATCATTTCTATATCATAATTTGTTCTTTGATATATTCTTTGTGCTTCGATAAGTTTATTTTCAAATTCAAACTTTTTGACCTGTTCTTGCATTTCGGCTCTTATAAGCCTTATTGTTTCTTCTTTATCTTCATCACCCGAAATATAGTGAACAGCCGGAAATATTACTACGGTTTCAATCTCTTCAATTACTTCACCCGAAACGGGATTTATTCTTGATATTTTTTCTACTTCGTCACCAAATAGATATATCCTGGTTACCATTTTTTCGTATGCCGGCATGATTTCTATAATATCTCCGCGGGGTCTAAAAGTCGAACGGGTCAATTCCAAATCATTTCTTGAATATTGAATATCTACAAGCGCACGCAAAAACGCATTTCTATCTATTTCATCACCTACATGAAGTTCAAGCGCACCTTTAAAATACTGTTCCGGAAGTCCTAAACCATATATGCAGCTTACTGAAGCAACAACTATAACATCATCACGTTCATAAAGACTCCTGGTTGTATTATGCCTAAGCCTATCTATTTCATCATTAATAGTTGCGGATTTCTCTATATATGTATCACTTCGGGGGATATATGCTTCAGGCTGATAGTAATCGTAATAACTTATAAAATATTCAACCGCATTATTAGGAAAAAGTTCTTTAAATTCATTATATAACTGTGCCGCTAAAGTTTTGTTATGAGCAATAACAAGAGTCTGCTTTTGAATTTTTTCTATAACATTAGCGATTGTAAAAGTTTTACCCGAGCCTGTAATTCCAAGCAAAGTTTGAGCGTCCATCCCTTTATTTAATCCGTTAACTAACTGCTCAATGGCCTTTGGCTGGTCGCCCTGCGGTTTGTATTTCGAACATATCTCAAATTTCTTTCCCATAACTATATTTTATCTTAAATATTTCTTTATTTCCTATACTTTACTATTTCACTTATTAAAAATATAATAAACATATGGAGAATATAACTGATTATATAAAAAAAGCATTTGAATACAAAAATAATTGCGAGTACAAACAATCAATTGATTATTTTTACAAAGCCCTTGCAATAGACAATGAAAGTACTGAAATAATGTCTGAACTTGCATTTTTGTATTCTCAATTGCAGCAATATGATAGGGCTGTCAGTTTTTATGAACAAATTTTAAATAAAACTCCCGATAATTGTACAGTTAAATTAGAATTTGCAATGCTATATAAAAAACTGGATAAATTTGACAAAGCGGAAATACTTTTGGAAGAGCTTTTTCAAAGTAAATTTGACTTACAAAATATAGCAAAGGTCTACTTTGAAATACTTTTAATAAATAAAAAATATGAAAAAATTATTGCCTGTTTCAATTCCAATAATATCGATTTGCAAACATCAGATATCTATACCTGTTTAGCAAAAGCGTACCAATTTTCAGGCAAAACAAATAAAGCAGATGAATATTATAATAAAGCATATTTACTTAATGAAAATAATATTGAAGCTGGTTGTTACATTGCAGAATCTTTTTATAACAATGGAGAAATAGACAAAGCTTTTGATATAGCCTCAAAACTTCTTAAATATCATGAAAATGACAAACTTTTTTATATTATTGCAGAAATATTTTATCAAAAAGGTGATATTGATTCTGCAATAAATTATTATTCTTATGCTATAAAATATAACGAAAGAAACGACGTATATTACTTTAAACTTGGAGTAGCTTTTTCACTAAAAGGATACTTTAAAGAAGCGGAAGCTTGTTTTTGTAAAGCTTTAAATATTGCGCCTATGAATGTTTTATATAATTACTCACTTGCTTATTTGTATTACACAAATAATAAATTTGAACCTGCAGAAAATATAATAAATAAAATCTTAGATATTGATGAATATAATACTTCTGCAATATCTTTAAAAATAATTTTCCTTTCTAATAAAAATGAAGCAGCAGAAGCTGGAAAGCTTATATCAAAGTTAAAAAATCTTGAGAATAAAGATGATTTTATGTACTATGCGATATCAGTTTATTATGGGAATTTAAATATTTGGGATAAAGCTATTTTAAATATTAACAAAGCAATAGAATTAAATAATAAGTCAATAGAGTATAAATTTGCACTTGCTCAATATTATTATAACAGCTCAAATTTTGAAAATTCTATAAAAGTTTGTAATGAAATTATAGGACATAAACCAAAATATATTCAAGCATATATATTAAATGCAAAAAACCTTATTGAAGAAAATAACATTCAGGAAGCCTTAAAATATGCAGAAGAAGCTAAAACTTTAGATATTAACTCAGATGAAGTATATTACATTAAAGGAATAATAGAGCTCAAATTTAATAAATTGAAAGAAGCAATAGAAAATTTTAAAACAGCCCTTTCAATATCTCCTTCTAAAGAAATATATTATGCACTTACGGCAGAATGTTATTATAAACTTGAAGATTATAAAAATGCATATTTATATTATAAAGAAGCCGCCGAAATAAATATAACAAATGCAGAGTATAGATATTATATGGCAAAATGTTGTATTAAAACAAATGATAAATCAGGCACTTTATCTAATTTTTCCATAATGAGAAGACTTGCCCCAAATAATATTGAATATATAAAAGAATATGCAATGTATCAAAAACACGAAGGTCAAAAAAAAACCGCAAAAGATATAATTACTTCTGCGATAAAATTAACAGCAGATAAAGAAGATAAAATAAAACTAAAAAAAATACTGGATGAATTATAAAAAAATAGTTGATTTTTTTTTATGACATGATATTATAAATGAGTAATCCGAGGGGGATTAGCTCAATTGGTAGAGCACCTGCTTTGCACGCAGGGGGTTAGGAGTTCGAGTCTCCTATCCTCCAAAACTAAAAAGAGCCGTTTGGCTCTTTTTTAGTGTCAAAGGGGCGTTAGCGCAGTTGGTAGCGCACGACACTGGCAGTGTCGGGGTCAGGGGTTCGAGTCCCCTACGCTCCACCAATTAAAAGACACTTATTATAAGTGTCTTTTTTCATGCTATGAACTTGTAGACAGTACACTGTAGCTGTTGGGTAGTATTGTTTTGAAAGCGGATTTGCTACTAGGGCAAATATTTATGTTTGCTAAAAGTCCAACTTTCAAACTAAGACAAATTTGTCTTTATAATATTTTTTCAACATTTACTCTCTACAAAATTAGGTAGCCCGTAGGTTTTGGTAATCTCTGATTACCGAAACATTTTCATTATAGTTATAGTGAATCTAGTAGGGAGTTAGCAAGCTGTATTAAATGTTTTGTTTACAATTAAATAATATTGTTGATGTGGTAAATCTATGATTTACCGCATCATACAGAACTACAAAATTAGATAGTGAAACCTAATTTTTGTGATTAACTTCTTGGAGTAATTTATTAAATTGCTTACCATTTACCGTAGTGCATTTTTTCTTCTGCATTATATTTTACCTGCTCAACCTCTATATTATCTTCAGAAGTGTATCCAAGTCCAATGTAGCAAGGTAATAGATAATTTTCAGGGGCTCCTAAAATTTTTGCAACATTTTCTCCTTCTTTTTCAACGGGTATTCTCATAGAACATGCCAGCCCCTCTGCGGTAGCTGCAAGAAATATATTCTCAATAACACACCAAATAGATGAAAGCGGGTTTAATGAACTTACTGATGTAGGATTCATAACACCTGAATTTGATTTAAAGAAAGGCAAGATTATATGTGAAGCATTCATTAGCATTGAATATTGTCTTGGCATTGCAACTGCATACATCTTTTGTTGCAGTGTTCCGTTTACAAGAGTCTGTTTTAAAATTTCAAGAGTTGGTTAAACACCTTGTTTTACAAACTGCAATGTACGTTCTTTATCCTCTTTTTCTTTTAAAATTACAAATTCCCAATTTCTTAAATGATCATGTGTAGGTGCTTGAAGTCTGGCATTGATAATTCTTTTTATAGTTTCATTTGGTATGCTTTTGTCTTTAAAATCTCTTACAATGCGTCTTTTATAAATAGCTTCATATAAATCCATTATATTCGCCTTTCTATATATTAGAAATTTCTATATCATCAAATTTATTTTTCATATAATTAGAAAAAATTGTTGTCAGCCGAACAAGTTCTTTAATATCATTTGAGTTAAGTTCTGCCATTGCATTTATTTCAGCATCCGCCGCAGGAGGAATTATTTTTTTTACATAGTTTATACCGAGATTTGTAAACCTTACAACTTTATTTCGACGGTCATCCGATGACACTTCAAGTGATATATATCCTTTTTTCATAAATTTTTTGATAATAGCACTGATTGTTTGTTTTGTTGCAGATAATCTTTCACAAATCTCTGATTGAAGACGGCAGCCATCGGGTGCAAACCATATTATGTCCAAAACAAACATCTCCCTTGCTGTAAGATTATGTTTTCGTGCATACATTTCATAAGCGGCAAACTGCACATCCCGAAGTTTACAATATTTATTAACATATGATCTTACTTCTTCAAATTCCATAAATAAGTCCAAAATTAGATAGTCTAATATTAGACGAAATATATTTTTTTTGTCAAACCTTCAAAATTAGTGAAACTAATATCAATCAAAAATATATTTAATAAGGTTATCGATTATAATTTAATAAATTAAAATTTGAATTTTGAATAAGCTTTTTACTGTTATTAATATCTAAGCTAAATGTTAATTTATAGTAATGTATCTTCCTCATTTTTTTAAGAATATATTATTTGTTGCAAAAAAGTAATTTATTTAATAAAGCGCAAATTTCAAATCAGTTTCTTTTTTATTTTGAAATATATTATATGCATCTATTATATTATCAAATTTAAATCTTCTTGTAATTAAGAAATCTGTAGAGATTTCTCCTTTTGAAATTAATTCCAAAAGTTCTTTACAATATATAGCATCGACTCCGCCTGTTTTGAAAGTAAGATTTTTCCCATACATATAAGGTAAAGGAAGTATCTGATTTTCTTCATACATAGCAACAATCCCTACAATTGAATTGGGTCTTGCCAATTTCCAGGCTAATTGGAATGTGTCTTTACCGCCCGCTGCTTCAATTACTCCGTCAAATCCTCTTTTATCAGTTAATTCTTTTGTTCTTTCTTCAATATTATCAGTTAAAGGATTAATAATATAGTCACAAAGTGAATGATTAAGCGCAATTTGAAGTCTTTCCTGACTAATATCAATAACGGTAATTTTTTCCGCCCCTAAATATTTTGCACACATACAAGAACATAAACCCACTGGTCCTGCACCAATTATTGCAACATTATCTCCCTTTTGTATTTCAATCATTTTAGCGGCAAAATAACCGCTTGAAAGAATATCTCCTACAAAAAGAGCATTTTCAAAACTTATGTTATCAGGAATTAAGTTTAGTGTTGTATCGGCATATGGAATTCTTGCATATTCAGCATGAGCTCCATTTATTTTACATCCCAGCTCCCAACCGCCATATTGGCAGTTGTTAATATATCCTCTTTTACAAAAATAACATTCACCACAGAATGTAATACAATTAACAGCGACCCTGTCGCCTTTTTTTAGTTTTGTTACTTGTTCTCCGGTCTCTATAACAGTTCCTGTAAATTCGTGGCCAAGAACAATGTTATTATTTGCTGCAGGAACATAACCTTGTATAATATGAATATCACTTGTACAAATTGATGAAACCTCAACTTTTATAATTGCATCTTTAGGATTTATAATCTTTGGATCTGCAATTTCTTTTAATTCAATTTTGTTATCTGAATTTTTATTATAAATAAGTGCTTTCATATATTAATTTTATTTCAAGCTTATAAAATTGTAAATTTGATTTTTATTTTAAGTTATTATCAATATATATGGCAGTGTTCCAAACTTGATATAAATTTTCCAACGTAAACCTAGCATTTGCAGGGCTTGTTGAAGGTAGTTTATAATGTTTATATTCACAAAGAAGTTCGGGGAAATATTTTTTAAAAGCAATATATGCTTTATTTCCATTAAAACATATCATTTTTATATTATTGTATTTTTTTAAAAGTTTTATAAAATCATTAGGTATCTCATTTTTAATATCAGAATCCATACTTCCTTCTCTTTCGCAGTATTTTAAGACATCCCATAGTGCAAGATTATGCTCTAAAAGTATTTTTAATTTTGTTTCATAGCCTATATAATATAAATTATTATGCTTACACAACAGTCCCATTAATTTCCAAAACCTATTATGAGGATGTGCATAATATTGTTGATGTTCCAAAGATTTGACTCCGGGCATCGAGCCTAAGATTAATATTTTAGAATTATTATTAATTGATGGTAAAAAAGATTTACAATTATGCATACTTAACTCTCCTTAAAATATTATTACATAAATACTTTTACTATAAGACAAAACATCGTTTATTTTAAAAATTTTATATTGTAAAATTACTTGTTTAATAAAACAAGGCAAAAACGAACAATTTTTATTGAGTTAAAAGATTTAATAACTTAAAATTAAGATATATAAAAGTGAATATGAAAATAATAATCGGTTTGATTATTTTTAACAGGGAGTTTGATAATTCTTTAGTACAGAAATTTGCAACCTTCGAGCTCTTTTGTAGTTTGAGAATTTACTTTAAAAAAGAGGCTCTTTAAAAGCCTCTTAAATAAATGGTGTGTGTGGGGGGGGGGAAAGCTGCGAAGTTCGAACTTTTTATCTTGTATAAAAGAGTTAATTGAAGAACTCAAAAAATCAGACACAGTCTTACTTTTAGAATATTATCAAGTATTTAAACAATCAGTTAGCTGTCATTCTGAACTTGTTTCAGAATCTAGTTCACTTGAAATGTCTGTTTCCAAATGGTAAGATCCCGAAACAAGTTCGGGATGACAGCATGCCTAGTGTCAACTAACAAGTATAAAAGGAGGTATTATGAAAATCAGAAAAGATGTAAACGTGATAATCACATTTGACGACAAAGAATATTCGGAAGAAGAAACCGCAATTCTTTATCAACAATTTTTTGAGAGTTTAGCAAAAATCAAAGGAGTAAAAATTCCGGAATATGCCGGAATGGCTTTTGCCAAGGCATTTAGAGCTAAATAAAAAACTTCTAAAACTAACAATACAAAAGAGTTTTAGCAATTTTTAAAAAATTCTTTCAAAATACTCGAAATCTGTAAACGCGGATCACAAGCGAAAACCCACTAAAAAAAGCCTTTTAAGGCTCTTTTTATAAATGGTGGGCCATCCTGGACTCGAACCAGGGACCTTACGCTTATCAGGCGTACGCTCTAACCACCTGAGCTAATAGCCCTCACTTGTTTTCAATGCTTATATATTTACATAAACATTATAAAAAATCAAGCATTATTCTTCTGTAATAGGTCTTAATAATATTATTGAATTCAAGTTTAACTGCAGAAAATCATGTGTTTCCATTCTTCTGTTAGGAAACTCTCTATGAATTACCTGACAATTTTTTATAGCAACAAACCTTTTTGTTCCGTTCAAAATATCAGAAAGGACTCTGTTTTTTCTGCCTGTTTTAGGCATGAAAACATTACCTGTTATTTGATAATCTTTTGTAATTACCAAAACTTTTTCTGACCATACTCCGGTTATAAAGCTATTATTTTCATTTAAATTAGTTTCATTATTCATATTTCTCAATGTGTCTCCCTCCTAAACAGAATACGATTGGAATAAAGGCAAGTATAAAGATAATGCCAAGAAACATACTATAGCACCAATAAATATCAATAGAATAGGTTCTATCATTTTACCTAATGTATCGATAATTAAATCCAACTGCTGGTCAATATGTTTTACACTTTGAATAAGCAACTCTCCCAAACGACCTGACTGTTCACCTGTTGAAACCATAAACAAAATCATTTTAGGGAATAAGTTAGATGCTTTTAATGAATCCGACAAATGCGCACCTGCCTGCATTTTCTTTATTGAAATCTTAATAGAATCATGCATTAACGTATTCGACAAAGTTGTTCTTGCCAAATATAAACACTCAATAATAGGAATACCGGCATCGTATGCAATTTGAAGTACTGTAAGAAAGTTAGAAAATGCCGCTGCCTTTACCAAGTCAGAAAACAAAGGCACTTTTAATACCCACTGGTCAATTACTCTTTTTGAAGGTTCCCATCTTAATAAATACATAACTGTAAATATTATTACAACAAGCCCTATAGGAATAAAAAACCACTTATCTTTTAAAAATTCACCCGAGTCAATACAAAATTGCGTAATAGCCGGAAGTGCTTTACCCTGTTGATCGAACATATCTTTAAATGCCGGGAATATAAACATTAACATACAAAGTACAACAGCAATTGCCAAGACAACAACAAATACAGGGTATGATAATGCCGAAATTAATTTCCCTTTAATATTTCCTTGTTTTTGAAGAAGCTCGATTAAACGTTCAAAGGTCTTATCTATTTCACCTGAATCTTCTCCGGCTTTTGCCAACCCTATGTATACATGCCCGAAAAGATTCGGATATTTTGAAATAGTATCAGACAAAGTATAGCCTGCAATAATTTGTTTCTTTATTTCCTGGGCTAGCATTCTTACCTGACGGGAAGCTCCGTTCTTTTCTATAAATATCAAACTTTCAATAATAGGCAGACCGGCTTTATTCAATGTTAAAAAAGTCTGTGTAAAGTCTATTTTTTCTTTTAATGATAAGCTTTGTATTGCTGCTGATTTAGTGCTTTTTGATGTTACTTCACGAGCCGAAAGAAACTTATAGCCCATGTTTTTAACTTTAACACGAACCTGCATAACTGAATTTGCATCAACAGTTCCTTTAACTTTTTCGCCGTTCCATTTCTCGGCCTGATATTCATATCTGGTCATAAATTAGCATCCTCATTCTTTCACAGGTCCCAATACTCTCAGGAACTCGGAAATAGTAGTTCTTCCTTCTATAATATGTCTTAAACATACCTGTTGAAGTGTTTTCATTCCGGCACCTACTGCCGCTTCTTCTATTTCAATATCATGCGCACCTTGCGCAATCAATTTTTTAATTTCTTTTGTTATTGGCATTATTTCATATACCCCTATACGGCCTGTATAACCTTCAAAATTACATTTATCACAGCCATTAGGCTTATATACGGGAGTTTTCATAAATTCTTGTATTTCTTTCTCTCCACCGGCTATTACAAGTTCGGCTTCTTCTCGTGTAGGGAAAGTTTGTGTTCGACAGTTCGGGCATAAACCTCTTACCAAACGTTGTGCAATAATACCTACTAACGTTGCAGAGATAAGGTAATCTTTTGCTCCCATATCTATTAACCTGGTAATTGTTGCAGCTGCTGAGTTTGTGTGTAAAGTCGATAATACTAAGTGACCTGTTAACGCAGCTGATATAGCTGTTTCAAGTGTTTCAATATCACGGATTTCACCGACTAATATAACATCAGGGTCCTGTCTTAATATAGCACGCATACAAGATGCAAATGTAATTCCGGCTTTTGTATTAATTTGAGACTGGTTAATACCGTCTATCTTAATTTCGACAGGGTCCTCAATCGTTGTTATGTTTATTGAAGTATCATTTATTGCCTTTAACAATGTATATAGCGTTGTTGTTTTACCTGACCCTGTAGGACCTGTTGTTAATATAATACCATTTGGTACACTTTCCATTTTTTTAATAAGATTTATTTCTTCTTGAGAAGCCCCGCAAAGAGTCATTTCATCTTTCGATGATGCCATTGATACAGCAGGCGCAAGAATTCTTATAACCATCTTCTCCGCCTCTCCAACGGGCAGAGTATTTATTCTGAAGTCATAATCTCTTCCGTTATAAGTAATCGAAAAAGAGCCGTCCTGTGGTCTTCTATGTTCTGCTATATTCATTTTTGAAATTACTTTTAAACGTGTTAATATAGCTGATTCAACTTTTTCGGGAAGATTTAAAGCAATACGTAAAATACCATCTTTTCTGTATCTTACAACATAACCTTCAAGCCTGGGTTCTATGTGAATATCACTGACTTTCATGTCAATTGCATCTGTTATAATCTTATTAACAAACTGAACTACTATATTTGAATCATCTTTTAATTCTTTTTGAGCCTGTTCAAAAAGCGTTTCTTCCTGAACTAACGCAGCTGACTGCTTTTGAACTTTTCTAATTAATTTATTTGTTGCCTTTTTATTCTCATTAAAGAATTTTTGTCTGCACATCTCAAATTCATAATGAGTAATAATTAATATACTAGGTTTTAATCCCGTTAAGAAAATAATATCATTTATTACTTTCTTATCATTAGGGTTTACCATCGCAACAACAAGTACTTTATCATCATAGCTTATAGGTAAAACTTTATTATACTTAATAAAATCATCAGGAAGCATAGATAAAACTTCGTCAGTAACATTCAATTGTTCTGCCGTAACAGTTTCATAACCTTGTTGTTTTGTTAACGCCTGTTTTAAATCATTTAATGAAACAATACCCTGATTTACAAGAACTGTTCCAAGCGGAATTTTTTGCTGTTTTGATTGAACTAACGCATTAAAAACTTGTTCCTGAGAAACAAGCCCCATTTGAACCAAAACTTCACCAATTTTTTTACCTAAAAACTTATTATCATCATCATGGGAATCATCATGTAAATCTGTATGATGTGAAGAATTTTCATCACTTGAATCTACATGAACAGGAAGAGAAGATTTTTCTTCAATATCATTTGACGATTCTTCATGATGGTACATATCTTGATGTTCAAAATCAGACTGTTTTTCCTCATAATATTGAATATCATCTGTATTATTTTCTTCTTTTTTGCTTTCACTTGGAACAGTTTGTAAAACTGCTTTTTGTTCTGTAGATTTTTCTAAATTTTCATACACTTTTTTATTTGAAAGTCCTAAAGATTCTTTTACTTTATTCAAAATAAACAAAAAGTCTGCATCTTCAATTCTTTTAAATTTGATTTTATCAGTATTTAAAACTGTAGTAACTTTTGAAATAATTAAATTTTTATCTGTTGCCGATGTTGTAAAAACACAAACGTAACCTTTTGCAATACATAAAGGAAGATAATAACACGCCTGCATATCGTTAGTATCAAATTTTGATACTAACGATAAATCCAATAAATTTTTTATTTGTTCATAAATAGCACTAGACATGTTTGTTTAAATTATTCCTTAAAGATCTGCTACGTCTTCCGTATCTTTTATAATTCTTGGCGTTATCATAAATAAAAGTTCTGTTTTGGCCATTTCTTTCGTTGTTGACCTGAAGAAAAACCCAAGTATTGGAATATCACCTAATATTGGAACTTTTGAAACGTTATTCGTTTCCGTTTGCTGAATCATACCGCCTAGTAATAATGTTTCTTCATCTTTTATTCTTATATTACTTAGGTCAAGATTTCTTCTTTGAAGCAATGATGCAGCAGTATATCGAACTTGATTCCCTTGTTCGTCATAATAGTAATCCGGTACAGTATCAAAAATATCTGCATATTCAGGTTTAATCGTGAGTGAAATATAACCGTCAGGACTTATAAACGGTATCATTTCAATTTTAATACCATTGTCTTCACCAATTTCATAAGTTCTCTGAATTGTTGGATATAAAGAACCTGTATTAGACGTCTGAACTGTAACTGATTCTACATAGTCTTGCGTCAAGTCAATTGTAGACTTTTTTCCATTAGTAATAACAATCTTTGGATTTGATAATATTCTACCCTTGTTATTTTGAATTAGATAAGAAATAGTTTGTTGCAACGATTTAGCAGCCGGACCGTTACTAGGCCCATGCCACATTATCGGACTTGTTGTTGTTACACCACTAGCCCCAGCAAAAGCTAAATTCAAATGTTTACCGGAATAACTCCAAATATTATCAAACTGCTTAGAACCATCTTCAGAGAGAGAAATTATTGAAATTTCTAAATAAGCCTGGGGCTGTTTTCTGTCATTATCTACAATAAAATCATTTATCATCTGAATCTGTTGTTCTGTACCACCAACAACCGTTATAGTACCTAACTCCTGTTGAACATAAATTGTCATAGTAGGTCTTGCTTGATATGAAGATATATTATCAGTTTTAACTCCGCTCTTTATTGTACAAGCAATCGTACCACCTCCAAGTGTACCTTCTTTTGGTTCACTTGGTTCTGAGCCCATTTGAAATTCAGCTTTCATTTCAGATTTAGGTCCCGAACCACCCGATGAGCCTGTATCCGGTAATTGGAAAAGAGTTTCACATATCATCTTCGCCATTTCAAAAGGAGTTGTATGATTTACTCTATATGTTGTCATTAATGGCTTTTTATCAAATTTATCTACAATTTTTTTTGCCATATTATAGTCTGCTTCACTTCCAAATATTAACAACTCATTTGTTTCTGCATTTGTTGTTACAATCGGACCATAAGATAATCCCGGCATGTTCATAGAAAATATATTTGTATTTAAAAAGTTTGCAATATAAGCAGCATCAACATACTTAACAGGTAAAATATTAACATTGTCTTTAGTCAAATTTAAAGTTTCTGCTTTATCCAAAGCAACAACCATCAAGGTTTTATCTTTTATTACATATGTTAAGTTAGTCATCTTCATGACCATCTTAAAAGCATCACTTAAACTGACATCAACTAAATCTAATGTAACATTTCCCGAAACCGAGTCATGAAAAACTATATTTAATCCGGCTTTATCCGCAAACATTCTTAACACTTGTTGAACATCTGTATTTCTTAAACTTAAGTTAATCTTTTGTCCGTTGTCATTAAAAGCAACATCGCCTTCAAGCCTGATTTTATTCGGCGAAGAAAAATCCTCTCTTACATCAGGCGCAGCAGCCTCCGATGTAGTTTGCCCTGCATAAGGGTTGTTAGGGTCCATATCATATACAAGAGGAGCCGCATTCGCCATATTATAAGCAAGCACTGACACACATCCCGTAACACATAAAAGTTTTGATATGGTTTTAAAACTTCTTTTCATAATATATATTCAACTCCTCTAGTTATTATTATCCTTATTCTTATATCTTCCTGCAAACTTATTTTCCAAATTATCCACTGCAGGCTGTGATTCCAGTGCACCTCTTGTAAATAACTCACCAACAGAGGCAACATAGCTGTTATTCATATATGATATCTGTACTTTATTTCTTGTAATTCCGTCTATTTTATATCCCGAAACAACGTCTCCGACTTTTACAAATTGATCTTGTCCGTTTATGTTAACAATTGCAGACGGACTTACATCATCATATAAAATACCTGATATTTGAGTATTTAACAATGATTTAATATTTTCATCAGGTACAGAACTTGTAGGAGGCTCTATAACTTCAAACGGAATTTCCGCTAACGCCTGCGTTTCTTGTTCCATTTCCAATTTTTGTTTTTCTAAAGCTATTTCAAAAGGTTTGAAAGGATTTAACCTCGAAATATTATTATATGATATAACTATCTGACCTGAATTCTGATTTTCCGTACTATTTTGTTCTTTTTTAGAAAAAGGTTGAGAAGCGTTATCACCAAATAAATCCCCTGAAGAATTATTCGAAGGAGCATCTGAAACAGTAGCAACCGGCGAATTTTCTTCACCTGTCGAAACATTCGTTTCTCCCCCGCTATTAAAGTCTACGCTAACCATATTCTGATTATCTGCACCTGCTTCTTTAAAGAAATCTTCTGCAACAGTATCAGAACTTGCATTTACATTCATATTTTGATTTGAATCGACATGCTGTTCCTGAGACTGACTCGAATTATTTGCTATATTATTTTGCTCTCTCATTTTTTGGAATTGCATAAATCCAAAAGCAGCTGCCCCAAATATAACCACAAGCAAAACAACAAGCACTAACAAACCGCCACCGCTATTACGCTTTGTTTTTGCAGCAAAATCATCTTCATCATCTTCATACCCCTCATAATCGTCAGAGTATTCATCTTCAGAATATTCTTCATCTTCCGAATATTCGTCTTCATTAGAACCATCCGCAGCATCTTGCTCTTCAAGTTCATCATCCGAATATTCAATATCTTTCCATTGTTCGTTTGTATCTACCATATCTCTCGCTCATTATTCCAATAAGTATCTAAAATATATTCTACACGTATTACTAAAATTGGGCAAATATTAATTTAAAAAATCTTTATTACTATTCTCAATAAATATCATACTACAAATTTACCTTGATATGTATGTTTTTTGGTCACCCATTAGTATGAAATCTTTAGAAAATTCATAACTTTACAAATTGAAAATAAAAACAAAAAGGCGGCACCCAGATTCGAACTGGGGGATAAAAGCTTTGCAGGCTTCTGCCTTACCACTTGGCCATGCCGCCTAGCACAACCTAAAATAAAAAATAAGCGGAAGACGGGACTCGGACCCGCGACATTCTGCTTGGAAGGCAGATGCTCTACCAACTGAGCTACTTCCGCATTTTGGACCGCTTTCTTTTATATACTACATGAAAAGTTTTTATTTCGCAATACATTTTTTCTAATTAAAAATGATAATTTTTTATTCGCCCATGCTCTCATCTAAATACACTACTTTTTTTATAATAATGATTTTACTGCCAAATAAAATAATAATACCGCGCCGATTATATATACTGTTTGAGCCGGTAGTTTTTTAAATAGTCCAAAAGCCCAAAATCCTACGAAAGAAAGAATAAATGTAATTAAGCCGATTTCTAAAGAAGGTCTTATGACAGGTACATTTAAAAACCTTAAAGAAACTCCGGCGCCAAAAGCATCAATACTGGTTGCAATTGCAAGAGTCAATATACAAAACAAAGAGATACATTTTATGTCTTTTTTTTCCTCATTTGAAAATACATCCATTAAAAATTTACATCCTAATCCTGCAAATATTGCAAATACTATCCATTTTGAATATTTTTCAAGCAAACTATATATAAAACCTGTAAAATTCCAGCCTAAAACAGGCATCAAAAATTGAAAAAAGCCAAAACTTAAAGCAAATATCAGAGAATTTTTAAGTCTTGAATTACTTATAATAAGACCATAACAGATACTTACAATTAAAGCATCCAAAGAAAGTGCAAATCCTAAAATTATAATTTCATATTCAGTCATGAAAAAATTTTAACATAAAAAAAAACCGCTTAATTAAAGCGGTAAATAAGTGTTCTCTTTCCCTGTAAAAAAATTTTTTAAACTTAAGCTTCTTCACTTGCGGAAGCTGCTGCAGCAGCTTCTTTTTCCGCTTGAAGTTTTGCTTGAGCTTTTTTAGATAATTTTTGAGTTTCTTTCTTTATATAATTTAAAGTACCTTCTTCTGTACAGTTAGTTATTAAGAACTGAACTGTCTTTGTTGGTTGTGCACCCTTTTTTATCCAATCCAAAGCAGATTGTTTATCTAATTTCATTTCTTTTGTTTTAGGGTTATAGAATCCTAACTGTTGAATAGGAGCAGCTTCTCTTTTTGTTGTAGAATTTAAAACTACTATTCTGAATACGGGATTCTTTTTATAACCTAATCTTTTTAATCTTATTTTAACCATGTGGTTTTACTCTCCATTTTAAAAATATGCTATACTGCCGTTTCCGGCGTTTGCAGCCGTCGAACCTGCCGTTTTATAAGAGGATAACTTCAAGTTCTTCTTTATCAAAACACAAGCAAACTAATTAATCAAGTCATTTTTTCTTATTTTTGTAACTTTACTTAAAAAAATAAAAACTAATAATATGTTATAATCTTTTTAGAAATGAGAAAAAGATGAATAATAATTTTCCTTTAAAAAATATTAAGATGGTTATAAGTGATTTTGACGGTATCTTTACGGACGGTAAACTTTGTGTATATTCTGACGGAAAAACTTCAAAACAAATTGATTATAAAGATATCATGGCTATATCAATACTAATAAAAAAAGGGATAAAATTTGCCATAATTTCAGGTGAATATTCTAAAGCAATTGATATTTTGAAAGAAAAATTTCCCTCAATTGAAACTTTTCAAAATGAAAGAAAAAAACTCCAAATATTAAAATTTTTATCGAAAAAATATGATATATCTCCTCTTGAGATGGTATATTTAGGAGATGATATAAACGATGAAGAATGTTTAAGATTTGTTACATATCCTTTTACAGTACCAAATGCACATCAATCAATTAAGGATATTGAAAATATACACGTAACAACTGCACATGGCGGCAGTGGAGCATTTAGGGAAGTTGCGGACATAGTAGAATGAAAAAATTTTTTCTTCAGGTATTTAATAAAATAAAAAAATTTGATGATTATACAAATCAATATCTAAAAATAACAAACAATATTGAAATGCCTTCTTTTGCCTATACAAACTGGGGAATATACTTTGTACATCTTAAAGATTTTGATACTGCCATAGAAAAACTGGAAACAGCTGTTATGATGTCTGATGTTAATCCTAAACCTTGCATAAGTCTCGGTATTATTTATGCGAAACTAAAACAGTTTGATAAAGCAGAGGCAATACTTAATGAAGCTATTAAAAGAGATTCTCAAAATTCTTATACTTATTCGCTTTTAAGCAGTGTATTTGTTTCAAAAGAAAAATATATTCAAGCGGAGGATGCACTTAAAAAAGCATTAAAGCTTGCTCCTTCAGACCCTGATGTATTTTTAAATTACGGAATTCTTTATGCCAAGACTCAAAGAAGACACAAAGCTGTTGAAATGTTAAAAAAATCAAAATCATTAAACCCTTTAAATCCACATGTATATTTTATTTTGGGAGTTATGCTTTTTGAAACAAATAAAATTTCAGAAGCGTTTGTAGAGTTTAAACATCTTGAAAAAATGTCTCCCGAATATAAAAATTTGAGCTATTATTTAGCCTTATGTAATAAAAAAGAAAAAAATTATCGTCTTGTGGAATACTACGGACAAAAGGCAATTCGCGAGAATGATTTAAATCCGGCTCCTTATATATTGCTGGCTCAAAATTACATAACACTGTCAAATCCTAATGAAGCAATAGCTATATTTAATAATGCACTTGCCAAAGGCATTGACGATTTTGAACTTTATCTTGCTTTTGGTATAACACTTTTAAAAGAAATGAAAATTGAAGAAGCTAAAGAACAACTTAATAAAGCGTTAAATAAAAAACCTGATGATTCAAATACTCTTTACAGACTTGGAAGCTGTTATCTAAAAGAAAAAAATTTCGCCCTGGCAGAAGAGTTTTTTATAAAATCTATCAATAAAGATGAGAAAAATACAAATGCAATTTCAGAACTGGGAATGCTGTATTACGAACAAAAAGATTACGGCAATGCAATAAATACATTTTTTAAGGCAATAAACCTATCTGCAGGAAAAACATATTTATATTTTTATATTGCAAACTGTTATTTTAAAGCAGGGAGATTTAAAAAAAGTTTAGAATATTATTCAAAAACAATAGATTATTATCCGAGCCATTTGGAAGCACTGATAAATTATAGTGTAAATCTACTATATATAAATAATGAGAAGGAAGCATTAAGAAAAATCAGAAGCGCTTATCAAATTAACAGAGATTCAGAGAAAGTACTTTTAATATATGCATTAGCCTGTTTGAAAACCGGACTTTATAAAGATTCAATAGAAAAAACCGACATGCTTTTAGAAAAAAATCCTGAAAATAAAGATGCAAAGTTAATAAGAGCACATGCCTATTTGAACCTTAACAAACCTTTAGAATCTCTTAGTACTCTTTATTCATTAAAGGAAAGTGAACAAGATTCAGAGTTATGTACATATTTATTATACCTTTCTTACAAAAAACTTGTGGATATATCAGAATCCAACTATAATAAGAACATGCTAAATAAATATTTCATTAAATTAAATATGATAAGTAAAGAAAATAATGAAATAAATAAAATAAGCGCATACATAGATGGAACAATAGGAATAAATAAAGGATAATCGAAGTGGGAATAATAGTACAAAAATTCGGCGGTACATCAGTTGCGGATCCGGCAAAAATACACAATGTTGCAAAAGCTGTTATAAAAGAAAAACAAAACGGCAATAACGTAGTAGTGGTAGTTTCAGCAATGGGACATACAACCGATTATCTTATTAAACTTGCAAAAGAAGTAACAAATAATCCTGATTCAAGAGAAATGGATATGCTCCTTTCTACAGGCGAACAGGTGTCAATTGCTCTTTTGGCAATGGCAATTCAATCACAAGGACACAAAGCAATAAGTATGAATGGGCAACAAGTAGGAATAATTACAGAAAATATTCATTCAAAAGCCAGGATTGTTGATATTAAAACAGAGAAGCTCCAAAAATATTTGAATGAAGGTAATATAATAGTTGTTGCCGGTTTTCAGGGTGTAACACCAACAGGTGAGATAACAACACTCGGAAGAGGCGGGTCGGATACTTCTGCTGTTGCCATTGCGGCTGCATTAAAAGCAGACAGATGTGATATTTATACTGATGTAGAAGGAGTTTACGCTACTGACCCTAGAATAGTTCCAAATATAAAGAAAACAGACATGATTTCTTATGAAGAAATGCTGGAACTTGCAAGAGTCGGTGCAAATGTTCTTCATCCGCGTTCGGTTGAAACAGCGAAACAGTTTAACGTTCCGTTGAGAGTTCGTAGTTCTTTTAATTTAGATAACCTTGGTACATTAATTATAGGAGTTGATAATATGGAAATATACAAACCCGTTGCAGGCGTTGCAGCTGATACATCTCAAGTTCGTATTCTTATTTCGAACCTTCCCGATATTCCGGGAACTGCAGCAGAACTTTTTGGTGCACTTGCAAAAAATAATATAAGTGTTGATATGATTATTCAATCACTTGCCGTTAACGGAAAAAATTCTATTGCTTTTACTGTAAATGCTGATGATTTGGATGAAACTTTAATAATATTGAATAATGAAGTTAAATCAGGTGAAATTTTAACTGATAAAGACATTGCCAAGGTTTCTATAGTTGGTGCAGGCATGGTAGACAGACCAGGTATTGCAGCTGACATGTTCCGCTCTTTAGCAGATAAAAATATCAATATTAAAATGATTTCGACAAGTGAGATTAAAATTAGCTGTCTAGTTGATAAACAAAATGCAAATGATGCAATTAAAGCACTTTGCAAAGAATTTGATTTAGAATCAAAAGAAATTGCCGCAGTTAAGGGAGATTTACCTAATCTGTAAAAAGCATAAAAAAATGGGGAATCGATTTAAATCGATTCCCCATTTTTTATCTTCTTTCCCTGTTATTTTCCAAAGAGTCAATTCTGTGATGTGCCGATTTTGAACTATCCTCAACATGTATCAATCTTTCAAGTACATTATTATATTTTCTCATATCATTCTTAAGTTCGGCTATTTCTTGCTGCATAAAAGACACTGTGCATTTATATACCCCTACACATATTCCGGCTGTTATCAATTGTACAGCCAAACAAAATAATAATTCGTAATTCGTTAACATTTCCACTGCCCTTTATTTACAGTCATTTGAAACACCTGAACAGCCCAGCTCATTATGTTTGCTTTAATCGTATTTGTTCCCTGTTCTTTTAATATATGTCTGAATATCAATGAGGTTAAGCGTCTGTATTCTTTTACGGTTATTGAGTTTTCAAGTACTTCATTTAACATATATACTTTGAATTCGAGCAAATAATCATGCAGCATTGAAGCAATTAAAAACTCGTTATCCGTTCTTGAGCCTATTGCGCGCCAAAACAAGCGCGGTATATCCGCCCCGTTCCACGTATAACCTTTAAATATTGTAAATTCAAACTCTCTTTTTGTTGTCAAAATTTTTATATATATTGAGTTATGAAGTTCAAACGGATATTTTTTTTTATTATTTTGGATTTCTTTAGTATCTGACGGATTTATAACTCTTACAAAAACTTCAGGAATTTCAGAGAATAAAATGTTAACAATCTGTTCCTTATTTTTCATTATCTTTCACTTTCCCGTTAACTTGAATAATAATACAGGCAATATTTTTTGTTATTTTCTGCTTCGAGTTTTCGTTTAAAGGCTGCTTTTGAACAGATATTACAGCTATATTATCATCCGTTTTCTGCTGCGCTTTTTGAATTTCCTCAGATGAAAAGCATACCGCTTGCGTGAGCAATATGGTTATAATTGTCATTAATAATAATTTCTTCATAAATGTTCTCCTTTGACTTGACAAACAGGAGAAAATCGTAAATAATACAAATACAGGGTGGCAGCTTGCCAAGCTGACCGTATGCCCTCAGAAATCGAAGTGGCTCTTATCTGTTAAGGTGAGAGCCGCTTTTTAATATGTACAAAATCAAAAAAAGCATTATAAGGCTTAAGTTGAGATTTTCCATAAGCGACCTCCTTTCTTCGGAACTATCGACCGAAATCGAAGTATTAGCTGTTGTGTCGAAGTTTCTTAGAAAAAGGCATATTTTACCCTGCGGGATTATACTAACATAATCCTGCCTGTTTGTCTATTTCAGTATTCAATTATTTCGCTTATTACAGCAACATGAACATTTTTAAAATTGCTGTACTTACATTTTGTTAATTTTGAAGTGTATCCTACTGCTCTGAATTTTCATCGGACAATAATTTTGTATAATCATTTGTTTCAAAAAACTCATTAAGCTGTGTTTCTGTTATTCCTAATAATGCTCCTACCTGAGAAATATATGGATTTCCCCGATAAAAATTATTGGCTTTAAGTTCTATTTTTAACGCTTTTATATCCAGTCCTTCCAGCTGTTGTGTCTGAATTAATGATACAATATCTTCAAAATCCATACCTTTTGCTTTATAAAGAGCTCTTTCAACATCCGCTGCCGTCAGATTTAACATTGAAACTCGTTCCGCTTCTTTTTCTGTAAGTTCCTCTTGCGTATAATGCGGACATTTTGTAGTCAAATACCAATTATTATCGACTTCAGATTGTTCCACATCATATTTACTCATACCTATTGATAAATAAAATTGCTCATTATCACCTATTGAAACCCTGCATAGTCCTGTTTCTTCATTTATTATTTCTGCATATTTAATCATTTTCTTGTATTCCTTCCTTTCGTCGGATAAAATGCTGCCCATTGAAAAAGTGAAATATTACTGCTTATAACATCTCCTTTTACAACTCTTAACTGGGCTGTAAATAGATTTACAAAAGTATTTAAATTGGAATTCGCATACCCTACTCTTACGTTATTAATATATAACTCTCTTGTCTGTGCACAAGCATTTAAAGATACATTAATAAAACCATCTGAAGGAGCTGTATATGGAAACTGATTTGTAATATCAATTCCGCCTGTATAATCCGGAATCCCTTCATTAATTATATTATAACTATCTGTTGATTTTAAAAGTTCTACGGGTTTATATGAAATTAAAGTCCCTATATCATCAGAAATACCATCTCCGACACACTGAAATTCCGCTATTCTTGCCCCGTAAAAAACATTCCAGGTTGACCCGCCGTCTGTTGATTCACGCCACAAGTTATCACTCGGCTTATACCACATTAAATTTGTATAAGAAGAGCTTGTTGGAGTTGTTTCTTGAAAATACGTATCTCTCTTATATAATATTTTTATAGTCGAATCGGAACAAAGCCATACATACCAATACAAACCGTACATTGTATATGTATAAGTATAAGTTATATCATTAGCAAGACTAAATTCTATATTTTTTAGTGTTTCATCATCATTTCTTCCATTTGGAATAAGCACTTTTATCCCTGATTTTATTGTTAATACATTTTCTGATGCTGATACAACACCATTTGGTGATTCCAAAATACAGTCGGTAATATTACTTTTATTAAGAAAATGTTTTTCGCCGTCATTTGAAAGATTTGTTAAATTTATATTTGCACGTGTTTCTATCCCTTCATCCAGTATATCTTGCAGGCACTCTTCGTATGTTGTATTAAATGTACTTATTTTATTATCAATATATGTTACATTTGAATCTGTAGCTTCTTTATTCAAAACACATTCATTTTTCATTGATACAGAAAGTTCGGCTGCTTCATTTGTTAACCTTTGTGCCTCATTTATAGAATCCATTAATTCGTCCGGAGTTACATCGACACCCTCATCTACTTTTACACATCTTTCTATTTTTCTGTTCAAAACCTGCAAAATTCGTACAACATAATCAAATGTCCATTCCAGTACGTTAAAATTAAAATATGATGAGTTTTTAAATTCGCTTTCTTGTTGAATATCCAAATCCAAATAGATTGAAATTCTTTCATCTGCTTTTAATACGGAAAATTCAGATGTTGCCAATGGAAATGTTATATAACTTCCCTGTTTATTACCTATTTCATTAATTGAATAATCAACTCCTTCTTCAAGAATAGTTGAAACTCCCGTCGAATCTATATGTTTTACTACAAGTTCATTTTCATCTTCTATCAGGAAATCAAAATCAAATTTTGTTGAAGATGAATTACCCGAATAATTATTGACCGGAGTTAGTGATGATACTGTCATTTCCCTCTCCTTTCTTTACTTTTTTCTTCTTCTTTTACATAACGTTCAAAAACTGATTTAATAATTTTATTTTTTGATTCAATATCAGACTCTTTTTTGTTTTCATCAAAATTTTGTTTAAAGGAGTAATATATTAATTTAACAATTGAATATGCCTGTTCTTCAGATTCTATTTTTTTCTTTTCTATTTCATTTTTTATATAGTCGTAATCAGATTTAAATCTTACATAGTATTCTTGTGATTTATCCTTCATTTCAGAAATAATTTTAAAATCTTCATCCGACATACATTCACGAAAATCCGAAATATCTTTCTTTTTAAATTTTTCAAAATCATCTCTCATTTCTTTCATAATCGCAAAAAACTTTTTTACATCAGTTTCTATATATCCGTTTTTTCTGAAATTTTCTATAAAATTTCTTTTTAATTTTTGATTTTTTTCTTCTAAAGAATAATCAATATATAATTCTGCCTCAGAAGGATTTGAATTTAATATTGACATGATTTCTTCCCAGTTTGATTCATTTTTTGATTTTTGTTCATTTTCTTCGGTTTCTTTTTTCTCATGCGAAAATACCGAAATATAATGGCGAATTAAAGATTGAATTTCTTTATCTTTAACCGATTTTATTTCTTTTTCATTCAAAGACTCAGAAAGTTCATAAGAAAATAGCTCTTTTGCATAATTATATGCAATTATATTATTCTTTAGTTCTTTTACGGAAATTTCAAGTTCTTTCTTCTTTTCTTCAGACAATTTATCTTTATATTTTTCAAAATAAATTACAGAATTTATATCTTTATCTTTTATAAATGCATTTATTAATTCAGAATAAAAATCAGATTCAAAATTTTCTTTTTTTATTAGAAATGTTTTATCACTCCATTTCTGTGCTTCTGACATTAAAGTCAATACTGTAATCCCATTTTTATAAGAATTTTCAATTATTTCATAATTATTTTTATATAAAACAGCTCTTCTTAATGAAGAATTTATTGATTTTTCATAAACCTCAATCTGCCATTCTTTTAATTGAAGTGCTTCATAAGCTTTCATTTGATTCATTAAAGATTGAAGTTTTTGATTTTTTACAATATATGCAATTTCTTTTGAATCAGGTTCTCTAAATGTAATTTCCGAAATTTTTGAATTAATAAGACTATTTAATTCCTCATAAAATTCTTTAGGTTTATTCTCAACCTCTTTACCCTTCAGAGAATAAAATCCGTTTTCGGAAAATAATATTTCGTTTTCCCAATCATCTATTAAACTGCTCAGTTCTAAAATTTTTATTTTATCCAAGCCTTCAAATTCCGTATTATCACTGTATTGTTTTATAGTTACAGGAATTTTTCTTACGGAATATGCTTGAACATTTTGTTGTTCAAGACCTTGATTCATTTTTAATCCTTTCTTTGTATAATTAATTAAAGCTAGAGATTGAAATTTTTAGGTAAATTTATTTATTTTTGTAATTTTTTATTCCGTCCGCAATTGTACCGGTTAATTTTAAAGAACCCAAAGCAGCATTTGAAAAAGCCGATAATAAATTGCTTTTATAATTCTGCTTTGTTGCAAATGAAGTTAATGCTGCATTATTATAATAATTTTGTGCATATTGAAGATAGTTATCTGACCTATTTTTATAGTTTTCAAAAGTTGTTAGCGCATCAAGTTCTCCGTTAAACTTTTCATCCCCTATATAATTTTGTACGGTTTCTGATGATAAAGACAAATTCCCGGCTGCGGCATTAGCAGAAAGTGTGCCCATATTTAATATGGATTTTAGCCTTACTTTTCTTGATTCCTCTACTCCTTTTTGGTATTCTTCTTTTGCCTGAGTCCTCATATCTTGCGCTTGCGACTTATACAAATTAGTTCTGTATTCCCCTACAGCTTTTTGATAATTTGCATTTTGAATGCCGCTATATACTGTAGTAGCAACGGAAGCCGCAACATTTACCGCATCCAGCACCTCTGTTAAAACACACATTAATAATATTCCTTTCTTTTATTCAGTTTATAGAAAAATTCAAAATCTTTAGCTATTTTCAACTTTTCAGGCCTGGGATTGTCAAATTTAAAGCCCATTTTTCTTAGCCAGTTTTTTGCCTCATAATTTGACTTATATATGTAGTTATACATAATGTCATATTTTTCTGAAGCATTATTTATCTGTTGTTTGAGATTTTTGGAAAGCAAAAGTTTATTATATTTAATAAATTTTGTTGTTAACATCCAAACACAGGCAATTTTCGAATCCTTTTCAAATAATTCACAGAATCCGCCCATAGCTATCGGCACAAAATTACAATAATTATCTTTACCGTATAAAATCAGAACTTCTTCACCTTCAAAACTTGAAAGTGCTTTATTTCTCCAATCTTCGCCCCAAAGAGCTAATAGTTCGCATTCATCTTCATCTCTTAAGTTATTTAAAATAAATATAATTTCATTTTTATCAATATTCTTTTTAAGCATTTCCATCAGCCACCGTAATATCTAATGTAATTGAATTGACAGTCAAAGGAAAAGGTGCGGTTTGTTTTAAATGAACTCTTGCATCCTCTGTATAGTCAGAAAAAGAAAAAGCATTTACATTTCCCGAATGCAAATAATTTACATCGTTTACACTGTCAATGCTTCTTGAATTTTCCGCAATATCACCGTTTGTTCCTACCATATAAAAATCTTCCCTTGATTTATCTATTTTTATTGAAATTGTATTTATTATTTTAAGAAGTCCGTGAGTTGCTTCCCCCTCTATATTTAGAGTTTCAAGTTCAAATTCATACGGCAGCCCTGCAACAATTTTTGAAGCAGGATAATCAAGCGTTATTTGTCCGTTTTCAACAAGTTTATTTTCAACAAGGCAGCCATCAGCAAGCACATTAATATATTTACCTTCAAGATGTTCAAGCCCCATAAGTATTTGTATGGGCTCACCATCATAAGTCAAACAACTGTCTAAAAATATTCCGTCTTCTGTTTTTTCAACATATCTTGAAGCCATTCTTTCAATATAACGTTTGTTTATTCCGTTGATTGTTCTATTTACTACAAAATATGCAACATCTTCAAAACCTTCTCTAATGACTGCAACAGACTCAAATTTTCCGTCCGTTTCATGCCTGTGCCAACCCGCAACATCCTGTTTTTTATTATATGTAAGGGCATTAACAGTACCATCCGACATCACACACCATAAAATACGGTACGGTTCTTTTGCATACCCTATGTCCACAATTTGCTTACCTTCAAACAGATGGTTTGCAAAAATTGATAATTCTCCGCCGTCATAACTGTCTGTCATATAAGAATAACCTAAATCTCTTACAACAGAACCGCCTGATTGAACAAATAAAATCATATTACCCGAAACTACCGGCAAAACATTCGAACATCCGTAAAAACTTTGAGGTGAAGCAACAAGTGACGATGAAGCACTAAAAGCTCCGTCTGAACCGTTAACTTTCCATTCTCCGCCTGAAGTTAACAATATAAGGTCATTTAATGCAATAATATGTCTTATCTCATTAACTTCTCTTTCCGACAATGTAATATCTATTGAATCAGAAGCGGATAAAGGTCTTGAGATATTGAAATTATTGTTTGTTGACGTTTGAGAAGCCACAAGTCTTTGCGGATTATTTTTAAGACATGCGTATACTTTTCTTTGTTGGAAATAATTTACGCAGCCGGGATTATTATTATTTTCAAACGGATTTGTATATACCGGTGCCGTCGAAGTTAAATCGGGTTCAATTTTATCATCTTTGAAAGTTGTGGTTGATGTTGTACCGACATAAGCAAATACACCATTTACACTTTTATATATATTATATTCTACCGCATCTTGAACTGCGGAGAAATTTATTGTTATGTATTCAGTTGTTCCCCAGTATGCTTCAAGTTCTCCTACAACAGAGACTTCATCCGAACGGTTACTTTCTTCATAAGTATCTTTTCTTACTGCCGTAACAACATATTTATATGTTGTTGTTTGTTCGCTGCCCCCTGTCCAAACCGCACTTAAATTTGTAGGGGCTGTAATTTGAGGTTCAAAATCTATTGTTTCAAGCTGCCAATCATAATGAGAAAGTCTGGAAAGCTCAACAGGCGGATAATTACAATGACACATTGTTAAAACATCTGCGTTTTGAGCATATTTTATATTAAATAAGTCACCGGAATCATAGTCAGTCTCTATTTCTACAGGTAATGAAGAAGTATTTGTTGATTCATCATCACTATCAAGAATCTGACCTGCATCTTTAATAAATCTTGCATATTTGTGGCCAAGCTCAACAATATACGTTTGCTCAGTATTAAAAGAAAAAGGAATTA
This sequence comes from Candidatus Gastranaerophilales bacterium, assembly GCA_944323625.1. Lineage (GTDB taxonomy): Bacteria > Cyanobacteriota > Vampirovibrionia > Gastranaerophilales > Gastranaerophilaceae > Avigastranaerophilus. The sequence goes on from CALUTD010000001.1 coordinate 199,965, forward strand.
GTCTGACCGGTTTTGATGAATCTTTAACTTCGCATATAAACTCAAGTCCCGCACGGTTACTAACACTGCCTTCCGCTCTTACAAACCCGTTTTTTAAAGTTTTTAAACCGACAGCATATTTTGATAAATCGTTTCTTGCATACAGCGCAGGACTTAACTCTCCGCCGGTAAAAGATTTTTGCGTATACATTGTCATAATTATTTACCTTTCATCAATCCAGCTGCATCTTTCTTCTGTTTTTATATAGCCTTCTGACGCATTCAAAGTTTTTGCTTTCGCAAGCATACTTGTATATACAGCCAAGCAGTCACTTTGAATACTTCTATTTCCCGTAATGGCAGGAGCCGCCAAAAATGATAAATACCAGCATAATGCCATTACAAACTCACTTGAAAAAAATGTTTCATTCTCTACATATTTTGTGTATCTTAAAACAGCAGGAGTCATGTTTGAGTTTATTACTCTTTGACCTGTTGAATTTGCGGCTATTTCAAATTCAACTATATCAGAGTCTGCATAAGGTATTATTTCTCTTGCGAATACACAATCGTTAGGATAATCATATTCATATAAAAATTTAGGATTTTGAGGAATATTCCCGGTTAATGACAATTCTCTATATGAATTAGCAAAATTCCAGTCAAAATCTTTTAAAACCTGCTCAAGTGCACTTTCATAAAATTCATTTAAAACTATTGTATTTTTATCTGACTGGTTACTGTTTTGAATACCTACACTAACTCTTAAATTTTTAAGTGCAATATTAAAAATTTTAGACTTTGTAAAATTCATTTTTATCTCCTTAAATATATACAACTCTATTTTCAGGAAAATGGTATCCGGTAAAAATACCGGATACCGTTATAAGATTAGATATTATGAAAACTTTCCTGATTGCCGTCAACAATACCGGCAAGTATTGCCCCTTGAGTCGGGGCAGTACCTGTTACGGTATAATTTAAACGCATATAACCCAAATTTCCTTTAGGTAAAAATTTAATTGTTGAAACTGCACCGGCTTTTAAATCGGCAAGTAATATTGTTTGTTCAATTAACGAAACAGCACTTGAAAAAGCTTCATCCGCTGAGCTTTGTACCTTTATTGTTAATGAAGTTAATTTATCAAAATCTTCCGTTATTTGTATAAAAACTTCAACCGGAGTTCCGAAAGATACTTCTCTGTTTCCTAAATCGAGTATGTTTTCAGAATTACATGTAGCTGTAATTGCTTGATTATCCGAAAATAAACTTTGTTCGTCTAAAATCATATTAATTTCCTTTCTAAAATTAAGATACTGCTGCTTCTTCACAAGAAATTTGTTCACATTCACGAATCGGAATATTTTTATAGTGAAGAATATTTTCGTTTAAATATTCTTTTATTGTGAAGTTAACATTAGTCTTTTCTTTTAATTGAGCTTCAAAATGCATTAAAACGGTAGAATTACAATATATACAAGTTTTACCTGTTTTAGCATATCTTCTGATTTTGTAATAAGCTTTATTTAAAAGCTTTTCAATATCAGCAGGAGAGCTTCCGGCAAGACCGCTTACGCTTATATTTGCAATACGGCATGTTGAACGCCAATCTCTTACGGAAAGACCAACATCCATTTTATAATGGTCTTGATATACTTTTCTTTTTCCTCCGGCAGAACTTGTTTCCGTCAATATACCGTCATCTTTATGCTGCACTCCTGCTTGAGAGCCTTGAGGATATAATAAAGAAGTATGTAAATCTCCCCAAGTTACAAACCATATAGAAGTGTTATCACTTCCTGTTCCGCCGCCATCAATTATATTTGAGCCGATTTTCTTTTCATCGGTTGATTTTTTTGAATATCTTGCGCTCAATCCGTCAAATGCCGCTGCATTCTCTTTTATACTTCCATAGAATATTGTTTCCTGAAGTTTTTGGTTCATTGCTTCAATAAACGCAGAAGATTCAGATAATCTGAATACTTTAGGATTTTCGGATTTATCAACAAGGTCAACATCAACAATTGAATATGTTTCTAACATGCCGGTTACGTCTTTTACCTGCTCGGTTGTTGATTTAGACGTAGGTACATAACCGTAAAGTTTTCTGAATACCGCAGAAGGTAAACCGGTCCTGATTGTTGTTATATGGTTTGTACCATCGTTACATTGAAGTGCATTTGCATCTTGCAAAACTTCATTTGTTTCGGACATCATTTCAATAATTTCTGCTGCTATTTTTCCGTTTTCGGTTCTTTTAAATTTGTCAGCAAGTGTTAAGTAATTAGAACCTAATGTAGCCATTTTGTTTTCCTTTCTTCTTTTTTATTACTGCATTGTAGGGAACAAAATATCTTCCCTGTTTTCTTTAGGAACTGCAGGAATATTTGCATTTAATATTGAATCATTTTGCATTTTTTTACCGATGTTGTAGAACATTTTTACAATTTTAGGATGACAGTTTAAGCCTGTTTCACTAAGTAATTGTTGTACATCATTATCGGCAAATTGAGTATACGCTATATTTGCAGTTCTCATTGTTGAATTTAACATTGCGCCGCCTATTTCTCTGTCATTTAATAAATTGCGTCTGTAGTCTTCAATTTTTTGTCTTTGTTGTTCGGCCATAGTTTTAGCGTAATTATTACCCGTTAACTGTGTAAGCTTCACTGCCATTGACATCAGTTCATCGGCACTTTTTTGCGACAGATTATATTTGCCCGCAAGCTCATTAAATTCATTTAGTAAATTTTCATCATAACAATAATTTTCGGGCAGTTGTACTTTAGAATAATCATAGAATTCGGGCTTCCCGAATATTCCTTCATCAGTAAGCATATCTGCTCTTAATTCAGACTCTAAAGGTTTAGGATAAGCATTTATTCCCAAGCCTAAATTTTGTTGTGTTTGTAAATTTTCATCAAACATATTTTTTCTCCTTTTCTTAATATTTTTAAGTTAAACCTAGTCTTGCCATTAAGTCACTGCCGTAGGAATCAGTACCGGCAATATTTTTAATAATCTCAGATCCTTCTTTTACCTGCTGCAGCATTTGTTGACGACTTTGAGCTTCTTCTTCTTTTTGTTTGCGCTTTTCAACTTCGCGTGTCGGAACGATTTGTTCGGGCGAAATATTTACAAAATCAGCATAATCATCCACTATTTTGTTTGCATTCAATTTGTTGCGCAATGACGGGTCAAGCGCCTGAGCCAAATTAATGGTAAATGTTGTAAATCTTTCCATTGCGGAAATTTTTACGGCTTTTTGGGCTTGCGCAAGAGTTGAAACAAATTCAATATCCATATTTGCACCCATTATTTCCTCAGGGGCTTCAGGCAGTATATTTAAGAATATACACTCTTGGAAAACCCAATCCATTATTTGGTTTAAGCCGTTATGAATCTGCTGCAGAAGAGGTGAGAGTAATACCATTTTTTCTTCTTTTAATTCATTCACTTCCGTTGCCGTCCTTGAGCGTTCAGCTGTATTTAAAATCATTGCAAATAAATCATTATAAAAGATTTCTTTAATTGATTCTTTTAATTTCTCTATAATTGAATCAACTTCCAAAACCCTGGGATTTACTTCATAAATCGGAGAAAGCCCTCTGCCGTTTTCATCCTCTTCTATAAATGCGGCAGGGGCATCTATCATTTTTTTATTTTTCAAACTCGCCGGCCCTTTATAAGTAGGACTAATCATTTTTTTTACGGCTTTTCCCTCATCAATTACCATACTCATTAGTTGTTTAACATCAGGCAGGGCATTAACTCCGGGGCATTCAGAAGGATAAACGTCTTCTCCGTTGACTTCCGCTTCAAAAACCGCATAAGGAAATTTATCAAACCCTGATTTTGACAGAAATTTTTCTTCGCTTGAACAAGACTCATAATATACGGATATAAACTTTTTATCCTCTGCCCAAACGGAATCCGGCATAAAATTTTTATTAGGTTCAACAAAATGAACAATTTCAAACATTTCTTCATATCTGTCAGACTCAACAGCTCGTATTACTTCTTTTGAAACATTATCTTCGCCAAATCTGTCATAAATGTTTTTTGCAGTATCCATATAAACGCGGCAAATTGTATCAACTTCACCTTTTGCATTTTTAGCTATTCTATATGAACCTACGGGTAATAATTGACATCTTAAAACAGTTGATTCATCACTCATTAAAGCGAGAACGGATATACCGAAAACCCCTATTTGCTTATAAACAGAAGGCAAAACCCGGTATAAATTTGAAGAATTGAAAATATCTCTAAAAATATTTTCAACCTCACTGCACCAGGTTTTTACCTCGTAACTCCCCTCCTGTCCGTAATTCCTTATTTTGACCTTAAACCAGTTAGTAGCAGGACTTGTAGCCCCCGACATCATACCTGAAGAAAAATTACGAACAGCAAGGAGAGGAGTTGAATCCTTTATCTTTTTGTTTTTTACCGGTTGTTTATTTGTATTTCTTGCTAAAAACCTGACAGACCTTGGCAGAAAATAATCCGCTAAATCCTGCCAATCGGGTTTTATTGCATTATAAGCAATATCAAGCTCGGCTCTTCTCAAATTAAAATATTTTTTGGAATATTTTTCATCCTTCATTTTATTCTCCCAATAATTTTTTCTTAGATGATACAATTTCATCATCCAAACCGACATTTGAAGTCCTGATATTTTCAGAAACTAACCCAACTCTTCCTGCTCTGTTTTGGGCATTAGCTTTTTGAACGGAAGCATCCGCCTGTGTTGCTTCTTTTATCACTTCTGTTTCCACAGGTTCAACAGAAGGAACTTTTGGTGTTGAACACATAAATTTCCCCTTTCTTTTGTGTTGAAATAAATAATAAAATATAGCCCCAAATAAGGAGCTATATTTGTTTCAATTAGTAAATAAAAGAAATAAAATACTAACGGTAATGTATATAACTTATATTACCAACATTTAAAAAATATTCTTATGATGGTAAGATACATTTTTTTGTCACCGAGTTACCTAATCTAGTGTCGCCCACATTTTTCGCCGTGTCATCCACGCCGAAAAATTGGGGCTCACCTTTTGAAGCGCCACTCACAAAAAGTTACTCACACCCTTCGGGCTTATTGTAACTTTTTGCTCGGACAATTTAACATATATAATTATCTCTCCGTCATCCTGAAAAGTCTAAAAATCAAGCAATTTATTGCGTAGATTTTGACTTGTTCAGGATCTTGCAGGCTTGGAATAGTAACATTAAGCTATATAAACAAAATCCTTGCATAATTTACTAACGGTAAGATTCTGAACCTGCAGAGCCGGATTCTAAACAAATTAACTTTTAATTCTCTGTTGGTAAGATTCTGAACAGTGCGAAAAATTAATCAATATGGATAAATTAATTTTTCTGCACTTTCAGAATGACAATATGATTTTTTGTCACCGAATTATGTAATATATAAAACTAATCATCTGTATTTAATTTTGAACTTAAATTATAAATTCAATAAGTTTTTATTTTTATTCTTCTTCTTGATTTTCTAAAATATCATACCCTATCTAACATGTACTTTATTGTATCTATATCTACATCTCTTTTCATTGCCATTCCATGCAATGTAATTTCATCTGTATCAGTTAAACCATTTTCTATAGGATTCCTTTCAGAAATTTTTGAACTACACTTATTACCCATATATTAATTCAAAACTACATTTTACCATCATCAATGGCGAACGCAATTTTTAATATCTTTTTATGATCCCTTAAGCCATCATCCAATAATTTTATCATCCTGGCTTTATCTTTATCTTTCTTTAAAGATACCATTACGCCTAACGCAAACTCTTCATCTTCTCGAATATGCATTAATTTATCGTACAATATTTCTGCTACTTCATAATTAATAAGTTCATTTGTATATTTATATTTACGCTCCATATTCACTCTTTTCTATTAATTTTACTAATTTTTGTTGTTCTTTAATTATATACTCTACCACCCCTCTAACATTGCCATTATTGCTTCTTCGTATGTCAGCCCAAAATCATCCATCCTAAATTTTATTAACAGCTCTATAAACAAAGTTGCTTCTCTTTTTGAGAGATTGTTTTCTTCCATCTCTTCTCGTATAAGATCTTCATATTCTTTTAATATAATTGGTCGTAAAGTACGCTTATTTTGTTCGCTCATATAATACCTCCCTTATTATATTTTACATAATTATTTTAATCTTTTTACAACTTTTAACAATTTTAATATAAGTTTATTTAAAGTTTAACCGGTTGATACATTGCAAAAAACAATTAAAATATGATATTATAACTATGCACTTGTAAAAGTTTGATGGAGAAATGGCTATCCGTCATCGTAAGTTTATTCTAGGCGCGAACTACCGAATAAAACTTTTATAAGTGTAATAAATATTGAAATATCTATATATGACAAATTAAATTAGAAATTTATTCTTCTTCTTGATTTTCTAGAATATCATAACCTATCTAACATGTACTTTATTGTATCTATATCTACATCATGTTGCATTGCAGTAGCATGCAACGTAATTTCATTTGTATCAGTTAAACCATTTTCTAATAATTCTATCATTTTTAACATTTTATCTTCAGTTTTCAAATCATATAGAATACCATACAGAAAAGCATGATCATCCAAAATATCTTTTAATAAATCATATAATTTTCTTCCTGTTTCCGTTTTTATATTTTCTCTGCTAAATTTAAAAACCATTTTCTATAGGATTCCTTTCAGAAATTTTTGAACTACACTTATTACCCATATATTAATTCAAAACTACATTTTACCATCATCAATGGCGAACGCAATTTTTAATATCTTTTTATGATCCCTTAAGCCATCATCCAATAATTTTATCATCCTGGCTTTATCTTTATCTTTCTTTAAAGATACCATTACGCCTAACGCAAACTCTTCATCTTCTCGAATATGCATTAATTTATCGTACAATATTTCTGCTACTTCATAATTAATAAGTTCATTTGTATATTTATATTTACGCTCCATATTCACTCTTTTCTATTAATTTTACTAATTTTTGTTGTTCTTTAATTATATACTCTACCACCCCTCTAACATTGCCATTATTGCTTCTTCGTATGTCAGCCCAAAATCATCCATCCTAAATTTTATTAACAGCTCTATAAACAAAGTTGCTTCTCTTTTTGAGAGATTGTTTTCTTCCATCTCTTCTCGTATAAGATCTTCATATTCTTTTAATATAATTGGTCGTAAAGTACGCTTATTTTGTTCGCTCATATAATACCTCCTTATTTTATTTTATATCATATATATTTATATTACAATTACGCAATTGTCGGAAATTTATTCCGGTAGTATATTATCAAACACATATTAAATATGTGTTTTTAAAGTTTTGCACATATTTTTTAAATTATTTATTATTCAGGGGTATTTCCATAAACACAACATCCGGTTCTCCGTTGTTGTATAGTTTGTAGAATGATTTATCCCAACCGTCAGGTCTATATGCTTCATTCCATTTTATACGATTTACTTCTTTAAAACCATGTGCGCTATATATGTGTGGTAAATATGTATCAAAACAATCCAGTTTGTAGCCACCATTTTGTATTGCTAGTTCCATCATGATGTGTGATACACCAGCTTTTTTATTAGAAGAAAAAACAGATACAATATCACCATCAGTTTTAATTGCAAAACCGCTTTTCCCATCCTCTGATAAAAATAATCTCATATTTTTATATTCTTCGAGTGGATATACATAAACAGAAGCCGCTTTAAATCCTATTTGTTTTTTTGCCGTTTCCAATTTACTTTGAAATAATTTTGCTGCTTTTTCATTATCATATTTTAGTTCATTATATACTTGTGTTCTATATTTTCTTCTACTAAAAGCCGTTTGGAAATTTTCTGTGGGTTCATATTTATACTTTACCAATCCGCTGCCATTAAGATTATTGCTTCTTTTTTCGAACGCCTGTATTTTTCCATTTCTTCTCGTATAAGACTTTCGTGCTCTTTTAATATAATCGGTCGTAGATTCAACGTGTCTTATTCGTTCATATAATATCTCCTTATTATATTTTACATCATTATTTTGTATTTTTAATCCCTTACCTTCTTCATAATTTTTATAATAATCTTTACCTAGTTTTTTATGAAGTTCTCTTTCTATTTTTGTCATTTCCTCAAAAGGAACATGTTTTTTAAGCTTGTTTATATCATATAATTGAGAAGCTTTTCCTGCGCCAAGCCCCATGAGTGCACCGCCCGAAGTTCCTACAGCCGCGCCATTTAGGATTGATTCTGCCAAATCCGCATCATTTATCATCCCTTCTCCTAAACCTTGAATTGCACCCGATAAGCCGCCGTCTATTATTCCGGTTGCCGCTTCCATTGCTATTTTTCTGCCGAATACAGGTGTTAAAGTTTTTGCCAATCCTGCTGCTATTTTTGGACCTGTCGCCAGCGGAATGGCAGCACTTCCCAGTTCAAGGGCAAACCCGCCCCAATTCTTCGCATGATTTAACCATCTTTCTTTTTCTATTTCTTTTAACTCTTCTTGCCCCTGTTTTATAACTTCTTCAGGTGTTTTTCTCTCGGGAACCTTCATTGTAGGATAAAATAAATCTTCAATTGGAGTTTCTTCAGAGAGATTTAAACTACTATTGCTGCCAAGTCCAAAATCATTATTACCACTATACTCCCCAAACCCATTTACAGTATGTTCACTCATTCGCGTTAGTTGATTACTCAAATGATTTTTTGAAGTAATAATATTATTTGAATCAGAAACGTTTGGTAATGGTTTTAAACCGATATCTGATATTTTTATATCCGCTCTGTTTGAATAATATTCATTTGCTTTATCTGCCGCAATTGTACCAAGCTGCAGGGCATATCCTGCAACTTCCTTCAATTTATCAGCCATTTTACTTGATGTTTCGGGTTTTTCTTTTTTATATTCATTATATGTTACACCACCTTGTAATACCGTTTTTGGATTCAAAAACGGAGTATTATTATAATTTTTGTTTTGTTCATAATCTCTTCCGCTTTCAGGAATTATTGTATCTTTTTTACCTTCTTTCATTGAAGGATATAACACTTCTGCTCTTCTTTGAGCTTCTGAACTTTCATCATAAGAATTATGAGCAGCACCGCAAGTTCTTTGATATCCCGAAACTTGAGTTCCGTCTTGTCTTGTATAGCCCTTTACATAATATGTACCCGCACATTCTCTTTTATTATGCATATTATATTCCCCTTTCTTGTAAACATCAAATTCGGCTCTGCTATATTTTTGTATCCAAATTCTACTCATATCAATTCGTAACTCGTAAAATTTTGTTCGGACAATATAAAAATTATTTTTAAAGTATAATTTATGTATGAAAAGATTACTTATTTTCTTATTATCAATATTTATTACTCAGACTTCCTGCAATGCAATTACTTATGAAGTTTCAAACAAGGTTGAATACAAAATAAAAATCGAAAAGAAAATTCATAATGAAATTCCAAAAATAAAAAGAAAAATTGATAAAGAATTTGTAAATGCAGAAAAAACTTACAATAAATACCTTAAAGATAAAAATAAAAAAGAAAATATTAATGAATATATTTTTATAATGCAAGATTACCAAAGAGGTATTGAAACGTCTGATGTTCTATTTATTTATTCATTAATTCAAATTACAAATGATTATATAACCATAAAAAGCAATGTTCCTGCCACTGATAATGCAGAAACACTGTTAGAATATATTGAACCATATTTTAAGTCTAACAATATAAATTATTCAGAACTTAACAATTTAAAAATTTATAAAAATGATAAAATAAACAAAATCGATTCCTTCATTCATTAAAGAAACTACCATTTCATATACTTTTTAGGGTCAACAGGTATACTATTCTCTCGAATAGTTAAATGTAAATGAGGACCGGTTGATATTCCTGTATTCCCGGATTTAGCAATAACCTGCCCTTTTTTTATAGTATCCCCTACTTTTACATCAAAACTATTTAAATGACCATACTCACTTACTATGTGTTTTCCATTAATAATTCCATGGTCAACAAAAACACCGGTACCATAACCTTTCATGCCTGTTCGTGCAGCAATCACTTTTCCATCTGCAATTGATTTTACAGGTGTCCCAATAGGAACAGCAATATCTATACCGGAATGTCCTGTGCTTGCACCTAATGTTGGTGAAACTCTGTATCCAAAAGAACTGGAAATACTTCCGTTAAGCGGTTTTTCAAAATCTGACATATTTGAATTTTCCTCTTTTGTCAATTCTTTTTTTGCATTAGTATTAGGATATAACACTTCTGCTCTTCTTTGAACTTCTGAACTTTCATCATAAGAATTATGCGCTGCACCGCAAGTTCTTTGATATCCCGAAACTTGTGTTCCGTCCTGTCTTGTATAACCCTTTACATAATATGTACCCGCACATTCTCTTTTATTATGCATATTATATTCCCCTTTCTTATAATAAAAATTTAGACAAACTCCAAACACTAATTGATTGTTATTATATGAGTAATAAGCCAATAGTATTATTTACTTTCATTTAAATAAAAGTTATTATATTATGGACAAGCAGTTTACATTTATTTTAAAAGAGGATATGGCATATATGTATAATAAAACCATTATTAGTTTATTATTAATTTTAATAGTATTAGGTACAATTTCAATAATCTTAAACTTCCAAAATATTAATTTAAATAATAAATTATTAGAAAATAATAATTCAAATTTTAAAAATACTCAATATATGGAAAATAAGAATTACGATTCGTTAAAGCAAATAATTGAATTAATGGAAAATAAAGAAGATAATAATTTAACTAATAATCTTGATAAAATAGAACAACAAGAATCTGATTGTATTAGCACTATTGCAACTGCAAATTTACCTAATTGTGCATACAAGGCTCAAAAATCACTGGAAGATGAAATGAATCTTATCTTAAAACAAATAGAATCAGAATTAACATCTCAAAAATTCAGCTCTATAAAAAATAACCAAATTACATGGGAAAAACAAATAAAAGAAGATAAAAAAATTATTGATAAATTCATATTTGAAAGACCTGGCACGTTTAATCAAGTTATGGCTATAGATGAATATAATAATATATTAAAAAGCAGAATTTCAATGTTAAACTCACTTCTTAATAATATAAAAGAAGAAAAAGAATTAACGGATGTAAAAAAAGGATAAGTTAATATGCAGAATAAAATTATTATTTGCTTACTTACAGTCTTAATAATACTAAATTTCTTTTCTTTATTCTTAAATAAAAAAAGTATAAAATTAAATAACAGATTAATTACAATTACTAACAATAACTATGAAAATAGTATTAACAAGGAAGAAAAACTTTTTAGAAAATTTTCAGAAAGCATTTCTGACAATATTAATAATAAATTAGATAACTATTTAAACTCAAAAGATAATACATCTAAGGAAGAAATATGTTTAAAAAATGCAAATTCTACAGATGAAATAATAAATTGTACAAAAAAGGCAAATGAAGAATTACAAACCGAGATTTCAGAATATTTAAAACTTCTAAAAAAAGATATGCCGGCTAATGAATATAAATTAATCACCGAATCTCAAAATGCCTGGAAAATATCGGCCAATAAAGATAGGAAGTTAATAGATAAATATATAAAAACAAAAAAAGGAAAAAAATATAAACTACTTGCAGCTAATCAATATAAAATAATTACGGAAAATCGTTCTAATTTTCTGAATGATATATATTATCAGTACATTGATTTAATTGAAAACCATGAAATAAAAGAGTAAGAACACAAAACAAATACGAGGTTATAACATAATGGAAAATAAGATTATTATAGGTTTATTATCAATTTTAATAATATTGAGTTCTTTCTCTATATTTTTGAATAACAAAAATATAAAATCAAATAACAGATTAATAACAATTTCCAATAATAACTATGAAAATAGCATAAATATAGAAGAAAAGTTTTTTGAAAAATATACAGAATTACTAACAAACAACTTTCAAAATGAATTAAAACAGTATTTTGAAAAAGATAATTCAATACAACATCCAATTAACAAAAAAGAAATATCCTGTCTAAAAAATGCCTATTCAACAAATGATATGACAAATTGTGTAATTACTGCAAATGAAGAGTGGGAAAAAGAACTCAATAAATATTTAAAACTTCTTGAAAAAGATATGCCGGCTAATGAATATAAATTAATCACCGAATCTCAAAATGCCTGGAAAATATCGGCAGATAAAGATAGGAAATTAATAGATAAATATGTTACGGAAAAAGACGGTACAATGTATATACCGCTATCTGCAGATTATCATAAAATAATTACTATGAATCGTGCCAAATTTCTTACAGATATTTATTATGAATATATTGATTTAGCTAAATACAATAATTAATATATCATTCCAAAAGGTTATTTATTTGGATTATCTTCCTTCATAATCAAATTTTTAATTCTTTCAGAATCTTCCTGTTTATCTATTAATCCTATACTTTCCGCCCTAATTAATAAATTACAAAGTTTTTTAAGTCTATTTATCCATCCACGATAAAAAATATTTTGAGATTTGTTCTTATTCTCTATTATTTTATTAAAAAGTTCATATCTATTTTCTAAAACTTTCCAAAGATTACCATTTGATTTTTTATATATATTTTTTGCTCCATAAACACCATGATGAACAGATGTATCAAATAATATAAATGCATCAATAATATTATTTAATTTATTTGCACTAGATTTTATCCAATATTCTTTATAATAAAATTTATAAGTTTCAAATTGAGATAAAAATTTTACATCTTTAATTGGCAAATTGTTTTCTTTGCAATAAGCAGTATATGCTTTTTGAGATACTCCCATATTCGTTTTCCCGCCATGGTCTTGTTTAATATTATTATAACCACCTTCGATAGAATATAATATTTCCAATGCATCAAAGAAGTTTCTGTCGCTTTGTGTTTGAGCCATATTTCTTAACTCATCAAATGTATAATTTGAAACATCAGTATTTTGTTTAAGTTCTTTATCCTCCAAAAATGAAAACAAATCTAGTACTTCTTCTTTTTGTTCCTGTTGAGGCTCAAAATTTATAGGGAATTTTGATAACCAGCTTGTATCAGCAGCACCGCCGGTTAAATATTCCTCTTTACTGTTATCTCCTATCATCTTTTCATAGAATGTCGGCTGTTTTATATTTTTTATCTGAGATTGTTCACTAAATGAATTTTGAGTTTTCATTGTAGGATAAAATAAATCTGCAATTTCTTGAGCGGATGATTTAACACGTTTTTTGCCAAACCCTTCTCCCATTACAATATCTTGTTGATTACTAATAGGCTGTAATCCTAAAACAGAAGCATTTGTATTATTATTTATATAATCTATTCTTTCTTGATTCCTTACAGGTATTTGAGGTATTATTTGCGGATTTATATATTTAGGTTGTGGTACTGAATTATTCGCCGGAATATCACTAATGGCTTGTAAACCTATAAAAGGAGTCGACATATCATTGTTATACAAATATACATTTTTTAAATCTATATTTTCTAAAACTGCCTTTGCTAATTCAATACTATTTGATAAAATATCTAACCCCTTATGTTTTGATACTTTACCTTTTAGAATCACATTATTGTTAAATTCGTTAGTCATTTTTTTGCCTTTCGTTAATAAACTTTTCTAAGTTATTTATTCTATTCAACCATCCTTTTAGAAAAACCTTTTGAGAAGGGTTATTTTGGACAATAGCCTTATATTTTGTACGTCTAAGTTCAAGAAACTTATTAACATCGCCATTTGATTGTTTGTACAATTTCTTTCCTATTGAAAGCCCGTGATTAACACAAGAGTCAAACAATACAAGAGCCATTGCAAAATCATTTTCTTTATTTGCGCCGGAAAGAAGCCAAAAATCTTCATAATAAATATTTTCGGCCTCTTGTTTTGTTATGTTAATAACCGGCTGCAGACAAAGCTCTTTCTTCTTTCTGTAATAATCATAAGTTTTTTGGGTTATACCATAATTAGTAGCACCGCCTTTATCGCATTTATGATTACTATAGGCGCCCTCGGCTTTAAATAAATATTGCATTGCTAATTTAAATCTTTCTTTATCGTTCATTTTTCTATTCCTTTTTAGTCATACGGGTCAAAGTTTGAGTCAAGAATAACAGCTTCATCTCTCTCATCAATCAAATAAGAATAGTAATTAATTGCATAAATTCCCATCATCAAACTATCTGCAAAATCAGGACTTTCACCTTGCTCTGATTTCATATCTTTCTTTGATTGAATAAATATTTGACCGTTAGGCTTATATGATTTTTTTATATATTCAAGCTGCGAAATTGTAAAATCGGATGATATTTTAAGCCATTCATTGTCGATATAATCTTTCAATGTCAAATAACCGTCTGCCCGCCTGTTTAAAGCATTAGGACGGTTACTTGACCCGGCGCCGTTAAATTTAATAGTATTTAATATCACATTTTTTATACTCACATAAATCGAATACCCCAAGCCGTCCGCATCTAGAATTAAAAGTTCAGGCCGCCATGTTGAATACAAATTAATTATTCGTCCTTTTGTTATATCAGTATCAGGCTCCGACCAGTATTCCTGTTTTTCCAGTGCCCATTGTGAAGTGCTTTTTGACTCAATTAAACTTGCAACACAAAGGTCACCGCCATTTCCCGCCAAATCTACAGACATACATCTTATTCTTCTGTAATTTTCTTCTTTAAATATAATATTTTTAGCTTTATCTAACTTTATAACGGAGAAAAGAAAATCATTTGTTTTATCTAAAGGATTACCCTCCCAAATATATTCATAGTCAAGGATATTGCGTTGTTTACATCTTTTAGCCTCATCTATAAGTTTTTTGGGACAATGTTTATTATCATAATAGTTAATTTTTATATGAAGACAATCATCACGAGAAACAAATTCAGAATATACAGGGTCTTTTCTAACCAATCTGTTCATTGTGAAAATAACTATCGAGTTTTTCTTTCTGATAGTCGGAATAATCACATCAAGGGTAGATTTTGTAATAGCCTGCGCTTCATCAATCCACAGAATATCAACCCCTTCTAACCCTTTGATGTTGACTCTTCCCTGCTCTCTGAACCCTTTAAATATAATGCTCGAACCTGTGCTATTGT
Source organism: Candidatus Gastranaerophilales bacterium (assembly GCA_944323625.1). GTDB lineage: Bacteria > Cyanobacteriota > Vampirovibrionia > Gastranaerophilales > Gastranaerophilaceae > Avigastranaerophilus. Next base: position 215,179 of record CALUTD010000001.1, read on the forward strand.
GGATTATCTTATTTGATTTAATTGTAAAATTTAAATTGTTATCTTTTATTAAGTCGTTAAATATTTTATACACACTGTCCGAAATTGTTGATTGAGTTTCTCTTCCGCAGCAGACTCTAACTCTTCTTTTTTCAGCTAACCATAAAATTATTCTTGCAACACTCTGTGATTTGCCACCACCCCTTCCTCCTTCTATCAGAAAATAATTATAATCATTTATTTGTGTAATAACAGGTATTAATTTATTTGGGATATCTAAAATTTCAGGTAATTCAATCATCTTTATGTTCCGTATTTATATCTTCACCAACATTAATTTTTAATTCTTTGCCGTCTATTTTGACGCTGCCCATTAGGTTTACAGTGCCGGAGGATATCTCTTTATCAGAATATAATCCGCAAAGTTTTCCTTTAAGCTCCTCTGCTTTAAGAAAAACTGAAATATCAGGAACTATTTCATCATCTTTTCCTTTTTTATTCAATGCCATTTTTTGTACGGCTTCTAAATTTTCAAATGAATCATTTTTTGAATATTTAACAGTTTCTTTTTTCTTTTTTGGCATAATAATTTCCCTTTTTATTTTTGTAAGATAGAAAACTCTCGTTTAAAATTTAATTGCAAAAAAATTTGCGGAGTATATACTCCGCAAAAATGAATAGCAATGTACAGGAGGTTATTTGTTTACAACCTTTATAAGTTTAGAGTTTCCGTTAAAATCGACGGCATATTGAGCAATAGTTCCGTCTTTTCTTTGGATATTTTTTCCCCAAATAAAACCGGCGCGGCTTTTTGTGCCATATTTTATTTTGACATCCCGCCATTCGCCGGCTTCGACCTCTTGAATAAACTTTGCAGTTTTCTTTCTTTTGGGTCTAAACGTTTCATATTCTTTGGTCAATATATTAAACTGAACCAAAACAGCACTAAGCGCCCCGCAAACAGGGCATACCAAAACTTCCAGTTTCCTGTCACGATATTTAAAATCAGGCGACAGAAATACTGTTTTTAGAGGCGCATGGTAGCCTCCGCAACAATAAATCATTTACACAAACCTCTCCCTAGAATTTAACGAATCCAGTCACCTTTTCGGTTTAAATGTACGCGGCAAACTAAACACTGTAAGTACTATCGTACTCATTAGTGTACGTATTACCACATCCCTCGGCTAAACAACCTACTCAAGTCTTAATTCAAATCGTACTTTCATAATACCATATGTCATACAACTCTGAAATACTTTAAGGATGTTATTTTAACAAAACTTTACAAATTTGACAAAAAACTTGAATTTTTATCCCGGTTGATACATGTACACAAAGCGTTTTGCGGAATCAGTATTACAAATAATTTAAGTTTATCCGGAACTATCTAGCACTATACCGGAAATTGCAAAATTCAGGATATCTCAAAACAAACTCCACTTGCTATTTATTTTATATGAGTTATCATAAAAGAATGAAAAATGAAAAAGTCAGATTAAATAAATATATAGCCTCAACAGGGTTTTGCTCCCGAAGAAAGGCCGACGAGTATATAGAGACAGGCAAAGTGACCGTAAACGGTAAAATTGTAACAGAGCTGGGATGTTTAATTAATACAAAAGATAATGTTATGATTAATAATCAACCGATAAAACCTGCAGCTCTTACATATATAAGATACTATAAACCGGCCGGATATATAACAACAATGGACGATGAAAAAGGCAGAAAAACCATTTATGATATTCTTCCCGAAGAGGTTCATAACTTAAAACCCGTAGGACGACTGGATAAAGATTCAACCGGGCTTTTGATTCTTACAAACGACGGAGATTTTATTAATAATTTTGCACATCCTTCTATAAAAGTACCAAAAGTATACAGAGTATGTGCTGAAGGTAAAATGAATCTTAATGATCTTGTATTGATGGAAAAAGGTATAGAAATTGAAAAAGGGCAAATAGCATACGCAATTGCAAGAATTGTTGAATATGAAGGTAAAAATACAGTACTTGAAATGGTGCTTTATCAAGGTTTAAACAGACAAATCAGGAAAATGCTCGATTCTTTGGGGCACAGTGTAATATCATTAAAAAGATTAAGTATGGGGCCTGTTGACCTTTTAGGATTAAAAAAAGGCCAGTTTAAATATATTAAACCAAAACAAGTTGCACAGATAAAAAATTATCTAAAAAAATTAAATAAAGAAGAAAAAATGTAATCAATAATTTTGTTTCTGCTAAAATATAAACAAAGGAAAAAATTATGTTACTGGAATTTTTATACGCCAAAATACACAGAGCAACAGTAACCGACGCAAATTTAAATTATGTCGGCTCTATTACCATAGACCAAAATATATTAGATAAAGCTAATATGTCAGAAGGACAAAAGGTTGATATATTAAATATTAACAACGGTGAAAGATTTCAAACTTATATTATCGCCGGACAAAGAGGCAAAAAAGATTTTTGCTTAAACGGAGCGGCTGCTAGAAAAGCCCAAGTAGGCGATAAGATTATCATTTGTGCTTATGCTCAAATGACACCTGAAGAAGCTAAAAACTTTAAACCTTCAATTGTCCAAATTGATGAAAATAATAATATTTGTTAGACTTTTATACAATTTAATTTTTTAAAAAATCTACTATTTAATTTTAGGTTCTACTTTCTTTTTACTTTTTGTTATTATAAGTTTTTCATTTTCAATAGTATATTTAATCATATTAATTTCCGGATTAACATCCAAAAGTTCAAGTATCACAGAATTTATTGTTAATGCCCAGCCATTTCCGTTTCTTATTAATTTTCTGTCATAGCTCATATATTTCACCTTATATTGTCCTTGACAATATAATATTAAACGTGTATATTGTTTTATAATATTACATTGTAAGATTAAACGTAAAGTATACGGAGTAAAGATATGCAAAATAAAAATGGATTTACATTAGCAGAAGTACTTATTACTCTTGTTGTTATAGGGATTATTGCAGCAATAACAGTGCCTGTTGTAATGGCGAATCACAGGAAAACAGAAACAGCGACAAGATTAAAAAAGTTCTACTCAAATTTTACAAATGCAATTAAACTTGCGGAAATTGAACAGGGTATACCGGCAGATGAGTGGGATCCAGGCAACGGTGAAGACGAATATTTTGGAATGATATTTAAACATTTAAATTATTTTGAATGGGATAATAATCAAGGCAGAATAATATTTGCAGACGGTACAAAACTTGACTATAATTGTGGTCCTATATTTTGCTTATATTTTGATGTGAACGGGGATAAAGGCCCCAATGAAATGGGCAGGGATATATTTGCTTTCGAATTATATAATGGATTTAACGGTGGGGCAGGAAATGCAGCACCTTTAGAAAAGGATATTGTTTTTACGCCGGAGTATCCTCAAGTTTGTAGAACTTCAAATGAAAAAATTGAATGTACAAGAGAACAAGTAAAACAGGAGTGTGCGGACGATAGTGATGGTCATTTTGCTTGCACATATTTAATTATGTATGACGGCTGGGAAATAAAGGGGGATTATCCTCTGAAAATTTAATATTGATAAGCAAGTTTTTTTATAATACGCTAATAACATATTGAAAGGGAACAAATATGTTGCGAGCAGGAATTGTAGGACTTCCGAATGTAGGAAAATCAACCTTATTTAATGCATTAACTTCATCAAGAAATGCACAAAGCGAAAATTATCCGTTTTGTACTATAGAACCTAATGTAGGAGTTGTGAGTGTACCTGATGAAAGACTTCAAGTATTAAAAAAACTTGTAAAGACCGATGTTGTTATCCCTACAGCTATTGAATTTGTGGATATAGCCGGTTTAGTAAAGGGAGCAAGTAAAGGCGAAGGTTTGGGAAACCAGTTTTTACACAACATTAGAGAAGTAGATGCAATTATTCAGGTTGTAAGATGTTTTGATGACGAAAATACAATACATGTATCGGGAAGAATTAATCCGATAGATGATATTGAAACAATAAATACAGAGCTTGCTCTTGCAGATATGGCATCTGTTGAAAGAAGGCTGGAAAGGCTTGTAAAACAAGTTAAAAGCGGGGATAAACAAGCGATATTGGAACATAAAGTTCTTACAAAATTAAATGAACTACTTCAGGATGCAACATTTATAAATATAGAAGAGCATTTTGAAGATGAGGAACTCGATGTCGCAAAAAATTCACAGCTTATGTGTATAAAACCTATGATTTATGCTGCTAATGTCAGTGAGTCAGATTTGGCGACAGGTAATGCATATGTAGATAAGGTAAAAGAATATGCCGCAAAACATGGGGCAGACGTTGTTATAATTTCTGCCAAAATAGAAGAAGAGCTTGTTGATTTATCTACAGAAGAAGCAAAAGATTTCTTAAATGATTTAGGGGTGGAAAATTCAGGTATAGAAAGAATGATTCAATCTGTCTATAAACTTTTGGATTTAACAACATTTATAACTGCAGGTGAAAAAGAAGTACATGCCTGGACTGTAAAAAACGGCTCAAAAGCGCCAAAAGCTGCAGGTGTAATTCATACTGATTTTGAAAAAGGATTTATTCGCGCCGAAGTAACAGGCTATAATGATTTTGTTGAAGCGGGTTCTTATGCGGCTGCTCGAGATAGAGGTCTTACAAGGCTTGAAGGAAAAGAATACGTAATTCAAGATGGTGATATAGTTCATTTCAGATTTAATGTTTAAATTATACTAATATATAGAATGTATATGTTCTGTAATTCAGCAACAAAAAATATTTTCACTAAGTTCATTAAAAAAACTAAAATTTGACAGCCTATATTTCTCCCGCAGTGGCGGGGTCCTAACTAGATTAACTTATTTTCAACATTAGCCAACTTATTTTTAGCGCAGTGGCGGGGTCCTAACTAGATTAACTTATTTTCAACATTAGCCAACTTATTTTTAGTGCTGCGGGGGCCTAACAGGTTTAACTTATTTTTGACATTAGTCAACTTGTTTTCAATGCAAAGCCGGCTTTTAATTTGCTTTATGAAGTTTTAATCTTTATCGTTTAAGTAGTTAATTTCAGATTCTTTCCAATAGATTACTTAACAAGTACAGAACGGATTTTCTAAAATTATTGTTTGATCTCTATCCGGACCGACACTTATTATTTTTATCGGTATACCTACAAGCTCTTCAAGTTTATTTAAATATATTTTTGCGTTTTCAGGTAAATCTTGTAAAGATTTTGCGTTTGATATATCTGATTTCCATCCTTTAAATGTTTCATAAACCGGTTCTAAATATTTATGCATATTGATATTAGTCGGGTAGTCTTTATAAATTTTTCCGTTTCTTGTATCTTTGTATGCAATACAAACTTTGAGTTCATCAAAATCATTAAAAACATCAAGTTTTGTTATTGCCATTTGAGTTAAACCGCCTACTAAAACACAATATCTTGATAAAACAGCATCGAACCAACCGCAACGTCTAGGTCGTCCTGTTGTAGTACCGAATTCTCCACCTATTGTTCTTATTTTTTCACCTGTTTCATTGGTTAATTCAGTAACAAAAGGCCCTTCCCCTACTCTTGTTATATATGCTTTTGTAACACCTATAACATTCTTTATATGTGTGGGGCCTATCCCGCTGCCCGTTGCCGCACCGCCTGCTATTGGATTTGAACTGGTAACAAAAGGATATGTTCCGTAGTCAATATCAAGCATAATACCTTGTGCGCCTTCAAACAATATTTTTTTATCTTCTTTAAGTGCATTTGTTAGTTTATCTACCCAGTCAAAACAAACATAAGGTTTAAAAATTTCGGCATAATTCTTGCAATAATTTAGCATTTCTTCTTTTGTATAAGTTTTTGTTCCGTAAACTTTTTCAAGCATTTTATTCTTTAAAGGCAAAATTGCATCAAGTCTTAAATTCAAAGCTTCTTCATCAAATAAGTCCTGTACTTTAATTCCATATCGACCTATTTTATCAGAATATGTAGGACCTATTCCTTTTTTTGTTGTTCCTATTTTATTTTTACCTGATGTACTTTCACTTATGCCATCAATATCTATATGATAAGGTAGGGTAATTGTTGCAAGCGGACTGATTTTTAAAGATGATAAATTTACTCCTCTTTCTATCAATTCTTGAGTTTCTTGTAAAAAAGTTTCAGGATGAATAACAGTACCGGCGCCGATAAAACAAAATTTATTTCCATACAAAACTCCTGAAGGAACAAGATGGAACTTATATTTTTCATTATCAACAACAACAGTATGACCGGCATTGCAGCCTCCTTGATATCTGATAATAACATCAGCATATTGTGCCAGTAAATCAGTTATCTTTGCTTTCCCTTCATCTCCCCATTGTGCGCCGACTACAACCGTATTATTCATAAAAGGCCCTTTCTTAAGACATGGTTTTTACCTATCCATTATAAAACAAATATGAATAAGAAAAAACTTTTCAAATTAGTAGTTTTTTGATTTTACAGCGCGTTCAATATCTCGTGATTGTGCTTTCTTTGCAAGATCATCACGCTTATCATAAAGTTTTTTACCTTTTGCTAGTGCTATTTCGACTTTTGCCCATCCTTTATCCAAATAAATTTCCAATGGTATTATTGAATACCCATCTTTCTTTATTTTCCCTATAAGCTTATCTATCTCTTTTTTATTCAATAATAATTTTCGCAGCCGTTTTTCTTCATGATTATATCTGTTACCTTGCTCATAAGGACTTATATGACAATTATATAAAAATACTTCTCCGTCATCTATTTTTACAAAACTGTCCTTCAGATTAACAGCCCCTTTGCGAACAGATTTTATTTCAGTACCCGTTAATACCATACCTGCATTATATTTGTCGAAGATATGATACTCATGAAATGCTTTTCTGTTTGTAGTTATAATCTTTCTTCCCATATCAAAATTATAACACGTCAAAATTAAAATTTTTTATTCGGCCTTTAAAAACTATCTTTTTTAAATCTTTTTAACTTATTATAATAGTAATTAACTTTATTATCTTTTATTATTTTGTCAATTCGTTTTTCGGCTTTTTCAAACTATTATGACTATCGGAAAGAGAATAAAAGAACTAAAGTCTGTTTTACATTTAACGTCCTCGGAATTAGCACTAAAATTAAATATTCCGGTCAGGACCATAGGAAGTTATGAACGAGATGAAGCTCAGCCGGGCTACAAATTTTTAAATGCCTTAATTGAAGTATTTTATGTAAATATTAACTGGTTACTTACAGGAAAAGGTAACATGTTTATATCTAAAAAAACAGAATCGGATATAAACTATATTGCATCCTTAAAAGAAAAACTCAATTTGACGGATGATGAATTATCAGGGTTAATTGAAATATTGGATTCTGATGCAAGTCGCGAAATGATTCTAAAGTTTATTGAGATAAAAAAAGGTAACAAAGAAGCACTTGACAGCCTTATTTTTAATCTTCAGGGAATTAAAGCAATTTATAGCTAATCTGCATCAATAGGTTCTTTTAATATTGCAGTCATTGCGCTTTTAGCATTTTGTTTTAAGTTTTCATTTATGTATGGCAAAATTGTTAGTTGTCTTAATACATCAACAGTACGCTTAAAAATTCTTACTATATCACCTTCAGAAGAATCTGCTTGTTTTGCTATATCTTCCCAGGGAGTTCCCTGAACCCATTGTTCTATTAACGGTGAGTAATATGAATTTACGTACATTTGGGTGTCAATATCATAATCACGCTGCAACATTGCTGTTTTTTTCCGTATCTCTTTTATTTTATTTAATGCTTTTCTTGTATTTTTACTTATAGGCGCATCAGGATATACTTCTGTTCTTACATCTTCTGTTACAAGAGCACAAATAACAGAAGCAAGTTCATAAGGCTCTAAATCATTTAATATTCCTTTTAATATTATTTCGGACAAAAACAGTTCATTTTCGGCTCGTATCATTGAGCATACAATACCTGAATCCGTCGGAGAACAGTTTTCTATATAACCGGTTTTCTCAAGTACTGCTTTATGAGCAAGAAATTGATTCCAGTATATATCTTTTTGATTTTCAACATTTTTGCAAATTTCTTTATATCTTTTTTCATATCTTTTAATTATTTCAAGATTTTTTATATGTTTTTTATATCCGCGGCAAGTTTCACATTGATACTTATCCATAGATTCTCGGATTTCTTTTGTTTTTGTCAAATATTCAATAACTTCGGGGGTATCTTTTTTCCCTTTTTGTTTTGCTTGTTTTTGAAGTGTCCTTGTCAATTTTCTGTAAACGATATATTTTTCTTTGAGTTTATTAAATTCAATAAAATCATCATTAGATAAATTAAACGGACATTTTTCATTCTTAAGTTTACTTAAAGTTTGTTCGCAATTTATCTGTTGAACTATAACCGGTTTAAGTCTGTCATTTGACGAAAAATAACCGAAACTCTTTAAAATAAGTTCTTTAGCCTGTTCAAGTTCAAGATTTTGAAGAAGATTCAAAACCATGGAATAACTTGGAGAAAACCTGCTTTCCAAGGGATTGGAAGGACTTTTCACAAGTTCTGCAACTTCTTCGGGAGATTGAAATTGAGTTCCCATTACAACAACATAACCTATTTTATCCATCCCGCGGCGGCCTGCACGTCCTGACATCTGTAAAAACTCATTTGCCGTTAGCATTCTATGTCCTGAATCGGTCCTTTTACTAATCGCTGAAATAACTGTAGTTCTTGCAGGCATGTTTATTCCCGCTGCCAATGTTTCAGTTGCAAATACAACCTTTATTAATCCTTTTTGAAATAAACGCTCAACTAATAATTTCCAAGCCGGAAGAAGGCCTGCGTGGTGAGAAGCTACGCCATTATACAAATATTGCAGATTTTTATTATTTTCAAGATAAGTATATTCTTTAAGAAATTCATTAACAATTTCTTTTATTTGGTTCGCCTCTTCAGGTGTTATAAGATTAATGTCAGAGCATTTTTCCATATTTTCATCACACTTTTTCCTTGAAAATGTGAAAAATATAGCAGGAAGCATATCTTTCTTGTGAAGAACATTTATAACATCTTTAACATTGTTGCGTTTTTTTGCCTGACGTGAATACAGATTCATTTTCTTTTCAGGCTTTATTTTTTTATTTAGTTTTCCGTCAGGTGTTAATAAAGGAAGGATTTCAAACGGTTTTGACGAATCAAAATAATAATGTTTGAGCGGTACAGGACGAAAATCAGTAAATACGAGTTTAGTTCCCGAATGAACTGTATTAATCCAATCGCAAAGCTGCTTTGAATTCGCAATAGTTGCACTAAGAGCAATAATTTGAACATTAGAAGGACAATATATTATGCTCTCTTCCCAAACTGTACCTCTTTGTTCATCATTCATATAATGCACTTCATCAAGTACAACATATTTAACATCCCGCATATTGTCTTTTGTATTTCCGAAATTAGTATTATATAGCATATTCCGGAAAACTTCCGTTGTCATAACAACAACAGGGGCTTCCCTGTTTATTGAGGTATCACCCGTTAAAAGTCCGACATTACCGCTGCCGTATTTCCTTCCGAAATCGTAAAATTTTTGGTTGGATAAAGCTTTTAAAGGTGTTGTATAAAATAGTCTTGTATTTTCCTCCAGCGCTTTTTGTATTGCATATTCGGCAATACAAGTCTTACCTGCACCTGTAGGAGCGCAAACAACTATACTTTTAGATTTATCTATGTAATCAAAAGCTTCCTTTTGAAATTCATCGGGTTCAAAATTAAATTTATACAATTCTATACCATACTCATTGAATGTTTATTATCATAATCAATTCTGCCTATAAGTTTATTAAGACGTTTTGCAACATCCTTAAACATAGGAATAGGCAAACTTTGTGCGCCATCAGATGAAGCATTTTCAGGGTCATGGTGGACTTCCATCATAACGCCGTGAGCACCAACTATTAAACCTGCTTTTGCAAGAGGTTCAATTAAATAGCGTCTGCCTGTTCCGTGGCTGGGGTCTACAATTACGGGCAGATGTGAATATTTTTTGATGACAGGTATTGCAGCAACATCAAGTGTGTTTCTTGTTGCCGTATTATCAACGCCTTTTATACCACGTTCACAAAGTATTACTTTGTCATTTCCGTTATACATAATATGTTCCGCTGCAAGTAAAAATTCTCTGATTGTCGCAGCAGCACCGCGTTTTAATATTACGGGCTTATCACATTTGCCGACCGCATGAAGAAGTTTAAAATTTTGCATATTTCTTGCACCTATTTGAATAACATCCGCATACTGGCATACCAAATCCAATTCCATCGTATCCATTAATTCGGTAACAATTAAAAGCCCTGTTTTTTCACGTGCTATTGCAAGATACTCAAGCGCTTTTTCTTCTAGACCTTGAAAATCATAAGGAGAAGTTCTCGGTTTAAAAGCACCTCCTCTTAAAAAGTGGCAGCCCATTTCCTTTGCAGCATCCGCAACTCTTAACAAGCCGTCTAAATCTTTTTCAACACTGCAAGGCCCTACCATTAATACAGGTTTTTCCAAACCACCAATTCTTACTCCGTTTGAAAACTCTATTACAGTATCTTCTTGTTTTCCTTCTCTTGAAGCAAGTTTATATGGCTCTTGTATTAATTTTACACTTCTAACTCCGTCATAGGATTGGAATGAATGCGGCTCGATTAGTCTTTTATCTCCTATTGCAGCTATAACAGTCATTACATCACCATGGTTCAATACTGTTTTAAAACCTTTGTTGTGCAATGCTGTAACTACTGTATTTATTTGCTGTTCCGTTGCAGACGGTTCCATTATTATTATCATTATTTCCCCTTTCCTATGCCAAAATTCTTTCTTTTAATATACTGTTTTCATTTTCCGCAATCATATTAAATATGGATTTTGTTATTACTGAATTGGATAATACTATTGAATCTTCTATCTTTACATTGTTTTTTATTTCAACATTATCCCATATTATAGAATTCTTTATTATACTTTCTGAACCTATTTTACAATTACAGCCTATTATACAATCACCTGCGAGTACAGAATCTTTTCCCAGTATCGTATTTTGGCCTATTATATATTTGCCTTCTTCCGTATTTATAACATTATTGCTGCAATGTTTTATTTTATTATTTATTATATCTATGTTCGATTGAATATATTGATTCAACGAGCCTATATCAGACCAATAACCCGAATGTTCGTATGTATTGATTTTAATTCCCGCAGCCATAATACAGGGGAAAACATTTTTTGCAAAATCATAAAAAGTATTTTCGGGAATAAATTCAAATATTTTATAATTAAAAATGTAAATTCCTGTATTTGCAAGATTCGATTTTGCTTCACTTAAAGCAGGTTTTTCCTGAAAGCTTTTAACAAAGCCATTATTATCTGTAACTATTATTCCGTATTTTGAAACTTCTGAGCTATCTACTTTTTTTGTTACTATTGTTACAATGGAGCCTGATTTCTTATGAGATTCATAAACCTCTTGTATATTTAAATCCGAAAGTCCGTCGCCTGAGAGTACAATAAAATCTTCATCAGGATAAAAGAAGAACATACATTTTCTGACTCCACCTGCCGTACCTGAAAGTTTTTCTTCCTTTATAAATGTAAAATTTGCACCATAATTTGAATTGTTAAAATGATTTTGGATATCCTCTGATTTATAATAAGTATTTGCAATTATATCCTTGATTCCTGCCGATATAAGCTGGGTAACTAAAATATCCATAACCGGTTTATTTGCTAAAGGAACAAGAGGCTTAGGAACTGCAAAAGAAAGAGGCTCTAACCTTGAACCTACACCTGCTGCCATTATCATTGCTTTTTTTAACATATATTACTCACCCTGAATTATTTTAAAACGGAAATCTGCTGCCAAAGTTTTTAGGAATCTTTATTTTTCCTTTTTTTACTTTTTGTTTTATATCTGAAAATCCTTTCATCATTTTTCGCATTTGCTCAAATTGAGAAATTATTTGGTTAACCTCATGTATAGGAATACCTGACCCTTGAGAGATTCTGCGTTTTCTTGAAGTATTAATTAAGGCGGGATTTGCCCTCTCTTTAGGTGTCATACTTGATATAAAGGATTCAATTTTTTTTAGCTGTTTCTCGCCTTCTGTTGCTATTGTTTCTTTTGTTTCACGATTAAGGCCGGGAATCGGTAACATTCCTAAGATATTATCAATAGACCCGAACATTTTCATCTGCTTTTGCATATTCAGAAAATCATTATAAGAAAACTCGGCCTTTTCCATTTTCTTTTCGAATTCTTTCGCCTGTTTTTCATCAAAAACTTCCTGGGCTTTTTCAACTAAAGAAACTATATCTCCCATTCCGAGAATTCTGTCTGCCATTCTTGACGGATAAAAATCATTTAAAGCATCAAGTTTTTCACCTGTCCCCGTTAATTTAACGGGTTTACCGGCTGCTTGAACTACACTTAATGCTGCACCGCCTCTTGAGTCACCATCCAATTTCGTAAGTATAATACCGGTAATATCAAGTTGAGCATTGAAGTTTTCTGCTACACTTACAGCCTGTTGTCCAAGCATTGCATCTATAACAAGTAATTTTTCTGCCGGATGAAACACTCTGTCTATCAACAAAAGCTCGGCCATCATTTCGTCATCAATTTCCAAACGACCGGCAGTATCAATAATTACAACGTTATATCCGTTTGTTTTAGCGTATTCTATAGAATCTGAAACTATTTTTTGTACATTTGTCGAGCCCTCTATAGTAAATACGGGGGTTTGAATCTGTTCTCCAAGTGTTTTCAACTGAAGAATAGCGGCAGGTCTATAAACATCCGCAGCAACCAAAAGAGGATTCTTGCCTTCTTTTTTTAGTTTAACTGCAAGCTTAGCGGCCGATGTTGTTTTCCCTGAACCCTGGAGCCCCAACATCATTATTAAAGAAGGATGTCCGTTTAAATTCAATGGTGAGTTTTCTTTACCCAAAATATTTACAAGCTCATCATGAACAATTTTTACAAGCTGCTGAGATGGATTTACTCCTTTTATAACTTCTTCTCCTAGGGCTTTTTCTTTTACGGAAAGCATAAACTGTTTTACCACTTTTAAACTGACATCCGCTTCTAAAAGTGCCCGCCTTATTTCTCGAAGTGCCTCAGACATATTTTCTTCCGTCAAGGCTGAGTTGCCTGAAGTTTTCCTTATTATTTCCTGTAACTTATCCGCTAAATTATCAAACATAACATTTAAATTTTACTATAAATAATGGTCTTTTTAGTTTTATTAGTTTGAATTGTTGCAGTTTGTAAAATTTTTATAATAATATGATATAATTGAACTATGGATAATAAAGTAAAAAACTTAATAGCTCTAAGAAGCAACTTAATTACTATAATTTTGACTTTAACAGCCGGAATTATAGGGTTAATTTTATCTGATATTATTTTTACAAAAATTGTTGTATTTATTATTGTAGGTATATATTTTGATTTAATTTTTATAATAAATGCAATAAATGTTAACAGTAAATTATATGACATAACAAAGGATAAATAAATGGATATAAATATTATTTTGGCGAATATAATAGGTTTAATATTTTTAGTTTTTGGTCTATATTGTCAGTTTAAAGTTAACAAACATATAAATTGATATTACCAAGGGTAATCATCTTTAATTTCCCATCCGTCGGATAAAATTTTACCGCCGCATGCACGTGAATATTCTACACCACCTTTTTGAATATTAGCTGTCGTACAATTTTTTTTATTTCCAAATCCTTTTATTCTGCAATTTGTTACATCTATTACAAATTGGAATACATCACGTCCTATTATATTAGGCTGTTTAGCTCCGTTAAGATCTATCGATAACAGTTGAAGCTTTTGCTTTTTTTCATCTGTTGAATTTAAACTATATGGTCTTATATAAGCATAAAATCCGCCGCCATATATAAAGCCCGGAACATTGTAACTTTGACCATAATACACTTTATTGTTTTTGTTTGAAATTGCCCCGTAACCTGTAATATTATATCCGCATTTGGACATTGATTTGCATATTTTAGTCACATTCAAATAAGGCTGCCAGTATGATTCAAAATATTTTAAATTATCCTCATAAGTACTTGAAGGTTCAGTAGCAACCCATTCAGAGCAATTTCCGTTGTTAAACTGAGACATTAAGAGTGCTTGAGAAAAAGTTGAATATGCTTTTTTTAATTGTATTTCTGTTTGTTCTTTTTGATGTTTTGATACAATTACCGGCACTGTTATTGCTGCAACTATACCAATAACAACTAAAGTAATTAATACTTCAGAAAGCGTAAATGAAAAGTTTTTAAAAAAGGAAGAAATTTTGAAAACAAGTCCTGTTCTACCCCCCCCCCGTGGCGACTAAATGATTCATACATAATTTTATCTCCTTTTTTGATATATATTATAATATATTCTATACTTTTGTAAATACAAATAAAGCGTATTATCAAAATTTTATTTCGGGAAAAACTTCAATACTTCTTTCTAGAATATTATTTATGTAAGCAATCGTTATACCATAGTTAGTTATCGGTATATTTTGTTTTATTGCGGATTCATAACGATAATTAACTTCTCTGTCATTTAGCATACAACCTCCGCAGTGTATAACAAGACTGTATTTATCAAGCTTTTCGGGGAATGAAGTTCCTGATGTAAATTCAAAATTTAAATTTTTTCCTGTATATTTTTGAATCCAATTAGGGAGTTTAACGCTGCCGATATCATCACATTGCCTATGGTGGCTGCAGCCTTCGGAAATCAGTATACAATCATTATCTTTTAATGTTTCGAGAGTTTTTACTCCTTTGACCGCATTAAGAAGTATTCCCTTTTTTCTTGCAAAGAGTATGGAAAAAGAAGTTAAATAAATATTTTGCGGGGTCAAATTTGAAATTAATTGAAATACTTGAGAATCTGTTATGACCAGTTTCGGTTTTATTTTTAAGGCCTTAAGTGCTTTTTCATATTCAAATTCTCTTACAACAACCGAAACTGCCCCTTTATCAAGCAGTTCTCTCAAAACCTGTTGCTGAGGAAGAATTAATCTGCCTTTTGGAGCGGCAGAATCGATAGGAGTAACAAGAACAACACAGTCGCCGGCAGAAACTATGCCGTCAATCAGCTTTTTTTCTTCATTCATGGGAATAGAAGCAATAAGTTCTTTTAGTTCTGTTATTTTTGTATTATTTTTTGCGCTAACATATATTTCATTTTGTTTGGAGTGTGGCTCTTTTTCGATTAAATCGGCTTTATTATAGGCAATTACATATTTTAAATTCATATTTTGAAAAATGGAAATAATCTCTTTTTCCAAACTATTTAATTCTTTTGAAGCATCCGTAACTAAAATTGCAATATCTGTTTTTCTTAAAACCTGTTTTGTTTTTTCTATTCTCAAGTTACCCAATTCTCCTGTGTCATCAAGTCCCGGAGTATCTATAATTGTAACGGGACCTAATGGCAAAAGTTCCATTGATTTATATACAGGGTCTGTTGTTGTGCCTTTTATATCGGAAACTATAGAAATGTTTTGGGCTGTTATTGCATTTACCAGGCTTGATTTTCCTGCATTTCGCAGCCCGAAAAAACCTATATGAATTCTCTGTGATTTTGGCGTTAAATTTAATTCCATAAACTAATTATATAACATATATAAAAAATTTAACTTTAAATTAAGTTTAGACTATAATTATAAAGTCAGGTAGAATTATGAAAAAACTTAATAAAACATTATTAATAATAGCAATTATCTTTACGGGATTTATAAATCAGGCATGGGCTGCAGATAATTATATTCCGGTAAGAGTCGGAATTAGCGATACAAAGTTTAAAAATTATTTATTTGATTCAATTGAGTTTAATAATGCAAATGAGCTTTATATTATGGATTCGGCAACTGGATATTCTCTTCAGTATTTGTATGATGCAAATACAATAAAAGTTGTAATGTCAAACGGATTATTTAAAATCTATACAGACGGAAAACTTACTGCGGAGAATTTGGAAGGTCCTGTTTTTATAAGGCCAAAGGATAATTGTTTTATATCGATTAAGGATTTAAAAAGAAAAGGAAAACAGGCTTTATACAGGGGGTATATTGAACTTAAAAAGAGCACAAAAAATCCTGAAAAGTTTGCAATAGTTAATGTATTGAGCTTAAAAAAATATTTGCAGGGTGTAGTTCCGAATGAAATGCCGGTAAGATTCGGGCTTGAAGCATTAAAGGCTCAAACAGTTGCTGCAAGAAACTATGCCGTTACTCCGAGAGTAAAAGCTTATGAAGAATTTGATTTGTGTGATTCCGTGGCATGTCAGGTTTATTTTGGCGCTAACACGGAAGATGAACTTTCTGATAGAGCTATAGAAGAAACTAACGGAATATTGGCCCTGGATAAAGAAAATAATCCGATACTTGCACTATACAGTTCAACAGCAGGAGGATATACGGAAAGTTATGAATATGCTTTTTCAGACCCAAAAACGAAAATATTTCCGTCAATGCATTTGGATTATATGATTGCAACCCCTGATAATAAAGAATTTCCACCGCTAAATGCGGAGGAAAAAGCTTATGAGTTTTATACCTCAACACCTGAAGCTTTTGATGATGTTTCACCTTATTACAGATGGACAAAAGAATGGAGTCTTGCCGAACTGGAACAAGTATTATCCAAAACATTGGTTACACAGTCCAAAACAGGGTTTATAACACCGCAACTGACAGATGAAAAAGATTTTGGCAAACTTGAAGAAATTAATGTATTGGAAAGAGGAAATTCAGGAAAAATTATCACCCTTGAAATTAAAACAGATAAAAATACATTTATAGTCCAAAAAGAACTTGTAATTAGAAGATGTTTTCAAAAAAACGGAATTTCTCTTCCGAGTGCAAATTTTGTAATAACAAAAACTTTTGAAAATGAAAAACCGGTTTATAAGTTTTTTGGCGGAGGCTTTGGTCACGGAGTTGGTTTAAGTCAGTGGGGTGCAGGCAAAATGGCTTCTTTAGGGTTCACATTTGATGAAATATTGCAGCATTATTATAATGGTATAAAACTTGCAACTATTTCAGTTAAAATAAGAGGAAATAACCAATTTACAGACCAAATATTTTATACCTCAAACGAAGATGCCAAAATAGTTATTGAAAACCCTGACAAAATTAAAAAAATTCAAATAGTTGTAAATAAAAAAGAGTTAAATATAAAATTAAAAGAAAATCAAACCGTAGTTGACATTTCAAAATATCTTGAAAAAGGTGTTAATAAAATATCATATAAAATAACGGATGAAGATGCTGATTATACAAAATCAATTTTAGCTTCTGTTATAGTAAAAGAGGCTAAACATGACTAAAGGTACTTCATTATTAAAAGCTGCGTGGATTATTGCTTTTGTAACAATAGTATCTAAATTTGTGGGTTTTCTAAGGGATATATTTATAGCGAAATATTATGGTGCGGGTTTAGTATCCGATGCATATTTTTATGCATATCAGATACCATCTTTAGCAATTATATTAATAGGAGGAGTAGGCGGTCCTTTCCACAGTGCAACGGTTAGTGTTTTTGCAAAACTTGTAAATCCTGATGATAAAATGCCTTCAGAAAAAGTTAATAAACTTTTTAATACCTTTCTTACAGCTTCTTTCCTGGTTTTTGCGTTTTTATCTATAATAATATTTATTTTTTCAGAACAGATATTAAATTTCATAATACACAGCAATAATTATCAACTTGTAGAATTGGCAAGCAGCCATTTAAGAATAATGACTCCCGTTATTTTAATCGGCGGGATAATAGGTATCTATTACGGGCTTTTGGTCACATACAGGTCCTTTTTGCTTCCCAATATTTCCCCTGTAATGGTAAGTTTAAGTATAATTGTTATATTGGCATTATCTCGCGGGGATAAATTCGGAACATACCTTGCAGTAGCGACAACAATAGGTGCTCTACTTCAATTTTTGGTTCAAGTTCCCGGGGTAAGAAAACTCGGTTTCAAAATAAAACCAAATTTTGACTTTAAAAATAATCCTGAATTTAAAAATCTTGTTGAACTTGTATTTCCTGCCGCTTTGAGTTCAACAATAGGTCAAATTTATGTTTATGTCGATATGTTCTTTGCTTCACAATTAAGAGAAGGCGCCTGGACAGCAATAGGCTATGCAAACAGAATATTTCAGTTTCCGGTAGGAATACTTATGGCGGCATTTCTTGTTCCGTTATTTCCCGTTTTTTCAAAGTTAGTGGGTGAAAAAAGATACGATGAAGTTAAATATTACTTCCATAAAGGAGTTGGTTTTTTAAATTTTATAGCTATTCCGGTTTTGTTTGGGATAATATTACTATCTTATGATGTTATACAGCTTGTATTTCAAAGGGGAGAATTTGACTCCGAGGCAACATATATGGTTTCACAAGCATTGATATTTCTTTCTTTTGCCATAATTCCTTATGTATTTAGGGATTCAATAACAAGAATATTTTATTCGTTTAATGATTCAAAAACTCCTTTTATTGTTGCCTTTTCATCTATAATTTTAAAGTTTATATTGAACGCATTATTTATAAAAACAATGGGTATAGCTGCAATAACTCTTTCAACCTCTTTGGTAACTCTGTTTAATGCCGCTTTATTAGGGGTTATATTGCTCAAAAGAATAAATCTTAATTATAAAATATATTTTAAAAATTTGTTTAAAATTCTTTTTGCCGCAATGTGCGCATTCTCATTAAATTTTATAATATACATTTTTTGGAATGTACAAGAAGGAAGCTGGTTCATATTGGCATTTAAGACTTTTTGTATGATTATACTTTGTATGAGTTTTTATTTATTATTCTCATTACTATTTAAAATAGAATATGCAGGTGAGTTAATTGAAAGAACAAAAAACTATATTAAACAAAAATTCATTCGTTGAAAAATTGAATACAGATTTAAAAAACGGAGCTGTAATAGCTTTTGTGACTGATACGGTATGGGGTTTGGGATGTCTGCCGTCAAGTGAAAAAGGAGTTGACCGTATA
Source organism: Candidatus Gastranaerophilales bacterium (assembly GCA_944323625.1). Lineage (GTDB taxonomy): Bacteria > Cyanobacteriota > Vampirovibrionia > Gastranaerophilales > Gastranaerophilaceae > Avigastranaerophilus. Next base: position 234,232 of record CALUTD010000001.1, read on the forward strand.
TATGAAATAAAAGACCGCGACAGATCAAAACCTTTGATTCTAATGTCAGACAATAAAGAAAAATTATTTCCTTATATAAAATCAACCAATATAAAAGCAAAAGAACTTGCCGATAAATATTTCCCCGGTGCTCTTACAATAGTATCAGAAAAATCGGATTTAACACCAAATTATATAACATCAGGTTATCCAACAGTGGGAATAAGAGTTCCTAATAACAAATTTTTTAAATTGTTATGCCAAAAAATAGAAGGAGGTGTTTTGGCAACAACAAGTGCAAATTTATCGGGGCATTCATCTGCCAAAACCTATGAAGAGGCTAAAAATTCAATCGGCAGTATGGTTGATCACGTATTTGATGATTATGGTTTTATGTGTAAAGGGCTAGAATCAACTGTTGTTTTGGTTAATGATAATATTAAATATAAAATACTTAGGCAAGGAGCCATTGTTTTGGATTTTGACTCTCATTGAAAATAAACTAATCTTTTATTGCGGATAATGGAACTTTTATTACGTCCCCAGCATAAAGATATGTACCTGTATAGTCTTTATATGCATGTCCATCATAACCATTATATTCATAGTTAAAACCAATATCATTATGTTCTCTTATTGCTTTATCTTTTATATTGAATAAATCTTTAAAATTTTCAACATTAATAGAACCATTATAAATTTCACTTATTTCTTCCGGCAGGTCTTCAGACGGTTCAAGTATTGTAAAATAGACCATTTTACCATCAGTATATGCAGAGGCTATACTATTCTGAATAAATTTTGTATGTTCTAAATCACTTATGCTATCTTCAATATTTTGTCTTTTTTTATCAGAAAGTTTTGAAGAATACAATTCTTTTTTTAATTCTTCTATTTTATCATTAAGCGCATCATAAGCTGCTGGAATTCGTATTTCTTCGTTATTTTCAAGTTCTGATTCTTCTTCTACATTATTATAGGCAAGAATAGCTTCTTCATTAATATCATAAATATCCGCTATATCAGATATAGATGTATTTGTAGAATCAAAAGGAATTACAACAGGTTTAACATTATCTGCATTATGAGATAAACAAGAATTTAAACCGCCTGTCAAAACAACTCCTAAAATAAATGTTTTTAAAGGTGTAGGTATTAGAACCTGTTTTTTCTTTTGCGGTTTTTTGTTATTAGAAACAAATTTATCATCATAAACAGGTCTTGATACTGGTCTTTGTACAGACCTATGGCTTTGCGCCTGAATCGGTCTATTTTTATAATTGTGATGTACTTGTCTTTGAGAACCAAATGAAACTGAAGATATATTCATATTAAACCTTTCTATTTTTTCAAATTCAATTAAGAAATGTGAATAATCATAATTGATAAATAAAGTATTTTTATTTACATATTTTAACATTTAAATAAAATTTTCTAAAGATTTATACATAAATGCCGATAAACCGACATGTAACACCATAACCAAAAAGGAGTGTCAGTATGAGCTTGGATTTCAACAATATTGTAAATTTGTTAAAAAATGGAAAAATTGACCTAAATAAATTAAAAGATGGGGAAGGAGAAAACAACACGCCTTTTTATAGTGCAAGAGCAATAAATTCACTTGGAAAAACTACCGATGTTAATTCTATATGGAATGAATCAGGCGATGGATACAATGAAAACTTAATGGATCGGGAAAGTTTTGTGGATTCTTTGTATAATGATGATGGTATTAATGCATATTCAAGAGAAGAATTGGGACAAATTTATGACCTTGTAAGTGCTTTTGACGGTGCTGAAGGTTTGACGGGAGAAGAACTTGAAAAACTTGCTTCATTTGATGGTAATGGTGATAAGTTAAATGCAAAAGATATAAATGATTTTTTAGAAGCATTGGAAACAGAATCTGAAAAAGCAAAAGTTGCAGAAGATGCTGCCTCTGAGGAAACAACAGATCAGGCTGCACAACCGGCAGCAGCTTTGGCAGAGGCAAATGCCGGTGCAGCAGCTTCAGCAAAAGTTTCTGACAATACGTATGATGATTCGGGAATTGACCGTACTTCTTTTCCCTATAAGACAGCAGAAGGTGAAGATATAGGGCCGAATATTACTGCTCCCGTTGATTCGGAAGCGATATTTCAGGTTGATGACAGAATCAAAGCAGATGAAAATAATCAAAGATATGTAAATGTTGAATCTTGGAGCAGCAATGACGATTCAAATAATTGTTTATCAAGGATTATAAATAACAGTTATGATTTGGAAGCAATGGGCATTGAACTCTATAGCGAAGAATACTATGCGTTAGAAAAAGCCGTGATGGATGCAAACCCTGAAATATACGGAACAGAAGATGGCGGATGGCGTAAAGAAGTCGGCGGGATAGGCCGTCATAATGCCGTAATTTATACTAATGATAAAGTTTTCTTACCTGATTGGGAAGGAACCGGCGCAGCGGATGAAGCTGATGGAACGGACAATCAAACAACTGCTGCAAGTGATGCTGCAGCGGCTTGTGAAGGCGGAACAAGTGGTACTAATAGTTCAGGTGAATGTTCATCAAACGGTGGGTCAACCTCAAGCAGTACATCAACAACAGAATGTCCGACTGTTCCATCAGGAGATATTGATATAAATAATATTCCAAATGGCGGTGCCGTAAACACTACAACCTCAGACGGGTCATCAATGACAATTATTAATAATGGTGACGGAGATGTTAATGCGATTGATGATAATTCCGGTGTCGCCGTAAACGGAGATAATAATGTTGTAAATATTGATTTATCCGATAACAGTGTACGAGAAGAACTTATAAATAACGGTGTTATTCAGATTGCAGATGACGGAAGCTACATTTTTAACGGTGATGCATTTCAACAATACATAAACGGAGATGGAAATATAATTGGCGATCATAGCGGAAATACCATTTATAATATAACAGACAGTTCAAGAACGGATAATTCCAGAACCGACAACTCTTATACCGATAATTCAAGAACGTATAATGATAATTCAAAGACATATAACGACAACTCAACAACAAATATTGATAACTCAACAACGAATATTGATAATTCGGTTACAAACAATATAAATATAACAATAGTGGTTAATCCGGCACCGACTCCTCCAGATCCTCCCACACCACCTGATGATGACTGCGATGAACCTGAGGAAGATATCCCGACTGATGAAGATGAACCGAAATTGCCGGATTTGCCTTCAGATGATGATACAAAGCCTACACCACCAATGGATGATGATACAAATCCTACACCACCGCCGGATGATGATATAAACTATGGTGAAGAGGTAGATGTTGTTGAGCCCAAACCACCGCAAGATACTGATACTTCGACAACAGAGCCTGATAAACCAACAACTGAACCGGACAAGCCTACAACGGAACCTGATGAACCTTGTGATGACAACCCGTCAGAAGATATACCAACAACAGAGCCTGAGCCCGAACTACCTTCAGGTGATGAAACACCAACAGTTCCGGTAACACCTGAAGAACCTGAAATTCCGGAAACAGACACTGAACCTGATACTCCTTCGGCAGACACAGAAACTGAAGTACCACCGGCAGATACGGAGCCTGATACTCCGCCATGCGACGATACGGCTTCTGAAGATGTAATAGTAGAAGAACAAGTGCCTTCATTTGATACGGCAGCATACTCAGAGCCTGACTACAACAGTTCATACTCTGAACCTTCATACGAAACACCGGCATACTCAGAGCCTGATTACGGCAGTTCAGATTCTGAACCTTTATATGATGCACCAACATATTCAGAGCCTGATTACGGCAGTTCAGATTATACCGGCGGAAGTGAAGAAGATGTATCAGAACCCGAAGAATGGAACGGATAAATATAATTCAAAACACCGAAGTTTTTAACTTCGGTGTTTTTTAGTTTTATTCAATATTTTCATTTGGCAGATACTTTATAAAATATGAGAAAATCAACGGAACAAAAGTCATTAATAATAAAATGTACATAATCCCGATTTTTTCCGCCAGTAAGCTTATAAACGGAAGTATTAAACCTATTACACCCCAGCTAAAACCTCCAATAAAACCTGAAATCATACTTTTAAATTCAGGCATCAGCCTTTGAGCTAAAGACATATTAACCGGTACTGCAAGGAAACTTACATACCCTATTAAAATAAAAGATAATAATCCCAATATTCCTTTGCCTGCGCAAAAATAGAATATAATTCCCAATGGTGTAACAGTTATTAAAGATAAATAAAATACATTTTTTATACCGACTCTTTTTTCCAATAAAGGACTTGAAATAACCCCAAAAGCACCTGATATTAAAAATGCAAACAAAATTATTCCGATATTTGAAACGCTGTAACCAACAGATTTCCAATAAAAAGGTAAAATAATTGAAAAGGATGAAACTACAAATGATTTAACAATTGACGCTGCAACTAAAATTGCAACGGGTTTATTTTCAAAAATCTTTTTAATAGCTATTAATATTGAAACTTGCACTTTATTACTTTCAGGAATGTTTATTTTAGGTATATTTTTTAGTATTACAAAAGCGAAAATTACCCCTATTATGCAGACGAAAGGAAGTTTTTCCAGTCCCCATATTTGAGTAATTCCTGAAGAAACAGCCGGACCTAATGCGAATCCAAATGTTCCCATAGCAATAAAAATACTCATATCTTTACTGTTTGCCGTACATTTTGAGTAATTAGAAACAATACTTGTTGCCTGAGGATGAAAAAAAGATACCCCCATATAGCCTAAAACAAGACAAATAATAAGCATATAAATATTATTTGAAGCGCCTAAAAATGATAAGAAGACAGATGCCATTACCATTCCCCAAAATATGAAAAACCTTCTTTTCCATTTATCTGCAATAAATCCAAAAAAGGGCTGAGAAAGTGATGACGTCAAATTTGATATTGAAATGAGCACCGTTGCAACAGCCATTGTTATTCCGATTTTAGCCGCAATAAAAGGCATTATAGGGTTTAAAAAACCCGAATATGCATCCGTAATAAAATGACCTAAAGATAATGTATTTATTACTTTTTTATTAATACTTTTTTCCATATCAGTGTCTAAAATGTCTTATACCGGTTGTTATCATTGCAATATTATATTTATCTGCCGTTTTTATGACTTCTTCATCCTTAATGCTGCCACCCGGTTGGATAATTGCAGCAATACGGCCCTGAGCCGCTGCGTGAATATTATCAATAGCAGGGAAGAATCCGTCAGAAGCAGCAACAGCATCTTTTGATTCATCACACGCTTTATTCAATGCAATTTCAAACGCATCCACTCTGCTTGTTTGTCCTTGTCCTATTCCTATTACTTTAAAATCTTTTGCTATAACTATTGCATTAGATTTTGCATGTTTTGCAATTTTCCAAGCAAAAATCATATCTTCTATTTGTTCTGTTGTCGGTTTTGCTTTTGTTACAACTTTGAACTTATCTTTATCAAGCTCACCTTTGTCTGTTGTTTGCACAAGAGTGCCGAACGGAGTTATCCTGATTTCTTCGGACTGATAATTTTTATATTCCTCTAAAGAAGTATTTAATTTTATTACTCTTAAATTTTTCTTTTGTTTTAATGTTTCAAGTGCTTCAGTTGAGTAATCGGGGGCTATAATAACTTCCAAAAACATTGAAGTAAGCTGCTTCGCAAGTTCATTACTTACACTTTGCGTAAATCCTACAATTCCTCCAAAAGCGCTTAAAGGATCACAATCTAATGCCTTTGTCCAGGCCTCTTCAATATTCTTACCTAAAGCAGCCCCGCAAGGAGTGTTATGCTTTATTATTACACAACCTGACATATCATAAAATTCGCTTAAAATGTTTGCGCAGGCAGCAGCATCAAGTATATTATTGTATGAAAGTTCTTTGCCGTTTAGAATTTCATAATCAATTGTAGAATTTGTATAATAAATACTCGCATTTTGATGAGGATTTTCTCCATATCTTAGATTTTTTTCTTTTTTTATATTCAAAGAAAAATAATTGTTGTTGTCCTCTTCATACCTGTCAGAAAGTGCGTGAAGAATTTTTGTATCAAAATCCAACGTTTTTTCAAAAACTTTAAGCGCATATTCACGTCTTAATTTTAAAGAAGTTTCTCCGTTATGCGCTTCTAAATCTTTTAAAACTTCTTTATATTGATTTGGTGAAGATACGGCAAGTACACGTTTATTATTTTTTGCAGCAGCTCTTAACATTGAAGGCCCGCCGATATCAATGGTATTTGTAAGTTGAATTTCTTCAACCTGTTTATTAACAGCTTCTTCAAACGGATAAAAATTTACTACTACCATATCAAATAATTTTATATTCCCAGCGTCAATATCCGATTTTTCATCAGGGTTATTCAAATCTGCAAGAATACCCGCAAAAACATCAGGATATAACGTCTTAACTTTTCCGTTGATTAATTGTCTTTTTCCTGTAATTTCCGTGATTTCTTTTGCAGAAATTTTATTTTCTTTTAATAAATCAAAAGTTGAACCCGTAGCAATGATTTCATAATTATACTTGCTGATAAGTTCAGAAGCAAACTCAACAAGTTTATCTTTATTGTAAACACTAATTAACGCTCTTTTAACCATAATTAATTTTTCCCTAATTCAAATGCCTTTTGTGCTGTTTTTTCTATTGTATCAAAAAGAATATCAGAGATATTATTTTCTTTTAAAACATCGTTACCTACGGCTGTACAGCCACCCGGAGTTGTAACATTTATTATTAACTGTTCGGGAGAAATGCCTGATTCCATAATCATTTTAGCTGAACCAAAGGCTGTTTGAGCTGATAACTTCAAACAAGTTTCATAATCTAAACCAAGTTTGTGTCCGGCTTTCGCAATTTCATCTATAATGTAATAATAAAAAGCAGGTCCCGAACCTGAAATGGCTGTTATAATATCAATGTATTTTTCATCTGATTCAATTACTTTTCCGACACTGTTAAAAATTTCTAATGCTGTTTTTACTTGATTTTTATCTGTATATTTACCGGGGCATATTGCGCTCATACCTTCATTAACTAAAGCAGGGGTATTGGGCATAATTCTGATAACGCTTACTTCCCCTAATATTTCTTCTATTGTATTTATCGAAATACCTGCAGCTATTGACAGAACTAAATGTTTTTTTGTAATAAAAGGTTTTATTTCTTCCAGTACATCTCTTAATACAAACGGTTTAACCGCAAGAAGTATAATATCTGATGTTTTTGCAATTTCGATATTACTTGTTGTAACTTGTATATTAAAATTTTCTTTTAAGAGTGCCAAAGAACTTTCATTTTTATCAGATACAATAATATCCTGATTTTTGCACCAATGAGAATTGACAATCCCTTTAATTATTGCGCTTGCCATCTTTCCGCCGCCGATAAAACCTATTTTGTTCATAATATTTAACCTTTACTTTCAAACAACTTGATTTTATTACATGTCTTTAATATCATCATGATACAATAAAAAATAATAATTAAGGAGAAAAAATAATGAGACGTACGTTAGAAGGAACAAAGAGAAAAAGACAGAATGTAAGCGGGTTTAGAGCTCGTATGGCTACACCCGGCGGAAGAGAAGTATTAAACAGAAGAAGAGCAAAAGGACGTCATAAATTAGCTATTACGGCAAAAGAAAGAGCTTAGCGGATTTCCCGTAGGGCGGAGTCACGCGGAAGCGTGCGAGCCCGAAGAGGCGAAAATCGGTCGAAGCGCAAGAAACCGTAAGGTTTCTGAAAGCGGAGATACAAGATTGAGCCGAGAGGGAAATCCAAGAAGCGGATTTGCGCCCGCAGCGGCGGGTCTCTAGATTAGTTCAACTTTATTCTAACGAAGATTAACTTATTTTTTGAGTTGAGGCGAAGGCCGAACGAGCCCGAGGGAGCAATAACCCGACCGAATGCAAAAAACCGAAAGGTTTTTGAAATGAGGTTGCAAGGGTTATGCGAACAGCAAATCCAAGAAGCGGATTTGCGGCAGGGCGGAGTCACGCGGAAGCGTGCGAGCCCGAAGAGGCGAAAGGCAGGTGAAATGAAGTAAAAACTGAAAAGTTTTTACGAAATGGAACAGATTGCCTGAGCCGAGAGGGAAATCCAAGAAGCGAAGCGAGCTCAGGATCTTACCAATTTCCGAATTACACAATGATTTTACAAGGTTTAATATCCATAGCCTCATGCCGGTTATTCCACATTTGCGAGGACCTGAAATTTTAATACTTGTAAAAATCAGTAAATATATGATAATATAAACTAAAAAGGAGAATAACTATGTATACATCAATTAACTGCTACGGGGGGGGGTAGAACAGAGTTAAACTTTAACAATAGTTTTGTCCAAAAACCATCATTTACTTTGGCGGAAGTATTAATTACACTTGTTATTATAGGTATTATTGCCGCAATTACAATTCCTGTCGTTATGGCAAATCATAGAAAAATTGAAACTGCGGCAAAAGTTAAAAAATTTTATTCAAATATGACAAATGCTATAAGACTTGCAGAAATTGAAGAAGGAAAAAAATATTGGGAAATGTGTGAGGAATCGTCTATAGCTGCAATTCCATTTATGAAGCAATATTTTTCTCATTTGAACTTCATTAAAATAACAGATCCTGATATTGGAGATACACTACAAGAAGAACTAGATTGGTGGGGAAATTATTCGGGTGATGGTGGTGGAGGTTATCAACTTTCTACTTCAGGATCAGGGATATTTTATTTAAATGACGGAAGTATGTTTTCTACGGAAACATGTGGATATCAATTAAATTATGATGTTAACGGATTAAAAGGACCAAATAAAAGTGGACGAGATATATTTACTTTTAGTTTAGTAAATGGAAGTATGATTGAAAGTTATCCTGAATTTCAAAATTATAATCCAATTTACACATCTTGTTATACTTGTAATTCCTGGGAAGGTAATAGTTGTACAAGACAAGAACTTATTTCAAAATGCGAAACAGACAGAGAGTGCTGTACAAAGCTTCTTGAAATGGACGGATGGGAATTCAAAGATGATTATCCTCATAGAATATAATTTGTAGTCAGAAAAATAAAAAACGTATTAGTTATTTTCAATTATAGCTTTTATATTCGGGTTTTTTATTGAAGATGTTACTGCTTTTAAATCTATTTCATTATCAACCCCGAAATGTTTTAGTGCGCATATTGCTTCACATATAACAATCTCATTCTTAGAAGAAATTAAGTTTTTTAATAACGGTATTGACTCTGTAAGATTATATTCTTTTACAACATTAATTGCAGATATTATTCTATCATCTGAAGTTTCGAATTCTTTTAAAACAAATATTTTTTGGTTATTCCAAAATTCATCATTTTGAGAATTTAAAAGCTTATAGATATCATTAATTTCCTGTTTTGTATTTTTATCTTCATCAAAAATATATTCTTCATTAGAACAAAATTCTTTAAATTTTAAAAGTGAACTTAATAAAATTTCCGATATTTTCCCTGAATATTCATTATCAGAAGAATTTAAACAAATAAGATTTTCAAAAACTTCGAATAATTCAAATTGAAAAATATCAGATAAAGGCAGAATTTCGCCAAGCCCTATAATAATATAATCAATTGTTATTAAAGTATCCGGTTTATATTCTGAATTTAAAAGTTCCATAAGACTTACCATATAAGGAATCTGTCCCGAAATATTTTCAGGCATTTTAGAAGATTTAACCGCTGCAAAAATTTCTTTCAAAGGAAAATTTCTGCCGTAAGCCGTAAAAAATTTAACAGCTTTAAGTTTATCAAAGTCATCATTATTTTCAAGCATACTCAATGCAATATCAAAAGAAATATCATCTTGCATTTGACCAAGTGCCTGAGCCGCATTGTAGCTTAAATATTCGTCATCAGAAAATGCGTATTTACTTAAATCTTCAAGTGCAACGGTATCGGGAATATATGAAAAATATTTTGCAGCATAAGTCTTTTGTTCTTCTGTTCCCTTTTGAAGCAGTTCAAAAATTTCATCAGTTAATTCTTGTGTTGCATGCGTTGCAAGGATATTTGCGAACAAACCATCATAGTATGGAGAATAGGTATTGAAAAATTTTATTATATTTTTAAAATTTTTTTTATTTACAGCCTTTTCTATTCTTTTGTTAACATTATTTCTTACAAAATCAAACAGAAAATCCGTTTTAGAAGCTAACATGGAAAATAGTTCCGAATCTGAATTATTAATCAAATAAAATGCGGCTTTTTGAGCTGCTTCTTCATTTTTGCCTGTCAAATTTTTAAGAATTTGTTCTTTATTTTCCATACATGTATTATAAAATTAAATTCAATGTTTTACAATAAACTTTAATTTTTCTTTTTTTAAAATTTAATCAACAATTGTATGGCTAAAAATTAAATAGAGTTATATAATAAGATAGCTATGTTAGAAACTGAAGAAAATAAACTTAATGAATTGGAACAGGCTCATTTGGATTTTATATCTACGGTAAGCCATGAGTTAAGGACTCCATTAACAAGTATAAGAGGGTTTGCAGATACTTTATTGTCATCTTATGACAGACTTACCCCTGAGCAGCGTGAAAAATTTTTGAAAATTATAAAAGAACAGTCTAACAGACTAATTAATTTGGTTGAAAACCTTCTTACGGTATCGAAAATGCAATCGGATAAAGAATTAATGGTATTCAAAACTGTTGACGTAAAGTCATTTATTGAATCTTCGGTGCAAATAATAAAAAATCAGTATCAAACACATAAATATGAATGCAGATATCAGGATAATTTGCCTAAAATTCTTATTGATACAGATAAATTTCAGCAAATTTTGATAAATTTATTGGATAACGCTTCAAAATATTCTCCCGAAAACTCAACGGTAATTATAGATGTAAGTCAGGATTTTACTCAAAATACACTAATAATCAGGGTAAAAGATGAAGGTATAGGAATAAGTAAAGAAAATATAGGGAAAATCTTTAACAAATTCTCGCGTATAGATTCACCGTTGACAAGAAAAATTCAAGGCAACGGACTCGGACTATATATAACCAAAACACTTGTAGAAAAAATGAACGGAAATATTTCTGTTCAAAGCAGCGAAAAAGGCAGTGAATTTATAATTACGTTTAAAGCTGCCAATATTGAAGACAGCGGTTTAAAGAAATTAAAAGAATAAATATGTTAGTAAAAGTTGTTTTAATAATAGATAAAAGAAAAGAACAATCCACAAAGTATAAGAAAATTTTAGAAAATAGTGATATCACTGTTTTTACTTCGTCGGATTTTGCCTCATCTCTGCCGGTTATTAATTCTTTTGAACCGGATTTAATATTGATTTCCGATAGTTTAGATTTTGATATAAAAAAAGCTATTGAACAAATAAGAGTATTAACATATAATACTCGTCCTGCCGTTATAGCTGTTTCAAAATCAAATCATATTAAAGATAAAATAGAGGTTTTAGATGCAGGTGCGGATGATTTCTTAAGTGAACCAATTAATCAAGAGGAATTTAAAGCAAGAATAAGCGCACATTTAAGACGAAATCTTGAAAATTGTTTTTCTGAAAATACAATGCTTTTTAACTCCAAAATATCCTATAAAATGATAAAAAGAGTATTAAATGATAACTCTGAATGGGCTATAATGCTCATTGATATTGATAATTTAGAGTTTTATAAAGAAATATACGGGGAACTTGCAGCAGATAAACTTATTCAAACTTACTCTGCCATAATAAAATCATCAACTGATTCAGGTGACTATTTGGGGCAACTTGGAAGTGAAGATTTTATAATTATTACTAATGTTAACAAAGCTGAAAAACTTGCAAATTACTTAATTTATGCATTTGATACAGTTGTATCAAAATTTTATTCCGAAGCGGATGCAAAAAGAGGTTTTGTATTTATGCACGGCGATGACTCCGCCGAAGATAAAGTTAATCTTGTATCATCAAGTATAGGGGTTATATCAAATAAATACAAGAAATATACAGATATTAAACAAGTAATAAGTTCATTAATTTCAACACATAAACTGGCAAAGTATAAAACAGGGTCCGCATGTGTAATAGAACGCCCCAAAATTAGTGCCGATAATGCTGTTGCAGAAAAAGAAAAAAATAATAATATTCTTATTATGGAACCTGATGAAGCACTTTCTATTCTATTGGAGGCTACAGCAAAACTTCAGGGGTATAATGTAAAAATTATTAATGAATTTGATGATATATTTTCATCAGTTAAAACATATAATCCTGCAGTAATTATTTTAGATGCCGGAAATTCAGAAACCTTAAAAGGACTTGAAATATGCAGGAAACTAAAATTCGAAAACGAAAATTTAAAATCCAATATAATTTTTACAACAACAATTCATGATAAAGAAATGGTTTTAAATGCCGGCGCAGATTTATATTTGCCAAAACCATATGAACTTTCGGTAATGTTTGGTTGGATAAAAAAGTTTAGAGATAATTATAATGAATAAGGAGATAGAAATGCAGATAAAAATCGAAAAAAAATCAATATTGGATATTGATGCTGATGTGATTATAGTTAATTTGTTTGAAGGCGTTAAAATTCCGGGCGGTGTAACGGGTATTGTTGATAAAGCATATAATAATATAATCTCAAATTTTGTAATAGAAAAAGAAAATTTTGAAGGTAAATATTTAGATATATATAAACTGGCTTTGCCAAATGAAAATAAAAAGATTTTAATAGCCGGTTTAGGTAAAAGCGAAGATTTTAGTCTTGTAAAAATAAGAAATTTAACCGCCAAAATAATAAAAACATTAATGTCTTGCGGCAATAATAAAAAAGTTGTTTCTATATTACATGGAGCGGGAATTGCAGGCTTATGTCCAGAAGGCTGTGCACAGATGATTACGGAAGGTGCTATATCGGGCGCATATTCGTTTGACAAATACAAAACAAAAAAACAAGAAAATAAAATTGAAGAATTTATTATAGCTGAAATTGATGATGAAAAATTCGAAAAAGCAAAAAATGGAGTTGAAACAGGTATAATTGTTGCAAATTCCGTTAATATGGCAAGAGATTTAATAAACGAATCTTCACAATATTTATACCCTGAAACGCTTGCTAAATTTGCGGTTGAAAATTCAGGAGTAAAAACAACCGTATACAATAAAGACCAAATAAAAAATATGGGAATGAATGCATTTTTAGCTGTAGGCCAAGGAAGCGTGCATGAACCGAAGTTAATCCATATGGAATACAAATGTGAAAATCCTAAAAAGAAAATTGCAATTGTCGGCAAAGGCATAACTTTTGATGCCGGTGGGTTAGATTTAAAACCTCCGTCATCAATGTTGACAATGAGAGATGATATGTCAGGTGCAGCTGCTGTTATTTCAACAATGAAAGCTATATCTGAACTTAAGCCCGATATAGAAGTACATGCAATTGTTGCGGCATGTGAGAATATGCCTTCAGGAAGCGCATATAAACCCGGTGATGTAATTATTGCTAAAACAGGCAGAAGCATTGAAATAGATAATACTGATGCCGAAGGCAGAGTAACTCTTGCAGATGCACTTGCTTACGCGGAAGAATTAGGTGTTGATGAAATAATCGACATAGCGACTTTAACCGGTGCCTGTATGGTAGCGCTCGGTACTGTTGCAAGCGGTATTATGGGGAATAATGAAGAAATGATTTCTTCATTTATAAAAACAGCATCTAAAGCCGGCGAAAAATACTGGCAGCTTCCAATGGATGAAGAATATGCAGAATCATTAAAAAGCGATATAGCAGATACAAAAAATACAGGCGGAAGAATGGGCGGTGCTTCAGCTGCCGGGGTATTCCTATCTAAATTTATTTCTAAAACACCATGGATTCACCTTGATATTGCAGGAACTGCATTTATGGAAAAACCAAATCAAGAAGGAGTAAAAGGCGGTGTGGGTGTAGGTGTAAGAAGCCTTGTTAAATATATAAAAACTCTTGAAAAATAATTTTTTATATAAAAAAGCGTTAGCAAAGTTGATTAAAATCCAAAGTAAGTTAATCAAGTTTGCTAACGCTTATTTTAATTTTTAATAAGACATTTTATCTTCTTGCAGTACTTTAGCAGCACATGTTAGTCCATTATTTGATTTTGTGCAGTCACGTGAATTATTACCGCTGCCTGCCGGCACTATTCCTTTTTTATCAACTACAGCAAAAAAGAAAATATCTCTTCCGAATTGGTTAGGATTTGCTTCTCCGTTTATATCTACTATAAATCTTCCGATACAATTTGCTTCATCTTCAGTTGATAAACCTTTCGCAGTACATATATTACCATTTATGCTATTTCTCCACTCATAAGCAATCCCATCATTTGTTATAAGCGAATTTTTATTATTATGATAATTACCCCATTGACTGCCGTTTAAACCAATCATTATTTTATCTGTAAAACACCCCTGATTATTTTCATAGCAAACTTTATTAGTATTTAATACATTTACAAAGCTGTAAAAAAAATCATCATTATTCATAAAACTAAAATCACCGACTGAAGCACCTTCATCTACTGAAATTTTTAAAACTGCCTGTCTTAAAGTTGAGTCTGCTTTTCTTAATCTTTTAACATATTCTTGTTTTTGCAAATTTGCCATTATTATAGGTGTTGTAATAGCAGCAATAATTCCGATAACAATATGTAAATTGTCTATTTAAAAATTTTTCTTGTATAAATCAAACGTTTGTTTTATAATTAATAACATGAATAAAAAAATAACAAAAGAACAAAGTAATAATTCTAAAACTAGAATATTGAATTCTGCAGTGAAGCTTTTTGCAGAAAAAGGTTATGATGCTGTTAGTATTAGAGAAATATGTAGAAATGCCGGGGCAAATTTATGTATGGTTTCATACTATTGGGGAGGGAAAAAAGAATTATATCAAGGAATACTTGATGATTTAATTGAAAAACAAACTTTATATGCAAAACAATTTATCGATTTTAATAAAGCTCCCGAAACACTTTCAAAACAGGAACAGATTGAAACTGTGATTAAAGTTTTAGAAAAATTCGTTGATTTTTTCTATTCAAATATATCGAAAGAATTAATCATTTTGCTTTTAAAGGAGCAGCAAAATGAAGAATTTAAAGTAAAATCACCGGCATTTGATTATTTAGTAAAGCTTATTGCATGCGTTTTTAACAAAAAAGTAAATGAAAGAGAAATTATATTTAAAACTTTGTTTATAATTTCACAGGTTAATTCAGCAAGAATTTTACCAGCCTTCTCGCTACGCCGTCTCGGGCAAGATAATTTTCTTCCTGAAGATATTAAAATTATAAAAGAAAATGTAAAATTTTATTTTAAAGCATTATTAAAGGAGTCAAATATTGTTTAAAAAAGTCATAATAATACTTTCGATATTTTTGATTTCACCATGTGCATACGGAATAGACAGATGTGAGCTTAATGTTGAATTCTTTTCAAGATTTAATGATAAAAATCTTGAATACTATATAAACAGGGCAATAGATAACAATCATGAGGCAAAACAAGCTTCAATGAGAGTTGAACAATACCGGCAGCAGGTCAAATCCTCATTTGGAAAAGAACTTCCATCTCTTAGTGTAGGAGCAAACTATTTAGGTGTTCATGTTCCTATGCTTGATAATTTTACATTAAGTCAAAATGCGTTTGTACTGCCCTTTATTATGAATTATGAAGCAGATTTTCTTTTAAAGAACAGAGATAAAACAAAAAGTGCAAAAAAATCTTATGAAATAAGTTTATATGATGAAAAAACGATTTATATATCTTTACTTTCCGATGTAGCAACAATTTACACAAATATATTAGAATATGATGAATTAATAAAAATAAGCAGTGAAATTGTCGCCATATATACAGATATTTATAATGCCGATATCAGAAAATTTGATAGGGGAATTATAAGTACTGAAGAAATAAACATATCTGCCAAAAATGTTGAAAATGCAAAAAATGAACTCGAAACTCTAAAAAAACAGCAGAAAAATTTATTAATGCAGTTGGCCGTTTTAACGGGAGAATCCGCTCTAAACATTGATTGTCTACAAAGAGGGGATATGGATTCTTTTGAATACTCAGGCATAATTCCTGATGAAATAACGTCTGATGTTATTTTTTCAAGACCTGATGTAATGGCTGCCGAAGCAGCTTTAGAAAAAGCAAAAATTGATACACGAATAGCAAGAAAAGAATTTTTGCCAAGATTCAATATTACCGGTATATGGGCATTTAATACGATTGCGGAAGGTTCATTTTTTTCCTGGGAATCTTCTCTTGCCGCAATTTTAGCCGGTGCTGTTCAAGATATATTTAAAGGCGGTCAAAAGATTGCAAATTTAAGATTTCAAAAAGCAAAGTATGAAGAACTTTTTGAAAAATACAGACAAACCGATTTAAACGCTGTAAAAGAAATTAATACATCACTTTGCTTTATTGAGTACGATACGATAATAGAAAATAATACATTAAAGAAGCTCGAATATGAATATAATAATTTAACAGCCAAAAGAAGAAAGTTTGAGCGTGAAACCATATCTACTCCGGAATATTTAAATAATTTAGCAGGATTTTTGGAAGTAAAAAAAGAAGTATATCAGGCAAAGAATCAAAGATTGGTTAATTATTATACTCTCTATAAAGCAACAGGGGGAAATTTATGAAAAAACGAATAGTAATAGCGGTAATAATAATTTTAGTTATTATTTCAGGAATATATTTACTTACAAGAAAAAAGAATAATCCTTATGAATTGACCTTATACGGTAATATTGAAATACGACAGGTTGACTTAAGTTTTCAGGTTTCAGGTTTAATTGACAAAATGCTCAAGGAAGAAGGCGACAGTGTTGAAGAAGGCGAACTTTTAGCGGTAATTGACAGCCGCGATTATGAAGCTAATTTAGAAAAAGCCAAAGCGGATGTTAATCGTACTCTTGCACTAAAAAATGACGCCGAATCCAAATTTGACAGAAACGCACCATTAGTAAATGATAATACAATTTCAAAACAGGAATATGACTCATTGAAAAACAGCAAAGATAAAGCAATTGCGGATTATGAAATGGCTGCTGCGGAGGAAAATTATGCTCAAAACCAGCTTGATTATACAAAAATCTATGCTCCTGAAGAAGGGATTATAATGATAAGGGTACAAGAACCCGGCGCAGTTGTAAATAAAGGGCAGACAGTATATACAATGTCAAAAACAAAACCTGTATGGGTAAGAGCTTATGTTAATGAAACAGACCTGGGGAACATAAAATATGGTCAAAGTGTAAAGGTTTATACGGACACAACAAATCCTCAGACAGGTCAAAAGCGTGAATATGAAGGGTATATTGGATACATATCCCCGGTTGCGGAGTTTACACCAAAAACAGTTCAGTCAACTGATCTAAGAACAAGCCTTGTATATAGAATTCGTGTTTACATAGATGATATTGATTCATATTTAAGACAGGGAATGCCGGTAACAATAAAGGTTGATTTGAGGCAGCAGGATGAATGGCAATACGGTTCAAATTAAAAATTTAATAAAAAAGTTTGAAAATCAGACTGCAATAGATAATCTTACACTCAATATAGAAAAGGGAAAAATAACCGGACTTATAGGGGCTGATGCTTCAGGCAAAACAACGTTAATCAGACTTATTACAGGCTTATTGCTTCCTGATTCGGGTGAGATATCTGTTTTGGGACTTAATCCTTCAACACAGAAGAAAGAACTTTCCTCAAAGATAGGTTATATGCCACAAAAATTTGGACTCTATGAAGATTTAACGGTTATAGAAAACTTAAAGCTTTATGCTAAATTAAAAAATGCACCCGATAATTTTGATAAAATGTTAGAATTTACAAATTTAAGCAAGTTTCAAAACAGACTTGCAGGCGCATTATCAGGAGGAATGAAACAAAAATTAGGGCTTGCTTGTACACTTTTAGGAAATTCTGATTTCCTGATTCTTGATGAACCTTCAGTCGGAGTAGATCCAATTTCAAGAAGAGAACTTATGAAAATGGTAAAAGAATTAATAACTCCTGAAACTACTGTACTTTGGTCAACAGCATATCTTGATGAAGCACATAGCTTTGATACTGCAATAGTTTTAGATAAAGGCAGATGTATATTCAATTCAAATCCGCATAGTTTAGCAGAAACCTCACATGAGTTCGAAGAAAAAATTATTGAACTTATGGGCGGTTATAAAAAAGAAGAATCACAAATAGCAAAGAATTATGAAGTTATTACAACAGATATAACATGTACAGTTGAAGCAGATAATTTGGAAAAGAAGTACGGAAATTTTTATGCCGTTAAAAATAACTCATTTTGCATAAACAGAGGCGAAATATTCGGTTTATTGGGTCCTAACGGAGCCGGAAAATCCACTTCTTTTAAAATGATGTGCGGACTTGCAAAACCCACAAAAGGCACTGCCAGAATAATGGGAATTGATATCCTTAAAAATCCGGCTAAAGCACGTTCTAATTTAGGCTATATGGCACAAAAATTTTCACTTTACGGAATGCTTACCGTAAGACAAAATTTGGAATTCTTTGCTGCTGTTTACGGTATCGGAATAAGAAATCGTAAAAACCGTATTGATGAAATAATTGATATTTTTAAGTTTAAGGAAATAGAGAATCAAAAATCGGAAGAATTGCCGCTTGGCTTTAAACAAAGATTGTCCCTTGCTTGTGCATTAATTCATAATCCGCCTATACTTTTTCTTGATGAACCTACTTCAGGGGTTGATGTTATTGCCAGGCGTGAATTTTGGAACCATATTATATCACTTGCCAAAAAAGGTGTTACTGTTCTAGTTACCACTCATTTTATGGATGAAGCGGAATATTGTGACAGAATAAGTCTTTTTTATAACGGAGAAACAATTGCAATAGGAACTCCCGAAGAACTTAAACAAAAATCCGATTCAAAAAGTATGGAAGAAGCGTTTATTAAGATAATTAAGGAATCTGAACAAAAATGAAAATTTTAGCTGCTTTAATAAAAAAAGAATTTTTACAGATAATAAGAGATCCAAGCAGTATTATTATTGCATTTGTTCTTCCTCTTATTTCTATTCTAATTTATATGTACGGAATAAACCTTGATTCTGTAAGTGTCAGAATCGGAATAAAAAATGATGATGCGAATCCTGAAATAGAAACACTTTTAAAGTCATTCGGCCATAGTAAATATATTAAATCAATTGTTTATGATAATGAAAATGATATAGAAGAAGGCATTATAAGATCAAAACTCAAAGGTGCGGTTATGATTCCCAATGATTTTTCAAAAAAACTGGAGAGAGAAAAAACAGCGGAGATTATTGTAATAACTGACGGCTCTGAAACAAATACAGCAAATTATGTTCAAAATTATTCAATTCAAATTATAAATAACTGGTTAAGTACAAGCAAATATAAAACGTTATCACAAAAACCAATTGTAACCTCCGATTTAAGAGTTTGGTATAATGAAGATTTAGACAGCCATTATTTTATTTTGCCGGGTTCTATTGCAGTTACAATGACTCTTATAGGAATAATGCTAACGGCACTTGTAATAGCAAGGGAATGGGAAAGAGGTACAATGGAAGCCCTTTTAAGTACTCCTGTAAAGAAAATTGATATAATACTCGGTAAATATATTCCCTATTTTATACTGGGAATGCTTTCTATGGCATTTAACGTATTTATGTGCTGCGGAGTATTTCAAATACCTTTTAGAGGTAATTATTTGATTTTGTTTTTTGTTAGTAGTCTTTTTTTGTTTACCTCATTAGGTATAGGACTTATTATTTCAACAAAAATGAAAAATCAGTTTTTGGCAAGCCAGGTTGCCCTGGGGATAGGATTTTTACCTTCCTTACTCCTTTCAGGACTAATGTTTCCGATAAATTCCATGCCGGTTATTTTTCAATACCTAACTAAAGTTATTCCGGCCGGCTACTTTATAACTTTTATAGAAAGTGAATTTATGGCCGGAACAGTTTGGGAAGTTGTTATTATAAATTCAATATTCCTGGGGCTTTTAGGTTCGTTATTATTTATTATTGTTTACAAACAGACAGAAATGAGACTTCCCGAATGATAGAACAATTAAGAAGAGTATTTGCATTAATAAAAAAAGAATTTATTACCGTATGGAAAGACCCTAAAAGCAGGGCAATAATAATTGCCCTGCCGCTATTGCAGCTTTTTGTTTTTTCCTTTGCAATTACAATGGAAGTTAAAAATATTGATGTAGTTGTTATTGATAAAGACAACTCTGTTCAATCAAGAGAATTAATATCAAGATTTGAATATTCACCACAGTTTCGTAAACTTTATTTTGTTGAAAATATGTCGGAATTCCAACAGAAACTGGATACCCAAAAAGTTCAACTTGGGATTTATATTAATAATGATTTTTCAAACGGAATAAAATCAAACAGAGGCTCAAACGTGCTTATTGTTGCAGACGGAAGGCAGACAAATTCTGCCGCCATAGCCGGCGGTTATGCTTCAACTATTATTAATGATTATAATAGTGAAATTACACCTAAAAAAGCCGGTATTAACATTACAGTAAGAAACAGATATAATCCAAATCTTGAATACAGGTGGTATATTCTCACCATTATTGTATCTATGCTTGCACTTGTAATAACTCTGTTATTAACAGCATTATCCGTGGCAAGAGAGCGTGAACTCGGGACTTTTGATCAGTTAATAGTAAGCCCGCTTTCATCTTATGAAATACTTTTTTGGTAAAACTGTTCCACCTCTAGTTATCGCAATGTTTTTGACTTCTTTTATGGTTATTTGTGTAACCGTAATTTTTAAAGTACCTTTTGTCGGTTCTGTAATCTTATTTTTAATTTCAATTTTCGTATCTTTATTATCTATAGTTGGTGTAGGATTATTTATATCTTCTATTGTTAAAACCCAACAGCAGGCTATTTTAGGTGTTACAACATTTCAAATGCCTGCAATTCTGCTTTCGGGATTTATTTCTCCAATTGAAGACATGCCGGTTTTCTTACAATATTTTACTATGTTAAACCCCGTAAGATTTTTTATGGTACTTTCAAGAGGTATATTCCTAAAAGGTATGGGGTTTCATGATGTTTTGTTAAATTTAATTCCTCTGCTCTTAATTGCAGCAATTACATTGAGCCTGGCCAGCAGAACTTTTAAACGAAAATTAGATTAATTTGAAGTTCTATATGCCTGTTTAATCTCGATTATTTTTGTTCTTTTGACAAACTTCTAATTATATACATCATTTCATTATTAATACCCGGGCGTAAATACCAATCAATAATATATCGTTCCAATCCGTAACAGCTTCCTTTTTCTTTCATTCCTGTTATTGCATTAAAAGTTACTTCAAACATTCCTATTTGAACGCTAAATGAAGGTTTTTGAGGATTTCTTGCATCAAAAGATATAGAAAGACTTCTTACTCTTCTTGCTCCTCCATTTACACGTTCTTCAACTTCGGGTTTCTGACATAAATACTGTATTAATGATTGCTCTAACTGCGTTACAGCGGGAGATTTTCCTGATGACATTATTCTTTTCTCTTTTTTATCGGTTTTTATTGTTATATTTACTATTATATTATTATTACCGGCAAAAAAAAAGCTCTTTTTATCAAAGAGCGTTAACTAGGTTAGTTTTGGTAGATAGTTGTTCAGTTTTTGACTTTTATGAGTCTTACATCTCCTTTAATACTCCTGAAAATTTTAAAATGCGCTTTTGATATTCTAATTTTACAAAACTTAACAAAATTTTCCGAATTTATCTAAAGTTTTTTCCAATAATGCCGTTAATAAATTTAAAGAAAACAAAAGAAAGGTATAATATATGTATTATCATTGGGCATGGCCGGGTGCATACAGCTTTAAAGGTGAAATTAAATTATTTACTGAATGGTTTAAAAGTCAATTAGATATAATATTACAAAAAATTGAAGAAACCGAAAATAAATTAGGTTAATCTAGTTAAATTATTGAATCAAATTAGAAGCCGGCTTTGCCTCAACTCCGCCTTGCGCAAATCCGCTCCTCAGAATGACTTCATGTGTTTAAATATTATATCAAATGCAGTTTTATTCTTACTGCATTTGAGCTTCATATTTTTCCGTAAGAGCGGCAACATTAACCGTAAATTGGTCATAATCAAAACTTTCGGGATCTGTTAGTATTGTACCTATTTTATCCGCGAGCATTCTGTCAAGCTGCATGCCGGTTTCTTCTGTACCTTTATTCCATCCGTAAGCACAGTATTGTGTTTCTGTCATTTCTTGTCCGTCAGAAGTCAATGCATAACGGATATAATCCAAATCCGACTGTTCAAGTTGTGTATCTATTGAATTTTTCGATAATAATTCATTCAATTTATTCAGCTGTACTTCTTCGTTATAGTCTTTTTCCACTTTATCCGAAGCCAATGAACCGTTTTGCGCCAATAGCCACTGTTTAAATGTTGAACGTATTTCTTTTTTATCTTCATCGGAGGCATTGTTGTATATATCTTTAATATTATCTAAAATATTCAAACCTTTTTGATACTTTTGATTATCAGTTAAGCCATCATTCAGTTGTTCAGAAATATTTTTGTGTTCTTTTTCGAGTGTACTTTTGTAATTATCATAATTATCGGATATTGCGGATAATATAACAACAGTAGCTATAGCGGATTTATCGGATTCAGAATACAAATTGTTGTTTGAAACCCCTTTTGATTCAACTCCTAACTCCTTAAGAAGTGTTTTTTGCGAATCCGTAAGTACATCACCGTTTATAAAATCATCAATTCTTATTTGAGTAAGACCTGAAGATGCAGAGCCACCGCCTGTTATTGAATCAATTTTTTTTGCTATAGATCGAATAAGTTTCCCAATTCCGTTGTTTTCTGATTTATAACCGTCTTCTTCTCCGAATCCTGTTTCCTGGCTTGCAAGCGCAAGTGCAATACAAGCCAGTTTATCATATTCATCAAAACTTAAACCCAAACCGGAACACAAAGTTCCTTTATTCGCAATTAATCCGCTAAGAAATTCTTCTCCAAACTCTGTTTGAGATATATTTTTTTCTTCATAAGTCTGCGTAAATGTTGTTCTTTCATCCTCTTGCATTTCTGTAGTATATAATATACTTATATCTTCAAGTTTTATATCTTCTTCTTGTGTCTTTTTTGAATAATTTTCATAATTATTATAATTATTTTGAGAAAGAGAATTTATTTCAGTCATAATTTTTACCTTTTTTATATATTACTTTTCGGCAAAAAAATAAAAAACTTTAATTAATTTTTAAAAAATTATGATAAAATATAATCTAGTACTGCCCGCATTTTCCGTCGCTCAATTATTGCCGAAAAATTTGGGCTTAGTATAAAAAACAGGGGTGAATTTTGGGATTTTCTTTCATTCATATTTCAGATATTCATTTGGGCAGACCGTTTTCGGGGTTATCTGAATACTCTTTTGATGAAAATATCCGAAATATATATAAAAACGCCGTTGAAAAATCTTTTAATAATGCAATAAATGCTGCTATTGAAAAATCTGTTGATTTTGTTATTATCTCGGGTGATACTTTTGATTCAACTGAACATGACTTTTCCTCTAAATTAGTTCTTAAAGAAGCCTTAAATAAACTTGATTCAAATGGTATTAAAGTCTTTTTAATCTGCGGCAACCATGACCCTTTAAGTTCATATAACAAAAACACTTTTAACTATGATGAAAATTCCGATATAAAAATTATAGGTCTTAATACGGATTATTGTACAAAACTGCCTGTATTGAATAAAAACGGACAAACTGAAGTTTTAATCCATGCTCTAAGTTTTAAAGACAAAATATTTAATGAAAATCCCATTAAATATTTTGAAAATTTAACAGAGGAAGAAAGAAAATATTTTAATATAGGTATATTGCACTGTGATTTAGACGGCGATAAAACAAGTATTTATGCGCCTTGCACACGAACTGAACTTGAAGATTTTAACTATGATTACTGGGCATTAGGGCATATTCATATTCCTTCTAGAGATAACAGTAATATTGTATATCCGGGAACAATTCAGGGCAGGAATACAAAAGAAACGGGGCCGCACGGAATACGCTATATTCAGGTTGAGAATAAAAATATTATTCAAAATACTTTTATTGAAACTAATATTTTAAGATATGAAGATTTAAATATTGATGTTTCAACAGCAATTGATGACACGTCTTGTTGTCAGATGATTTTGGATTATATAAGTTCAATTATAACGGGGCAGACTTGTGAATTATACCTGTTAAAAATTAATCTCTCAGGTTGTATTAATTTCTATGATTGTATTAACGAAGATTTCTTTAAAAATGTTTCGGAAAGAATAAATTTAGAGTTTAATCAAAAAGTACATGTTTCTGAATTTAACAATTTGTTGATTCCGGTTGCGGATAAAGAACTGTTAAAAAATGATGACGGCATCTCAGGCGAATTATATAGAGCCTCAGAAAACAGTGATTTACTAAATGATACTTTTGAAGAAGTTATTTCTCAGCTTCAAAAAGTTATTAAAAACTGCTGCTTTAGTCAGGACGAGTATGATACATTTAAAATAAAATTAATAAACAATGTAAAAGAAGAATGTTTGAATCTGTGTGCTAAACTGTATTCAGGCGGAAATAAAGAGGAATAATGTCAAAGTTTATTATAGAAAATATACTTATAGAAAAAAGTTCAAGAGATATTAAAACTAATCAAAAATATGCGTTTTCAGACGGTATTAATATAATATCAGGCAGAAATGAAGCCGGTAAAAGCTCGTTAATGAGTTTTATTAACGATGGTTTTCAAAAAAAAGATAAAAATCCCTGCAAGGGAAAAATATTCTTTAAAATTGAGGATGAAAACTCAACAACTTCATACAGAGCCGATATTGATTTTTCAAAGAAAAAAGAAAAACGTATAATTATTTTTGATGAAAATAATCAGGATGTTTCTTCCTCTATTTTAGATAAACATATAGATTTAAAATATCTCAAACATGGTTTTATAATTAACCTTGATAATTTAATGAGTATTACGGATAAAGAGAATGAATCTCTTGCCAATATTATAAAAGACCCTTCCGGTAATGATTTAAATAATTATTTAAATATTATTAAAAATAATACAAAAAAAATATTCGGAAATAATAATGCGCTTGTAGGTGATACAAATAAAATTCTTTCTGAAATTAATTCTTTAAATTGTGAAATTTCAAGTTTAAGCGAAAAAGAAACTGAATATAATAATGCTTTAATTGAAATTAAAAATTTAAGCGAAAAATTATCATTAATAAATAAACAGGAAGAATATTTAAATATTTTGGAAAATATAAAAAAGGAAACATCTGAGCTTGACCTGGCACTTGAGGGATACCAAAAAGAAAAGGTGAATTTTAATTCTAAGCTTTTTGAAAATCAAAAAAAATATATGGAATTAAATGATAAATTTGCACTTTATCCGGGAAATATTGAAGCCGTAAATAATTTGAAAAAGAAAGAAGATGATTTAAATATTAAGATTGCGGATGGTATTAAACGTCTTAATATTGAATTTGCGCTAAATATGACGGAAAAAGAAATATTTGACTTTGTTGTTAACTATGAAAGTATAAAACAGATAAAAGATATTTCGGAAGAGATAAACAAAACTCAAAATGATATAAATAATACTAATTTAGCACTGACAAATATAAAAGAAAAACTCAATCAATTAAAATCAGATTTAAATCGAAATGAATCAAGAATGGTATCAGAGGAAGAATTTTCTGAGTTGAAAAAACTTTATAAGTTTTTTGATGAAGGTATAAAGTTTTATAATCATTTATTAAGTGAAATTTCTCAAAAAGATGATTCTGCAAAAAATAATGATAATTTAATGAAAAAAATCAATTATATCTGTATTTTTATTTTGATTTTATCTTTAATTGCAGCAATTGTAAGTTTTTATTTGAACGGAATTATATCGGGAATAATTTTGCTTTGTGCAGCTGCTGTGACCGTTTACAGTACTGCTATTATTAAAAATTTTAATAAACAAGACGAAGAAAAAGAAAGATTGCTTCAACATAAAAATAGTATTATAAGTGAACTAAAAACAAAATTATCCCAGTATAATAATGAAAATCCTGATAATTACAATATAATAATTAAAGCCGAAAGCGAAAAACAAGAACTTTATAATAAAATTCAAAATTATGAAAAAACTTTAGATGAAATTTTGAAAGTAAAAGATGAGATTGAACGTAATAATGAAAAATTTGATTTAAATATTAAAAATAATAATATTTTGGAAAATAAAATTAACTCCTTACATAAGCAGATTGATGAAATTATAAAAAGAGATAATTCTGATTTTAAAATAAATTCTGCTGACTTTCCTCAAATTGTCGAAATTATAACTTCAATTAAAAATAATTTACTTGAAAAATATAATTGTGAAAAAGAAATTAAAAAAACTGAAAATGATAATGAATTTATAAAAAAAGAACTGTCTGATTTTATTTCCGATAATTCAATCTTTATTCAATTATCAGAGATAACACAGGAAAATATAAAAAATCTTAAAGATTACAATAATCAAAATAATGAAATAAAAAGGAAAATGGACATAAAAGAGGTTCAAATTGAGCAATTTAAAAACAGAATAAGTGAATATCAAAATAAATTACCCGAAATTCAAGAAGATTTAAAATTAAGTTTAGAAGAAATACACCTGGAGAAAGAGAGAATTATTGAACAAAAAAAACAGGCCGAATATTCAAAATATACAATAGAAGCATTTGAAGGACTAGGAGAATTAAAACTGAAAAGGAATATAAAACTTGAAGAATTCAGAAAAAAAATTTTTGAACTTCTAAAAAACAAAATGATACTGGAATTAAGTGAAAAAGCAAAAAAGAATTTTGATAAAAATTTACCTGATTTAATTAATGCTCAAAAATTCCTATCTTTACTTACAGACGGAAAATATACAAAAATAAATTTAGATTCTCAGGAAATTCAAAATGAAGAAGGAACTGTTATAAAAAATTGGAATGAACTTTCAAGAGGAACTAAAGAACAACTTTATCTTGCATTAAGATTGGGTTATGCTTCCAATTATACAAAAGATAAAAATACGGGACTTGATAATCAAAGGGCTGCATTGCCTTTAATTATAGATGATGCATTTGTGAATTTTGATTTTGTACGGACTCAAAACGCATTAAAATGTTTGGAAGAATTTTCCAAAACTAATCAGGTTCTGTTTTTTACATGCCATTTAAATACTTCACAAGAGCATTGTAAAACTTTGAAGATTGCCGAAAATATTAATTTTATTGATATTTTGGCTCCTTAAAAACTCTCCAAAAAAGAAGCTGCGCTTTACCTATAAATCTATCTTTTGTTAAAACACCCCAATATCTTGAATCGGCAGAATGACCCCTGTTATCGCCCATCATAAAGTATTCGTTTTCTTTTAGAACCAATGGTCCGCAGTTCATAGCCGGTGTACATACGGGATATTCATATTTATCTTTAATATAAGGCTCATCAAGTATTTCATCATTAATATATACATCTGTTGAACCGTCGAAATTTTGAATTATTTCTATTTTATCTCCCGGAACGCCAATAACTCTCTTAATATATGCAATATCTTTGCAGAAAAAACCGGTAAGTCTTGAAAATAAAGCTATAGGATTATATTTTAGCTTTGTTTCAGGAGGATAGAAAACCATAACATCTCCACGCTTAGGAGAAGTGAAAAACCTTGAAACTCTTTCAACAAAAATCCTATCGCCTTCCACTAATGTAGGCTTCATAGAGGCTGAAGGTATCCATCTTATCTCACCTATAAAAAACCTTATTAAAATTATTGCAACAATAACAAATACAACTGTTTCAACAGTTTCTTTCATAAATGCTTTAAATTTGGATTTTTTTTCTTCCTGCTTATCCACTGATTCCTGCCTTATATAAATTTTGTGTTATAGTAACTATTTTCTTTTTATATTCATTTTCTTCTACGAAATCTATTGATTCAATTGCCCTGTCTGCGTATTCTTTTATTAAATTTACCGTTCTTTGTACGTATTTTTTATCGGCTTGAATTAATTTTATAATATCAAGTTCATTAAGTTCCTCAAGATTTTTTACATCTTCGCTTAAATATAAAACAGGTGCAGTATAAATACCGTTATGAATATCACTCATAATGGGTTTTGTTTTGTCGGTTTCCAAAATATTTAATAAATCATCTTTTATTTGAAAAGCAATACCGAAATTTTTTGCAAAAGAGTTTATTCTTTCAACCTCTTTTATATTTTTAATCTTACACAAAGAATCAAGAGGCGCTTTGAACAATTCCGCTGTTTTTCTTTCTGATTTTTTAATATATTCCTCCATTGAAGGAAGTTTTCCTATTGTAAAATTTTGGTTAATCTCACCTTTACACATCTCATGTATTGCATCAGAAAAGATTTTTACAGCATCTAAATTCTGACAGTTAACTAAATGTTTAAGTGCAATTGCAAGAAGTATATCACCCGCCAGTACGCTTAACCCATTGCCAAGTTTATAATTTAAAGATATTTTACCTCTTCTAGTATCGGCATTATCAATAATATCATCATGAACCAAAGTAGAATTATGAACAAGTTCAACTGCACAAGCAAGCGAATATATTTTTTCATCAACTTCAATACTCATAGCCTTAGAAAATAAAAATACAAAAGCCGGCCTAAGTCTTTTTGATTTTGCTTTTAAATAATCACTTATATCATCTGCAATCTGATTTTTGTTATCAATCAAACTATCAAGTATATGTTTATCAAGATTATTGAGTTCTTTTTCTATAATTTGCAAAATATTAATCCTTTTTATTATTTTATTATAAAACAGAAAATCAAAATAACAAAAATTTTTTTGTTTGTTTTTTTATAAGATAGAGGAATAAATATGAATATCATAAATAGTTTTCAAGATAAAGAAAGTATACCAATAAATAATCAAACAAAAACTGAAAAACTTAAGTCTATGACAAAACCTACTGAAGAAAAAAAAGATATACTTGACATATTTAGCGAAAAAGTTATTAACCCTAAAGATATAAATGACAAAGTTGAAGTACCGCGCTCAATTTTTAAAGGATATTTGTGTTTTACAACAGGTGCTTCTATGACATTAATAGGGTCATTGATAAAAAACAAAACAGTAAATAAAACGGCAACTATAATTGGAAGTTTGTTTTCAATAGCAGGTACTTATAACTTTGTAAAACCTTTTTTGATTAAAGAAAAAACATTGACTAAAACCGAAAAATAATATATCTTATTCTCATAGAGAGAGGTTAGTATTATGCAAAAGGTTGTTTATTTTATTATATTCTTGTTATTGGTGTATGTAGCGTATCAGGCAAAATGGTTCGATGGTGCAATAGAGTATTTTACCGAACTGTCAAAACAACAAGCTCAAAATACAGTAATATATGATGAATACGGTAATGAAACAATAATTGAACATAAAAGTATTATAGATCGTTTAAAAGATATGCGAGAAAGTACAAAATAACTACTTGAAAAAAAAGTTTCTCTATGTATAATAAAATACATAAGAAATGCGAGAGTAATTCAGTGGTAGAATGCTTCCTTGCCAAGGAAGATGTCGCGAGTTCGAGCCTCGTCTCTCGCTAATAAAAAAGAGTCACTTTCGTGACTCTTTTTTATTAGCTTGATGATAGTGGCGAGAAACGCTTTTTGTAAGTTGCATGAGTGAGCTGCGGCTGGAGTGCTTTTGTTGAAAGGGCTGTAAGTCCTGAAAACAAAACACGGAATTGCCGGCAAAATCCATATATAATAAGTTCAAATATTTGTTAAGGTACATAAACAGTCTTTAATATAAATTATATTATTTGCAGTATTTATGCAGTATATAAAATATGATATACTGTACAAATACAATAAATTTTTTATAGAATTATTTATTATATTTGGAGAAAACAGAAAAGATGAGAAGTAAAGAGATATTAAAAAAGTCATTTTGTTTAGCTGCAATAATGGTAATTCCGGTTGTACTTTCGGGGTGTATAAATATGCAATGGCAGCCTTTTCAACAAGGAACAAGCAAAACTGATAATAATACAAAATCTGAACGACCAAAAAGACAGCTGCCTCCACGGCCTAAAATAAAAGAACATTATAACAGTGTTTTAGAATACTGGCAGGATATGAAAAAAGTACAACTTAGCAATGATTCTTATTCCCTAAAAGGAAACTTGTTAGTTGAATTTGTAGGCAATTCAAAATTTGTTGCACATCAACAAGATAAAGATTATTTAGTTGAATTATTGGATTTTCAACTTTCTCCCAAAATGAGTTCGTTTTTTAATTTTTTTAATACTGATTCTACATCAAATAAGATGAACGATATATTAAAAGAAACGATAAAATCTATTCCTAAAAAAACTTTATATATAGGAGGAGAAACATATCATTACGGATTTGAAGGCAATTCAAATATAGCAGTAAAAGCACCGTTAACAATAAAGTCCCGAGATTCAAAAACGTCAAAATCTTTTTCTTCAGGTGCTACTGCAGATAGCAGTTCCTTGCCAATAATATTTGATTGGTACAGTAATTTGTATAATCCAAAATCAAAACCTGTATTTACTATGGAAAATGCAATTTATAACGGATTTAAATGCAGATTAATCAATTTTGAAACAATAAATGATGTGCAAAAACACGGTTCTAAAACACTTACAAATAAATATGTAACTGAAGCATGTATTAGTGATGAATACGGTATTGCGGTATATGCAAATTCTACAATGTACACTGAAAAAATCGACGGCAGTTTTGATAATATGTCTATTATAGATGTTAACGTCAGTAAAATAAAAACAAACTCTGTAGATGAGTCAATATTAAGTTTAGATAATCTGCCAAAAAGAATTATTGATAAAAATGATAATATTTCTTTGGAAGAATTTAATAAACTTATAAAAGTTAAAAATTAATAAAATAAAAACGGACAGTTTTTATTTCTGTCCGTTTTTTCTTTAAAAAACAATTTTACTAAAATCTGCAATCTTATCAAATTTTTGTTTTGTTAAATTTAAAAGATTTATTCTATTTTGTTTTATTTTTTCATCATTGTCCATAACAAGTACTTTATCGAAGAATTCAGTTATACAAGAAATCAAATTCCCCAATTCATTCTCAAGCTGTAAATATGAAAGTTCATTTTCTTTAATATTTTTTACTAAGGAATAAAGATTTTTTTCTTCTTCAAATTTGAATAAATCGGGATTTATTGATGAAAAATCTTTTTCATTCTTTATTATTCTTATAATTCTGTTTATTGCTTCGTGGAACTTTGAATAGCTTTCTTTTTTAACTAAATCCGAAACTATATTTAATCTGTCAATAAAATCCTTTAAATTTCCAAGTACGTCTTTATTTGATATACATGCTTCCAAAACATCATGTTTATAGTTATCTGACAGAAAAACAATTAATCTTTGTTCAAAGAAATCTTTTATTGTATTGAATAATTTTGTTTCATCATCAATTTTAACCGGCATTAAACTTATAGATTGTTTAATCAATTCGGAGATATTAATATTCAATCCTGTTTGAAGTATTGTTTTTAATATTCCCAAGGTTGCACGTCTAACACCTAATGGGTCATTTGAGCCTGATATTTTTCTGCCGTCTGCAAATACTGTTACAATTGTATCAATTTTATCGGCGATTCCGACAATTTGCCCTTCAATACCTTCTGCAATATCAGAATCTGCATTTAAAGGAAGATAATGTTCATAAATACCTTTTGCTACTTTTTCCGATTCTCCTGATCTTAATGCATAATCGCTTCCTATATATCCTTGAAGTTCCGTAAACTCAAATACAAGCTTTGTTACTAAATCCGCTTTACATAAAAGTGCTGTTCTTTCAATTGAATCGAAAGGAATATTAAGTTTTTCCGATATATTTTTTGAGAGTTTTATTATTCTTTGAGTTTTATCATAAACAGAGCCAAATCCTTTTTGGAATGTAACTCCCTTTAAATCTTCAACATAGTCTATGAGCGGTTTTTGAGTATCTTCCCAAACAAAGAATACGGCATCCTCTAATCTTGCTCTTACAACTCTTTCATTACCGGCTCTAATATTATCAAAAGTATTACCCACATAATTACTTATAGTAATAAATTTGTTTAAAAGTTTGCCGTCTTTATAAAGCGGGAAATATCTTTGATGAACGGCCATAACAGTTACAGTAACTTTTTCAGGAATATCAAGATATTTTTCTTCAAATGAACATATTACAGGAACAGGCCATTCGGTTATAAATGTAACTTCATCTAATAGAGATTCATCAATTGCTATTTCTGCCCCTATTTCTGCTGCTTTTTCTTTTGCGAGTTTAACAATGGTCTGTTTTCTTTTTTCAACATCCGCAATTACGTTCGCGGATTCTAATGTTTTAAGATAAGAATCAGGATTATCAATTTTAACTTGTGTTTTAGAAAATCTATGTCCGCGTGAAATATTTGAAGCTTTTACATTAGCAACAGAAAATTCAACAATTTCATTATTAAAAAGAGAAACAATCCATCTTATCGGACGTTGAAATTTAATATCCAAATCTGCCCATCTCATAAAATGAGTACCTTTTAATTTTAAAATTATTTCGGGTGCAATATTTTGTAAAATTTCTTTAGTTGTTTTTCCTTTTTGTTCTACCTTGGCCCAAACATAATTATCCTGTTTATACAATTTATCAGGGGATATATTATTTTTAGCAGCAAAACCTATTGCCGCTTTTGTTAAATTTCCATTTTCATCATAAGCAATATTTGAAATAGGACCTTTTATTGTTTTAAGAATATCTTCTTGCTTCAAAGGAAGACCTTCTATTATAACGGCAAGTCTTCTTGGTGTGGCATAAACATTTATAGCTTCAAATTTTATCTCATTTTCTTTCAATTCTTTTGTAAATTCGGCTTTTAACTGCTCCATTGCTGATGGTATAAACTTATAGGCAAGTTCTTCCGTTCCTATTTCCAATAAATATTTATTCATAATATCCTCTGATTCCTAATAATTATAAGTAAATTATATTGCAAAAATATAATTAGTAAAATATTGTTGATAAAAGATATTGCAATTTTTTTTTGTTCTGATTATAATAAATGCCAGTGGGATCGTAGCCCCAGTGAGCTAGAAAGCGAACGGTATATATATTTGATACCAAACTGAGCTACAGTCTAAATTGAAAACTAAATAACAAATGGGATCGTAGCTCAGTTTGGTTAGAGTGTCTGCCTGTCACGCAGAAGGTCGCGAGTTCGAGCCTCGTCGGTCCCGCCATTTACAAAAAATAAGTCTGTTTATCAGACTTATTTTTTTTGTCAAAAATTATGGAATAAAGAGGCGAGAACTCCGCAAGGCAAAGCCTTGCTTTTTGTTCGAGCGACCTGTGAGCAGAGTGCGAAGGTCTTTTCTTGAGAAGAAACGAAGTTTCTGAAAAGAAAAACCGTAGGCACGTTTAACGCGAACAGGTCAAGACGGCCTCGTCGGTCCCGCCATTTACAAAAAATAAGTCTGTTTATCAGACTTATTTTTTTGTCAAAAATTATGGAATAAAGAGGCGAGAACTCCGCAAGGCAAAGCCTTGCTTTTTGTTCGAGCGACCTG
>CALUTD010000002.1 GCA_944323625.1 Candidatus Gastranaerophilales bacterium
AACGAAGTTTCTGAAAAGAAAAACCGTAGGCACGTTTAACGCGAACAGGTCAAGACGGCCTCGTCGGTCCCGCCATTGATAAAAAATAAGTCTGATAAGCAGACTTATTTTTTATCAAAATTTTTTAATTCATTATAGTTGTATTACATATATATTTTAAAAATTCAAATATAGTAAATAATTAAATAAAAAAGTAGAAAAAGTTGTTAAATTTTATAAATGTAATTTATTCCTGATAGCAAATTTATTTTTTAGAAATTTTGATTTAAATAGCATGTTTATTTAAGTTCAAAAAGAGAAGAGAGATGAAAGTATCATTTAGCAACTACATATTTTTGTCAACAAAAAATAATTATCAAAACACAAATAAATCAAACAAGCCGGTTCAACAAGCAGCAGATTCTGTTTTTTTACCCAATTACAAACAATATTTAAATTATATTGTCAGTTTTAAAAGTAATGACAGCAACAAAGATATAAACAATTTACCTGGTGACTTTATTAATGCAATTTCAGACAATAACCCAAAAAAAGCAAAAGAGATTTTGGAATGTGTAAAAAAAACGGATGATTCTGATAAAAAAAATAACTTTGTACTATATAGGAATTATCAAGGTGATACATTATATAATATAGCAGTAAACAATAAAAAATTTGAAATTGCCGATAATTTTTTGGATTTTGTTTCAACATTAGATAAAGATGCAAAAAGGGATTTTGTTTTTGCACGGTCTTTGAGTGACCGAACCGGATTTGAATACGCAGTTTCTTCTAAAAACCCCGAACTTGTATATTCATTTTTGGATTTTGTAAAAACTTTAGATGAAAATACACAAAAAGGTTTTGTTTTAAAAAGAAATAAACTTGGTGAAACAAAATTTGAATATTTGATAAGGGAAGGTCAGAATGCACAAACAGCCAAAGCGTTTTTGGATTTTGTAAAAACTTTAGACAAAACTACACAAAAAAGATTTATATTGGCAAAAGATGCATACGGTGGTACACAATTGACAAAAGCACTTAATTATTATCAACCTGAAACTGCTAGTGATTTTCTAAATTATGTTAAAACTTTTGATACTGATACAAAGAGAAGATTTGTAATGTCAAAAGATATGTATGGTGATACTCAATTTAACAATGCAATTTTGCATAACAATTCACAAATTGCCAAAACATTATTAAGTTTTGTTGAAAATATGGATCAAAATACTAAAATAAATTTTATTATGTCGCAAAATAATTATGGTTTTACTCAATTTTGTACTGCACTTTCAGTGGATAATAAAGATTTGGCAATGGATTTTCTAAAATTAGTTGAAACTTTACCATATGAAAAAAAGATAAACTTTTATATTCTAAAGAATAATTCAAAAGAAACTCAATATGACTATGCGCGACGTAAAAAATTTCCTGATGTGGCAAATGAGTTTTCAAAATTACTGAATAAATAAAATATTTGATATAATTATTTGTATGGATATTTTAGATAAACTGGCAAAATCTAAATTCAGGAGTAAATTTAAACTTGGAGAAAAGGATTTTGAATATATTAAATGTAAAGGCATGGATGTAATTTACTCTCATGCCTGTGATTTTATAAGAAACAGAATAGCTCCCGAAATTATTCCGAATGACGGTAAACAAACGCCGTTAAGAGGACATCCTGTATTTATTGCACAGCATGCGACCGCAACATGTTGCCGCAGTTGTATTGAAAAGTGGCATAAAATACCTAAAAATACTTATCTGTCGCTTGAAAAACAAAAATATCTTGTTGAGATAATTATGAAATGGATAAGCAATCAAATACAAAAAAAATGTAAATAATTTAATAAAAGACAGTTACTTGTTAACTGTTTATGTATTTAGTATTATAAATATGATTACAGGTTATTTGGAGAGAATAATGACACCCGAAACATTAGAAAAAGAACTATTTAAATCGGTTGAAAAAAATACTCCCGATTATATTAAAAACAACAAGTATATTGATATTGAGAATAAAGATGAATTTACATTTACTTTAAAAAAGGAACATTTGCAACCTTATGATGAAAAAACAAATCCGGAAGGGTTAGACTTAAACGTATGGCTTAAAAACTACGAAAAAGAAGCGGCTGTTTCAACGGCAGGTATAAGAGGGCCTCAAAATATTCTGTTTCCATATGATGTGAGGTTCCCTATAAATATTATGGGTATAATGCTTGCTACATATGCAAAAGCACTTGTAGCAAAAGAGAAATACAAAGGCAAGAAATTAATAAAACTTGCAGGACGTGAAGTAAGATATAATTCGGATAAATTTTTGGATTTAATAGCAAGAGTTCAGGCGGCTGTAGGTATTGAAACTCTTACAACCTATGAAAGGAAAACAATGCCTATATGGTTGGCCTCATTTCTATGTTTTAAACTTGATTTAGTCGGGGGTGAATATATAACGTCAAGCCATGGTATCAGTGTTAAAAATGCGACAAAAGACTTAAATTCTCAAGGGAGCCAGTATCTTCCCGAAGAATCGATGGAATTCGTAAATAAAATTAAAGAAATCTTCCAAAAAGTTGAACAAGAAGGCAAATATGAAATTAAAATTGCCAAATCCAATGATTATTTAATAAATGAAACATTTATGGAAACTATAAATAACGGTATAGACTTATATAAAGAATACCTTGAGAATGGTGTTGCAAATAAAGAAAATATAGAACTCATTAACGGAATAAAAAATAAAATAGTAATAGAAAACGTTGGAGGAAGCGCCTATAATACATTGAGCAAAATTTTGGATTCTTTTAAAATATCGGATAAATTTGTTTGGATGAATATAGAAGAAGATGCTTTCTTTCACGGAATAGGAAAGTATGATACCGATCCTAAAGGAAATAAATGTTTCTATGATTATTCCGTTGATGCAACAGTAGTGGCAAAAAAGCAGGACGGAACATCATTTTTCCCTGTTATAGATACTTTACACTATGATGAAAAATTAAAATCATATCCCGAAGGAACTGTTATATTAATAACAGACCCTGACCATGACAGATTAACCGTATGTCAAATTGAAAACAAATCTTCCATTCCGTTTATGAATGAAGAAGGAATAAGCTATACACATTTGGATGGTGACAGGATTTTATGTGTTTATAGTGCAAACCAATCATTTTTATTGATTATGGATTTTTGGGCAAAACAATTAAAAGAATCAAAAAGATGGAATAATCACCCGAGATTTATAATAAAAACAACGGCAAGTGCAAAATCATGGGATGAATGGGCTGCATTTAATAATGTAAAAGTAGTGAATGTTCCTGTCGGATTCAAAGAAATAGCTAATATAATGAAAAAAACCGAAAAACAGATTATTGATAACCCTAATAAAGATGTTGTGATTACCGATGTGTTCGGAAATGATATTAATTTGGGCAAAAATCCAAGAATGCTTTTTGGCGGTGAAGAATCAGGGGGTATGATAATAGGCTCGGAAGATTTGATTAAATCAAAATCGGGAAGAATTGCAATAGCAATGAGAGAAAAAAGCGCTTCTGAAGCAATAATTATAGCTTCCGCTCTTGCGGCAAAACTTGAAAAAGAAAATAAAACTCTCTCTCAAGCTTTAAAAGAAATATTTATTTCAAATAAAATTATTGCCAAATATGATATAAGAGAAGATATTGCTTATTACAATGAATCGGAACCTGATATTGTAAAACTTACGCAAGCAAAAAAAGACGGCGAAGCACTAAGGACAAAAAATGATTTATTCTATCTTACAATGGCTTTGGCTGAATATGAGGGTATAATAAATCTTGAACAAGTTAAATCAATACTAAAATCTACATTTAAAACACTGAATTTTGATAATCTTAAAGACATTAAATTTGTCGGTGACGGAACTTTTTTGCAGTTTACGGATAAATTTATAGAAATAAGACCCTCAGGAACTGATGCAAAAACTAAAGCATACGGTGCAGGAAGTGATAAAGAAAATATTTCAGAATTTGCCCGTATTTTAGGTAATTATTCAGGTGATTTGAATAAGGAATATCTTGAAATAATTCCTAAAGACTATTACAATAATGCAAAAGAAAAATCTATGGAAAAATATTTACAATTTACAGATAAAGACGCAGATACGAGGAGTTTTGAAATTCCCGATTATAAAACAACATTAGGTATATAAGGAGATATGAAAATGGCAGAAGAACCGAAAATACTTGCAACAATTCCGAGAACAGCAACGGAACAGCTTCAAATAAGCATTAATTCTTATAAAGATAAAAGATATCTTGATTTAAGAATATATTATACAACCGATGACGGAGCGAATTGGCTGCCGACAAAAAAAGGCGTAACGGTTTCTCCCGATAATCTTTTAACTTTGAAAGAAGCAGTTGAAGAAGCAATGCAAGATCTTCTAACTGTAGAAGAAGAATGATAAAGAGGGCTTTAGCCCTCTTTTTATATATATCATAATGTTTTTTAAATTTTAATATTTTGCTTTTTTATAAAAGTTTTTATATGATTTAGTATATGAGAGTAGTTATTGTCGGATATGGAGAAATGCTTGAGGCTCTTGTAGCCGGGATTATGGAATCAAAACATGATTTAACGGGGGTTTTCAGGCATGAAAATGTATTATATAACAGACTAAAAAGGCTATTTTATGATTATACATTGCCGTCCGGAGATTTTCATCTTGTAAAAAATCTGTATATTTATGATATTATAGCACCGAGTGTTAATTCAAAAAAATTTATAAAAGAAATAAAGCGTCTGAAAGCTGATGTTATAATTGTAGGTTCCTGGAGCGAAAAATTTTCACTTAAAACAATTAATGCGCCAAATATTGCCTGTATTAATGTACATCCTTCTCTTTTACCTGAATACCGGGGCCCGAATCCTTATTTCAGAACAATATTAAACGGTGCAGACAAAACAGGGGTAACTTTTCATTTAATGACAGAAAAGTACGATGCAGGAAATATTTTAAAACAAATTGAAATACCTATAAGTTCCGATGAAACGGGAAAAAGTCTGAGGTTCAAATGTACAAATGTTGTTAAAAATAATATTGCAGAGCTTTTAGATAATTTAGCAGATGAAATAAGAAACTCAATACCACAGCAGGAAAATCTTGCGACGTACCAAAAACAAATAACTCTTGCCGAATCCATACTTGATTTTAAAAATGAAACTTCCACCCAAATTGACAGAAGAATAAGAGCATTAACCCCATGGCTTAAATGCTTTATTAATCATAAAAACGAGTTTTTTTCTTTTAAACAATACAAACTAACAGACCAACAATCTGAAAAGCCACCTGGAACAATTGCAGGGAAAAAAGGAAATTCACTTTCGTTTGTTTGCAAAGATAAAAGGATTATGGAATTTGAAGATTTGTCAATTTGCCGGCCTTTTTCAAAGCTTTGGACAAAACTTTATATTAACTACTGTATTAAAACAGATTTATAAATTTGTTGTATAATAAAAGAAAACATATTCGGGAAAAAATAATGCTTGATTTAAATGCTACATACGAGATAATAACATTTGCAATAGGGGATACCAAAGCAGGCTCTAAGATGGGAAAACTTCAAGTTAAAAATCTTGATGATTCTTCCGTTTTAAATTGCATCTTATGGGAAGAAACCCTAAACAGAATGGATTCCAAATTGTTTAGAACGGGAAACCATATTAAAATTAAAGCCGGTACTTATAATGAGAAGTATAATAATTGTTTGATATCGGATATAGTACTCATAAAAGAAGCAAAACTCGGGCTTGATGAAAACCAAAGAGAAGAACTGTTTGCCAAAATAATTGAGGTTTTGAATAATTTTAAAAATGTGAATCTTGCCCAATTTGTTATATCATTGCTATTTGAACATGAACAAGCCTTTAAAATCATGCCCGCAGCTAAATTAATGCACCATAACTATATAGGCGGTCTTTTGCAGCATACCTATGAATGCCTTGATATTGCAAAAAATGTGCTTGAAAAATGTAACAACAAGTTAGACCCTGAAACTGTATATGCTGCTTGTATTTTACACGATTTCGGCAAAATATTTGAATACAAAGTTGATACTGAAACCGGATTAATAGAATATGATGAGGATTTTCGCAGAGATTGGAGAACACATTCTCAATGGGGATTTTCAATTTGTATGAATAACGGCTACAAAGATATAGCCAAAATGATTGCAGCCCACCACGGCAGAACTGATTGGGGTGCACTTATTGATTTAGACGAAAAAGATGCCGAGCCTTTTATGTATATTATCCATCATATTGATGACTTATCCGCAAAATTCGGTAAAATATCAGTTGCAGACTTAAATTGAGGATGTATAAAATGAAAAAAATAATTTCAGTACTTATTATATTAATGGCAATATTTATTACTTTTACACAAGAATCTTATGCACAGGTTAGCAAACAAATTAATGCTAATGTAAAGACCAAAAGAGTTCCCGAGGGAACTGTTATAACATTAAAATTATTGGACCCGATAAACTCATCAATGCAGCAATTGGGTGATAGTTTCGATTTAATGGTCGTTGATAATGTAAAAGTTGATGATATGGTGGTAATACCGCAGGGAAGTGTTGTAAGAGGCTCATTAGAAGAAGTTCAGGAACCTAAAATGTTATATAAAGGTGGCCTTGTTCGTTTATATCTTGACCACATTGTAAGTGCAACAGGAAAGCAGGTTTCTTTTTATGCAGGAATCTGTAATAACAAGAATATAACTTATGACGGTGCTTTAAGTTCTAATACCAATTATGGCAGTGCGCTTGAAAAAACCGCAAAAAGAACAAAGAATATTGTAACTAAATCAACAACATGGGCATGGGAAACAGGAGAAGACATGCTAAACGGTTCACCAAAATATGTAATGGCTCCATTAACTGCAGTTGTTAGTGCTCCGGTTGCAGGTATTTATTTCTTGGGTGATTCTGTTGTAAATATATTCAGAAAAGGTCCTGATATTAATCTTAACCAGGGTGATATTATTCAGGTACAACTTTTAAAGCCTTTGGATATGCCGGTATTTTAATTATGAAAATTAAGAATGTTTTTGCTAATTTAAAATTTTTGGTAAATAATTTTATTCCTATAGTAAGCTTGTCAAAAGAAAAACAAATAGCTGATATTTTGATAAAGAATAATCTTAAGCTTTGTATGGCGGAATCTTGTACAGGAGGACTTTTAAGCTCCAGATTAACGGATATTGCGGGTTCAAGTAATTATACTTTTCAGAATTTTACAACTTATGCTAATGATGCAAAGGAAAGAATTTTAGGTGTTAATCGT
The DNA here is from genome assembly GCA_944323625.1 of Candidatus Gastranaerophilales bacterium. GTDB lineage: Bacteria > Cyanobacteriota > Vampirovibrionia > Gastranaerophilales > Gastranaerophilaceae > Avigastranaerophilus. The sequence continues at coordinate 7,318 of CALUTD010000002.1, forward strand.
AAAAGTATTATTGAAAACGGAGTAGTAAGCTATGAAGTTTCGCTTGAGATGACAAAGGGATTATTAAAAAAATATAATTGCGATATAGCAGTTTCAACAACAGGGATTGCAGGTCCTACAGGAGGAAGCGGAGAAAAACCTTTGGGGCTTGTATATATAACAGCAGGAAGTAAAGAAAAGCAAAAAACATATAAATATGAAGCAGATACAAATTTAAGCAGAAGATTTATGAAGTACGCTTTTTCGCAGCGGGCACTTGAAATTTTATTAAATTTTCTAAAAGAAAATTATGATTAATTAATTATTCATTACTTTAATATTTTTTGTTAAAGTTAAAGATTAAACATATCAACTAGGTCTATTTTCAATGCTTTTGCCAAACGTTTAGCTGTTGATATAGTTGTATCCGTAATACCTCTTTCAATTGCACTCATATAACTTGGCGAGATATTGGCGCAGAAAGCAAGTTCTTCTTGGGTCATATCAAGTTCGAGCCTGCGTAATTGAATTTTTTTCCCGAATTTACGACAAAGAACTTTATCATATTTATAAACTTTTTTCCCCATAGGTAAAGTTTAAATTAATTCTTTAAAAAATTTAAACTATCCGATAGTTGTAAATAGTATATAGTCATGTTATCATGCGGGTTATAGCTATTATATTTTACAGCTATACTATAAGAAACGGAGAAAAATATATGCCAAAAAACTTTACTCTTTCTGAAATTTTAATAACTCTTACAATAACAGGAATTGTTGCGGCACTGACTGTTCCTTCTATTATAGGATTTTACAAAGAAAGAGAAACAATTACAAAAGTTAAAAGTGCATATTCATTGTTATCACAGGCATATAAAATGGCCTGCAGCGAAAACGGAGGTGATTTATCATCATGGACATGCTACAACCAAACTTCCGGAGGTTATGCAAAATGTATTACGGATGAAATATCAACATATCTCAACGTGTCAAAAAAAGTATTAGATTATAGTGATAATATCCCTTACACATTAAATATGCAGGAAAATACGATTAATAAAACATCAAAAATGAATTCTCTTTTGTTATCAAACGGATTTATTATAAAAATTCCAGCATATTCTAACTGTATATTGTATTCATCTTGGGATGTAAATTATATTGAAAAATTCTCATGTCCTATATATGTCGATATAAATGGAGAGAAAGGGCCCAATGCACTTGGCAGAGATGTGTTCGGGTTTAAAATTCATAAAGACAAAATAGAAGGATGGGGAAATAAAACAGAACCGTATTATACTTTTGGAAGAATGTGTAATATAAGCAGAACAAATGATTATTGGGACGGAGGAGCTAATGGTTCAGCATGCACCGCCTGGATTTTGGAAAATGATAATATGGATTATTTACATTGTTCGGGTTTAAGTTGGAACGGAAAAAGAAAATGCTTTTAATTTTGATTCATTTTCATAAAGTATGATAAAATTGACTTATATGGAAAATTATGAAAAGTTTTTAAAATCAATAGACGGAGATTTGGCAAAAATATTCGAAAATCAAAAAGAATATATTTGTTGTAAAGAAGGCTGTTCTCTATGCTGTGAACGCGGCGATTATCCTATATCAGCACTTGAATATAATTATATGATGATTGGTTATGATAAATTGGATTCTGAAATTAAATCTAAAATTAAAGAAAACACAAATACGTTAATAAAAGAAAATAAAGAATCTATGTATGTTTGTCCTTTTCTTATTGAAAAAAGATGCTCAATATATGAAAACAGGCCCATTGTATGCAGAGCTTTCGGAGTTTTGACCGAGGATGCAAAAGGCAACCCGACTTTTCCTTTTTGTGCCACGCTCGGATTAAATTATTCACAAATATATGATAAAGAAAAAAATCATTTATCCAGTGAACTGGTAGAAAAAAACAATATGAAAGTATTTCCTCGAATTTTCAGATTAAGTAATAAGGTTGTTATGAATCTCCCTTTAGCAAAACAATTAAATATTGATTTCGGAGAATTTGATACAATGATTAATTTTCTAAAAAATAAAGGATTAAATTAGTTAGTAATAAAAAAAATAAATAACGGAGCTTATGCCCGGACATACTCATTTAGAGTACCTTTTCAACCTGAACCGGCAGAGGGCTTAAATTAAAACTACCGGTAAAACCGGTAGTTTTAATTTGTATATTAAAAACAAAAAGGAATTAGTATCTTTCGAGATATAAATCCAGCTCATAAGGCGAAACAGCAGTTCTGTATCCGTCCCATTCTATAAGTTTAGATGACATAAATTCTTTAAAAATATGTTCACCCAATGCCGATTTTACAATTGCACTTTTCTTCATTAATAACAAAGCTTCATACAAACTGCCCGGCAGTGTTTCAATTTTAGCGCGTTTACGTTCTTTATCATCCATTTTAAAGATATTTTTATCAATATCTAACGGCGGTTTTGTTTTCTTTTGTACTCCGTCTAAAATTGACTCAAGAATAACAGCCATTGCCAAATAAGGGTTACAAGAAGGATCGGGAGAACGAAGTTCAACCCTTGTTGCATTTCCTCTTTTAGCCGGTACTCTTATTAAAGCCGAACGGTTTGCTAAAGACCATGCCAAATAAACAGGCGCTTCATAGCCGGGAACTAATCTTTTATAGCTGTTTACAGTCGGATTTGTTATTGCGGTAAAACTTCTTACATGGTCTAATAATCCGCCTATTGCATATAAAGCTGTTTCTGATAATTGATGAGGTCTTTTTGCATCAAAAAATGTATTCTTTCCATTTTTAAACAATGATAAGTTACAGTGCATGCCTGAACCATTGATACCGTAAATTGGTTTTGGCATAAATGTTGCGTGTATTCCGTTAAGATTTGCAATAGCTTTAACTGCATAACGAAAAGTAATAATATTATCTGCGCTGGTTAGTGCATCTTCATACTTAAAATCTATTTCATGCTGCCCCTGAGCTACTTCATGATGGCTTGCTTCAACTTCAAAACCCATTGAACTGATTGTTCTTACAATTTGTTTTCTGATATTTTCACCCATATCGTCAGGCGCTGTATCATAGTATCCTGCTCTGTCATGAGTTTTTGTTGTCGGATGACCTTCTTCATCTTTTTTAAAAAGAAAGAATTCGCATTCAGGACCGACATTCATTTCAAAGCCCAAATCTTTAGCTTTTTTTATAACTCTTTTTAAGTTTGCTCTCGGACATCCTTCAAAAGGTGTGCCATCCGGATTATGAATATCACATATAATTCTTGCTACATTTGTACCTGATACTTTATCTTCTCTGAAAGGTAACAAAGTAAAAGTTGATAAATCAGGATAAAAATACATATCTGAGGTTTCAATATTTCTGAAACCTTTGATTGATGAGCCGTCAAGCATACATTCATTGTTAAGTATTTTATCCAGCTGTGAATTTGGTAAAGACATGTTCTTTACCTGACCGTTTATATCACAAAATTGTAATTTAATAAATTCCACTTTCTTTTCTTTTACAATCTTTTTGATATCTTCCGGAGTGTAATTTTGTTTTTCTGCCATGTAAAAACCTTTCTTTTTTCTGCATAAATTTTATTATAATACATATCGAAAAAATAACAAGTAAAAAAATCGATTTTAACAAGAATTGCATTAAAAATTTAACAAAATTGTTAATTTTTTAATGCACATCTTCTTATTTTTAATGCTTTTTGTCTTAAAAGGGGGCTTTTAACAAAAAATGCAAATTTTACTTTTTTTAAACCTCAAGAGATTTTTCATTTAACGGCTGGGTTATCATTATTCCTTCTCCTCCAATAAAATTAACCTGTTTACCGTCCAAATACAAGTAGATTTTTTTATTTTCGGTATTAGCAAGTGAAGTTTTTATTAATTGCATCATCCTGGAATAAATGCTATCTGTTCCACCGCCGTATTGAAAATCCGAACTAAAATCTATTATTATTTTATTACCTGTCTGTTTTATTCCCAATAGTTTTGTACTTGCAGGTATTTCACTGTATGCACCGAGTGATTTTTCAACTAAATTAGGTCCTTTTAAAAGTTCTTTTATTACAAACTCAAACTTATTTTCACCTTTTGGAACTTCTCTTTGTACTTTTTTATAAATACCGTTATCATTTGAATCTAAAGCCAAAAAGTATATTGAAACATATTCTTTTTCTTTACTTTCAACCGGCTTTTTACCCGATATCACTTCTACGGGTTGTTTTACTACTTCTTTTTCGCTATCTTTTACTGTAACTTCTGTATGCTTTATATTTTTTAAACCTGAAAAAATATTATTTATATTATTTCCGTATTTTTCTTTTATAAAGAAAAAAGAAAGTACCAAAAGTATAATTATAACTATTTTAGAAAAATTACTCATTTACTGTTTAAATTCCTGTTAATAATAAATATTCCGTTTGCCTTTATTTTGTTATCAATTATTTTAGCATTTGTCAAATCCATTTTAAAATATTTACTGCTGAAAGTATTAAATTCATAAGCCAGCGGATTTAAACAATTTATTAAGGATGAGAGCATGCTTATATTTATTATATTACTTCTTGAAATAAATTTGATATTTTTTAACACAAGTTTATTATTTTCAACTTCTAAATCTGCTTTTAGTCTTATATGAAACGGATTTTTAGACAAAAAAGTTTTAACCGGAAGTGAAAAATATATGTAATTATCTTTTATCTCTACTAAAGGTGTACTTATTTCAAATCCTTGTATTTGATTCACTTTATTTAATTCTTTTTGGAATTCATCCGACATAAGAGTATGTTGTATATCTTCGTTAGTTATAACTGCTGAAAACTTAAAAGGAATATCGTGGCTGTAGTATATTCTTTTATTTTGATATATCACACTGTTGAAGGGGCATAGAGTTTGAGCACTAAAATCGGACAATGAAAGTGCTCTATATTTTATTTGCTCATTTTCTATTGTTAAACTTTTAAATTCTCCTTGTTTTAGCCTTTTTATATTAAAAATTTCTAAATCCGCTTTAAACCCGCTGCTTAATGCCCTGTTTAATTCCGATTGAATTATTATTTCCGCAATTTTTTTGGAAGTAAAACTTAAACCGGTTACTTTTTTTATAATACTCTCACCCTCTATAGAACTTAGTGATTCTCTGGGACATTGAATATTGTAATCTTGAGCGAAACAAGAACTTACAGACATAAATAATAAAAATAGAATCACAAACATTTTCATAATAATACTTTCCTCGGTTGAATGAACTCCTTATCCGCATAAGCTATTGATATAATATTATTTTTTTTGGTTAATAACAACTCACCGTTAAATTTGCTGCGGTTTTCAAATTTATTACCGTTTAAAAGTTTTTTATATTCACCGTCATTTACTTCCAAACTATTCATTTGCAAAACTTCAATAGGATTTATGAGTTTTACTTTAACATCATCAAGGTGAGTATTTTCAATTAATATAAAAGAATTTTCTAAATCCATGCCTGATGAATTTGTTCTTATAAGTTCAAACATAACGGCGCCCGAACCTAAAACAGTGCCTAAATCGTTTACAATTGTTCTTATGTATGTCCCTTTTGAACAGGCTATATCAAGTTTTAAAATTTGTTTATCATAATCAAATGAAATTATATCATTCTTATAAACAGTGATATCTCTTTTTTGAATATCATTAGGAATGTTACCTTTTCTTGCAAGCTCATAAAGCCGTTTGCCGTTATAATGTACGGCAGAAAAAGCGGGCGGAATTTGGCTTATATTGCCCCTAAAATTATTTAACGCCTTTTCTATTTCTTCAATGGTAATTTTTTTGGAGTTTGTTTTCTCAACTTTTCCTTCCGTATCAAAAGTATCGGATATAAAACCCAAATACATTGATGCATGGTATTCTTTATCTTGAGGCATGTAATCTATAAGTTTTGAAGCTTTACCGATTGCGATAGGCAGAACACCTTGCGCAATAGGGTCTAAAGTACCGGCATGACCTATTTGTTTTATCCCTGTAATTTTTCTTAATATTGATATTACTTTGTGAGAAGTTATTCCCTTTGGTTTATTGATATTCAAAAAGCCAAACATCAAGTTTAAATCTCGCCTCGTGAAATTTTATTTATAATTTCCGTAACATTTGAACCGCGTTCAAGAGAATCATCCGGTATAAATCTTAACTCCGGAGTCAATCTTAATCTGATTTTTTTACCGACTTCATATCTGATTTTCGGAGTATTATCCGTAATTGCCTGAATTGTTGTTTTCTTTTCTTCTTCTGAAGCAAAAACAGAATAATAAACCTTTGCATAAGAATTATCATGAGATATTTCTATATCGGTAATTGAAACAATGCCCTGAATTCGTGAATCTTTCAACTGCTTTTGTATAATATCGGCAATTTCTTTCATTAAAGTTTTTCTGACTCTTTCGTTTCTTAAAGACATAAATATCTCCTAAACTAATACCTGGCGTTCTATTTCTTCCGTAGTAAATACTTTTATAATGTCACCTTCTTCTAAGTCATTAAACTTATCGAAAGATACACCGCATTCAAAGCCCTGTGCCACTTCTTTAACATCATCTTTGAATCTTTTCAATTGTGCAATTTGACCTTTAAAAATTTCTGCTCCGTTTCTTGTAACAACAGCCGTTTTGTTCCTTGCAATTTTACCTTCAGTTACGTAACAGCCCGCAATTTTAGTAGTTTTACCTATTGTAAACACCTGCCTTACTTCAGCTTGACCCAATGCAACTTCTTTTATTTCAGGCTTTAATAAGTTTAGCATTGTTTGTTCAAGGTCTTCAAGCACCTGATAAATAATATTGTATTTCTTAATTGTCACACCTTCTCTTTCGGCTGCAAGCTGTGCATTAATATCTTCTTTGACTGTAAAACCAAGTATTATTGCATTACTTGCACTGGCAAGCATTACATCAGCCTCAGAAATATCACCTACACCTACGTGTATTATTTTAGTGATAATTTCTTTTGATTCAAGCTGGGATACACCTTGAGAAACAGCCTCAGCAGCACCGTGAGTATTTGCTTTTATTATTAAATTTAAATGTTTTATATTATCATCGCTATTGCCCACTTGTTCATTTCTTATGTGAGCAGGTTTCATGCTTTCAAGTTTTGTATTTCTTTCTTTTTCTTTTCTTTCTTGACAAATAGCTCTCATAACCTTTTCATTTTCGACAGCTTCAAATGTATCACCGGCCTGCGGAACTTCAGTTAAACCTAAAATTTCAACAGGAGTTGAAGGTCCGGCTTCTTTTATTCTTTCACCTGAATCCGATAATAACGCTCTTACTTTCCCGCATACACTTCCGGCTACAAAACAATCACCGGTATGAAGTGTTCCGTTTTGTACAAGCATTGTTGCAACAGGACCTTTACCCTTGTCAAGTTTTGCTTCAATAATAACACCTGAAGCCATTGCAGATTTATTTGCTCTCAAATTTTGAATTTCGGCAACCAACAGAATATATTCCAATAATTCATCAATACCTTTACCTTGCAGTGCACTTACTTTAACACAAATTGTGTCACCGCCCCATTCTTCGGGAACTAAACCATATTCCGTAAGCTGCTGCATTATTTTATCCGGGTCTGCTCCGGCTTTATCTATTTTGTTTACTGCAACTATTATAGGTACTTCCGCTGCTTTGGCATGGTTAATTGCTTCTATTGTCTGAGGCATTATACCATCATCAGCCGCAACAACAAGTATTGCTATATCCGTAGCTTTTGCACCTCTTGCTCTCATTTCGGTAAAAGCTTCGTGCCCCGGAGTATCTATAAATACTATTTTCTTTTCTTCTTTATCCTCTAAGTATACCGTATAAGCACCAATTGACTGCGTTATACCGCCAACTTCAGTTGCAACAATCTTATGTTTTGAAGCTCTGATTGAATCTAAGAGTGTAGTTTTACCATGGTCTACATGCCCCATTATACTTACAACCGGCGCTCTATGTTCAAGCAATGATTCATCTGTTTCTTTTATTGCTTTTTCTTTTGCTTCTTTTTCCAATTCTTGTTCAATATATGAATCTAAATCCTCATCAAGAGTTTCTAAACCAAAGCTTTCACATATTTTCTTCTGTGTTTCAACCGAAATAACTTCATTTACCGTTGATAATATTCCCTGCATCATTAAGTATTTGACAATTTCTGCCGGAGTTTTTTTGATTTTTTCCGCCAACTCACCGACTGTAATAGGTTCATTTATAACTACTTGCGTTATTACAGCTTCTTCATTTGTATCTTTTGTTTTTTTCTTATGTTTTTGTGAAATTGTTTTTTCAAGACTAATTAATTCTTGCTCTTCGTCTTTATTTTTATACTGTTTTTTCTTATCTTTAGGCCCTTTTTTCTTAAAAGCCGGATTTGTTGATGATTTTGTCTCATAAATTTCCTGAGAAATTACATGATGTCTTATAGGTTTTTTATTTAATTGAGTTGTTTTTTCTTTAGAAGATTCCTGTTTTCTTTCTTCATTTTTATTTTTGTCAAAAGCTTGTTTCTTATCTTGCTTTTCCTTTGATTCATTCTTTAATTGATTTTCGTTTTGAGGTTTTTGTCTGTAATTTGGATTTGGTTTTGAGTCTTTTTTAACAACACTGCGCCCTGCTTCTTTTTGTTTATTTTGAAGCATTTCTTGGCGTCTTTTTTGACTATTACGATTATTGTATTCCAATAACGAACGAATCTGAGGAATTTGAGGCTGTTTAGTTTCTTCATTAGGCTGATTATCGGATTTAAATTCATTTGTTTGTTCCGGTTGTTTATTTTCTGCTTTATCAGATACATCATCTTCAGATTTTTCTTGTTCCAAAGCTTGTGTGTCAGTTGTTGTTTTTGCCTTTTTAATTATAAAAGCTTTTGGTTTCTTTTGAGGCTGGTCTTCCTTTTTTTTCTCAAAAGACTGCTTTATTTTCTCTACTTGAGATGGCATAAGTGTACTTGAATGTGATTTAACTTTTATATCTAATTTTTGCTCCAAATATTCAATAAAATCCTTATTTGACATTGAATATTCTTTAGCAAGTTCATAAACTCTTTTATTTTCAACCGTCATCTACATTTTCCTATTTTATTAATCAACCATATTATAGTTGTAACACAATTTACTTTTTAAGTACAGTACATAGTATTTTTTATTAAAAATAAAAAATTTCCTCCATAAGTATGAAATTTTGTAAAAAACGCTAAAGTTTAAGTTATAATATGCCGATAGGAGTATTATATAATTTTGCATAAAATTATAATCTAAAATATAATGTTAGTATAGGTAAAATCACGAGAGTCTTAAACACAGGTAGGATATAATGACTGAGGAAAAAAACGAGAATAAGAATGTATCTGTCTTTTCAAGAAGTAAAATTTCACTGGAGTCAGATCCTTTAGAAGAGATTTTTGCGTTAAATTTGGGCGATTTTGTTTCCGAACATTTAATTTCTGATGAATTAATTCAGAAAATTAGCAGAAAAAATGTCGATAAATCTGAATGTCTTAAAAAACAACTTAAAGAATTAATATCTATATATTCTATAGATAATACTCTTAAAATTCTAGGTTTTAGCGGAAAAGAAGAATATATAATATATAATGCAATTGCAAAAACAATAAAACAAATGTTGGAAATTGATGCTTGTCATATATTTTTGTCAAAAGAAAATGCTATGGGACAAAATCCTAAAAATTATGATTTGCTTCTTGTGGGTTCTTCTGTCCATTTTGATGATAATATAAGTGAATCTGATATAGGATACTCGCTAAAAGAAAATAACTATGTTGTATATACTTATAATCTAGAACAAGAAACAGAAATAAAAGATTTTACTAAAATTAAAGATTTTTGTCCAAATTACAAACTTAATGAAGAAAACGTAAAATATTATTTTGCGGTTCCAATGTATAATAATATGGAAAAAGTCGGAGTTATTGTAGTTGAAAATTATTATCTTAAAACACTTTCTCCTGAATTTAAAGAACTTTTAAGTGTTACGGCAAGACTGTTTGCGACTTCTATGTCCTTAAAGAAATTGACAGAAGAAACAGACAAACTTATTAATGGTGATAACGTAACTATAACACAGCTTCAAAATAATCGTGCAGAACTAACAGCATTAATAGGTGATTTAAGCAGTGAACAGCAATGGTTTGTAGAAAATCTTGCTAAAGCTGTTGATGCGAAAAGCAGTTTTAAAAATAACTATTCTCATGAAGTTGCCGATTTGGCAAAAGATATGTCAACGGCTTTAGGCTTGAATGAAAAGACAAAAGATTTAATATATTATGCCGCCCTTCTAAGAAACATAGGAAAAATAACACTACCTGAAGAATTGTTTAATAAAAAAGAAAAATTATCGCAAGAAGATTGGGAAAAACTGCAAAATCATCCTAATGTAGGTGTAAGTATATTAATGAGTATTAATTTTCTGTCTGAAGTTGTTCCCTATATTAATTACCATAAAGAACGCTGGGATGGAAACGGTGAACCCGAAGGTTTAAAAGGCTATAGTATTCCTTTAGGTTCAAGAATTATAGCTCTTGCAGATGCCTATAGTGCTTTAACATCAAAGAGAAGTTATAGAGATGCACTTGAAAAAGAAAAAGCTCTTGAAATTATTAAATCAGAATCCGGTTCTAAATGGGACCCGGAACTTGTTGAACTGCTTACTAATTTATTAATGTAAGTAAATTTGTTGGAATTTCACTTCTCTTCCTCTAATCCGGCATCTTTCATTGCTTGGTCGCCGGCGACCAAGCAATGCGGGCGACACTGAATTAATTATGGTATTTTTTAGTTAATACTTCATAGAATTTTATGTCCAAAACTTTTATTGCTCTTATTAAATAGTTCAAAGAAATACTTTTTTGTGCTTCTTTTTTAGCTATATATTCTCTTGAATAATCCATCAATTCTGCAAAATTATTTTGAGTAAGCCGGTTTACTTTTCTTAGTTTTATTATACAGTTCATAAGTATCCTTTTTATTTCTCTTTCATAGTTATCATACATATTATTATCTCCTCTTTACTTTTTTATAACAATACAATTGTGACTCAACAAGCTATATTTGTCTGTAGTTAAATTGGCTACATAGAATATCAAAAATATTTTCCCTAAAAAGGTATAGCAAATTTGGTTTCATATTGTAAAAATGTTCACTTTTTTGTTTGACATAATAGTAGGTTAGTTTCATAATACATGGAAACAAGGAAATTTACATGAAGCATAATTTGATAATAAGTTCATATAATTTAAAAAGAGAGAAAAGCATTTTTGTTTTTCTCTCTTTTTTTAAGGAGTACAAATGCTCAAAGACAAAATAAAAAAAATTTATAAAGCAAAAGTAAGCAATTTTGAACAATTAGCAAAGAGTTCATACTTCATTGAAATAGAAACCGACAATCCTATAAATGTTAAAGCCGGGCAATTTATATCTGTATACTGTGAAGGACTTACATTAAGACGTCCTTTCAGTGTTTTTTCAAATAATAATGGTAAAATAGGCATATTATTTAAGGAAAAAGGAAAAGGAACAAAGTACATAAAATCTTTAAAAAAAGGTGATTTAATAGATGTAACCGGTCCTTTGGGCAATGGTTTTGAGATTATGGAAAAACGTTCACTGCTTATAGGGGCGGGAATAGGAACAGCGCCTGTTTCTTTTCTTAAAACTAAATTAGATGAAAAAGGAATTGAAAATATATTTGCGGCAGGTTTTTTGAATAAAGATGAAATTCCTTGCTGTATGAAAATTGATAGAATATATACCGATGATGGTTCGGAAGGGGAAAAAGGCAGTATATTAAATTATTTGGGTATTTTAATAAATGAATACAAACCTGAAATTATATATACCTGCGGACCTTTTATTGTGTTGAAAACAGTTGCACAATTCGGTGAAATGTACGGAATCGAAACACAGGTTGCAATGGAAAAAGTTATGGCCTGCGCAATAGGTGTGTGCAGGGGCTGCGTAATTGATGTAAAACAAAACGGCCGAATTATTAATAAGACTGTATGTAAAGACGGTCCTGTCTTTAAGGGGAGTGAAGTCGTATGGCAGTAGTTTCGGATATAACTCAGGTAAACCTAAACGGATTAATATTAAAAAATCCTATACTAACAGCATCAGGTACATACGGATATGCCGATGAATATAATGAATTTATTGACGTTTCAAATTTGGGAGCGGTAGTTACAAAAGCAATAACATTAAACCCCAGAGCAGGAAACAAGCATATAAGAATTATAGAAACAAAAGCGGGAATGATAAATTCTATCGGGCTTGAGAATGTCGGTATTGATAAATTTTTGGAATCCAAAATACCGGTTTTAAAAAATAATAATATAGAATATATTATGAATATTGCAGGGGCAACACTTGATGAGTATGTTAAGCTGGCTAAAATTTGCAATGATAATAGAATAAAAGCAATAGAGCTCAATGTTTCTTGTCCGAATGTAAAATCGGGGTGTTTAGAGTTTGGAGTGGATGAAAGCGCTCTTTTTGAGCTTGTTTCAAAAGTAAGAGAAAAATATAGAGGATTTTTAATTGTAAAACTTACTCCGAATGTAACTTCAATAGAAAAAACGGCAAGTGCGGCTGAAAGAGCCGGTGCTGATGCAATAAGTGCCATAAATACTTTAAAAGGTGCTTCAATAAAAATTGAATTTATAAACGGCAAATTTAAAAAAACGGTTGTACAGGGCGGTTATTCGGGGGCAGGTATTAAACCCGCTGCAATAAGTGCGGTTATGAGGATAAAATCAGCCGTGAATATCCCGGTTATAGGAATAGGCGGAATAGAAACTTTAGAAGATGTTTTAGAATTTTTTGCTGCCGGAGCGGAAGCCGTTCAAATAGGGACTGCAAATTTTACTCATCCTGAAATAGCACAACAGCTGGTTGTTGAACTTTCCGATTATATTAAAAAAAGCGGATTTAAAAATTTAGACGAATTAAAAAAAGAGTTGAGGGCATAAAATATGACAAATGAAATTTTAAATTTACTGGAACAGGCGCAGGGAGTACTTCACGGACATTTTTGTCTTACTTCGGGTCTGCATTCTAATATATATTTTCAATGTGCAAAATTGTATCAGTATCCTGATATTACGGAGAAACTGGGCAAAAAACTTGCCGAAAAACTTTCCGATATAGAGTTTGATACCATAATTTCTCCTGCAATAGGCGCGGTTATTATAGGATATGAAACGGCAAAAAATGCCAAAAAAAGAAACCTTTTTGTCGAGAGAAAAGACGGCCTAATGCAATTAAGAAGGGGATATACACTTCAGAAAGGCGAAAGAGTTGTTATTATAGAGGATGTAATTACAACGGCAAGAACAATAAAAGAAACAATTGAAGCAATAAAAGATTTTGAGCCTCAAATTGCCGCAGTCGGATGTATAGTCGACAGAACTAAGGGTTTAACCGGTTATAACATAAAATCTTTATTACAAATTGACCCGGTTGTTTATGAGCCTCAAAACTGTCCTCTTTGTAAAGAGGGGATTCCTCTTGTAAAACCGGGCAGCAGAAGCGAAGAAAAGGCAAAAGTGTAATGAAACATTTAACGGATATTGAAAATATTTCAAAAGAAGACATTTTGAATATCATTGCAACGGCAAGAGAGTTCAAAGCAGGTACAAAAGTTTCTGACGTTTCAACTAAAACAGTTGCTTTAATGTTTTATGAAAATTCAACAAGAACAAGATGCAGTTTTGAAATAGCCGCTCAGAAACTCAAAATGAATATAATAAATTTTGATACCGAACATTCTTCAATATCTAAAGGCGAAAGTCTTAAAGATACTATAGAAAACTTATATTTTTTAGGAGTTAATGCTGTTGTTATAAGACATTCATACTCGGGGCTTATAAATAACGTTATGAAGTCTGTAAAATATCCCGTAAGCTTTGTAAATGGCGGCGACGGTACGCACGCTCACCCGACTCAGGCTCTTTTGGATTTCTATACTATGCTTGAAAAAATAAATACCGTTGAAAATAAAAAAATAGTAATAGTGGGTGATATATCGCATAGCCGAGTCGCAAAATCAAATATTGCACTTTTAACAAAGTTTAATGCGGATATTCATGTTTGTGCTCCATCTTATATGAACTTTAAAAATTTTGAGTCATTTAATGTAAAATATCATCAGAATATAAAAGAGGCAATTGAAGGCGCTGATGTAGTAATGGCGCTTAGAGTACAAAATGAGCGCCACGAAAAAGAAGGATATCCTGATTCTTCCGAATATAAAAGGCTTTATGAGATAGATACCAAGCTTTTAAAACAATATGCCTCAAAAGATGTTATTTTAATGCATCCCGGGCCTGCAAACAGGAATATAGAAGTGTCATCGGAGCTTTTAGATAATACTTTGGGAAACACTATTTTAAAGCAGGCTCAAAATGGAGTATATGTGAGAATGGCAGTATTAAATACAATTTTAAAAGGAGGCGGTTATGCTTCTTAAGAATGGAAAAATAATAAATCCCGCAAGAAACATTGAAGGAATGTCGGATATAAGGATTGAAAACGGAGTTATAAAAGAAATCAGTCAAAATATCACACCTGAAAAAGTTGAACAAGTTTATGATTTAACGGGTAAAATTGTAACTCCGGGATTTGTTGATATGCACTGCCATTTAAGAGAACCGGGTTATGAGGCAAAAGAAACAATAAAAACCGGAATAGAATCTGCAATTCAGGGCGGGTATAGCGCAATATGCCCGATGGCGAATACAAAACCGTTCAATGATAATGCCCAAACGCTTATGTATATGATTGCAAAAGCAAAAGAAACTGCAGAGATAGGCTTTTACCCGATATGTGCGGTAACAAAAGGTTTGGAAAGCGAAAAGCTTGTTAATGTTTCACAATTAATCGAACTTGGCGCCGCCGCTTTCTCGGATGACGGAAAACCTGTTGAAAATATGCGGCTGTTAAGAGAAGCTCTTAAATATATTAATTCGTTAGGTAAAATTATAATTTCACATTCTGAGGATTCTTCGCTCGCGTATGGAGGAGTAATAAATGAAGGCAGAGTTTCTGAAAAACTGGGGTTAAAAGGTATTCCAAATATAACAGAGTCTTTGGCCGTTGCAAGAGAGCTTGAAATTGTGAGAAGCGTAAACGGAAGATATCATTTTGCTCATATTTCAACAAAGCGTTCCGTTGAGCTTATAAGACAGGCAAAAAAAGAAGGACTTCTTATAACGGCGGAAACGGCTCCGCATTATTTCAGTCTAACAGAGGATGATATAAAAGATTATGAAGCAAAATATAAAGTGAATCCGCCTCTCAGAACAAAATCAGACCTTAAAGCAATAATAGAAGGGCTTCAAGACGGTACTATAGATGTTATTGCAACAGACCATGCTCCTCATACTATAGAAGAAAAAACATCTCCGATTCAAATTGCTCCTATGGGGATTGCAGGGTTTGAAACGGCTCTTGGCTTAACAATGACTTATCTTGTTCATAATCATAAGCTTAATCTTATAGAAGCCGTTAAAAAATTAACTTCTGTCCCGGCATCAATACTTGGACTTGAAAATCAGGGTAAAATTGAATGTGGGATTGAAGCAAATCTTACCATATTTGATTTGAATGAAGAATGGGTTGTTGATTCATCAAAGTTTAAATCCAAATGCCGAATTTCACCGTTTGACGGATTAAAACTTAAAGGGAAAGTAAAAAATACAATAATAAAAGGAAAAATATACAATGCAGATTAGACCGGAAATAAAG
This sequence comes from Candidatus Gastranaerophilales bacterium, assembly GCA_944323625.1. Lineage (GTDB taxonomy): Bacteria > Cyanobacteriota > Vampirovibrionia > Gastranaerophilales > Gastranaerophilaceae > Avigastranaerophilus. Next base: position 23,078 of record CALUTD010000002.1, read on the forward strand.
GAAAAAATAGTTCTTGCACTAGATGTTGATACTCCGCAGGAAGCAAAAGCACTTATAACAGAGCTTAAGGATTACGTAGGAGTCTTTAAAGTCGGACTTCAAATGTATACCGGCAACGGATATGAAATATTCAACTTTATGAAAGAACAGAATATAAAGTTCTTTTTTGACGTAAAACTGCATGATATTCCCAATACCGTAGCTAAAGCGTCGGAAAACATAGTAAGAAACGGTGCTTCATTTTTTAATCTTCATACAACAGGCGGGGAAGAAATGATGAGATGTGCAGCTCAAGCAGCAAAAAGAACTGCGCAAGAACTCGGAAAAGAAACACCAACTATTCTTGGAGTTACCGTTTTAACCAGCATAAGTGAAGATTGCCTCCAAAATGAATTAAAAATACCGTATAAACCTCAAGAATATGCTTTAAATCTTGCATTATCAGCAAAAAGAGCAGGTTTAGACGGTGTTGTAGCGAGTGTTTGGGAAGCAAGAAAAATTAAACAGGTCTGCGGAAAAGACTTTAAAGTGCTTTGCCCCGGAATAAGACCCGATTGGTCTAACAAAAATGACCAAAAAAGACTTGCAACTCCGAGTTTAGCAATAAATGAAGGTGCGGATTATTTAGTAATAGGAAGAGCTGTTACTTCTGCGCCTGACAGAGTTAAAGCAATACAAATGATTTATGAAGAAATAGAAAATGCACTTTTGACTCAAAATAAATCCTATGCCTCATCAAAAGCAAGGCTTGTCCTTGAAAACGGCATGATATTTGAAGGTGAGTCAATCGGTGCAAACGGTACTTCTTACGGTGAAATTGTATTTAATACATCAATGGCCGGATATCAGGAAATTTTAACAGACCCTTCTTATGCAGGGCAAACAATAGTTATGACTTACCCTGAAATAGGCAATTACGGGATAAATAAAGAGGATAATGAAAGCGGAAGAATCTATGCAAAAGGTTTTGTTGTTAAAAATCTTTGTGAACATGAATCTCATTATAAAAGCGCCCTTTCTTTGGGAGAATTTTTAAAACAAAATAATATAATTGCCGTGAAATCTGTAGATACAAGGTATTTGACTCAAATAATAAGAAATTACGGTGCAATGAATTGCGCTTTAACTACCGAAGAAATTACTCCCGAAATGAAACAAAAAATTAAAGAGTATAGAATTAGTAAAGACGTTACGCTTGATATAACGACTTATAAAGTTGAAAAATTTGCCGGCACGGGTGTTAAACTCGCAATAATAGATATGGGTATTAAAAAGAGTATTTTTGATAATTTTAAAGCCCTAAATTGTGCAATAACAATGTTTCCTGCTGATACAAAGCCTGATGAAATATTAAATGGCGATTTTGATGCAGTTCTTATATCAAACGGACCCGGGAATCCTGAAGATGCAAAACAGGCAATTGAAACGGCAAAAGCATTAATAGGTAAAATAAAATTATTTGGTATCTGCCTCGGACATCAAATAATATCTTTGGCTTTAGGAGCCAAAACGTATAAACTAAAATACGGCCACAGAGGCGGGAATCATCCTGTTATAAATCTTGAAACAAACGAAATATTTATAACATCACAAAACCACAGTTATGCGGTTTATGAAGATTCATTGCCCGAAAATGTCAAACCGTCATTTATCAATCTCAATGATAATACGATAGAAGGAATGACCTGCGAAGCTTTAAATATAAAAACAGTACAATTTCATCCGGAACTAACAGCAGGTCCTTACGATGCAAATAAGATAATAACTGCCTGGATTGAGGAAATTGAAAACAGCAGGCTGCTTACAGTATAATATGCCGGCTAAATCGGTAACAAAAGAAATGGTTAATAAAAAAAGAAAGAGAAAACAATATGCCGCTTAATAAAAATATAAAAAAAGTATTAGTTATAGGCTCGGGCCCGATAGTTATAGGTCAGGCAGCAGAATTTGATTATGCCGGAGTTCAGGCATGCAGGGCGCTTAGAGAAGAGAATATAGAAGTAATTCTTGTAAATTCAAATCCTGCAACAATAATGACCGATGAAAATATTGCGGACAAGGTATATATAGAACCCTTAACGGTTGATTCTTTAACATACATAATTGATAAAGAAAGACCAAACGGAATTATAGCAACGCTTGGCGGTCAAACAGGTTTAAATCTTGCCGTAAAATTATATGAGTCGGGCGTACTTGAAAAATATAACACTGAACTGTTGGGTACAAAAATTGAATCCATAAAAAAAGCGGAGGACAGAGAATTATTTAAAAATCTAATGCTTGAAATTAATGAACCCATACCCGAAAGTGATATTGTTTCAAGTTTTGAAGATGCAAAGAAATTTGCACAAAAAATAGGATTCCCTATAATAGTACGTCCTGCTTATACATTAGGAGGAACTGGCGGCGGAATAGCCACAAATTACAGTGAATATGAAGAAATAGTATATACAGGGTTATCTTTAAGTCCTATTTCTCAAGTTCTTGTTGAAAAAAGTATTGCGGGTTATAAAGAAATAGAATATGAAGTTATAAGAGATGCAAATAACACAAGTATTGCAATATGCAATATGGAAAATATTGACCCTATCGGTATTCACACAGGCGACAGTTTCGTTGTCGCTCCGACTCAAACTTTGACTAATAAAGAATGTCAAATGCTGAGAAGTGCCGCATTAAAAATTATAAGAGCATTGGAAATAGAAGGCGGCTGTAATGTACAATTTGCACTTGATACCGTAAGTAATCAATATTATGTTATTGAAGTGAACCCTAGGGTAAGCCGTTCTTCGGCATTGGCATCAAAGGCAACCGGCTATCCTATTGCCAAAATAACGACAAAAATAGCCGTAGGCTATAATCTGCATGAAATTCCAAATTCTATAACAAAGAAAACAGTTGCCGCTTTTGAACCGGCACTTGACTATATTGTAACTAAAATTCCCAAATGGCCGTTTGATAAATTTAAACACGGTGATAGGATTTTAGGAACAAAAATGAAAGCAACCGGAGAGGTTATGGCTATAGGCAGAACATTTGAAAGTTCATTTAAAAAAGCTATAGCATCAATAGAATCAAAAGATACGGGGCTTTTAAAGGGACTCCATACCGAATGCAGCGAGGATGAATTAAAAGCGCTTTTGCACGTTCAGGATGACAGAAGAATTTTTCGAGTTGCTGAGGCTCTAAATCGTGGTATTTCAGTAGATGAAATAAATAAAATTACAAAGATAGACAGATGGTTTATATATAAAATAAAATCACTTGTAGATTTTGAAAATAAATTGAAGTTTGAACATCTTACACCTGAGCTCTGCCTTGAAGCAAAAGAAAAAGGATTTTTAGATGAAGAAATTGCAAAATATTCTCAATGTTCAATTGAAGATGTCGAAAAGATAAGAAAAGAGAATTCAATAACTGCCGCTTTTAAAATAGTAGATACGTGTGCGGCGGAATTTAAAGCTTATACACCTTATTATTATTCAACGTACAATGAAAAAGATGAAACACAATCTGAAAATAATGTGAAAAAAGTTTTGATTTTAGGTTCGGGCCCGATAAGAATAGGGCAGGGAATTGAGTTCGATTATTGCTCCGTTCATGCCGCATGGGAGGTTAAAAATAACGGTTATCAGTCGCTTATAGTAAACTCAAATCCTGAAACTTTGAGTACTGATTTTGATGTGGCGGATAAACTGTTCTTTGAACCTATGAATATAGAAAATATAATGAATATAATTGAAAAGGAAAATCCTGAAGGTGTAATGGTGCAATTTGGCGGACAAACAGCAATAAACCTTGCACCTAAACTCCATAAAAAAGGTGTTAAAATTATGGGTACTTCATTAGAATCCATAAATATAGCGGAAGACAGAAAACTTTTTGAGCAGCTTTTAAAAGATTTGAATATTCCGCAGCCTAAAGGATTTGCGGTAAAAAAACAGTCAGAAGCGCTTGAAGCCGCATTAAAACTCGGGTATCCTCTTTTGGTTCGTCCCTCGTACGTTATAGGCGGAAGAGGTATGCAGGTTGTATACAATAAAGAAGAGCTTGTTTCTTATATTGATAATGCAATCAAGTTCTCTGATGAACATCCTATTTTAATTGACAAATACATAGAAGGAACGGAGCTTGAATTGGATGCAATATCGGATGGTGAAAATGTTTTAATTCCTGCAATAACAGAACATGTTGAAAGAGCAGGGATTCATTCGGGTGATTCTATTGCTCTTTATCCCACAAGAACAATACCTGACGAAGTTATAAATAACATTGTTGAATATACTAAAAAAATAGCGAAAGCACTAAAAATAAAAGGCTTAATGAATATTCAATTTGTTTTGAAAGACAATATTGCATATATTATCGAAGTTAACCCGCGTGCTTCAAGAACAGTACCGATTTTAAGTAAAGTTACAAATACACCGATGGTAAAAATTGCAATAAGTGCTATTTTAGGTAAATCAATAATAGAGCAAGGCTATACTCCCGGACTTGTAGAAAAAACAAACCTTGTATGTGCAAAGATTCCGATATTCTCGTTCCAAAAATTAAACAGAATAGACCCGGCACTTGCACCGGAGATGAAATCAACAGGGGAAGTTCTCGGTATTGATACAACTTTTGAAAAGGCACTGGCAAAAGGCTTTATGGCTGCGGGCTACAAACTTTCAAACGAAAGAGGTAATGTTCTTATTTCTATAAACGACCATTATAAAAAAGATTCCGTTGAAATTGCAAAAACTCTTGCAGAACTTGGGTATAATCTTGTAGCGACAACCGGAACTCATAATTATCTTAAACAATACGGTATTACATCTAAAGAAATTGAAAAATTCGATATTAAAAAAATGCAGCGTAATATGAAAAATAAAGACTTGTGTTTTATTATAAATACGCCTACAACAAATTCAAACCCTTACAGATACGGCTCAGAAGACAGAGGCTTTTTAATAAGAACACTTGCCGAAATGTATTCAACGCCGTGTTTTACATCTCTTGATACTGCAAAAGCTTATTTGGAAGCGCTAAAGTGTTATATGAAAAATAATAACTTTACTTATGACAGTATTGATAAATATAGGAATTTACAACCGGTTTGCAGGTAAAATTGTTATGAAAAACGATAAAAAAAAGATAAAAAAGAAAAAAACAAAATTTAAAATTGACATTAAGAATATGGGTGTAAACATTGATAAAAATGAATACAGAGAAATTGTACTGTCTAATTCAAACCACCCTGAAAAATTCTGACAAAAAATCTAACATTAGCAAAATTAAGGTCAAAAGTTAGAAGCCGGCTCTTCCGGTTCAGGCGCTAACCATTTTGAAGCTTTTCTTTAACTTAATAAATAAAAAAATAAAAATTGCAGTTCCAAAATTTTTACCGACGATAAACGTGGCTGCTAGTCTGCTGTTCATTATATATCAAAAATATCTTAACCGGTTATGTATTAATTTTTTAAAAATCTTTGAACTTTTCGCATAAATTTGATAAAATAAAAAAAACTAATTCGGAAAGGATTTTTTAATGAGTAATATTATAATCTATACAGAAGGCAATAAATCACAAACAGAGGATTTATGTTCTGCTATATCAGATATTAATGTGACAGTGAGTAATATAGACGAACTTATTAATATGGATACAGAAAGAACATCAGCTATAATACTGGAAGTATCGCACGAGAAATTAAAAGAACTTTCTATGGTAACAAAATTTCCGGTTCCCGTATTGGTTATTGCAGATGAAGTTCCAAAAGATATAACAGTTCGAGCCGAAGCATTTGACTATATTATTACTCCGCCTACGGAATATGAACTTTCCATTCGTCTTAAAAATCTTACAAAAATTAAAGATTTAAAGGAAAAAATAAACAATATTGCAACAACTGATGAATTAACTGGACTGCATAACCGTAAATTTTTGCTTGAAAGGTTAGAATCTGAAATGTCTAGAGCAAAAAGATATAATTCAAAAGTTTCCTGCATTTTATTTGATATAGATTTCTTTAAAGTAGTAAATGATATGTATGGCTATGAATGGGGAGATGTGCTTTTAAAAAGAATGGCGGAAATGCTCCAAAATTTAGCAAGAAAAGAAGATGTAGTTACAAGATACGGTGATGAAGAATTTATGGTTCTTTTACCCGATACATCAGAAGAAAAAGCTTTTATTTTTGCGGAAAGATTTAGAAGAGATGTCGAAAAAATGTCCTTTATTCCAGCCGGTGAAGATGAAAGACATCCCGTTAAAATATCTGGTGGTATTGCTTCTTATCCCCATCTTGAGCAGGTAGAGGAAAATGCAAATACTATAATAAGATATGCGGAACATGCTCTATACAATGCAAAAAAACGCGGCAAAAACAAAATTGTTTTATTCTCTCAAGTTAATTTGGATTATTAACAATTATATATGTTTCAGATATAATAGTTTTAATGTTTTGACATTTTGAATGGGTCGTTATGAAAGAAGAATTAAAATATAAGAGGATATTGCTCAAATTAAGCGGGGAAGCGCTTTTAGGGAGTCAGGAGTTTGGGATTGACCATAATCCTTTAGAAATGATAGCAAACGAAATAAAAGAAGCTTATGAAACAGGAGCGGAAATTGCAATAGTAGTTGGCGGCGGTAATATATTCAGAGGAGTAAAAAACTCTGCAAAATACGGTATGGACCAGGCAACAGGCGACTATATAGGAATGCTTGCAACTGTTATGAATGCACTTGCACTTCAAAGCGCTTTGAGGAAATTGAATGTGCCATGCCGTGTACAAACAGCTATTGATATGAATAAAATAGCAGAACCCTATATAAGATTTAAAGCAATAAGACATTTGGAAAAATCAAGAGTTGTTATATTTGCAGCAGGGACAGGAAATCCGTTCTTTACAACAGATACTGCCGCTGCTTTGAGAGCTTCCGAGATAGATGCCGAAGTTATGTTAATGGCTAAAAACGGTGTTGACGGCATTTATTCAGATGACCCGCGAACAAATCACGCAGCAAAAAAATATAGCAACATTACTTATGATGATATAATCATAAAAGGTTTAAAAGTTATGGATACTGCATCTTGCGCACTTTGTAAACAAAATTCCATACCCATTGTGGTATTTGATTTTGCAGCAAAAGGAAGCATTATTAAAATATTAAAAGGCGATAATATAGGAACTTATGTAGGAGGTTAATATGACATTCGAAGCAATTTCACAGACAGGTACTGATAAAATGGAGAAGGCAATCAATCAGATGAAAAAAGATTTTTCTTCTATTCGTACAGGAAGAGCAAATCCGATGATTTTAGATAAAGTTTTGGTTGAATATTACGGTGCTCCGACTCCGTTAAGACAAATGTCGCAAGTAAGTGTTCAAGACGGAACTACTCTTGTTATTACTCCATACGATAAAACAATTCTTAAAGAAATAGAAAAAGCTTTGGTTAAAGCAGATTTAGGTATTACTCCCAATTCTGACGGTATTGTTGTCAGACTCCAATTTCCGCCTTTAACAACAGATAAAAGAAAAGAAATATGCAAAGATGTAAAAAAACTTTGTGAAGATACAAAAGTTGCAATTCGTAATATTAGACGTGATATGACTGATGAACTAAAGAAAATAGAAAAATCCGAAAACCTTTCTGAAGATACCGTAAAAGACAATCAGGATAAAATTCAAAAATTAACTGATAAATATATTAAAATAGCAGAAGATTTAGCACAGGAAAAAGAAAAAGAGGTATTAACAGTATAGTGGCTGTTTTAGATTCACTGTTAAAAAACCGTATAATAACGGGATTTGCTATAGGTGCGCTCGTATTTGGCTGCATTTTGCTTGGAGGTAAGTTCTTGTTGGCGTTGTTATTATTATTTATAATAACAGCGTCAAAAGAGTATGCAGATATCCTTAAAAATAAAGGTTTCTTACCTTTTTTTAAGGTAATTTTGATTACGTCCGTTTCAATGATACTTATATCTGCAAGCGGTTATGATGATTTGATTCCTCTTGTACTTCTCGTCGGAACAATATGTTCTTTTCTTGCAGTATTGTTCCGCGGCAGACAGCCGTATATTGCTAATGTGGCAACGACGATTTTGGGATTTTTAATAGCTTGGATGCCTTGCCATATCTGCCTTATAAGACAAATGGGGCCTGAAGTTTCCCTATTTAATATAACATTTCGCCAGGGGCTTTACTTTTTGATATTTATTTTCTTTGTAATACTATTTACAGATATTGCGGCATATTTTTTCGGAATAAAATTTGGAAAACATAAATTATCACCGGTTATTAGTCCTAAAAAAACAGTGGAAGGAGCAGTAGCAGGCGGAGTGTGTGCAGTTATTGCCGGGTTAATTATTGGTAAATTAATCGGTATTTCTTTATATCATTCTTTTGTTTTAAGCTTGATTGTAACGGTTATGGCTCAATTGGGAGATTTATCGGAGTCATTGATAAAAAGAGATGCAGGTGTTAAAGATTCAGGAAATTCACTTCCCGGCCATGGCGGTTTTTTGGATAGGGCAGACAGTTACTTGTTCTCTGTCCCCGTTGCATATTACTATATTAAATACTTTGTACTCTCAGGGCTTACTTTGCCTATGGTATCGGAATTATTTAAGAAAGTTCTTTATGTTATCTGCAGTTAGAGTAAAAGAAATTAAAAAATTTTTAGAAAATTTAAATATTGAATCTTCAGACTATGAACTTTTTGATGAAGCACTTACCCATCCATCTTTTAATTTTGAGGTTAACAGAGAAAACGGCCATGACTATGAAAGGCTTGAATTTTTGGGAGATTCGGTTGTAAGGCTTTGTGTAAGTAATTTTTTGTTTGACAGATTTAAAGATTATGATGAAGGTAAATTAACAAAAATAAGAAGTTATTTGGTCAGTGATGAATTTTTGTACAAAACCGCATTAAAACTTAATTTAAATGAATATATAAATATAGGCCCAAATGAAGAAAAAGATGGCGGAAGAAAAAAAGAATCCATACTTGCCTGCGCTATGGAAGCTGTTTTCGGCGCTATTTATAAAGATTTAGGTTATAGTGTTGTTTTCGCCTTTATTTATAATATCTATGACAATCTTGGAGAAAATTTAAAAGAAATTTTATACTCTTATAATTCAAAAGAAATATTGCAGCAATACACGCAAGGTAAAAACAAAGATTTACCTGATTATGAGATTATAAAAGAATCAGGGAAGGCTCATAACCGAGTATATGAGGTTTGTGTTTCTTATAACGGTGAAGAACTTGGATATGGAATAGGTAAAACTAAAAAAGAGGCAGAAAAAAATGCCGCTTTTGCAGCCATAAAAAAATTAAATATAACACAAGGATGTTAGCATGAATAATATAATTATTGCTCCTTCAATATTATCAAGTGATTTTGCGAATTTGGAATCAGAAATAAAAAAAGTTGAAAAAGATGGCGCCGATTGGATTCATGTTGATGTAATGGACGGTCATTTTGTTCCAAATATAACTATAGGCGCGCCGGTTGTTAAATCAATCAGAAAAGTTACTTCTCTTCCTTTAGATGTTCATTTAATGATTGAAACTCCCGAAAAATATATTAAAGATTTTGCTAATGCGGGGGCCGACATAATTACTATTCACTATGAAGCTTGTGCTAATAATATTAATGAGTTAATAAACTTGATTAAATCATTCGGGAAAAAAGTTGGTATTTCTATAAAACCTAAAACTCCCGCTTCTGTTCTAACACCTTATATTAATAACATTGATTTAATTTTGATTATGACTGTTGAACCAGGATTCGGCGGACAAAAATTCATGCCTGATTGTGCCGAAAAAATAACTGAAATAAAACAAATAGCACCAAAACAAGTTATAATTGAAGTAGACGGCGGTATTAATAAAGAAACCGCCAAATATTGTATTTTAAGAGGCGCCAATGCATTAGTTGCCGGCAGTTATATATTTTCTGCCGACAATATTAAAGAGGCAATAAATTCTTTAAAAGATATTAAAGTCTAAAAGGATAATCATTTTTAAATTCCCATCCGTCCGCCTCTAACAGAGCACTACATCCGTCACCAGTTTCTTTATTTTTACAACGTTCTTTTTTTTCTTCTCTTGTATATGAATAGTAATTTGTTCCGTCTGAATTTAAGGTAATAGTACTCCAAGAAGTATTAACATGAGGAGTTGTGATTCTTATCAAATCTTCATTGTCTGCCCCTATAAGAATGAAGAAATAAAATAAATCACGTCCATATTGATTAGGACCTTTTTCCCCGTTAACATCATATACAATAAGGTCAAAACACTCATCATTAAAATATAAAGAACCATCATTAAGATAAACAGTAAATAATTCCTGATTATAACTTGAAAATTCGCTGTACATTCCATCGGCCAAAGCATTAAAATAATCATTTCCGCTTTGAAGTTTTTCCGTTTTTACATAACTTATATGTTTGGCAAGATATTTTTCAAATGAATCTTTATTAGATGTATATCCGCAGCCGGTTTGGAAATCAAATGTATCAATACCCCATTCTGTTTCCGCAAGTTTTATTGCATTGGATAAATTTGCATAAAACTTTTTCAATTTTGCAGCAGTTTCAGTTTTTTTGTGATTTGCCATTACAACAGGTACAGTAATAGCTGCTATTATTCCTATAATAACAAGAGTAATTAAAACTTCCGCAAGTGTAAATGAAGTTTTCCTCTTTAAAAAAGAATTTCCAAATTTTGGCCAGTTTCTACCCCCCCCCCGTGGTGCTTTAAAGATTTTTCCATAATATTATCTCCTTTTTAGATTCATATTATCATATATTCACTATTTTTTCAAATATTAACTTGAAAATATTGTTAATTTATCCATACATGAATTTTCTTCTTGGGTTTTCTTTATGGTTCAAACATGCTTTTTTACTTTGAAAAAACACTTTCGTTTTTTGCATTTAATCTAGTTATTGCACCCTTGGGCTCGTTCGGCCTTTGCCACAAACAAATTTTTTTAAATCATGTTTTATCAAATTGCCTGACTAGACAACTAACTATTTACTTTTGAAAATTACATAAATGATTGGCCTTATAACAATTTTTATTCTTATCTTGTTTTTATATTAATAAAATTATCACGAAAGAAGTTATTATATGAATTATTTAGATTATTATTCCAACAATATGAAAGCTGTAAATAATACAAAAATAACAGAACAGCAAACACCACCTAAATATAGTGTTCAACCAAAAAAAGAAAACGACGAACAAGACAAATCCAAAAAATTAAAACTTGCACTTGCTGGGTTGGCAGCAGCTGGAATAGCGACAATTGCAGTTGTATATAATATAAAGAAGGGTAAATCTGTCAAATTATCCGACATTAAGTTTGAAAAAGGAATAGCTTCATTAAAAAAAAGCAAAAGTAAGTATACAGGTAAAATCAAAGATACATTAAAAAACGGTGACAAAATTATACTCAACTATGAAAACGGAATTTTAAAAAGCTCATCAAGAAGCGGACAAAAAAATTTCCATAAAATTTATAAATTACCAAATGGTGAAAAAATTGTCAACATATTAGAAAATGGTGAAGATAAACTTGTCAATATAACAAAAATCACAAATGAAGCTAAGGTTTCCAATGACAAATTAAAGAAGCTTTTGTCTGATAATTCCAATTTATCTCCAACAGAATTTCTAAAACAAACTTCTGAAATTAAATACAAAAATAATAACCAACAAGTTGAAATCAACAATATAGTCAAAAATAAAGAAGAAATAATAAGGAAACAATCCGAATATGAAAAAGTTAATAAAAAACTTGAAGATATAACTTTTGAAAAAGGAATAGCTAAATATAACGGAAATACATATAAAGGAAAAGTTCATTGTAAGTTAAAAAACGGCGATAAAGCAGTTTTAGAATATGATATTAATGGAAAGTTGATAAAATCTGAAAGAACGGGTTCAAAGAATTTTGTAAAAGAATATAATAACCATGTTCTTGGAACTACTGTTAAAATTACTGAAAATGGAACAGAGAAAAGAATTAATATAAATGCTTTAAAAGAAGAAGCTCTAAATAAAAAACAAATTGCCAAAGAATTGGCCCAAAAGGCCGAAATAGAAGAAAGAATAAAGTCCGAATTAGACGATTTTAGTTCTGTCATAAGTAAAAAATCCGATGAAGATATAGAGGCTATTCAAAAAGAAATACTTAGTGAACGAAATAATATAAATATAAAAGCTTCTAATCTATATAAAAAAAATTATGGAGTTGATGCACCTAATGAATATTCAAGTCTCAACATGCTTAGTATAGAAGAGCGTCAAAAATATGACTTGTTAGAAAAAAAAATTGATTATATATCAAGAGAAAAAGAAAAGCGTAAATTTGACTATCTTCACAAAATAATACACAAAACATCTGATAAACCGCTTCAAACTAAACATAGCAATACATATCTTAATTCTGAAGAATGTAGAGCATTTAATCGATATTATGATGATGAAACACTTAATTATAAGTTAAGACAAATACCCAATTATATGACTGACGATATAAAATTAATGGATAATTCATTTAACAAAGCACCGGCATTAACTCAAGAAGCTACAGTATATAGAGCTATAGGCAAAAATATAGATGAAGCCTCAGTTAAACATATAGATTCTATAAAAGAAGGAAAAATCTTATATAATGCAGGATTTACATCTACATCAACCAACTGCAAAAACGGTCAATTTTCTCAATTCGCTTCAAGTATAGTGAATGGCTCCCAAGACGGTTATATAATGCGCATAAAACTTCCGATTGGGACTAAAGGAGTTTTAGGTGGATATGATGAATATTTACTTCCAAGAAATGCGCAAATTAAAGTTGTTAAAATAAATAATGTTAATGGAGTTAAAATTGCTGATTGCGAATATATTTTACCGCATTAAATATACCTAATATAAAAATTAACAATCCCCTCTTTATTAAGGAGGGGATTGAGTTTGTGAAGTTATTGTTATTGAGCGGGAATCGGTTGAGGTGTAGCTTCATCCGGAAATGCGGGTCTTTCCGGAAAAGCCGGACCTTTTGGGCCTTTAAAATCTTTGCCTTTTTTCTTTTCAAACTGTTGTTTGCGTTTTTCCATTTCTTTTTGTTGTTCTTCTTTTATCTTTGTAAATTCCTTTTTTTGTTTTTCAGTCAAAATGGATTCAAAGTTTTGCATATTTTCTTTTCTGCAATTATCAGCTTTCAATTTTAACTCTTTAATATCCTGACGAATAACATCTTTCTTTTGAGCTTTTTCTTCTGCAGAAAGTGTTGTGTCCGAATCAATTTTTTTCATTTCCTGATGTTTTGCTTTTAATTCTTCAAATATAGGTTTAATTTTTTCGCGATCTTGAATCCTGTTTGCTTCAATTTGCTTTTTTTGTTCATCCGTTAGTTTCAAACGTTTTTCAAATTCGGCTTTTTTTGCTTCCATTTCCGCTTTAGAAGGATGTTTTCCTTTAAATTGCGGCGGCGGTGGAAAATCTTTTCTATGCTCCATTACCGGGCAGCCTTTATCAGGGCAGGTACATTCTGCCTTTGGCGCTGTTTTATCTAATGCGGCATCTTCTTTTTGTGTTTCCGCATTTACAGCATTGACAGATAACATTAATGTTAATACAGTTAAAGCTATTAAATGTTTTTTCATAAAGTTCTCCTTTCAAAGTAAATCTTTTAATTTTACACTAAGTTCTTTGCGCGCGTTAAATAATCTTGAACGTATTGTCCCTACGGGGCAGTTTATTTTTTTCGATATCTCTTCATAGCTCATTTCTTGCATTTCATACATTATTATTACTTCTTTAAACTTCGGTTTTAATGAATCAATTGCATCCATAATTTGTTTTTGTCTTTGTTTTTGTATAAATTCAGATTCTATATTCTCTTTTTCATCTCTTATTTGAATTAATTCTTCTTCTTCTGTCACCATTTTGCTAGAATTTTTATAAACCGAGGATTTCATATAATCTCTGCAAAGATTTGCAGTTATAGTGTTTATCCAGCTTTTAAATTTACCCTGTTCTTTATATTTATCTAGATTTTTCCAGGTTTTTATATAAACTTCCTGCTCTATATCTTCATTAATAGAACCGGTCATATTAGATATTATTTTACGTATATTGTTTTTATATTGTTCTATTATAAATTTCAAAATATTTCCAATCTTTATAATTCAAGAAAACCATAATCATCCGTAGGCAATCCCATTGCACTTACATAAGAACCTTCTATATAGTTTACCTGAAAATTATAATCCTCATACAACTTTACTCCCGAAAAGGAAGATACAATTATAAAAGCAATAAAACAGCAAGCAATCTTTTTTAAAGTATTCTTTTTGGATTTGATTTTCATTTTTTTCAAATACTCATCCGAAACTTCTTTCACAAGTTTAGAAACCTTTAAATATTTTTCATGCTCTTTTCTGCATTCTTCACAATTTTCCAAATGCTTATTAAAAGCCTCTTCGTTCTGAAAAACGAAGTAGGCTTCATATTTATCACATTTGTTTTGATTATCCATACTCATTATTACCTCTTTCAATTTATATAACGAGCGGAAAAAATAAAAAGTTCATTTTTTAATTTAATATGTTTAATGAATTATAATAAGTATTAAATTTCTTAACAAATTTTTGGTATGTTATAGAAGGCATAAACAGTTCCAGTTCGGCAAGGAATGCATTTGTTTTATTATTAAATTCATAAATTACATTATCGGCATCATAATATAAATTGCTTACGCTTGTGGAAGTTCCACCTGATGAAGCATTACCGATTTCATTTTGTATTGTTCTCAATTTACCTGCAGTCATTTGGGCAAATCTTTTATAGTTATCAGCCGCCATTTTAAAATTATCTCTGTTTTGACCTATAAGGTCAGTTTTATTATACATTGTTGTAAAATCCATATTTTGGACTTTTTCTATGGCAATAATTTTATTATTTATATCTGATACTGACTGAACAGCGGCAAAAGCATTATATGCAGTAAAAAATATGCTAAAAATTACAGATAAAGTCAATAAAAGCAATTTTCTCTTCATAAAATTTTATCTCCTATTTTGGTAAAAACTGTTTAAAAGCATCTTGTACCTCTGATTGCTGCTTTTTATATTGTTCATATTGTTCTGCAGTTAAAATCTTTTGATACTCTAAATCTGTTTCTTGTTCTAATTTTTTTTGTTGTGCTTTATATGTGTTTAAATTTCTTTCATAAGCACCGGCTAACACTGATAACTGTTCAGGAGTTTTTTCTGTATCTTCTTTTAACTGATTTAATTTGCTTGTATATTCCATAATTCTTGTTTCAAGAGAATTATTTTTTATTTTGTACTCCTGATAAATTCTCGTTAATTGGTTTTTTTGAACCGGAGATAAATTTTCAAGACTACTAAACATATTATCTTCTAAAGCATAAACAGTTGAAGATAAAATACAAATAGAGCTAAACAATACAATTAGTTTTTTCATTTTTACCTCGACATTTCTTTAATTATAAATTGAATATTCTTTAGATTTTTCTTTCCATTCGGCTTCACCGACACAATAAGCATGGCTCCAAAATCTTTCCAATGCATAAGTTTCACGCTCTTCCACCTGAAGAATATGAACAATTACATCACCGTAATCCAATAGATTCCACCTATTTTTGGTATCATTTTCTTCTCCTATTGGTATACGATTAAATAATTCTTTTACCTTCTCACGGAGAATACCTGTTAAAGCCTTAACCTGAGTACCTGTATCTGATGAACAAATTACAAAATAGTCAGCAAGCACTGATATATTAGATATATTTAAAATTTTAATATCTTTAGCCTTTTTATCATCCAATATTCTTGCTATAACGCTTGCAAATTTATCCGATGTAATTTCTTTCAATTTGATATCTCCATAATCCTATGAAATGATTATATCATAGAATTATATTGAATACATAAAATGATAAATAAAAACTAAATATAATTTTTCAAATTAGTCGTTATATTATTATTTCGGCAAAGTTTCTTGAGTTTACTCATAGCTCTGTTTTCAATTTGTCTGATTCTTTCGCGTGATACACCATAATATGTGCCTATTTCTTCAAGAGTCTTTTTCTCACCGTTATCATCAAGTCCATAGCGCATAATCAAAACGTTACGTTCTTTTTCGCTTAAATGGTTTAGCATCTTCTTTATATCACAAAATAAATTATCCTGAGTGACTTTTGTATCGGGCGATAAAGTTGATTCATCAACAATAAAATCAGACAATTTTGTATTATCATCCTTTTGGTTCGCAGGAGATTCAATACTAATAGTTCCTTGAGCCGATTCAATCAAAGAAGATAATTTTTGAACACTCATACCGATTTTATAAGCAATTTCTTCTTTTGTTGGCGCTGTACCATTTTCTATTGTTAAATCAGTTGATATCTTTTTTATTCGGCTTAACGTTTCAATCATGTGGACAGGCAGCCTTATAAGTCTTGATTTATCCGCAATTGCTCTTGTAATTGCCTGCTGTATCCACCATGTAGCATAAGTTGAAAATTTATAACCTTTTGAATAATCAAACTTTTCGGCGGCACGCATAAGCCCCATATTGCCTTCCTGAATTAAATCAAGAAAAGATAAACCTCTTCCGATATATTTTTTTGCTATGCTTACTACAAGCCTTAAATTAGCATTAACAAGTTTTTTCTTATCTTGTTCGGAGTTTTGTTCTTTTATTCTTTTTGCAACTTCAAGTTCTTCATCAGCAGTTAACAACTTAATTTTTCCAATTTGCTGCAAATATATTTTTACGGAATCATCAGCAGCCGCACTGCTTTGAGTTTCAGGAACCTTGGGCTCTTCAACTGCAGAGGCTATATCCTCATCTTCCAATTCAAGATTAAAATCAGGTTCTTGTATTTCTTCTTCAGTTAATGAATAATCTTCTTGATTTTCGGACATTTTTCCTCTCCTGAATAATATAACTTATTATACAACACTCTGAGAATTTTGTAAGGATTGCTTCAATGCCTCATACATTATAATACTTGCTGCGTTTGCAACATTTAAAGAATCAAATCCGTTTAGCATGGGGATTTTAATCCTATAATCTGCTTTTTTCATAATTGTACTTGAAATCCCTTCTTTCTCTGAGCCCATAACTATTGCAAAGTTCATATTGCAATAATCAATATCATAATAATTATCTTTAGCTTTCATATCAGTTGCAATTATCCAGTAGTTTTCATTCTTTAATTTATCAATTATAGAAGAAAGACTATTAACCATAATCATATCTATATGATTAATAGCTCCGGCAGAAGATTTTTCAACAGTCGCATTTATGGGAGTATTTCTTCTTGACGGAAAAATTATTCCGTCAAATCCGGCACAAACCGCAGTTCTTATTATTGACCCCATATTATGCGGATCTTCTATACCATCAGTTATAATCACCTTTTTATATTTTTTGGGTACTCTTAAAAAATCCTCAAAATCTTTATATTTAATGGGGGCAACAAAAGCAATTACCCCTTGATGGGTATATTCTTTATATTGTAAAAATTTTTCTTTAGGCAAAAACTGAAATACTATTCCTTTAGATTTGGCTAAGTCAATTATTTGAGAAATCTTGTCGTTAGGCTTCATGCCTTTCATTAACAAAACTTTGCTCACGCTTCTTTTTCCTTGTGCTAAAAGCTCATATACACTATTTTTTCCGTAAACTATATCATTCATATATTTATACCATACTCTTTTAACTTTTATTATTATATACTATATGATATATTGTATAAAGGAAATTTATTCGTTAAGTTTCTTTTCAAATATGTACATATTAAAGTATTATAAGTATAATTAATAATAAGATAGTTTACGGTTTATAAATAGATTGGTATAGTGCAGTATGTCAAATTTTTTATTGGAAAAATTGGGATTTAAAAATAAAACACATGTTAGTATCTCAGTATCTGTTAACAACTTTATTGAGCTTGTTTGTATAGATGAAAGAACAAAAGCAGTTGTAAGATACGCATCGGGAAATATAAAATATAATACTGCCATTAAAGAAATAATGGATTTAACAGAATTCCAAGAAGTTGTTGAAGGTTTATTTGAAGATGCAGGGTTAAGTCCTTTTGATTGCAGTGTTACTTTAAATTTACCCAATGTATATTTTGCAATATCTAATATTGATAATTCAATGGATAAAAATTCAAGTGAAGACTTAATATTAGATGATTTAGAAGATTTATACATATTCAAAAAAAATGAACCTGTTATTTCCAGTGTTACATTGAGTAACCCTTCTGAAAAAACTTTAAAGATTGTTGTATCAGGTGCAATTCAATCAAAAGTTGTATCCAGCATGATTGACATTTTTGACAGTGTTGGTGCAGAACTTGTAAGAATAGATACTTCTTATTCTTCATTATTTAAAGCTTTAACTTATTGTGAAAGATTTAACAAATTAATAACAAAAGATAACACCTCAGTAATAATACTTGTAACAACAATAAGTTGTACTTCTTTCTATATGAAAGGACAGACAATTGCAGAAGTAGTGGAAGAACCGCTTGCAGTCAAGTCTTTCTCTCCTGAAGAAGTATATGCAGTGGTATCTAAAATAACTGCAAACGCTGTATCAAAGAATAATCCTCAAAATCTGTTAATAATTAGTGAAGCAGAAGAAATAGATGCCGAAGGACTTGCCGGAAGTATAAATTTCAAAGGTGAGCTTGATTACTTTAATAAAAATATCAAAAGAAGTGACGATTTTATTGATATTGATCCTACTCAAGACATAGATGTAAATTTAGCAACATATTTAACACTAGAAGCAGTTGGAGCTGCTGTTTCGGATTATGAAGATTTTCCGGTAGATTTAAATTTTATGCCATCCGGTAGAATCCAAAAAAATATAATAAAAATAGGAGATTTAGAAGGTGATTGGCGTCCTTTTGCCGTTGCTTGCATTATCATAGCTGTTCTTTGTGCCGGAGTTCTCTATGGAATAACTAATGCTATTGTTTCTACTCAAATTACAGCAATGAATAATGAAAAAGGAGAGCTTGATAAAAGTATTAACATATTCAAAACAAATACTTCTAAAAAAGATGATAAACAGGAAAGTATTTTCCCTATATTGCAAACAATAAGTACAAATAATAAATCAGTAATTGATGTATATAACGCACTTTCTACAACAATACCTGATGATATTTATATAAAAAGATTTGTTGCAAATCCCCAAGGTGGTATTGGTATATTAGGAGAATCAAGATCAAGTGAATCTGTTAATGATTTTATAAAAGGGTTAAAAGAAAAAAATGACAGTTTAATGGTTTCAAAACTCTCACTTAATGACCCGGCTATTAATCCAAATGTTACAATTCCAAATGGTGTTACTTTTGAAATAAAAACATCAACAATTGATGTGCAATTTATAGGTAATCTTATTGATTATCAGTCTTTTGGCAACAATTCACAAACACAGACACAAACTCCGGGGCAACCACCGGTAATTTAAAAATTTAAAGATAGAGGAAAATATGAATAAGCAAATTAAAAAACAACTTGCACCATTATGTATATTAGTATCCGTAATAATATTTGCGGCAGTATTGTTTTTCACTGTAAAACCATTGTTTGAAAGTTTTAGTGAAGCAAAAACACAGCGCGAAAATGCAGAAAGAGAAGAAAAAGAGTTAGCAGAAAAAGACAGACTTCTAAAAGAAGAAGCTGCTAAAGAGGAAATGAGACTCAAAGCTATAAAGCCTATTTATCAATCTGATTTACAATCTGATGCCGAAAATTTAGGTATGTTTGGCAGCATGTTTGAAGATATTATTAGAAGAGTTCAATATAACGGTTTATATATACGTTCAATAGAATATGATTTAAAACCTGCTTCAGATGTATTATTCCAAAAATTTGCCGAAGAATACAATGTATGTGAATTAAAGTTCTTTTTAGTAGGAACATATGCACAGCTTCAATCTTTTCTTGTTGAATTAAATAATACATTTCCTTATTTATCAACTGTATCAGCATTAGATGTAGCAGCATTTTCAGAAAATACAGATTACATACTTATTAATATGTCAATTACTTTATATTCAAAGAAACCGGCAAAAAAATAAAATATAATAATTCTTAGCCAATTTTGGTTATTTAATTTGAAAAGAACATTTGCTACATTGAGCTTTTGGGTGGAATACAAGATTATTTTCAAGATCATATAATTTAACAATCTTTGTAACTAAAGGATTTGAACAAATAGGGCATCTTAAATTTTCAGTTTGCCCCTCAAGTATAGCTTTTTTAACACTATTCATATATTCTTCCGTAATAGAATCATAAGAAATAAGCATTGTTCTTTCATATTGTTTTATTTCTGCAGGATTAACTTTTAAGCCTTTAGCAAGTTTCTGACGTATAGTAGCAGGTAAGAATAAATCCTTACCTGCTTCAATGTCTTCAATTTGTTCTAAAGTAAGAGCAGTTTTCTTTGATAATCCTTGAACGGAAAGTCCGACTTGTTCTCTCATTTCACGTACATATTGAGCTAAAGACTTTGATGAATCTCGCATTTTTATGTACCTGCCGCAGCTGATTTTTCTTTTTTAGCTATTTCGATATCATTCCAAAGAGCAACAAGAGTGCTTGCAAAGAATATGCTTGAATATGTCCCGATTGTAATACCAAGAATCATAACAAGTACAAAATCTTTTGTTGTAACTCCACCAAAGAAATATAAAGCTCCTAAAGTAATTAACGTTGTAAGCGAGGTGTTAATACTTCTTGCAAGAGTTTGATTAACTGATGCATTTACTATATCATCATAAGTTGCTTTTTTTGAATAAAATTTTAAATTTTCTCTTATTCTATCGAACACAACAATAGTATCATGAACACTAAACCCAAGTACTGTAAGAATAGCAGTAACAAACAAACTATCAATATGTACTCCATATAAAAGCCCTAAAATTGAAAATACCCCTATTACAAAAATTACATCATGAAACAGAGCAAGAAATGCTACTACTGCGAACTCAAAATGAAATCTTAAAGTAAGATACATAACTATTGCTAAAAGCGCAAGGCCTATTGCAATCATTGAATTAACAAATAGTTGTTTCCCCAATACAGGCCCTACTGAACTAACTTGAACTATTTGTGCATCAGGATAATCTGCGGAAAGTACTTCAGAAACTTTATCAATACTTTCATTTTGACCTGTTTCAGAAAACTGTGTTCTTATTGAAACAATATTTTTAACTACATTATCAGAGTCAGTATTTGTAGGCTTCAACACTTGAATAACCGGATTTTCTATATCTTTTTCTAATAATTTAGTTCTTATTTTCCCTATTTCTTCAGTTGAAACATCTTCATTTACAGAATATTGAATAATTGTACCACCTGTAAAATCAATACCAACAAGTAAAGGAGTATGAGTCGGATAAACTTTCATAGACCAACCCATAGCTATAATTCCGGGGATTAACAACAATAACGAAATTGTAAGCCAAACCCATCTGTATTTAATTACATCTATAACTTTTTTTGTGTTCAAAACACTGTATGACATTTTTAAATCTCCTTAAAATTAATCTAATACACCGAATTTAGCTTTTTCTCGTTTTGTTTCAGTAGCTTCATATGCATCGTTAATATCCGATTCTTTCAAACCAAACAGTGCAGGATGTTTTAATTGTCCGGTACCGAACATCAAATGCATGAAATTTTTTGTAACTGTAATAGCGCTAAACATACTTACAATTACACCTATTGCAAGTGTTAAGGCAAAGCCTTTTACAATGTTAGAACCTAAGAAATACAAAATTACACAGGTAATAATTGTTGACATATTAGAGTCAAAAATACTTGTAAATGCTCTGTCAAACCCTGAGTTAATGGCGGTAAAAAGAGTTCTTCCCGCTTTTAGTTCTTCTTTTGTTCTTTCAAAAATAAGTATATTAGCATCAACAGCCATACCTATACTTAAAATGAATCCAGCAATACCCGCCAACGTTAATGTAACGGGAACCATTTTGAATATTGCAAAAACGATAAGAGAATAAATAATTAATGCAACATCTGCAATTAAACCGGGAACTCTATAGTATAAAATCATAAATAACATTACAGCCCCAAGCCCAACTATCCCGGCAAATTTACTTTTGTCTAAGCTATCTGCGCCGAGTGTAGGACCAACCGTATTTTCTTCAATAATCTTTGCAGGAACAGGCAGTGCACCGGCATTTAAAAGATCAACTATTTTCTTTGCCTGGTCATGCGTAAATTCACCTGTTATTTGAGCATGCCCGCCCGTTATTTCCTGCTGTACAACCGGTTCTGATATACTGTCACCATTAAAATAAATTGCTATAGGATAACCTTTAAATTCGCGTGTAAGTTTAGCAAATTTATTGGCACCCTTATTTGAGAATTCAAGAGTAATAAGCCATCTGCCGGCATTATCTGTTCCGACAGCAGCTTTATTCAAATCTTCACCCGATAATCCCGAAGCTTCCCATCCTATTGCATTTCCATCAGCATCTAAAACAGGTTTTTTAAACTCGAGTTCGGCCGTTTCGCCCAAAAACTCTCTAGCAAGTTTTGGGTCTGAAATATTAGGAATTTCGATTAACAAACGTTTATCACCCATTTGCTGCACCATAGTTTCCGAAACTCCAAGCGCATTAACTCTGTTTTCGAGTGCAGACTTCAAACCATCCATCATATCTTGAGTAATTTTGGATATTGTATCGGTTGTCTGAGCTTCAAGAACTATCCTGGAACCGCCTACAAGGTCTAGCCCCAACGGTATCGGTTTTACTTTTATAATTACAATGGAAATGATTGTCAAAATCATTATTGCCCAAAACATAATTATTTTATTTTTCATAAAATATCCCCTGTACTAATATAAATACTAAATTGATTTTAGCAGAAAAATAATTTGCATACATAATATACAACATAATGTTGCAAAAAGTAAAATAATTATATTCTCTAATCTAATTGTCTAATTTAATTTTTACCCAAATATTTCATTTTTATATGTTACATAATTTGGATACAAAAAAAATCATACTGTTATTCTAGAATTACAGAAGAATTAATTTATTTAAATCTATTAACTATAACAAGTTAAGCTTTGTAAGGTAAAATTAACTAAACTATAAACTCGTCGCTGCTATAAAAATAACTTGGGTAATGTCAAAAATAAGTTAAGTAAGTTAGAAACCCGCTTTGCAGGATAATTTGCACTTTTTGTTCGGACATATTCGAAAATTTTTTACTGTTCAATATTAGCTGAGTATTCCTGAAGAGCAGGTTGTTCTTTTATTTTTTGTTCGGAATTATAGATTAAAGGTTCTTTTTTTACCGGTTTTACTGTTTCTTCAATTTTTTCGGCAGCTGCTTGTCTTATTTGAGCTTCTCTTGCTTCACGCAATATATCGGATAGTACTATAGATTGGGCTAAACAACCATTAGTTGTAATAATAAAAAAACATAAAACAACAAAAATATTCCTCATTTTTCCTCCGTTCTGTCTTATTTTGAAGCGGAAAAATATTTTTGTGTATACCCTACCGGATAATATTATAGTCGTATTTAATTTTTAAAATTCTTTCAATAGATTCATTAATTCTTTGCTCTGTTATTTGTTCGTTTTTGACCGCGAGTTCAAGATTATCAATCAAGTCATATATATCTTTTGTTGAATCTCTGAAAATAAACATATCAATCCCCGCATTTATTGCTTTTATACAGGCTTCAAGGCGTGAAAACCCTTTAACTCCGTTCATTTCCATATCATCAGTCATAATAATACCATTAAAACCCAACTCTTTTCTTAATAATCCCGTAATTATATTATAAGAAAGCGAAGCCGGCAGATTACTGTTATCAATCGACGGATACAGTACATGAGCTGCCATAATTGCGGGGATTCCCATTTTTATGGCTGAACCGAAAGGTCTTATATGGTTTTGTATTAAATCTTCCTCCGCTAAATTAATTACGGGCAATGTTTTATGTGAATCATCACTCGAAGCGCCATGCCCGGGGAAGTGTTTTCCTACTGCAATAATTTTATGATTTTTATATACATTCAATACAACTCTTGCAGCTTCAATTACTTCATCTGCTTTATTTGAATATGCTCTGTCTCCGATAATAGGATTATTTTCATTTGTATTTACATCCAAAACCGGTGCAAAATTCATATTTATTCCATAGCTTTTTAACTCGAGCACTATTTCTTTAGTCTGACTTTGAAGGAAAGACAAGCCCATTTTATAAGCACCCCCGGCACTTAAATATTTTTTGCCTTTATGTATATTTTCCGTTCTTTCAACTCTGCCGCCTTCTTGGTCAATACTATAAAACATCTCAACAAATGCATTTTCTTTCAGACTCAATATCAATTCTCTGAATTGACTTTGAGATTTTATGTTGCAAGAAAAGAATATAACACCGCCCAAGCCCTCTTTAATAAAATCGGCAAAATATTTATTGCACCTGAAATCATCTTGAGAGAAGCCCAAAATAAACATCTGCAATATTTTTTGTCTTAAGATCATTTCCTGCATTTTTATCTCTTTATTTTATATATTCTAAACTCTGACGGCTCAAGCTTATCAATTTCTATTGTTTTTATATTCGGTTCAATACCGTATTCAATAAAATCTTTTGAATCAGGTTCATAAATATATTCACTTGCAAGCGTATAATCAGAAGGCAGTTCTATTTTTTTGTTTTCAACCGCTTTATTAGTTTTTACAATATAGTCCATTATACCGTCAGGCATTTGTTTCAGAATTTTTTCTTCCGCCGGAAGATAGTTTGCCGCTATAACCAAACTTTCCTTTACAGTTTCTTTAGAAATCATCCAGCTTACGAAACCGTTTTTATTTTGAGTTATTATTTGAGCTTCTCCGCCTAAAGTCAATTCATTATAAAGCGCAAACCTCCTTATTGCGTCAAACCTGTTATAAAAATCTTCATCATTTTCTCTTATTAGAGAAACATCATCCTGAATTGTTGCTTCTATTCCGTCTTTCGAGAATGATTCATCACCGTCTACATACATAACGGGCCTTTGCGCCATTTTACCGCCCGGAAGGAATTTAAATTTAAACCATTTAAAAAGAGCTTCTTCTTTATCCATTAAACCTAAAAATCGATTAACAGTTCTAAATTCACCATCTTGGTTATTGTATGTTTTTATTATTGACAAAAGTGAATTCTTTATAATTCCGCTGTTATAATCTTGCAATTCTCTGTTGTTTGCAATAACCTCAGAAGGTATTTTTTCATAATCGGTTTTTGTATCATTACCCCAAAGAACATCAAAATTCATGTCCTGATGATATTCTTTGAAAAAAGACCCCCATAGTCTGTATTCGGCAATACAGGCGAAATAAGGAATATTTTTCTTTAAAATTTCATTAGCTTTTTTAAGAAGAAGTCTTGGAGCTCTATAGCTTATCGGTCTTAAATTTTGTTCGCTCATTTCATCTACAACAAAATCAGTATGAGAAATTCTGAAACCGTCAAAATTATAATCTTGCTGTAAAGTCTGAAGATAGTCTAAATAAAAGTTTATCACGGGTAAATTGTAATCACCGTTTTCAAGATAAACAAAATAAAACGGTGTTTGACAATCGGATTCCGCAAATTTTGTCACGTCGCAGCCCTTTGCATCATAATGCCTGAACATCGGATATGCACCGCATTCCGCCATTTTATCAAATACCGGAATGCCGCTTGAACACCATGCACCGTCAGGAAGTGTCCATAATCCTTCTTCTATAAGTGCATTAATAATTTCACCGCGCTTTGTTATATCTTTATCATGCTTAATTTTACCGGGTTTTGTATTCAAAATTTTTGCCACAATATTTTTTACTCTTTTTTGAAGCTTTTTTTGCTGCTCCTTTGAGGTCATATAGTTTGAAAGTTCTTTTTTCTTTGCTTCAAGCTCCTGATTAAATCTTTCATAAATAGGTTTAAACTCGGGAGTTAAATCACAAGAACCGCTTTTTAGAGTGGTTTTATAAATATTTCTTACTATTGTTACATCGTCTTCGTCAAATTCTTTTGACAATTTAATAGCGGCAAAATTTAATGATTTTGCTATTTCTTCCGTTAAGAATTTTACATCAATCCATCTTGCAATTTCGGGATGAACCATAACTGTTTTGGAATATCTGCCGGTTTGAGGAAATACATCATAAATAACCGGATGTCCTGCAAGCTGAGCAAGAGTTATAAATATTTGAATTTGTTCTTTTGTTGTAAAACCTACATCTTCAAGCTTTTTATCCGAAAGTTTTTTACTGACTTCTTCGCTGCTGGCGGTAAGATATGCATTGCCGAAATCGCGAGGATGAAAAGGAACCAAATATATTGTTGTTGAAAGTACATTATTATCAAGATTCCCGGCGGGAAGAATAACTATCTGCCTTAGCCAATCGATGAATTTGGCAGGGCCGGGTGTTTTCATTTCATCTGCTAATGCGGCAAGGTTTATTAATTTTATATCATGCTGTTCATGTTTTATCCAATCGGAATCAGTATAACCAAAACGTTTGACAGCACTTATTTTATCATCTTCAAATGTAAGTTGCCCATCTTTAAAAGTATCATTTATTTCAAGCTTTTTTTCCAAACAAAAAATAACTTCCTCTTCTTTTAATTCTTCAAGCGCTTTTGCCTGGGAATAAGGAAGATAACCGAATTTTTTTATTAAAGAATATAGTTCATCTTTTCTTTTTTGCGGTATCTCTGCATGGGCATAAAGTTTTTTAATTTTTTCAAATTGAGTTCTAATAACTTCTTTTTTATTAGTACTGTTTTTCTTGAATAAAAAATTAAACATACTTCACCTCTTCAGAAAACCTTAAAATGCCCTATAATTCTTTATTTTATTAGATTTTTTAGATTTTCGCAAGCACAAAATTTCAGATGTAAAGATTTCTGTGACTAAATTTGTACGCTAAGTTTCTGAAGCGGCAAACCTAAGTATTTTTTGTTAAACAGAAATGAACAATATGTATCCTTTTGTATTTGCAATCGCAACACTTAAAAATTATTTATGTTTATTTCTCCACGCATTATTTTTTTGCTTTCATGTTTTTTTGAACCAAATACATGCTTTAAATAGTCAATTATAAGTTCGGTATCACAAATTTTAGAGCAAGTAAAAAAATCAACCGCCGCATAATTATACTCAGGCCAAGTATGTATGGAAATATGACTTTCTGCAATCACAACAACACCGCTTACGCCTTGAGGTGAAAATTTGTGAAAAGATTTTTCTAAAATTGTCACTCCGCACATTTTCGCAGCATTTATCAGTGCTTCTGAAATTATATCTATATTATCAATTTTAACTGCATCACATTCATAATACTCACACAATAAATGTGACCCCAAATATAATTTTTTATTTTCTTCTTTCTCAATAATATTCATCAATTCCAATATCTCCAGCCCTTAAGATAATACTTTAATATCTCAGGATTATCAAGTTTTGAAGGTTTTATGTTCTCTTTAATAATATCTTTCTCAATTATAAACGCTTTTTGAGCCAGCTCATTATCAAGATATCTTGTTTCAACATTAATTCTTATATCTTCAATATTATAAGGAATATTACCGGCAAGCATAAAGCCCCAATCACCGAACGAAGGAACGTAAACATGATAAGGCTTCACAAAAACATAGCCTGCAGCAACTAATGTTTCTTGTACACACCAATAAGCTTCGGGAGAAAAAAACGGGCTTGTCGATTGAGTCACCAATATGCCTTGTTTTGCAAGTCTGCTTCTTATCAGCTTATAAAATTCTTTACTGTATAATCTTGCAAGTGAAGAATTATTTGGATCAGGCAAATCTATTATAATTACATCATAAAAGTTTTTTGAAGTTTCTATAAATTTAAACGCATCTTCGTTATAAATATGTACTTTTTTGTTTAAAAAACTATCCTTATTTAATTCCTTAAATATTCTGTTGTTTTTAGCCAAATCAGTCATTTCTTTATCTAAGTCAACAACGGTAATATTTTTAACTTCGGGGTATTTCAATATTTCTCTTGCTGCAAGACCGTCTCCGCCGCCGAGAATTAAAACTTCTTCTTTATTTTTTACTAATGACATGGGAATATGTGTCAATAACTCATGATATCTATATTCATCTATTGATGAAAACTGGACGTTTCCGTCAATAAACAACCTTATATCCTCTTTATTTTTTGTCATTATAAGTTTTTGATACGGTGTTTGTTTCGAAAAAATAACTCTATCATCAAACACATTATTTTCCCAGTTTTTCATTAAATAATCAGAACATAAAACAAAAAATATCAATAAAACCGCAATAAAAACAGATAAAGATTTTAACTTGAAACCCTTTTTTAATGTAATCTTATCCTTAAACCAATAAAAATTTAAAATTCCGACTAACAAATTTAAAGAACCTGCAAAAATTGAAGTATTAAATACGCCTAACAACGGTAATAATATAAAAGGAAATAACAGTGTAGCCGCAAACGCCCCTAAATAATCCAACGATAAGACATTTGAAATATTGTCTTTAAGGTTATAATATTTTTCCATAATTCTTGTTAATAAGGGTATTTCAAGACCGATTAAAATTCCTATAGCAAGAATAAGTATGCACATTATAAGATAATAAATTTCATCAAAAATGTAAGAATAATATAATATCGGAACACTTAGACCTCCGATAATTGCAAGGATAATTTCAATCAAGATAAAACAATATATTAAATCTTTATTAATCAACCTTGAAATAAGAGTACCTATTCCCATAGAAGTCATTGTTAAACCTATAACTATAGAAAACTGTTTTAAGCTGTCCCCTAAGAAATAAGATGAAACACCCCCTATTAACAATTCGTATATAATTGTACAAAAGCCGACAATACTGACTGATAATAAAAGTATTACAGATTCTTTTGTCGTTAAAGACTTATTATTTACCGCCACTTAATCCTCTTCGTGAATACCTGTTTCCGGATATACTGCTTTCCCTGTTGCTTGCACCATAATAATGATTATATTTTCTAACATACCAAATCGAATGAGGCCTATGATACCCCTTATACCCAGGATAACCGTATCCTGCACTTGAGTATGCTCCGCAAGCAAAATATAATATTGATAAAATACCTATAATACAAATATATACGATATATTCATAGCGTTTATTATTCATAAATTAATCATCTCCAAATTGATAATTGATTTCTTTAATGAATTCAATGTTATTTCCCCAAAATACAAAAAATGAAAGAATAAAAAGCCAAAAACCCATAATAAAATATGGAATATGACTGCTGCGTACTTGTTCTAATTTAAAACTTATACGGTTATTTTTATCTCCGGGCGATAATTTTAAATAGTATTTTCCGGGATTATAAAAATTAAGGCGGGCCTCAATTTTATTGTCTGATTCCGACCAGTATCCATCAGTGTCATAGCCACTTTCATGCCATAACTCTTTGTCAATCTCATATAAAGTTTCTTTATTCTCGTCTAAAACCTCGGCAGTAAAATCGGAATATGAATTTTTACCGTTAAAATTTACTTTAAAATACACAATTAAAGGCTTTTTAGATACGGTAATCGGACCCACTATCTGTCCATTTATCGTATTATATCCATTAGCAATTGTTTTTATCGGTTTTAAGTTGAACAAACAACTAACAATGCAAAGTATAACGAAAATCAACATTATAATACAAATATTATTATAAAATATTTTATTAATCTTCTTTAAATTTGGGTTTATTTTCATTTTATATTCCTATAATACAACGGTAAAATCGGCCATAAAGAAAACAATTATTGCAAAACATACAATACTTGCAAATTCTAATATACCTGCAGCAACATTGTTGGCTTTTATTTCTGAATTTATATTAACATTTCTGATAATGAAATTACAAAGAATAAACCTGACAACAGGCAAAAATAAGAATATAGCGGCTAAATCGACAGCATATAAAATTACATTTTCAGTCAGAGTTGTTGAATCACCTAAAGTAGCCTTCATTAAAATGAGCCCCATTGCAATAATATTTCCGCCTAAAGCAATACCAACCGCATAATTATCTTTTTCAAGCTCTTCATGAACAGAATAAGGGGTAAGTCTATCATATAATTTTAAAAATAAAAACATAAATAAAATACCGAGAATATAGTATATAATACTTGAAAGAATACCGCCGTACTCACCCGTTACACATGCAGAAGCAATTAAGCCCGTAGCCAAGTAAACAGCAAAATAAACTGCAGCAGTTCCAATATTTTTATCTACGAGAATTTCCTTCTTAGAATCAAACTTATTTAACAAAATTTTATCTGCAGCAAAACCCGATAAAGTCATTAACAAAATTCCTGCAAACGCATAAGCAATGTATAATAATAAATCAATTCTGAATAAATTACCTTCAGGCCCGACAAACGCACCGGCCAAAACAGAAACAATACCAAGCATGTATCCGGAAAAAGCAAACAATGCCGTAGAATTCTTTTCCTTTACCTGTTCTTCAACTTTAAAAGGAGAAAATTTGTCAAATAAAACTCTGGCTATAAATAACATTACACAAGAAGCAGCAATGTATATTAAACTGGATAAAATAGGATTCATCTTTTATTGCCTCCTTTTTCATTTAAATAAACAGTAATTTGGGAAGGTTTCATTTTTTGACAATAGTACACCCGATATTCACTATCCCCCCATCTTTCAACACTTATAGAACGAGTTCCGCTTTCGAAATCCCAATAATAAAATTTCTCGGCTCTTGAATCATCACAAAATTTATAAAAAGTTGCCTTATCGGAATCAGTATAAACAAAATTGGCATTTTTGTATTGCAAAGTGCCGCTTTCCGTTTCGTCAATAATATCCAATTTGGCGGGTGTTAAATTTAAATCCCTGTTGTTAAGAGTAAGTTTTTCCAAAACAACACTAACTATTGTTTCGTCATCATCTTCAATTTCTACCCAAACTTTTTCACCGTCACCCTTATCACATTCAAGTTCATACCAATAATACTCACCCTGCCGATATAAGTGTTTAGCCAGTACTTTTAAGTTTATCTCATCACTGTTATCACCGACACCTGTCAATTTGAATATACCGCCTTTATCTAAATTCAGAACATGTAATTCCTTTTCGGGAACTTTAGAAAGAGATTTTGTTAATAGATTATTTCTGTAAACCAATGCTGCAATTAAAACAACAGCTAATATTAAAAACCAAATAAGCATAAATACTTCTCCAACTACAACGGCAAAAATACTAACGAATATTATAAAAACAAAAACAACAAATATGTTATTCATAAAAGATCCTGCTTAATTTTCATCTAACTGAGATTTTTGATCTGCTAAATTATCTTGTGGCGCATTAGTTTTCTGATTGTCCGAAATTAGTTTTGATTTCATTTCCTGTAATGAAATTTGAACATCAGGAGAATAAGATGAACCTATTGCGGCATTTATTTCTTTGTCAACGTCGCTTTCAATATAAATCATATTATCGTATGCAGTAGCCAGTGCTTCTTCTTCATCAAGCTTGCTTTTCATGTTTTCCAACATTGCAACCGTAGAATCATTACTCATTGATACAAGTTGCTTATTAATCTTTCTTGTTGATTTTGCAACTTTATAGCGTGCTTTCATTGTTGTTAATTCACTTTCCCATTTTTTTATTTGGTTGCGTATGGAAACAATTTTACCTTCCATTTTTTGCTCTAGAGCTATATTTGTTTTTAAACTTTCTGTTAATTTGACAGAATCTTCAAGCGCATTATTCTTCTTTGTTAAAGCTTCCGAAGCGAGTCTGTCCGCCTCTTCCTGTGAAATTTGTCCCATTTTTGCATTTTGAAGAATTATTAATGCTTTTCTTTCATAATCAACAGCAATTTGTTTTTTCTCTTCCAATTGTCTTTGTAGTGAAATTGAAAGTGCTTTGATTTCTGCAAGTCCTCTCATACTTTCATCATAATCTGATTTAAGGTCGCGAATTGACTGTTCTGCCATATTTACAGGATTCTCAACTTTATTTAATAGCGCATTTAAACTTGATTGGCAATATTTAAAAAACCTTGTTATTAAACTGTACATTTATTATCTCCTTTATTTCATAAAACCGACAAAATCGTTAACATATTCATGCATGGCTATAATTAAGCTGTCAATAGAGCCTTTTAACTCATTTAAATCCAAGTTTTCCAATTGAAGAGTATCTCTAAATAAAACATTTTCTCCTTCTTCATCAAGAACAAAAGCTCCGTGAACCAAATTTCTGTTCATTTTTAATAATTTAGACAGAACTTCAGGATTATTTTTGTCTTTAAGTTTTAAAATAAATTGTTCAAGAACAATTATAGGGGCTTCGCAATCTATAATAAGACCGTTAATTCCCTGATTTTTGTCTGTAATGATAACTAATTCATTTTCTGCATCTTCTTTTTCGATTTCATACCCAAGTTCAAAAAGGTATTGCTTTACAACTTCAAAATTCACCATAATAACCTCATTTTTTATGTTTTATATTTGTTTTCAAAATAACTATAGGCAGTATTAAGTTTGGCTACAACTTGTTCTGCCAGTTGACGTTTCTTTTCATCATTATTAAATTTATCAGGATGATATTTTTTTAATAAAAATCTGTACTGTTTTTTTATTTCTTCAAAAGAAGCCCCTTGCGGCAATTCCAAATTTCCGTAATATTCCTGTTCCATTTTCTCTTCAGAAGATAAAACTTCGCCGGCATTATCAGCGTATGTTTGGCGAAAACATTGTTCTTGTTGAAAAAAAGAATCTAAATCAACATCGGCAATACCTCCATCGGAAGTATTATTTGAGTTTATATTACTTCTTATTATGTTTATAGCTCGTTTTAAAATGCCCATATAGAGATTTTATCATATTTCTAATATTTGTAAACAAATTAAAACCTGTTTTTGTTCACCACGGATAATCGTTTTTTATCTGCCACCCATCAATCATTATCAATGCAGCACAGGCATTACCGCTAACACTAAAATCTCCGCCTACACTATTCCCCAAAGCCGCATTTTTACTGCAAGCTCTGTGAACATCATTACCCAAAATTTCTTCTCTTGTGTACATTGCATGCGGTTTATAACAGCCTCCGTATCCGCCCGGATAAATTCCCGATGATAACTTGTTAAGTACAGGAGAACAAGCTTCATCATATCCCAATGTTGAAGTATTTACCAAATAAAAATTAAAAATATCTCTTCCTGATTTATTCGGCCCCTTATCCCCGTTTAAATCAACATGAAACATAACTCCTCCCGAACTTCTGACTGCACCTAAAAAACTGCCGTTACTAAGAACTGCACCATATTGTATATTAGTGCTAAAATGTGTTTTTCCATCTAACAAAACAGGAGTTCGTCCTTCAGAATAACAATCAACAAAAGTATCACATTTTTTTGCAATATTTAGATACGGTTCAAAATATTCTTTCATAAAATCAAATATACTAAGCTGAGTATCAAAATCTGTTATATATACTCCTGTTGCAGCCTGATAATTTTGCGCCGCTTGAAGTAGTGTTGTATACATCTTTTTTAATTCCGAAACAGTTTCTTGCTTCTGCCAGTTTGCATAAATCAGACTTACACAAATTACGGCTATTATACCTATAATTACAAGGGTAATCAAAACTTCTGCGAGTGTAAATGTCTTTCTTTTTATAATTCTTAACATATTGTAATTGTTATCCTTGTTTATACACATATATACCTATTTTTACACATATATTACTAAAAATCAAGATATATGTATATAAATAAGTAAGAGGCAAAAAAATGAGTGTAAAAGAAGATGTAAAATACCTGCTTGCAAAAGAAGCAATGACAATGACAAAGCTTGCGGAAAAAATGGCAGAAGCAACGGGAAAACCGTATACAATGAAATCCATATCAGATAAACTGGCAAGACGTACATTAAAATACGAAGAATTTATATTAATTCTTAAAATATTGAACTATAAAATTGAGCTAAAAAAAATATAAAATTACTCTTCCGTTTTATTTATTGAATCTTCTGCCGCAATTTTGTTAATTTCTTTTTCCAAATCGTTTTTCAGATGAAATTTCATCCAAAAATTTTTTATTCTGTTTCCTATTGAATCAACTTTTGTAACTTCATCAGACTCTTCTTCTTTAGAAGAGAACTCAAAAATATCTTTTTCTTCTTCTTCATCATTCTTTTTTTTTCTTCTCTGTTGAAAATAGCCCAAATTCCCGGCCCCGCCGTCATTTGTATGATGAGATTTCTGTATCGCCGGAATATTATCCGGCCCGTTGATTCCAAACGACATCTCTTTACCTTCTTTCAGAAAAGAACACAACTTTATATTATCATTATATACTACTTTTGTAGAAATTGAAATCATTTATTTGTTGCATTATTGAAATAAGGTTCTTATGTTTGTAAAAAAATACAAATCATAATTTAAGCGGGTAATCATCTTTAAACTCCCAGCCGTCAAGTTGTACCAAATAAGTACACAAACTGCCAGTAGAAGCACAAGAATTTTTTACATAAGTTCGTGTATACATTGGAAATATATCAGGAGCATAGTTAGTTAAGGTATTACCAAGAGTATTAAAATGTGGTGCTTCGGCAAATTGTTTTTCTTCACCTTCTCCATCACTACTGTAATCACCATTAATTAAAATAAAAAATCTAAAAATATCGCGGCCTATTTGGTTTGGCCCTTTATCGCCGTTTGTATCATAAAGTATTATTTCTCCGCATTCATCAGGATAAAAAAATGTACCGTCATTTAAAAATACAATCGGGCTATCTTCCATATAATTTTTATATTCATAGTTTAATTTTTCATAATAAAGAGGATTATCGTTCATTCCTTCTACTTTTGAATAATTGATATAATTCAGCAAATATTTTTCCCAGAAACTTTTTGAGCCTCTCCGCTACAAGTACTATCGTTTTCCCATTCATAAGTTTGGAGTCCGTTTTCAATTTCCGACAGCTTTATTGCTTCTGACATTGTTGCATAAAACTTTTTCAATTTTGAAGCAGTTTCTGTTCTTTTATGGTTTGCCATTACTACAGGTACGGTTATAGCGGCAATAATTCCTATAACAACGAGCGTTATAAGTACTTCTGCCAATGTAAATGATTTTATCTTTTTCATATTATAATCTCTCCTATGTAATAATAATTATATATTAATATTATTCAATATTTAAACAAAATAAAATCAATATTTCTGTTGAAATATTGATAATAATTTATTATTTATAAAATATGTTATTTCTATACTTTTTTCTTTTGTTCTACCCCCCCCCGTGGCGGCTATTTGATTTATTCATTGTTTCTCCTTATATTTAAATTTATATTATCATATATTCCCTATTTATTACAAATATAAACTTAAATTTTATTTTGATAAAACTTGAAACAAGTTTTATTACTGTCAAAGGTATTTTTGACACAAAAATACATAAAATAGTTATATGCTTAATTTTTGAACTTCATATATTAAATCGGTCAATTCTCTGACAGCACCTCTGCCGCCGCGTTTTGCGGAAATAAAATGACATACGTCTTTTACTTGTTTCACTGCATCAGCCGGGCAGCATGCCAGTCCGACTTCTCGTAAAACACATAAATCAGGTAAATCGTCTCCCATATATGCCACTTGAGAAAAACTCAAATTATACTCGGATAATAGTTCTTTCATTGCAACTATCTTATTTTTTTGCCCCATGTATAATTTATTCATACCTAAAACTTCAAAACGATGTTTTACTGCACCTGATTCCTTTGCGGTTATTATAGCGGTATAAATACCGCATCTTGAAAGCATTACTATTCCCTGGCCGTCTTTTGCATTAAATGTTTTATATTCTTTACCGTTTTCATCATAAATAAGACTTCCGTCTGTCATTACTCCGTCAACATCAAGTACAAGCATTTTAATTTTTGATACTCTGTTTCTTAATTCTATATTAAACATTAGGTAACTCCTGCTTTTAATAAATCATGAATATGTAATATTCCTATAGGATGATTATTCTCATCTGTAACCGCAAGCGAAGTAATAGAATATTTTTCCATTAATGCCAAAGCTTTTGCTGCCATATCATTACTTGAAATAGTTTTAGGATTTTTTGTCATAACCATTTTATTCGAAAGTACTGAAACATCAGGATATCTTAATAATATTCTTCTTATATCTCCGTCTGTTAACAAACCTGTTAATTTATTTTCGAAATTAACTATTAATGCGCAACCAAGACGTTTTTTGGATATCAAATCAACTGTTTCAAGGAAAGTATCATCTTCATGAGAAATCGGCAGTAAATTTTTATCTTTTAACATTAAATCTTTTACAAGATATAAAATACCCTTACCGAGTTTACCCGACGGATGATATAAAAGAAAGTCTTCGGTTGAAAAACCGCGTTTTTTTAATAAACAAACAGCTAAGGCATCTCCCATTGCCAAAGTTGCCGTAGTACTTGCAGTAGGAGCTTTTCCCAAAGGACAAGCTTCTTTTTCAACGGAAATATCAAAATAGATATCCGCACATCTTCCCAGTGTTGAATTTTTATTCCCGGCAAAAACAATTAACGGTACTTCAAACCGTTTAATTAATGGTAATAAATTAAGAAGTTCCATTGTTTCACCACTGTTCGAAATTGCAATAACAACATCTTCTCTTGTTATTATTCCCGAATCTCCGTGAGTACTTTCCGCAGGATGCAGAAAATATGACGGTGTTCCGGTTGAAGAAAGAGTTGCTGCTATTTTTCTTGCTATTAGACCTGATTTCCCCATGCCTGTTAAAATAACTCTTCCTTTTGAAGAAATTATTGTATCTAAGGCTTGTTCTAAGTTTGAATTGACTCTGCTTTTTAATTTCAAAATAGAATCTGCTTCTATTTGAAAGACATCTTTTGCCAATTCTATCATTTGAGAATTTTGTATAGCTTCCACTTTTATACCTTTTTTATCCTTAATATAATAATACTATAAAATCACTTACAAAGTTAATCCATAATATTATCAAGACCATATATAAAATCGTTATTATTATACACGTATCTCACAGCAAGCAAAACACCCGACATATAACAAGAACGATCCATTGTATCATGACTTATTTTAAGTATTTGCCCGGGTGCACCGAATATAACTTCTTGAGAAGCAATATAACCGGGCATTCTTACTGAATGAATATGAACATTTGCCTGAGCGGATGCACCTCTTGCTCCCCGGATAAGTTCTGTTTCAGGCGAATTGCCGAGAGTAAAATTTGTATTTGCTTCCGCCATAAGCTGTGCTGTCTTTATTGCAGTACCGGACGGAGCATCTTTTTTTTGATTATGATGTAATTCTATAATCTCGGCATTTGAAAAATATTTTGCTGCCTGCTTTGCAAACATCATTAATAATACCGCACCTGTTGAAAAATTTGGAGCTATAAGACATGATGTTTTATTTTTTTCTGACATTATTTTTATTTGTGCAATTTGTTCATCCGTCAACCCTGTTGTCCCTATTACGGATTTTATTTTTAAATCCATATATTCTTGCACATTTTCAAATATATTTTTAGGCTGAGTAAAATCAACAACAACATCAGGCTTATGATTTTGAAGTGATTTAATTAAATCTGTTTCAATAAGAACACCCGATTTTGTTCCTGTTGCGATAAGCCCTATATCTTGACCGTCTGAACAAATATCAACTGCAGCCACAAGCTCCATATCGGGAGCATTTATCACTGCTTTGACTACTTCTTTACCCATTTTACCCAAAGCACCTATAACACCTATTTTTATCATAATTAACCCCTATTTTCTTATTACCTTTTTCTATAATACCTGTTAATACACCAAAATAAAGATATTGTAAAAAAATATTTAAAATGTAAAAATTTTATTATTGATTTAAATAGGAAAATATGTTAGTATTTTTATATAAGTTAAAAAGTTTTTATTTGATAATAATAGTGGAAGAGGTAAAAGAAATGGTACAAAACAAATTATTTATGAATGAACAACTTGAAAAAAGAATGTACTCGGTAGGTATTGATTTAACTTTAATAGAAAGTTTGATTAATTTTTTAGATATAAGTATGAATGATGAGATAGATGTAAGCAAGGTCGATATTGCAAACTTAACAGTCGTAATAAAAAGACTAGTAAAAATAGTAAAAGCAAAATACGACAGAATTGAAAGAATATTAAATATATAGAGTTGACCTTTTCACATAATTTTAATACTATAATGTTTGAGAGTAAGGGGTAATGTATGCCACAACCATTTTCAAACAATCAATTAAAAAAAAGAACTTCAGTACTGGTTTTTCTTAAGGGAACAACTGCACCGTTGGTGTTATATGTTGAAAACCCGCTTGGATTATATGAGGAACTTTCTCAGGTTCTAAAACAAAATTCACAGGTTGTAAAACTTATAGAGAAAAATACACTGGGGCCGGTTAAAAAAGTTTGTATAATGTCGACACAAATATGTGCTGTTGCTATTCAAGAAGAACAGTATATGTAATGAAAATTATTAAAATATCGCTTATATCTGTTTTATCGGCTTGTATAGTCCTGTATTTATTTGTGCTTCTTTTTATTCCCCGAATTTTAAATTCCGAAACAGTAAAAAAAGAAGCGGAAAAACTTGTATCTTCTAAATTGGGGTTAAATCTTGATTTGAACAAATTAAGTGTAAAATCAGATTATAAACTTTTATATACAATTAAAGCTGATCAGATATTATTAATAAATGAAAATAATGAAGATTTGCTTGATATAAAAAATATAAGTGTTAATTTTTTTATTCCTTTACTAAGATTAAATGATTTAAATATTGATTCAATATTCATAAATGAAACAGGATTTAAAAACATATTAAAAACCGGCAAAAAGAAAAAAACATCAGATTTTAGAATAAAAAAATTCCCGTCAGTAAATATAAAAAAAGCTGAAATATGGGCAGATAACGGCGGTGCTAATCAAGTCTTTATAACGTTTAACGATATTAGGCTTGTAAATGATAAGGACAATGCTACATATTGTTATTTTGAAGCCGAAATAAGTTCAAATCTTCTTAAAAATACAATAACTTTAGGTCGTGAAGGTTATATATATACTGATTCAGAGGCATTGTATGCCAAAAATCTGCAAATATTAGTCGGCATAGATTCAATTGTAGTTGACGGTAAGCTAATTGATGATGAAAAGAAATCCGATTTTACTATAAAAGGAAAAGATTTACCGGTATATGACATTGAAACCTCCCTTTTGTACTTATTAAAAATGAAAAAACCCGGCAAACAGTTTTTAGAAAACTTTAAAGACTTTGGCGGTAAAATGAATATTGATTTAAATATTAAAGAATCAGGCATATATGGTGAATGCATTGCCGAAAATTTAAATGCTCATACTGTCTTGTTTGATATTCCGGTTCTGTTTGAAAAGGCTTTATTTAAATTTAATGAAAGAACAATAAGTGCAGAAGAATATGGACATTTGGGCCCCGAAAAAGTATACACTTCTTTTAAAATGGAAAATATATTTAGCCCCGAACAGATTGTAACTGGTGAAGTTAAATCAGCATTATCAAATGCAATTGCAGAGAAATATGTACCGAATTTAGTATTTGAAAATATTGTCAACGCTTCTGTAAAATACAGAATAAAAAATAAGAAAATTGATGTTGATTATATAGCGGAATTAAAACCCGAGTCGGATATATATTTTAAAGATGCTTATTTAGGGCTTAAAAAATTTTCAAGAAAATTGTATGTGCATACTTTTAAAGAGGGTGATAACCTATCAATCACTGATTATTATTATTCTTTTAAAGAAAGTGATGAGTTTAAAAAAATAATTTTAGGCAACGGCTTATTTAAAAAAGAAAACGGCCACTTCAGACTTAAAACATTAACATTTAAAACAAACGGATATGCTCCGTTTTCTGCCGCAGGTTCAGTCAGTAAATATGTATCAGGCGGATATTTTAACGGAGATTTAAGGTATGACTATATAGATAATAAAGTTACAGGTAATTTTAAAGTAATAAATGCAGGTTTTAAAGATTTTTATGTAAAAGAAGCCGTAGTTAATGCAAAACAAGATACATTATATATTGATGCAAACGGTTTATATAATAATTCTGAATTTAATTGTGATATAGATGCGGTCAATAATATCGGGAATAAAGTTGTTATAAAAAAAATGAATTTATTTTTAGATAAATATATTCACGAAAATAAAAAACAAAGAGAGATGTCTAAAAAACATTTTAAAATTCCTGAAGCTGCAAAGAATCTTGATGTAACAATAGATAATTGGAATATAAAAGTAAATGAAATAAGATATAAAAGAGTCGCTGCAAAAAATATATTATTATCGGGAAATTTAAGGAACGATATTTTTAAATTTTATATGCCTCATGCATATTTTGCAGATGGTAAATTATGGGCGGAAGGATTGTATGACTTTAAAGATGACTCTTCTGTTGTTGATTTTTCGGCAGAAAATATCAATTCGAATATTGTAGCTGATACCGTATTTAATTTGCCCGGACAAATACACGGACTGGCAAGTGCTTATATACATTCAGAAACAAAAAATAAATTTGAAAATATAAAAGCGCATGCCGAATTTTTTATAAATGACGGTTATTTATTACAGCTTGGAAGTACGGAATTTATAATAAAAAAATCTAAAAAAATAAGAAAACCTATAAAATTTAAACTTAAAGATATTGTAAATGTTGATATAACAAAGGCCAAAGCTTTGAGTTCAAATATAAAAGGTTCTTTTGATTTAGACAATTACTGCGTATCAAATATATATTTAACTTCGAGTCAAAAATATCTGTCTTTATTAATAGAAGGTAATTATAATATCGAAAATCAAAATGCCGATTTAAGATTATGGGGCAAATATAACAAAAAAGCGCCAAAAGGAGTAAAAGTATTATTTATTCCTCTGTCATGGATAATAAATATAATACTAAAATCTGAAGAAACGATGGATTTATACTCTGATAAACTTAAACAAGTTCCGTCTATTGTTTCTGAAAAAGAAGATGAACAACCTTTCAGGGTTAAAATAAACGGAAAAATGAATGATAGCAAAAATTTAAAAGTGGAATTAAAAAGTATAAATTAATAATACCATTTGGCTATTTATTATAGCCATGTGTCTGATAGACAAGTGTTTATATCAATAGTAAGATAAATACAATCAAAAAACAGAAATGGGGTATGTGATATATATACATAATAGTTAGCAAAACTCCTAAAGATGAGTTAATCCTCGGGAGTATTTTTTTGTTTTTTTGTTTCAAAAAAAATTTTTTGTATTATAATATAGAATATAATCCCGTTTCGTCTAATGGTAGGACGCAACA
The DNA here is from genome assembly GCA_944323625.1 of Candidatus Gastranaerophilales bacterium. Lineage (GTDB taxonomy): Bacteria > Cyanobacteriota > Vampirovibrionia > Gastranaerophilales > Gastranaerophilaceae > Avigastranaerophilus. The sequence continues at coordinate 64,589 of CALUTD010000002.1, forward strand.
CTCTGGATGTTGCTATCGAGGTTCGAATCCTTGAGCGGGAGATTTTTTGTGCTTTTTTTATATTTTCTATACAACACAAAAAATATAAGGTATAATTTTTTATATGAAGAATATCGAAAATAAAAATACAGATAGTCAATTTAATTATAAAAAACGCCATTTTTCTCTTTTGACGTTTGTTTTGTTAATTTGTATTATAGAGTTAATGGTTAGTGCATTTCAAAATATAAATAAAAGTATAAACTTTTCATCAAAAATTAAAAATCTTGAAGCTAAACGAAACGAAGAAAAAAACAGAAATAAACAGTTAACTTCCGAAATAGAAAATTTTGACTCGGAAGCTACACTCGAATCAATAGCAAGAAACAACCTAAAAATGGCAGGGGAAGATGAAATTTTAATAATTATCAATAACCCTCAAGAAAAGAAGGCTGATGATATTGAAGTTAATAACAAAAAGCTATTTGGAAGAAACAATTAAGACTGCCGGTTAAGCAGTCTTATATATTCCATCTCTCTAACTATTTTGCGGAAACAAGTTTTAAATTCACGCATATATCCGTGTTTACCTGTCTTATGCTTGCTATCGCCATTGAACGTCTTTTTTTTGCACCTCTAAGGAAAAATTCAACTCCTTCTGAAATATTGCTTGTCGGTATAATAATCTTTTTTGGCATCTAAAATATTTCCTTTTGTCTTATAATTTACTATTCGGAATTTTTTCTAAAAACTTTAGGTTTTTTATTAAATTATTAAGAATTTGTAATGAGAAATTTAAATATTTATGATAAAAATTTAATGAATAATCGGAAAAAATCAATGAAAGAAATAAAAATTAAAACTAAAGACGGAATAAAAATTGCCGTTAACCATTATAAAAACAACTATGATACAGTCGTAATAATTGCACCGGGCTGGTTTATGACAAAAGACAGCAAGTCTTTCAAAGAACTAAGTGAAGTCTTTGCAGAAAAATCTGATGTTATTTCAATGGATTTTAGAGGACACGGAAAAAGCAGCGGTTTTTATACCTTTACCAGTAAAGAACTTGAAGATATGGAGGCCGTAATAGAATATGCAAATAAATTTTATAAAAAGATTTATTTAATAGGTTTTTCACTGGGAGCTGCGATTGTTCTTAATACTGCCGCATATAATTATTCTTGCATTGATAAAATTATAGCAGTAAGTGCACCGTCATGTTTTGAAAAAATAGAGAATCAGATATGGAAGAAAGAAGCATGGCTTCCAACTCTTCAAAAGTGTGAATTAAACAGGTGGTTTTCAATACGTCCTTCTTTTATCATAACTGAAAAAATAAAGACAATTGACATAATAGAAAAAGTAAAATGTCCTACATTATTTTTAGCGGGAGAAAAAGACCCTACTGTTCACAGTTGGCATACAGAAGCATTATTTAAAAAAGCGATTTGTGAAAAAAAATATGAACTTTTTGAAAATTGTTGCCATGCAGAAGATTTATTTATTCAGGACAGAGAGAAATTTGTTAATTTGTGTTTGGACTGGCTTTTTAAATAACACTTATAAACTAAATAAAATCCTTCCAGTATGACTTGCTTTCATCATCGGGATTTTTATCAGCCAGTGCATAATACGCACAGGCTGCATTGTTAACCGCTTGAGAAGCAGTTTTACTGCAATATTGTTTTCCTTTTACAAAACCATTATAAACTAAAGATGTTGTTGTTTCGTTATTCGGGTGTTCCATTCCCATAGGTATAACGGCACCATCTATTGTAAATACAAATACAAAGTAATCATGCCCGTACTTGTTTGGTCCTTTTAAACCATTTGTATCGACACAGACTAAAGGGCCATTTTTATTTGTCCCAGGTAGGTTATTAAATCTATATAATTTCCCTGAAATATCTGAATAAAAATTTGAATCATCACATATTGTACTACTTTCAGCTACATGTTTTCCTAATTGTTTGCCGGATAAAAGTTTTAAGCTATAGTCAAGGTCATAGTCTTCTTCTTGAGTGCTCCAGTTCATCTTAGAAGCAGCACCTCCCCTATTAATATATTGTAAAAAAACATTTAGGCAAGTTCCATAGACAGAACAATATTCACTAAAACTTACACCGTTATCGGAGTAAAATTTTTTTGCTATATTATTTAGTTCTGAATATGTTTTTATAAATGCGGATTTAAGTGCTTCTTTTTGATAATTTGCGGCTATAACGGGCACTGTTATTGCTGCAACAATACCAATAATAACTAGAGTAATTAAAACCTCTGACAATGTAAATCCGTTCTTCATAAATATATCCTTCTTATTGATTGTAGTTAGATTTTATAAATATACATTAGACTATATATAAATATCTTAATCTACTTATATATAGTTTATAATAACAAATTTGAAATGACATGTCAACAAAACTATAATGTTAAAATGATAATAAATAACATGAATGATTTTCAGCTGGTTAAATATCTTTTAAATCAAGAATATATGCTGCAAAAAGATTTATCGGATAAGCTTAACGAATTGACAGGTAAAAAAACAAAGCCCGGGAATTTTTCTGCAAAATTAAAAAGAGAATATTTAACATTTAGAGATTTAAAATCTATATGTCAAATTTTAGGTTATGATTTGATTATCGAAAAAAGAAAAAATGATTTTAAATAAAAATTTAATCAAAAGTTCTGATAAATTTTCTTTTTTTAGGAGAATAAAAATATAATTTTATTTTTTCAGGTTCTAATTTAACATTAATTGCATTACTATAATCTGTTCTTATATAACTTTTATTATATTTGTTTATCATCGCTATAGTATCGGGATGAGGATGATTATACGTATTAAATCCCGTAGATATAACAAATAATTGAGTATTGAGAGCCATTTCATCACTTATTGTTTCAATTGCACCATGATGGCCTGATTTCATAATAGTTATATTTCTTTTCATTTCATCAGGCAAAACATTAAAAGAATTAATATCCCCGTCACCCATAAACAACAGATTATATTTTTTATATTTACAATAAACTATTAAAGAGTTTTGGTTTTCACTTTGGATAAGTTTACCTTTAGGTCGAATTACAAACACTTCAAAATCTTTTTCTTTATGTATATTTATAATATCTTTTACTGTTGTTGTTTTTACATTATTTTCTTCAATATATTCAAGTATTGAAGTTGAAAGTTTAGTATTTTCATAAATATCAGATAAATATGTTTTTTTAACATTTAAATATTTTAGTATATCAATTGTTCCGCCTGCGTGGTCAGAATCAAAATGAGTTATTATTAAAGAATTTATATTTTTTATTCCTTTATCACGTAAATACTTTATTACGGTATTTTTTGCCTGTGAATTTGATGCAAAATAATTATATTTTCCTGAATCAATAAGAAAATATTCATTTTCAGGCGATTTTAACATAATTAAATCTGCATTTCCAACAGAAAAAAACATAATTTGTGCTGTTTTATCAGGCAGTTGAATAAAAGTTCCCAAAAAGACTAATAATAATATGGATAAAGTTATATATATTTTTTTATAAAATAATTTATATCTCAAAATACAAGTAATAAAAATTACTAAAGAAAAGTATATTAATATCTGCAATACTGATGGTTTTTTCAAATAGATTATAGAAAAAGGAAGAGTAGAGAAGAAATCTGCAACTTTTACGATATATACAAGAAAAGGATTTAAAATAAAATCTGCAGCCAAACAAACTTTTTGAGCTAATGGGGGAATTAAAGCAATAATTGAACTTATAAATCCGGCAAAAGAAATAATGCTTAAAACAGGAACTATAGCAATGTTTGCGAACACAGAATAAACAGTAAATGTATTAAAATAATACATCTGTAAAGGGGCGGCATAAATTTGTGCTATTAATGGAATCATACAAGCGCCAAGTAAATAACTTAAAATTTTATATTTGAAATTAAATACAATCAAAGGAGCCGTTAAAATTAAAGCAAAAGTAACTATAAATGATAGTTGAAATCCTATATCAAAAAGCATTAAAGGATTAAAAAGCAGCATTAAAAATGCAACTATGAATAATAAAGCCAGGGTCGGTGTTTCTCTGTCAATTAATTTCCCTATTAATATAAGTGAAAGCATTAAAGAAGCCCTAATAATAGGAGGTCCGAATCCTGTCATACAGGTATAAAACAATATAAGAGCAAGCCCTGTTAGTATTGAAATTTTATAATTAAATTTTAATCTTACTGCAAAAAAGAACCATATACCAAATATAAGAGTAACATTCATTCCGGAAGCTGCAAGAATATGGAATATCCCCGAATTTATAAATGCTGTTTTAGTATTTTCATCAGGGTTAACAGCATCATCACCAAATATTATACCTCCAAGTATTTCAAGCATAGGAGATTTTATATTTTGTGCATGAATATTCAAAATATTATTTCTTAAATCATTTAATTTCCTTAAAGATTTGCCGGTTATATCAGAAGCATGTTCTATAATAGACCATTCATCTTTGTTTACATAGAGAAGAGAAAATGTTTTTTTAAACTGAAGATACCTTGCATAATCAAATTGAGAAGGATTTTGGGCATTAGAAGGAGTTTTAACTTTTGCATTAAATTTTAATGTATCTCCTATTTTTATCTTTTTAAGATTCTCTTTTTCACCCGAAATTGTCACCATTGCCTTTGCAGAGATACATAATTCTCCACTATCATCTTCAGTTTGCACTTTTAATATTTTTGCATAAAATCCGGTTTTATCTAATTTATTATTTGACGGAATACTAATGACTTTTGCTTCCGCTGTTATATTTTCATCTGCGTAAGAATTTAAATCGTCATTATATTTTAAATTAATTGATGAGTTAAAAAATCCAACCAAAAATATAAAAGATAAAATTAAAAAATATCTTAGAGTATATATTTTTTTAACAAACATGTATAACAATACAGACAAGATTATAAAACTTAAAATCAGAGGACAATCTGAAAAGAATATAATGATTCCGGCTATATAGCAGCAGCAAAATATAATTATTTTGGCCTGTTTGGTTATATTATACTCGCTCATATGCTAATAATTATAGCACATTTATCTAATATTTTTACCATGGATAATCATCTTTAATTTCCCAGCCGTCAGTCATAATGAGAGCAGCACACCAAAGACCTCGAGCTTTTTTTGAACATTCATAAGAATATGCACCACTTGGCCCGTTCAACAACTCACTTCGTGTTCTTTTTTTTGTGTAACTTTCTTTGTCTATATGTGAATGAGGTACAACACCTATAGGTGTAATACTAAAGAAAAAAGTATCACGCCCAAATTTATTTGGTCCTTTTGAGCCATTAACATCTACAAGTATAGTATATCTTGCTATTTCAGATTGTTCTTCTTCGGAATAAGATGATGAAGTTGCCATTATAATTTGTTCACCTGATACAAGTGTTAATATTTTAGCATTGTCACTCATTGACATCATGTTAAGCTCAATATCGCCTTTTAAATTTCTATAATTTATTCCTTCTCGTCTTATCTCTGACATTTTACTTTCTGAAATTTTAACAAAAGGAACCATATATTTGTCAAAAAATTCAATCGGTTTAAGAATTGAAAAATCCCATGTTTCTTTATTTCCATGATAAACCTCTGCAAGGGAAACAGCTTGTGATAATTCCGAATATACTTTTTTTAACCTTACTGCGGTTTGATGTTTTTCATATTTATTTATTAATACAGGAACACTTATAGCGGCAATTATTCCTATAATAACGAGAGTAATTAATACTTCCGCAAGGGTAAATGAAGAGTTTTTTTGGGGGGCTGGGTAAAAATAATACAAAAAAACTGAATCAATTCTCCCCCCCCCCATAGCTATTTAATGAATTATTCATAAGTTTCTCTCCTTTTTAATTTATATTATCATATATTACTTATTTATAGCAAATGTATACAACAATTATAACTTGTTGTCCTCTCTGCTTGGGTGTTGGCTTCAAGTTGTAGGTTCTAGTAAATCAGAGATTTACCGCATCCTACTTATTTTTTTGAGTTGAGGCACTAAAGAGAATCCGGACCGTGCGACAGAGAAACAGCAAATTTCAAGAAGGATTTTCAAGACAGCCGAACAAGCCCGAGAAAGCAATAACCCGCCCGAATGCAAATATTATAATACATTACGTTTTGTAACAACAAAATAGCCTGAAAAATAAAAAAGTACAAAAAATTTTTTTATAGGTTTTTTATATTTCAGAGTTACATGTTAAAAATGTAAAAAATAGATAACTTTATGAGAGGGTAAGTATTATGCAGGTAAGATTTCCAAATATAAATTACAATTATGGTAAAACCATAAATCAACCTTCTGTGCGAGGAGATAGACTTTTAAGACCCTTACAGCAAGATGTTGTATCTTTTTCCGGAAATAAAAAAACATCTGCTTCCATTGATTCAAATAAAATGACAACTGATTTAAAAATAAATAAAATCAAAACTGAAATTGGCGACAAAATTAAAGAAAATGATGTTAAGGCTATTTTAAATTATTTTGATATTGAATGCGAAGAAGATGAAAACGGGTTATTAACTATCGATTGCTACAGGCAGCCATCTAAAAAATTTAGTTTTAATGATTTAGGTATAGATGAAAACAAACTTTTTGAAAAAATAAAAGCTGTTAAAGGTGATGCAGATTTTAGGAAGTCTAATATAACAGACCTTGGCAACTTACAATCCATTGGCGGTGATGCAAATTTTAGAAAGTCTAAGATAAAAGACCTTGGCAACTTACAATCCATTGGTGGTGATGCAGATTTTGGCAAAGCATATATAACATCTGCATCTCTTGGCAAATTACAATCCATTGGCGGTAATGCAGATTTTGGCCTGTCAAATATAACAGACCTTGGCGAATTGCAATCCATTGGCGGCAATGCATATTTTGAAAATTCTATGATAACAAACCTTGGAAATTTACAAACTATTGGCCGTAATGTAGTATTTAGAAATTCAAAGATAACAGACCTTGGAAATTTACAATCCATTGGCGGTGATGCATTTTTTGAAGGGGCAAATATAACAAATCTTGGCAACTTACAATCCATTGGCGGTGATGCATATTGCAATTCGGATTTAAATCAAATGACAACTGATTTAAAAATAAATAAAATCCAAACTGAAATTGGCGACAAAATTAAAAAAAATGATGTTAAGGCCATTTTAAATTATTTTAATATTGAATGCGAAGAAGATGAAAACGGGTTATTAACTATCGATTGCTATAGGCAGCCATCTAATATATTTCGTTTTAATGATTTTGGCATAGATGAAAACAAACTTTTTGAAAAAATAAAAGCTATTAAAGGTGATGCAGATTTTAGGGAGTCTAATATAACAGACCTTGGCAAATTACAATCCATTGGCGGTGATGCAAATTTTTACTATTCTAAGATAACATCTCTTGGCAACTTACAATCCATTGGCGGAAATGCAAGTTTCCCCAGTTCTTTAGAGGATCTTGGTAAATTACAATCCATTGGCGGTGGTGCAGCTTTTCAAAATTCAAATATAAAAACTCTTGGCGAATTACAGTTCATTGGCGGTAATGCATTTTTTGAAGGGGCAAATATAACAAATCTTGGCAACTTACAATCCATTGGCGGTAATGCAATTTTTAGAAAGTCTAAGATAGAAGACCTTGGCAAATTGCAATTCATTGACGGTAATGCAGATTTTAAAGGAACAAAGATAACAAATCTTGGAAATTTACAATCCATTGGCGGTGATGCGAATTTTAGATGGTCAAATATAACAGACCTTGGCGAATTACAATCCATTGGCGGCAGTGCATATTTTGAAAATTCTATGATAACAAACCTTGGAAATATACAAACTATTGGCCGTACTGCAGTTTTTGAAAATTCAAATATAACAAACCTTGGCAAATTGCAATCCATTGGCGGTGATGTATATTGCGATTCAAAATTAATAGATTTTAACAAATTAAAACACATTGGCGGTGAAGTTTACTTCAAACGACCTAGAACATGGTGGTAGGAGGAATAAAAATAAGAAACTTAAAGGCAGGAAATACCCTTCCTGCCTTACTTTTTACTTCAAATCTAATCTAGTGTCGCCCACATTGCTTGGTCGCCGGCTGTGGGAGCGGGAGTTGCTACGCAACTCATTCCCGCATAAACATGCCTTCGGTTGTCTGCTAGCGCAGCCAATTCGTTTACGGGCTCACATACTCGCTTCTTAATTTGTCCTCTAAATAGGGTACAGTTCACTCATTTCTGCTTTCGCTTTCCGGAACTTCTATTATATTTGTTTTTCTCTTCTGTAGTTTTGAAGATACAGAATAATTCTGTCTTTAAACATTACAAAGAATATTCCTACGCCGACAAGCAAAATTGAATTTAGAAATACAAATAACATTAATCTGTTACCGCTTAATAATAATGGCATATTAAAATATAATACGCTAAAAAGCATTGATAACGACAGTAATAAAAATATTACCGAAAAACATGTTGCAAATTTATGCATACAAAACCGCCTTTTCTTCTTTAAAAAACTATAACTACACTAAAAAGTTTGGCACAAACTTCATGTGTCAGATGAATAAGAAGATAAACAGTTTAATAATATTTTTCTCATATACAGATTATAACATACTTTGTTAAAATTGAAAACCCTTTAAAATTTCATAAAAAAAGAACTCCTATAAAGGAGTTCTTTTTTTTTTATTTCTTTCTAAACCGGCTCACACTCAAAAACAATTTTTTCATCTTTAAGTTTAAGAACAATTTTATTATCTGATGTATACTTGCCGGAAAGAATTTCTTCTGCCAGTCCGTCTTCTATACGTTTTTGAATTAAACGTCTTAAAGGTCTTGCGCCGTATGCTTCCGAGTATCCCGCATCTCCAAGATAATCTTTTACTTCTTCAGTAACTTCAATCTTAAGATTTTGAGATTCCAAACGTTTAAACAAGTCATTCAACATTAAATCAACAATTTCACGTATTTCTGATTTTGACAAATGAGCAAATACAATAATATCATCAATTCTGTTTAAGAACTCGGGACGGAAAGATTTTTTCATTTCTTCCATTACAGTTTCTTTTAAACGTTCATATTTATCTTTTTGTTCGTCATCGGATACTGCAAAACCAAGCCTGCTTGTAGTTGTAATCATACTTGCACCAACGTTGCTGGTCATAATGATAATTGTATTTTTGAAATTAATGTGACGCCCTTTTGAATCGGTCAAACGTCCGTCATCCAAAATTTGAAGCATAATATTAAATACATCGGGGTGAGCTTTTTCGATTTCATCAAAAAGAATTACACTATAAGGTTTCTTTCTTATGATTTCTGTTAAATGCCCTCCATCATCATAACCTACATATCCGGGAGGTGAACCTATTAATTTCGATGTTGAATGTTTTTCCATAAACTCAGACATATCAACACGAATCATATTATCTTCAGAACCAAATACAGCTTCTGCAAGCGCTTTAGCCAATTCAGTTTTACCTACCCCTGTGGGCCCCGAGAAAATAAAGCTTCCTATAGGTCTGTTTGGTGATTTTAATCCGACTCTTGCACGTCTTATTGCTTTTGATAAAGCAACTACTGCCTGATCTTGTCCTATAACTCGCTTATGAAGAGTTTCTTCAAGTTTTAATAAGCGTTCGCTTTCACCTTCAGTTATTTTAGTAGTAGGAATACCTGTCATCATACTAACAACTTGGGCTACATGCTCTGCTGTAACAGTAGGTTTATTATCTTCATTATCTTCTCGCCATTTAATTGATAATTCGCGCAATTTTTCTTTTAAATCCGCTTCATCATCTCTTAAATTTGATGCCGTTTCAAATTCCTGATTTCTAATAGCTTCTTCTTTTTGTTTTATGATAGATTTGAGCTGTTTTTCAAGTTCTTTACCTTCAGGAGGAAGTGCACTCGTTTGAATTCTCAATTTTGAAGCGGCTTCATCTATAATATCAATAGCTTTATCAGGCAAAAATCTGTCTGTTATATATTTTGCGGAAAGTTCAGTTGCCGCAACTATAGCTTCATCCGAAATATTAAGCTTATGATGTTCTTCATATTTCGGCTTAAGTCCTTTCATAATTTCTATTGTTTCATCAATAGACGGTTCATCAATAATAATCGGCTGAAATCTTCTTTCAAGTGCAGAATCTTTTTCCACATATTTTCTGTACTCTTCAAGAGTAGTAGCTCCGATTACTTGAATTTCTCCTCTTGATAGGGCGGGTTTTAAGATATTAGCAGCATCAATAGCTCCTTCTGCAGCACCGGCACCTATTAAAGTATGCATTTCATCAATTACAAGTATTATATTACCTGCTTGACGTATTTCATCCATTATTTTTTTAAGACGTTCTTCAAATTCGCCTCTATACTTTGTACCTGCAACCAGTAAGCCCATATCAAGCTGTACTACTTTTTTACCTTCTAATATGTCAGGAACTTCCGAGTTAACGATTCTAGCTGCTAACCCTTCCGCAACGGCAGTTTTACCTACACCGGGCTCACCAATTAAAACCGGATTATTTTTAGTTCTTCGTGCAAGAATTTGTATAACACGTTCAATTTCTTTTTCTCTGCCTACAACAGGATCAAGCCTTTGCTCTTGAGCTGCAAGAGTCAAATCCGTACCAAATTCATCCAAACTCGGAGTTTTTGTTTTCCCTGATGAGGTTGTTGAAGATGTTGACATCTGAGTCGGTTTTGTTTCTCCAAGCATTTTTATGACATTACTTCTTACCTTATTTAAGTCAACACCTAAATTTTCCAATACTCTTGCCGCAACACCTTCGCCTTCTCTTATTAACCCTAAAAGAAGGTGTTCTGTTCCTATATAATTGTGCCCGAGCTGTCTTGCTTCATCCCAGGACAATTCCAATACTCTTTTTGCGCGAGGCGTAAAAGGAATTTCCACAGCAACGAAACCTGATCCTCTGCCTATAATTTTTTCGACTTCTACCCTTGCGTCTTTTAGTGTTACACCCATTGTTTTTAGCGTTTTTGCCGCAACTCCGGTGCCCTCACCTATCAAACCCAATAAAACTTGTTCCGTACCTACAAAATTATGACCTAGTCTTCTTGCCTCTTCCTGTGCAAGCATTATTACCTTTATAGCCTTCTCCGTAAAACGTTCAAACATTGCTTTACTTCTCCTAATAAGACTCTATATATTTATTTTACACCATAATTCAAATTATACAATCAGTTTTTCAATAGAAGCAAAAATTTATCAATACCTTGTTTGACTTCATCCACTGTTATTCTGTTCAAACATTCTTTATTCCTCGGACATTTTTTCTTTAAACCGCAAGGCATACAGGGTAAATCAGATTTTAATAATATATTTTCTTCACCAAGTGCTTTCCATTTTTCAAACGGCATTGGCCCATATATCCCTATTACTTTTGTTCCTACGGAAGATGCCATATGTAAATTGCCCGAATCATTACCTATTATAAATTTAACATGTTTTAAAAGAGCTAAACTGTCTTTTATGCTTAATTCTCCGCACAAATTCCATGGCTTTATTTTAAGCTCTGAATCATATTTTATATTGTCATAAATATGCTTATCTATCGCAGCTCCTATAAATATAACCTGCACTTCTTTTTCATTCGATAAATATTGCGTTATTTTTTTAAAATTTTCTATATCCCACATTTTACCTTCATTTGTTGCTAAAGCATTTATAGCAACTTTAGGCAGTTTATTTGATGATATAATTTTAATTACTTTTTCTTCGCTATCTTTATTTATCCAATTTTCCAAATAAGTGTCTTTAATTTCTATTCCGTCTGCTTTTAAAACATCCAAAAAACAAAGTGATTCATGTTTTACTCTGTCATATTGAACCTTTTTTGTAAGCAAAAAACCTCTGTTTTCGGTATCAAACCCTATTCTTTCTTTTATTCCGGCTAAATAACAGAGAAAAGCACTTGATAATGACCTTTTTAACACATAAGCCTTATCATATTTTTCTTTCCTTAAAAGTTTTACATATTGCCAAAAGGATTTTTTCTTATCTTTTCCGTTTTCATATTTATGCTTTCTTGTTGTATCAAAATAAATAAAATTATTAACATAAGGACATTCTTCTATTACTTCGCCCGAATTTGGGGAAACAAGCATATCTATTTGAGCTTCGGGATAATGATATCTTAAATTTCTTAAAAACGGAACAGTCAATATCATATCACCTATAAAACGGTATCTTACAACAAGTATTTTCATCATATTCCGCAAACTTCCCTAATATCAATATATGCTTTTAATTTTAATGCAAAAAACTTTACCGGGAGTTCAATATCTTTTATTAAACTTTCAATTTTAACTGCATCTTTTTCGGTTGTAACAACACAGTCAATATTTTCTTCCTGAGCAAAATGAATTATTTTGGAAATATCCTCCATTTCATAAGAATGATGATCCTCAAATTCAAGTACAGCTATAAGTCTGTAGTCATTTTTAAGAAAATCATAAAATCCCTGAGATTGACCTATTGCGGAAAATGCCATAATTTTAGAGTCTTTCTCTAATTTTTCACCTGTTATTATGTTATATGAATAATCAGGAACAATGTTACAAAGAAAAATATCTTTTTTAAATCGTTTTTTTAAGAAATCACAATATTTCAGAGCATTTTTAGAATCACAACTTTTATTTACAACAACAACTTTATCTGATCTAGTTATATTTGAAATTCGTTCTCTCAAAGGGCCTGCCGGAAGCAAAAGTCCATTGCCGAATTTGTTTTTTGCATCTATTAAAACAATATCCAAATCCCGTTTCATTTTTCTATGTTGAAATCCATCATCAAGAACAATAATATCGGGACTGTATTTTTCCTGAATAAATTTTTCTGCCAATATACGATTTGAGCAAGTAACAACATAAGCGCCCTTACAATTATCACTAAGCCACACCGGTTCATCTCCGACATCTTGTGCGCAATACAATGAACCTGAACCGTCAGAAATTAGACGCGGCGTTTTATTTGAAAGCTTTGCACCGTATCCTCTTGATAAAATAGCCACTTTTTTATTCAGACTTAAATAATATTTTGCAACTTCTAAGGTAAACGGTGTTTTGCCGACTCCTCCTGTTGTAACATTTCCGATTGATATTACAAAAGATTTTGAAGAATATGAGGGAAGTATTTTCTTATCGTACAACTTATTCCTTACATTCACGGCAAGAGTATATATAGCTCCCGGAATTCTTAACAGGAATATTATAACTTTTTCGATAAAATTCAAATCCTTTTTATAATGAAGTTTTGATATAAACAGTTTCATAAGCAGCCTAGAACATTAATCTGAAAATCAAAAATCTTTTGTTCAATTTTTCAGAGAATTTTTTAAGATTTTCTGATGTAGCACTTATATCATCCATCGTTTGTTTAAGTTTTTCTTCATCCTCTGTTGCATAATTAACTGTATCTAAAGTTATTGCCAGCTTGTCTAATGCAGTATTCATTTTTACGACAGATTCTTTTAAATAACTTTTTAATTGTGCATCTTTAGACATATCATTAACATAACTTGAAAGTTCAGCAATATTCTTTGCAGTAATATCCAAATTGTTAAGAGTAGTTTTTGTTTTCGGATCTTCAAGCAGACATGATACATTGTCTGACAATCTTCCTACAGATTTTGCCGCATTTGAAAAATTTTGTACAAATTCTTTATCGCCTGCAATTTTATTGATATTGTCGGTAATAGCAACAAGTCTGTCCGCAATTTTATTTGCATCTTCAGATAATATCTCAAGTTCAACTTTTGAGAGTTCTATTAATTCTTGAGCTTTTTCCATTGTTACATTTGTTTTTTCCGTCAAATCTTTAACATTTACTGCTGTCGCCTGTAAATCTTTTATAACATCATCTGACATCAAAAGAGATATTCTCTCGTTTGTTTCTATTAAAGATTCTGCACTTCTATATTGCAAAGCAAGAAAATCTGATATTCTCATAGGTTCAATAACCGTATATGGTGAATCAGTTTTGGGATATGGAACATCAACATCATCTTTCGGTATTAACCTTAATTTATTTTCATTATCATCTTTAACAATTTTACCTATGAGCATTTCAGGCGTAATTAGCCCCGGTAAATCAATTACATATTTTATTTTATATGAATTTTTTGTCTTAATATTTTCTTTAACAAGAATCGGAAGCATATTAGTTTCAACTATTTCAATCTTTTTTACTTTACCGATATCATAATATTTATTATCAAGTTCCATTTGAACTTTATCATCGGCATGGAGAATCAAAGATTTATTCTGTTCCGGAATATAAATAACTCTTTCCTTGGGCGGAGTTATTTCCAGGAATTGTTCACCAATTATGCCTGATTGCTGTATAGAAATTTCAGATGCTTTAGGGATTTCAATATTAGGCTCTGTTATAACAAACTTAATATCAACATAACTTTCATCATTCTTAATCTGAGGTTTTATCTCTTCAACCTGACCTATACGAACACCCATCATTTGAACACCGGAGCCTGCTCTCATTCCGTTAACATCTTTAAAACTCACGGTTATTCTTTCCGCGCTCGATATGGCTTTTCCTTTTACCCACATTACTGTAAAAAGTAATATAATTATTGCAGATATTGCCAGTATTCCGACTTTAAATGATGATGAAAATTTCATATCTATCCTCTTTTTTTTATTATTATACTATAAAAATTAATACCCGGATGCCGCAATTTTCATAGGGCCCTCTATCGATGCCGATACAAATTGTTTTGTATACGGATTATCCTGTTTTAATAATTCTTCAGGTGTACCTCTAAACACAATATGTCCGTCATATAGCATTATTAATTTGTCAGAACATCTTGTTATTGTTGACATTTGGTGTGTTACTACAATTGAAGTAGCTTTTGTTTCATTTCTTAAATGTAGTATATAATCTTCTATTACAGTAGAAGCTACAGGGTCCAAACCTGCCGTAGGTTCATCATAGAGTATAAACTGAGGTTTAGTAACTATTGCACGGGCTAAACTTACCCTTTTTTGCATACCTCCCGATAACTCATGAGGAAACTTGTCCTCAATCCCCGACAAACCTACGGTTGCTAAGCTTTTTTTAACAATTTCTTTCAATTCTTCTTTTGTAAACTTACCCTTAAATTCTTTTCTTTCTTGAAGTGCAAAAGAAATATTATCAAAAACATTTAACGAATCAAAAAGTGCCGAATATTGGAATACCATTGCCACATCGCCGTTATCTATATCTATTGTTCCTGAATCAGGCTCTAAAAGTCCGCAAAGAATTTTTAATATAGTACTTTTCCCTGAACCGCTAAATCCGACAATAGAAAGTATTTCACCTTTTTCTACCGTAAAAGAAATATTATCCAAAACTTTTCTTCCGTCAAATTCTTTTGTTAAATTTTGAACTTTTATAGACATAACAACCTTCTTCTCTAAAAATAAAAAGCGACCGCAAAAATGCAATCAACAACAACTATAGTAACAAAAGACCAAACAACCGCTTTTGTTGTTGCAATCCCAACCCCTTTTGCGCCTCCTTTTGCATCATAACCGCAGCTTGAACTTACAAGGCTTATACATCCTCCAAAACATGCCGCCTTAAATAACATTATATTTATATCGCGTATATATAGTCCCTGCCAAACGGAGGTTATATAACAAAGCCAGGTAACATCTTTAACCGCAGCCATTGTAGTTAATCCGCCGGCAATAATGCCAAGAGCAGATGAAATAATTACTACAAACGGCATCATTATAAATCCTGATAATACGCGAGGCAAAAACAAATATTTGAACGGTGATACCTTAAGTGCCTTCATTGCATCAATCTGTTCGGTAACTCTCATTGTAGCAAGTTCACTTGCCTGCGCCGAACCTATCATTGATATTATTGCAAATCCCGACATTACAACTCCGAGTTCTCTGACCATTGTTAAAGAAACAAGTAAGCCTATATAATCTTTTGCACCTTGCTTAACCATTTCAGGGGCTATTTGCATAGCTATTATTATCGAAGTCATTGAAACTATTGAAAGAGTAATAGGAAGAGAATCAACAGCAAACCTTGATGCTTGTTCGACTAATTGTTTAAAGTTTATTTGAAATGTAATTATATATTTTAAAACTTCACAAAATCTGTAAGCAATATTGCCAAAAGTTTCAAAAAACTCTCTTACATGCTTTAAAAACATAAGAGTAATTTGATAAGTCAATGACTGTTTTAAATATAGCTTCACGTTTGCCATAAGTGTATTTTACAATAAATGAAAAATATTATCCAGCAAAAGTCTTTAATAACATAAATAATTATTTTAGTATATTAATAGTTGTCAATAAACAGTTATATGTGATAATCTAAATATAAACGGGAGATAAAACATGAAAAAAACATTTATATGTTACGGGGGGGGGGAATTTAAACCTCAAAAAACAAAATAACAACTTTACTTTATCAGAGGTTTTAATTACTCTTATTATAATAGGAATTATAGCTGCAATAACTGTACCTTTAATTATTTCATCTTATCAAAAAAAAATTTTGGCAAGTCAATTTAAAAAAATGTATTCCACAACGGAAAATGCAATTAATTTTGTAAATTCTCAAACCGGCACATCGTTAGAATGTTACAGATATGATTTCTATGGTAATACAGAACCTTATTATGTATCAGAATGCAGCGAATTTTGGACAGAATTTCTTAAACAGTTGAATATAATAAAAGTTTGCGAAATTGATGATACAACCTGCCGTCCGCAATACAAAACAAAAGAACAGGTTCTTCAAGAAGGGGGAACACAAAGAAATCAAAGCTGCTCACATCCAATAAATCAAATGAAAGGATATGTTTTAAATGACGGCTCTATATTTTATATTTATTATATGCCGACTACTGGTATGCCGGATGTTCATGTTTCAACATTTTTTGGAATTGATGTAAACGGAGTTAAAGGACCGAACAAATGGGGATATGATTTATTTTATTTAAATCTGAATAAAAAAAGACTTGATATTCCTACAGTTGCTATAACTGCAGTATGTGAACTAATAGAAAAGGGCGGACAATCGGCAGAAAGCCTTTTGACTGAATAAATTTGAATTTCTCATTTTGTAAGTTGCGTGCAAAATATGTTTATGTTATAAAAAAATTACTGTGAGATTTATAAATCTTGCTAGTTCAACGAATGGAAGTTTAAGACACTGAAAAAAAATATTACTCTAGCTAAAGGTGCAGGTTTTTGTTACGGCGTTAAACGGGCAGTCGAAACAACCAAAAAAATTAAACTTGATAATCCCGATAAAAATGTATGGGTTTTAGGAGAGCTTATTCATAATTCTCATGTTATACAGGAATTAGAGAATTTAGGAATTAAAACCGTCAATAAGTTGCCTGAAAATGAACGGGGAATTTGTATAGTAAGAAGCCATGGTATGCCTCCTTTACAAATAAAAGAAATGACGGATAAGGGATTTGAAGTTGTTGATTTAACATGTCTTGATGTTAAAAAAGTGCAGCAAAAAGCTGTTCAACTTGCAAAAGAAGGGTACCTTGTTTTTATTTTGGGTAAACCCGAACATCCTGAGGTTATTGCAATAGAAGCTAATGCAAAAATGTATTCAGAAAAAATTAAAGTTATTCAGGATAAAAGAAGTTTAAAAGAATATGAAGATATAATTAAAGTTGAAAAAAAAGTCGGAATAGTTATTCAAACAACTCAAAAAATAGAACTTCTTCAAAATGTTGTTTCATACTTAATTCCATTAACAAGCGAATTAAAAGTTTTCAATACTATATGTAAATCTACTTCTATGAGGCAAGAGGAAGCAAAAAAACTTGCGAAAATATCTGATTTAATGATAGTTGCAGGTGGTAAAAACAGTGCAAACACAACTCACCTCGCAGAAATTTTATCAAATATAACAACAACAATTCATATTGAAAATAAAGAAGATTTACAGGATTATAAGAGTATTATAACGAATGCAAAAAACATAGGAGTCGCAGCCGGGGCTTCAACTCCTGATGATATTATAAAAAGTATTATAGAAGAACTTGAAAAAATATAAGAAAGGACATAAAAAAGATGACAAACACAATGAATGAACAAGATGAATTCGTCAAATTACTGGAAGAAAATTATAACTATAAATTTTCTGTCGCAGATGTAGTAAAAGGTATAGTTATAAAACAGGAAAATGACGGTTTCCTGGTTGATATCGGAGCAAAAACGGAAGCTTTTCTTCCTAACAGAGAAATAACAAACAATCAGGTTAATGACAAAGACTATTCAGAATATCTTACAATTAATGATGTAAAAGAATTTTACATCTTAAAAGAAGAAACAGATGATGAAAATGACAGAATAGTATTATCTTTAAAGAAATTATCATGTGCTAAAGCATGGCAAGAACTTCAAAATGCTAAATACAATAATGAAACAATTACAGCTAAAGTTGTTCTTATTGTAAGAGGCGGTGTAATCGTTGAAGTTTCCGACTTAAGAGGTTTTGTTCCAGCAAGCCAGTTAAGAACAGGTGCACCTTTTGACGGTTTAATCGGTCAGGATATAGAAGTAAAAGTTTTAGAAGCTGATGCAAAAAGAAATAAATTAATTCTTTCTCAAAGACAGGCTGTAGCAGAACAAAGAGAACAAGTTGTTGATGAAATTATTTCTAAATTAGAAGTAGGTTCTGTTGTAAAAGGTGAAGTTGTCAGAATAGCTGACTTTGGCGGTTTCATTGACATAAACGGTGTTGACGGTTTGCTTCCTATTTCTGAAATTTCTTGGCAGAGAATTAAACATCCTTCTGATGTTATTTCTTTAGGTCAGGAATTAGAAGTAAAAATCCTGAAAATAGACACTGATATGAAACGTATAAGTTTAAGTTTAAAAAGAATGGGCGATAACCCTTGGGAATCAATTGAAAATGAATTTAAAGAAGGCCAAATCATAAAAGGTACCGTAAATAAAGTAACTTCTTTCGGTGCATTTATAAATATATTCCCCGGTGTTGAAGCGCTGCTTCCTTCTTCAGAAATGGAACCTGCAAATGCTAATCCTTTCAACTTATATAATGTAGGTGATGAAGTTGAAGTATTAATTAAGAAATTTACACCCCAAGAACACAGAATTGCTTTGAGTGTTAAAGATATTCAAAAATAAAAAATAAAAAACATAAACTGCCGGGGGGGGGGGAAGAAAAAATGAAAAAACCTCTTTACCGGCAGTTTTGTTACATCTGTTAACATTTGAATAAATTTTAACAAAAAATCTTATTCAGTTGTTTTATCTCAAGTACGGTATTCAAAATAAGGAGCGGGTAAATGAAAATTTCTTCCGATTACAGCAATAAACAAACAATAAAAAAAGGGGCAGCAATAGGAACTGCGGCTGGGCTTGTTACAGGTGCTTTGCCGTACATAAAAAACAGGAAAGATGTCTTCCAAACAAGTGTTAATAATATTGTTGCAAATTGTGCAAAACAGGGTGTAAATGTAAGCAGAAACAAAATATTGGGTATGACTATTGCTTTGGCAGGTGCCATAACCGCTACAGCAGGATTAATCGGAGGGATTACCGGAGGTTTAATAGGTAAAGCGGTTCAAAAGCATAATGAGAAAAATACCCCTGAAAACAATTTGGAAGAATGCTCGGAATGTAATCAAATTCATTAAGATTTAGAGTCTGAAAAAACAGAATAGAATAAACATGAATGTTATAACTTTAAAAAGATGTTATTAATATAACATCTTTTTATTTTAGCATTTTTTTCAGATATTGACCGGTAAAAGATTTCTTGCATTTTGCAACCTCTTCAGGAGTTCCTTCCGTTACTATTGTTCCGCCTTCATCTCCGCCTTGGGGACCTAAATCTATAATATGGTCAACTGTTTTTATCAAGTCTAAATTATGTTCAATTATAAGAATTGTATTACCTGCATCTGCAAGTTTATTTATGATTTTTATCAATTTATCCAAATCGTACCAGTGAAGTCCGACTGTAGGTTCATCAAGAAGATAGAGAGTTTTTCCGGTTGCACGTTTATTAAGCTCGCTTGCAAGTTTTATTCTTTGAGCTTCACCTCCTGACAAAGTTGTTGCGCTTTGTCCGAGTTTCATATAACCCAGTCCGACATCATTTAAAGTTTGAAGTCTTGTTTTTATTTTCGGAATTCCGTCAAAAAACTCCAAAGCTTCTGCTATACTCATATCAAGGACTTCAGAAATATTTTTACCTTTATATTTTACTTCAAGAGTTTCTCTGTTATATCTTTGCCCCTTGCAAACATTACATTTTATATAAACGTCTGATAAAAAATTCATCTCAATACGAGTTAAACCATCGCCTTTACAAGCTTCGCATCTTCCGCCTTTTACGTTAAAACTGAATCTTCCCGGTGTATAACCTCGGACTTTTGCTTCGGGAGTCTTTGCATACAACTCTCTTATATGAGTAAAAACATCCGTATATGTCGCGGGGTTAGACCTTGGAGTTCTTCCTATCGGTGATTGGTCTATGCAAATAACTTTATCTATATTTTCAAATCCGTCAATAGTGTCAACTCCCTGCGGTTTTGGCTTATTTTTAAATAATTTGTGTATTGAATAAGCATAAATTATGTCATTCATTAATGTAGATTTTCCGCTGCCGGAAACTCCGGTAAGTGCAACTACTTTTCCTAAAGGAATTTTAACATTTAAATTTTTTAGATTATTTCTATTCGCATTTTTTACTTCCAAAAATAACCCGTTCCCTTCACGGCGTTTTTTGGGAACCGGAATAACCCTTTCACCGCTCAAATATTGCCCCGTAAGTGATTTTTTGGCTTTAATAATATCATCCAAAGTACCTTGCGCAATGACTTTTCCTCCGTTTACTCCGGCATAGACTCCTATATCTACTATATAATCGGCACTCCTTATTGTGTCTTCGTCGTGCTCGACAACAATAAGCGTATTGCCCAAATTCCTGAGTCTTATAAGTGTTTTAATAAGCATATCGTTATTATATTGATGAAGTCCTATTGAAGGTTCATCAAGAACATATAATACTCCCGATAGTCCGCTTCCTATTTGAGTTGCCAGTCTTATTCTTTGCGCTTCACCGCCTGACAGTGTTAATGACATTCTTGCCAAATTTAAATAACTTAATCCCACATCCAACATAAATTTTAGACGTGCTCTGATTTCTTCCAATATTTGTTTTGCAATAGTTAATTTATAATCATCAAGCTCCAAATATAAATCAGAAAAGAACTTATATGCATCTTTTATGGATAAAAGACAAACTTCATAAATATTTTTACCCATAATTGTTACTGCAAGCGAAAAAGGTTTTAGCCTTGCACCATGACATGCACTGCAAGGGATTTGCGACATATATTCCTGTATGTATTCGCGTACTTCATCCGAGTTTGACTCCGTATATTTATTCATAAAATAAGGAATTATTCCGGTAAAAGGTCTAAAATGGGTAACATATCTTGAACCGCCAAATTCTTTAAAACGCAGATTGACACATTCTTTGCCGCTTCCGTATAAAATAATATCCTGATGTTCTTTTGGCAGCTTTTCAAACGGTGCATCCATATCAATATTAAAATGTTTTGCCACACAGTTTAAAACATCCTGATAATATGGATTCCCTGTTTTTGCCCACGGATATATAGCACCCTGCGCAAGTGATTTTGTTTTATCAGGGATTAATAAATCAGGATCAGGAACATAGTGAGCTCCGAGCCCCGAACAATTCGGGCAGGCACCAAACGGACTGTTAAAACTGAATATTCGCGGCGCAAGTTCTTCAAAACTCAAATTACAATTCGGGCATGCCAGTTTCTCGGAAAATATCATTTCTTTATCTCCGATTACATCAACTATTAAGAGCCCGTCCGCTTTTTCGAGCGCTATTTGTGCACTGTCCGTAAGTCTTGATTTTGCACTTTCTTTTATTACAAGCCTGTCTATAACTACTTCTATTGAGTGTTTTTGTGTTTTTGCCAGCTCTATTTCATCTTCGTCCAGGTTATAAATTTGACCGTCAACACGGATTCTTACAAATCCTTCCTGTTTAAGTTCTTCAATTAAATTGGTAAATTCACCTTTTTTCCCTCTTACAATAGGTGCAAGAAGCTGAATTTTTGTACCTTCGGGAAGAGTGTATATTTTATCTACTATTTCATCAATGGATTGAGGAGCTATCTCACATCCGCACTCAGGACAATGAGGAGTCCCTATTCTTGCGAATAAAAGTCTTAAATAATCATATATTTCGGTAACAGTTCCGACTGTCGAACGGGGGTTGTTACTTGTTGATTTTTGGTCAATAGAAATAGCGGGAGATAAGCCTTCAATACTTTCAACATCAGGTTTATCCAGTTGGCCTAAAAACTGTCTTGCATAATTGGAAAGACTTTCTACATAACGCCTTTGTCCTTCTGCAAAAATTGTATCAAAAGCCAAAGAACTTTTACCCGACCCCGAAATTCCAGTAAAGACTATTAATTCATTTTTCGGCAGTTCTAAACTTACATTTTTTAAATTGTGTTGATTCGCTTTTCTTATAATTATTTTGTCGTTCATAACATTATTATTACATAAAATAATATCGTATGAATATTTATAAAAATAAAATACCGTCCTAAATTATTAGGACGGTATTTTAAAGATACTACTATTTTCTATATCTTTATAGGATAGTCATCGGGTATTTCCCAGCCATTGTTTTGTATCAAATATGTACAAGAGATGGAAATACCTGTAGCATATGAGTAACTAAGATTCTTACATCTTCTGAGCATTTCATCTCTTGAAAGCAAGTCTTTAGGCATAAAGGATGGTTCTGTAATAGGTTCACCCGGACATTTTGGAGCTGCAAAATAAAATGAGAATCTGTCTGACCTGTATTTGTTAGGACCTTTATCACCGTTTACATCAAAAGCGAAGCTAAATCCTCCGGCTAAGTATTCATAACCTCCATCTTTACTGCAATTTACCCCATTAAAATTTCCATCTAAAACTATAGATGTCCCATCAGCCAAATATGCAACACAATTTGTAGAATCATTATAGCAAGATTCATAAGATAAATCTGAAGTAGACACAATATTCATATTTAGAGTGTCTTTAAAAAATTTTACACCAGCATTGTTATACCAAATGGGCTGTCCAAGACTTGCATACGGCATACTCTCTTGTAAAGAGGTACCTGTCCTTGCTTCATAAGCTGTAACTGCATTCGATACAGTTGAATAAAATTTTTTTAGTTTAGCTGCTGTTTCTGCCTTCCTATAATTAGACATTACTATTGGTACAGTTATTGCAGCAATAATTCCTATAATCACAAGTGTTATAAGTACTTCTGAAAGAGTGAATGATAATTGTTTTTTCATAATTTCTCCTTATTTATTTAATTGTATTTGTGTAAAAATGTTAGTTAATATTGAAAACAAAAAAAACATGGAAATAATTTTAACTGGTTTTATGTTTAAAAATACCCCCCCCCGTATCATATTTTTGGTTATTAGACATTTACGCTCTTTTTTTATTTATATTATAATATATTTTCAAGTTATTTCAATCATTATATAACTTAGTTTAAAAATAATTTTATAAAAAGCATATTTTTTTAGTATTCCTTAAAAAATTATATTTTTAAAATATTAATTTTTTGTTTATTTTTTTCGAAAATTTGAAAAATGATGGTATAAAAAATATAGATAAAAAATTAATAAGAAATGGAGATAAAATTATGGCAAAAACAATAGGTATTGACTTAGGAACAACGAACTCCGTAGTTGCGGTAATGGAAGGCGGTAAACCAACCGTTATAGCGAATGCGGAAGGTTCAAGAACTACTCCTTCAATAGTGGGTTTTTCAAAAACAGGTGAAAAATTAGTCGGTCAGCTTGCAAAACGTCAGGCTATTTTAAACCCCGATAAGACTATTATTTCAATAAAACGTCATATGGGAGAAGACTATAAGAAAAATATTGATGGAAAAGATTATACTCCTCAAGAAATATCTGCAATGATATTAAGAAAGCTTGCAGATGATGCTTCTAACTATTTGGGCGAAAAAGTTACATCTGCGGTAATCACAGTACCGGCATACTTTAATGATGCTCAAAGACAGGCAACAAAAGATGCAGGTAAAATAGCAGGTTTGGATGTACTTCGTATAGTAAACGAACCTACCGCAGCTGCATTGGCGTACGGACTTGAAAAAGAAAAAAGTGAAAAAGTATTGGTATTCGACTTAGGGGGCGGTACTTTTGATGTATCGGTTCTTGAAATAGGCGATGGTGTACACGAAGTACTTTCTACCTCAGGTGATACTCACCTGGGCGGTGACGACTTTGACCAAAAAATTATTGATTGGCTTGTTGATGAATTCAAAAAACAAGAAGGTATTGACTTAAGAAATGATAAACAGGCAATGCAGAGATTAAAAGAAGCTGCAGAAAAAGCAAAATGTGAATTGTCATCTGTTGTTGAAACAACAATCAACTTACCGTTTATTACAGCTGATGCAAACGGACCAAAACATTTGGATATGAGTTTAACAAGGGCTAAATTTGAAGAATTAAGCCATGACTTACTTGAAAGATGTAAAAAACCTGTAGCTGATGCATTAAAAGAAGCCGGCTTATCAAAAGGCGAAATTAATGAAGTTGTATTGGTCGGAGGTTCAACAAGAATCCCTGCAGTTCAAGCATTGGTAAAAGAATATACAGGAAAAGAACCTAACCAGTCGGTTAACCCTGATGAAGTTGTTGCTGTCGGTGCTGCAATTCAAGCAGGTGTACTTGCAGGTGAAGTAAAAGATATCGTTTTACTTGATGTAACTCCTTTAACATTGGGTATTGAAACTTTAGGCGGTGTTTTAACACCTTTAGTTCCTAGAAACACAACAATACCTGTTTCAAAATCACAGGTATTCTCAACTGCAGAAAATAATCAAACCGCTGTTGATATACATGTACTTCAAGGTGAAAGACCAATGGCAAAAGATAATAAGTCTTTAGGTATGTTCAGACTTGAAGGCATAGCTCCTGCTATGAGAGGTATTCCTCAAATCGAAGTTACATTTGATATAGATGCAAACGGTATTGTAAACGTTTCCGCTAAAGATAAAGCAACAAACAAAGAACAAAAAATTACAATTACAAATTCTTCTAACTTATCAGAAGCTGATATCGACAGAATGGTAAAAGAAGCCGAAGCTAATGCAGAAGAAGATAAAAAACACAAAGAAGAAGCAGAAATCAGAAATAATGCAAACAGTTTACTAAGTTCTGCAGACAGAATCGTTAAAGACTTTGAAGGTAAAATTGCAGAAGCTGACAAAACTAAATTGGAAGAACAAAAGAAAACATTGGAAAATGCTCTGAAAGAAAATAAATCTGCAGATGAAATTAAAAAATTATCTGAAGATTTACAACAAACAATGTTTGCAATCTCACAAGCTGCTTATTCACAAGTAAATCAGGAAACACAACAGAGTGCAAACTCTGAAAGCGCTTCATCTGAACAACAATCTTCATCTAATAATGATGATGATGTTATTGATGCGGAATATACAAAAGAATAATCGGCAATTGTCGTGAGATTCCAAGAGGAAGGGAAGAAAAATTTTCCCTTCCTATTTTATAATTTGTGAGGATAATCATTCTTAAATTCCCACCCATCCATTTCAATTAGTGAAGTGCACCCTGATTGCTGATATTTATTTTTGCAATTTTCTTTCTTTTCTTCTCGTGTAAAAGAAGGAGAAATCGAACCGTCTGAATTAACTAAAAACATAAAATTATCTGTATTAAAATGAGGAATTGTTAATTTGGGATTCTCATTAACTGCAAGGAAAAAGAAATAAAAAATATCCCGCCCATACCGGTTTGGACCTTTCTCGCCGTTTACATCATAAACTAAACTTTCAGGACATTCATCATTAAAAAACAAAGAACCATCTCCCAAATAAACAACAAATAGTTGTGGATTAAGCCCTTCAAAACCGCTATACAGTCCATCAGATAAAGAATTATAATAAGCATTACCGCTTTTTAATTCATCGGTTCTGACATAATTTAAATATTTTGATAAATAATTTTCAAAAAACTGTTTATTTCCCGAATAGTTACAATTGCCGTATTTAAAGCCTGTTGTATCTGTTCCCCATTCTGTTTCCGCCAATTTGACAGCATTAGACATATTTGCATAAAATTTTTTCAATCTTGCAGATGTTTCAGTCTTTTTATGATTTGCCATAATAACGGGAACTGTTATCGCCGCAATTATTCCTATAACTACAAGTGTAATTAGTACTTCAGCAAGCGTAAACGAATGTTTTTCTATAGAAAAAGAACTCCATAATTTTAGTCTGTTTCTACCCCCCCCCGTAGCAATATTGTAAATAATTCATTATTTTATCTCCTTCTTTAGTTTATATTATCAAATTCTATTCATTTTATCAACCGGTAAAAATATAATTTGCTCAACAATATTTAAATACTTGAACAAACATAAAAAAAAATGTATCATAATTTAAGTAATCCATAATAAAACAAAGAGGTTAGAAATGATAATAGATGAATTATTGGCAGAGGTAGTGAAGTATAAAGCAAGTGACTTACACGTTTCTGCGGGGTTACCTCCGGTAATAAGAGTTGACGGTAACTTGCTCAGGACAAAACATGAGGTTTTAACGCCAAGCGCTGTAGAGGATTTGCTATTTCCGATGTTAAACAATGAACAGAGAAGAACACTTGAACAACAGTGGGAACTTGATATGTCTTACGGTATAACAGGTATAGGTCGTTTCAGGGTTAATGTTTATAAAAACAGAAATACTTATGCTGCAGCCTTCAGAACTGTTAACAGTGTTATTCCTTCGTTTGATTCATTAGGTTTATCGGATGTTGTAAAAAAGATAACCGAACGTCCGAGAGGTTTAATTTTGGTTACGGGGCCTACAGGTTCGGGCAAATCCACGACTTTGGCTTCTATGATTGACCATATAAATGAAACAAGAAATGAGCATATTCTTACAATTGAAGACCCTGTCGAATTTGTTCATAAATCTAAAAAAAGTGTTATTCACCAAAGAGAATTGGGTCAAGATACGCGTTCATTTGCAAATGCATTGAAATCTGCATTAAGAGAAGACCCTGATATTATACTGGTCGGCGAAATGCGTGATATCGAAACTATAAGCCTTGCCATAACAGCCGCAGAAACAGGGCACTTAGTTTTCGGTACACTCCATACTTCTTCAGCCAGCCAAACTATTGACCGTATTATAGACGTATTTCCTGAAGGGCAGCAAACGCAAATAAGAGTTCAGCTTGGAGGTTGTCTTGAAGCTGTTTTTGCGCAAACTCTGCTTCCAAAACTTACTCCGACAGGTGAGAAAAAAGGCAGGGTTATGGCTCAGGAAATTTTAATAAGAACAAATGCTATTGCGAATATGATTAGAGAAGGGAAATCCGCTCAGATTTATTCGGCTATTCAAACAGGGGCAGGCGCAGGCATGCAGACTCTTGAAATGGCATTGAGCCAACTTTACAGAGATAGACTTGTAACCTTAGAAGATGCACTTGCAAAATCTCAACGTCCTGACGAATTTAGAAGACTTGCAGGCGTAAAAGCAGGTGCAGAAGATGAGGAAGAAGAAGAAATTTAGAATCTAATTATTAACATAAAATATAAATGTAATAATTAAGTCGGCCATAAGCAAAAATACAGTTGAGTTTATGGCCGCTTTTGTTGTTGATATACCTACGTTTTTTGCACCGCCCTGTGTTGTATAACCTTGTGTTGCACATATTAAAGGTATTATAATTCCAAATATAAATCCTTTAAATATACTTATGTATATATCTCTAGTGTTCAAAAACAGCCATACGGAAGACATATAACGATTGGGGTGTAAATCTATCGTTACATAAGATATAATCATCCCTCCAAGAACTCCGAAGAGCTCCGCCAAAATAACAACCATAGGAACCGTAACCGCGCCAGCTATAATCCTGGGGGCAAAATAATAACCTACAGGGTCTATCTTTAAAGTTTTGATAGCATCAATTTGAGATGTAACCTGCATATTAGCGACTTCTGCACTTATTGCCGTCCCGGCACGTGCACTCATTGCCAATGCTGCAAACCCGGGTGCAAGTTCTCTAATTAGTGCAACAGCTAAAAACCCGCCAACATAACTTTCCGCCCCGGACATCAAAAATTGCTTTGAAACCTGAAGTGCAATAATTACTGCGGCTATAAAAACTATACTCAATGCCATAGGCAATGAATCATAGCTAATCATTGCAGCTTGATATATAACAGAACGCCATTTTACACTGCCTGATAAAATATACTTTATTGTCTTAACTAAGTTTTGGACACACAGTCCTAAAAAACTAATCATTTTCACTGCTCGCTAATTGTTTAATAAAAATATTTTACCATATAAATATGATGTTTTAATAACTTTTGTCAGATAAGGCAAAAATAGAAATTTTCATGTTTTACCTATCTATATAAAACATAAAAATGGAAAAATATTAATGATGTATACAAAATCACTAACTGGGAATATTAAAACAAAACAGCCGAAACAAATAGGTATAAAAGAAGCTGCAGAAAAAGGCAGAAATATTACTTATGAAATAACAGAGTTTATGAAAACAGATAAAATAAAAGGAATACTGGAGCGTATTCCAAAAGAAGATGCATTATTTATTAAGCCTTCCGAAGTAAAACAAGATTTAAAATGCGGATTCAAAGCTTCCGATCCTGAACTCATATATTGTAAAAATTATTATAAAGGTTTGAGTACAAAAAATTTATTAAAGAACATGAAAGAATTTACAGTTAGTATTCAAGACGGTTTAGATAAAAAATCATTACAGCAATGGCTAAAAAATCTTTTAGTCTAAAATAAAACCCCGGCTATATTCAGAAAGGAAGAAATACGTCGGGGCTTGCAGTTGAGCAGTTTGCTCAGCTTATATTGTGAGTTTTAAGTGTATATTTTTACATTTTTTAATATATCTTGAACTATCAATTCTTTTCTCAAACGATAACGGGTATAAAGTTCTTCTAAATTAGCTCTATCAGTAAATTCTTTCTTTGCACCGTAATTTAGAACTTTCATTTTCGAGTCACCATAAAATCTTGATATTTTTTCACCGAAACCGCCATCTAGGACTCCGTCTTCAAGTGTAATCACAATCTCATGATTTTGTTTTAAATTATTTAAAAGTTCTTTATCCACTCCGGTTATGAATTTGGGATTTATTACTGTTGCATTTATACCTGATTGTTTTTTGAGCTCATCTTTTACCTGACAGGCAAGATTAAAGAAACTGCCAAGTCCTATTATAGCGACAGTTTCACCGTGTTCTTCAACTTTATATTTATTAAGAACGGAATAATCAGTCATATCCTTGATGCCAGAAGAAACCAATTCGCAGCTAGGCACTCTTATTGCAACGGGATATTGTGTTTGTTCAACCGACCAATCAAGCATTGATATATATTCTTCTTTTGTTGTCGGAGCAAGATAAACCAAATTTGGGATATTACTCATTAAAGGTATGTCGAATACACATAAATGAGTAGCATCGGCGTCTGATATTCCTCCCCAGTATATAAGCATTGTTACCGGTGAATTATTTAAACATAAATCTTGTGACAATTGGTCATAAGTCCTTTGAACAAAAGAGCTCATAAGAGATAAAATCGGTTTTGCACCTGCTTTTGCAAGTCCTGATGAATATGCTACGGCATGTTCTTCAGCTATACCTACATCTGTGTATTGTTTTCCAAGTATATTTCTGAATTCCGAGTTGAATCCGAACACTCCCGGAGTTCCTGCAGCTATTGCAATAACACTATTATCTGTCTTTGTTTTGTTCAAAATATAATCAACCGTTATACTTGTATAATTTTCCTCGTTAATAGGATTTTGTTGGTTTTCTTCTTTTTTATCTAAAGTACCGGGTACAATCCAGTGGAAAGCTTCTTTGTTTTGTTCCGCCACATCCAAACCGCAGCCTTTTATTGTGTGAATATGAAGAACTACGGGTTTTTTGCTGTCTCTTACTTTTTCAAATGCATTAATTAATTTTTCTATATTATTGCCTTCTTCAAGATAATAATAATCAAATCCAAAGGTTTTAAAGTAATTGCATTCATATTTTCCGTTTGTTTCTCTCAATTTTTTAAGGTTTGAATATATTCCGCCATGGTTTTCCGCTATAGACATGTCATTATCATTAACAACAATTATAAAATTACCGTCCAGCGCTGCAGCATTATCAAGTCCTTCAAATGCTTCGCCCCCGCTTAAAGAACCATCACCTATTAAGGCAATTACATTGTAATTTTCGTGTTTTAAATCTCTTGCTTTTGCAAGTCCCAATGCTAAACTTACGGAAGTTGATGTATGTCCGACTTTAAACATATCATGCTCACTTTCTTCCGGAGCCGTATAGCCTGTATATTTTAGATACATATCGGGATTTAAAAATCCTTCTTTTCTTCCGGTTATTATTTTATGAGGGTAACACTGATGTGATACATCAAATACTATTTTATCAACCGGAGAATTAAATACATAATGCATTGCAATTGTTGCTTCCACTATGCCTAAATTAGGCCCGCAGTGTCCGCCTATTGTATTAACTTTATTTATAATTAATTCGCGCATTTCCTGCGCCAAAGTTTCAAGCTCGCCTATATTGAGCTTGTTTAAATCTTTAGGGTTGTTAACTTTATCAAGTATCATAATTTTTCCTTTCTTTATATTAATTGTATATCCTGATAGCCGCTATCAGTCAACAGGTTTATAAAAAAACTCCCTTAATTAATACATTAAGGAAGAAAAATTAGTAAAAGAGACATCAATAATATTATTTATTTTGCAGTAAAAAATTTCCATACAATTTGTAAAGTATGAAGTAAAATTAACAAAATATACGCAATTTTTTATATTTATATGTTTTACTATAACTGACAAACAAAAAGGATAAATTATGAATATAAAACCCGCCGGAATTATTTACTATGACAGAAATAAAGATTTTGAAGATTCTAAAACTCAATATGTTCTTGATAATGACCAAAGTGCACTTGTAAGATATCACATAAGAGATAATATAGAAAAACATTTTGATCCCACATATCTTTACCTTCATGAATTCGGCAGAAGATCTCCGCAGGAAATCAAAAACGCAATGCAAAAAATTGCCGCTAAAAATGCTTATTGTCAATGTTGTGAAGAAGAAAATAATAATACTTGTAAGGTGAATGTTGATATACAAAAATTAAATAACCTGGGTATAGCCTATGGAAACGAAAGAAGGAAAAATGAACTGTATTCGGGAGCAAAACTTTCGACTATTCCGGAAGGCAGAGGAATAGAAGCGGCAAAAGAAGCGGGAATAAAAACTATTGTTGCGCTTGAAGGCACTCCGGGGGATGAATATGAAAAAATGTCTAAAAAAGCCGGACTTAACCATGTTTGTTTATTTGAAATAGGAAATAAAACATTAAATCCTTTTGCAATAATTCCGACTTATGTTGGCGGAAAAGTGATAAAACAACTAATAAGTAACCCTTCGTGCTGGGCAACTCAAGAACCAAACGGAACAACAAAACAGAATGCTTCTCCGGACATTTGTGATTTACAAGAATTTATAGATATATTAGATGGTAAAAATGAAAAATTTCCTCTACCTATTTATTATGGTTGCTCATATGGAACTAACAGAACTTACGCCTGGACTTCTATTTATAATATATTAAGGGATGCAGACAGAACGCAGCCACTTGATGAAAAACATTTTGATGAATTAATTGAATTGTATAGTGATTTGGAAGATACTTTTAAAAGTTAATAACATTGATTTTCAAAAAAAATGTGTTAATTTATAGTTATGTCGAATATAAATTGGAATCAAATGTTAAATAGTTTTGTAAATAATGTCAGACAGATGAGTCTGAACAATTTGCAAAACAATAACTTGTCACAAACCGGCTCTGAGCAATATATTGCTCAAACAATTTTGCCTAAAACCACTCAACAAGTCGTTCAGACAACGGCAGAGCTTGCTCTTTTAAATCAAACCCAAAGTATAAGTATGTTAAAAGAATTGTTAAATCTGCCTAAGAACTTTGATATGCTTATAAATCAACTTACTGTTTCAAACCAAAGTTCTTCCGCATTAAAAGGTGCTATGCTTTTATTGTCTTCTACATCTGATTTATCATTAATTTCATCACTGCTGCAGAATAATTCAAAAAATGCAATGTCAAATTTGTATCAAATGCTGGCGCAGTATAACAAACTGGGTGTAACTTTAAATGATGAACAATTAAGCCAAATATCTAAAATGATTTCATTTATATCTGCTTCTTCTGCCTCAGATGTACAGAGTCTGAAAACAATTATGCTTTTATACCTGCCCTGGCTTCCCTTAACAGACCCTGATATCTTTAAACTTGAAATATCAAAAAAAAATTCTGATGATTCTATTTCATCAGATGACAGTGTAACAATACTAATTGCAACACAAAACTATGGAAATATGCAGGTAAATATTTATAAAACGAATGAGGACGGTATAAAAATTGAAGCTGTAACTTCTCAAACATTTCCTCAAAAAGAATTTGTTACACTTATGAAAGAAGAAGGTATTAAACACAACATAAATATAAATTTTGAATTGTCAACAAAAGAAGTATTCAATAAAAAGAAAAATGAAAAAACCGAAACTCAATTATATATGAATACAAGCCCCGGAGTTAATCCTTTTTTGTTAATAATATCAAATAATGTTATAAAAAATGTACATATAATTGATACAAAAGAAAATATAAGAGAGTTGAGAAAAGAGAAAGTAAATAAAAATAATGGCGAAAATTAAAACAAAATGGGTATGTCAAAATTGCGGATATGAAACTCCGAAGTATATAGGAAAATGTCCTGATTGCGGAAATTGGGGTACCCTTGTTGAGGAAACGGAAGTAAAAACTCCTGCTGCAGTCCAAAGCGTTGTTATTGATGATAGTCCGATTTGTTTGATTAATGAAATAGAAATAACTGAAAGTATAAGAATACCTACAGGTTTTGAAGAATTTGACAGGGTTTTGGGCGGTGGCCTTGTTCAAGGGTCTTTAGTTCTTTTAGCAGGTGACCCCGGAATAGGAAAATCAACTCTTATATTGCAAACAGCTGGGAATATATGCGGGCAAAATAAAAAACTTATATATGTATGTGCTGAAGAGTCGGGCTCTCAGGTAAAATTAAGGGCTAAAAGACTCAATGTTAATACGGATAATCTTTATGTATATTCCCAAACTAATTTGGAAGCGGTAATAAATCAACTTGATACAATAAAGCCCGATGTTCTTGTTATAGATTCAATTCAGTCAGTTTATACTTCATGTATTACAAGCTCCTCGGGAAGTGTTTCTCAAATTCGAGAATGTACAAATATTTTAATGGATATAGCAAAAAATAAAAATATTACCGTCATTATAATAGGCCATGTAACAAAAGACGGTAATATAGCAGGACCTAAAGTTCTTGAGCATATGGTTGATACTGTTATATATTTTGAAGGCGACAAGTATAAATCACAAAGACTTTTAAGGGCTATAAAGAATCGATTCGGCTCAACAAATGAAATAGGAGTCTTTAACATGGTTGATAACGGACTTGTTGAAGTTGTAAATCCTTCGGAATTATTTATGAAAGAAAGAACTGAAAATGCCGCCCCGGGAAGTGTTATAATCGCTGCAAAAGAAGGAACACGTGCTCTTTTGGTCGAAGTACAGGCTTTAGTCGGTTCTACTTCTTATCCTTCTCCAAGAAGGGTTTCAACAGGTATTGAATATAACAGACTCCTCCAAATTATTGCAGTCTTAGAAAAAAGAATAGGACTTAATTTATCAAAACATGACGTATATGTTAATACCATAGGAGGTATTGATATAGAAGAACCTGCTGCTGATTTAGGAATTGCACTTGCAATTGCAACTTGTTTTCGTGATGTAGTAGTAGATTCTGACTGCGTTATTATAGGGGAAATAAGTTTATCGGGTGAAATAAGAAATGTTTCAAATATTGAAAAACGCATTTATGAAGCCCAAAAGCTCGGATTCAAAAAAGCTATAATACCAAAGTTAAATAAAAAACTGCCTGATGGCTTTAACATAGAAGTTATTCAGGTTTCAAGACTATCAGAGGCTATTAAGGTATGCGTTTATAAGAAATAAATTTGTCCTCCTTTTTTGTGTGAAAAGAATACAATTGAGTTGTTTATATTAAATCTACAAGGATGACAAATTATATTATTAGGAATAATATAATAAAAAGTATGGTTTTAATTTTATATAAAAAGGCCCATTATGCTTAAAAAGAAATACAGACTAAAAAAATATTCCGCTGTTATGGCAACTTACCGTGTAAATAATGTTATTTCAGATAAAAATGTTTTTATATACTTGGGCAAGGAAAAAATTGATTATTCTTTACCCGTAAAATTTGCTTTTATTGTCAGTAAAAAAATTTCCAAAAGTGCAGTTAAGAGAAATAAAATAAAAAGAAGAATGAGAGAAAGTATTAGATTACTTTTAAAAAATTCTTCTATTAAAAATATTAATAAATATATTTCTGTTGTTATAGTAGCCAAAAAACATTTGTTAGATTCTGATTTTGATTCCGTTTATTCATCTCTAAGTACTTTATTATCTGAAAAAGCTTAATTCTCCCGATTTTATAGTTGTTCAACTTATATTATCAAGTATATGATCCATATAAGTTGTTTATTCAATATATACTAATGAAATAAATTTTGTAACAAAATGTTAACAAATTACTTCATAAATGGCATGAAATTGTTTAAAAAAGTTTTCATGAATATAAGAGAGGGAAAACCGAGGACAAAAGGATGGGATACGCACTATTTGCATCTAGGAAGCTGGTACTCGACGGGCAATTAAATTGCGTACAGTTACAGCAGACTCAAAGATCAAACGAACAATATAATCTAGCGACTCGAACACTTAACTTGCAGCAGCAATTAACAAGTTTAAATACTGCTCAGTCCCAAGAATTAGCTGAGTTATACGGTCAATTATCAGAGGCGGCAGATGAAGATTCAAGAGCATCTATTAACGCACAAATTCAACAAAAAGAATTAGAATTTGAACGAGAAATTGATGATATAAACAGAGAAATATATCAAGTATCCGTAAAAGAAAATGCTATAGAAATGGAAGTTAAAAGACTTGATACGCAGGTAACAGCTTTGCAACAACAATTAGAAGCAGTGGAAGAAGCGGAAGGACAGGCAATCGAAAGAGCCACACCAAAATTCAAAGGCGTTGCATAATAATTATAATCATATACAAAAAAGAGGAAACAAATTGTTTCCTCTTTTATTTTTTAATACCGATTATTTTATGCCATAGCCTTTCTTACTTCTTTTTTGTAGATTTCTACATTCGGTTGAAGTACTTCCGGTAAAGCATTATCATCTGATGTTATATCTCCGTCTATCTGTCTTAAAATATTACCGGTATAAAGTGTTTCAAAATGTTTGAATTCTATAAATTTAGCCAGTGTTGTTAAAGATAAATCTTTTAATTCAACAACAGAAACAGGGTGCATATTTGAATATGCATTTATAACACCTGTTAAAACAGCTTTTGTAACTTTTTCCTGAGGAGTAACATAAACAAAAGTAAAGAAAGAATCTTTATTATTGCTGTCTAAATCGGCTTCTGCATTATAATGCAAATAACCGGGGCCTATATTTGTATCAGTTGAAATTCTTGCTTTTAATGATTCATTTTTAAGTTGTTTTTCCCATAAAGTTGCGCCCATAAATGCATCGCCAAAATATTCAATAAAGTGTTTTTGTTTGCCTGATAGCCTTGATTGTACATTAAATGCAGCCTGTTGAAGAGCAATATTTTTATTTATATCAGGATTTAAATATTCTTCCTGTGCCTTCAAAGATGCCTGAAGCATAGCTTTAACATCTTCTTTATTTACACCTGCAAATGCAAGAGTGAATATTGTTGCATCATCAAAAATAGAGAATCTGCCGCCGACATCATCATGAACATAACCTGACAATTTGATATCACCGGCATTTACCATTTTTCTTAAATTACTTTTATCTGCATTCTTATCAGTCATTGCTATAAATCTGTCTGAAACATCATCACGTTCCAAATATTCCTGCATAACTTTTTTGGCATTTTCGTATGCTACAGTGGTTTCAATTGTTCCGCCCGATTTTGAAACTACTAAAAATTGAGTTTTTGATAAATCTAATGTATTAATAAATCTTCTGAAGCTTTCAGAATCTACTGAAGAATAAAAATGAATATTGGAATCTTTTCCTATCATTTTTATTAAAGATTCGGTTGTATGTCTTGAACCGCCGATTCCTAATATTGCAAGGTCTGTATATTTATTATCTTTTGCTTGTTCTGCCATCTCAAATAAATTATCAATATTTTTTAATTGGTTTTCTGGTAATACACCTATCCAGTTTAAGAATTGTCCTTGTTTTCCGGCTCTTTCTTTTATTGTTTTAACTGCTTCTTGAGCATTTTGTGCATATTTTGAAAGATTTGACATATCAAGTTTTAATGTTACATCAGATACCATAGTTTCTGTCATCTTTTGCCCCTTTTTATCATTCATACAAGAACATTATCTTATGAAGTAAAAATATTTTCAATACAGAAATTTGTTATTTTCTCTAAACAAAGTATTGACGGACCGGATTTATAATTCAGTCCGTCAAATAAATTTTGTAAAAATATAAACATTCTATTGAGCATTTTCAGGATTTTTTTGTTTATTAATAACATCCTGAAGTTTAGAAATCAATTCATCACCTTTTGACTGCATGTCAGAAACAATTCCATCGGCTTTTGTTTGAATTTCAGACACTGCATTGTGAGCTTTATCACAAATATCTTTTGATTTTTCGGCAAGTTTTTCACGTGTTTCTTCACCTGATTGAGGTGCTAATAATATACCTATTAAACCGCCTACAATGCTGCCTACAGCAAAACCTGCTATAAATTTACCTATTGACATTTTTTATCTCCTTTTTTTTCTAAATAAATTAAAACCGCTGACTAAACCGCTAAAAAACCCGCCTTTACTTTTTACATTGGCAAATGCTAGGCATGATGCCCCTAATAATGTAGTAAGGATTTTTTTTATATTTTCCATTTGGTTATTTGTTGCATTTGATACGTTATTTACTGTTGCAAGTATGTTATTTATTGATTTTAACGCAGGTTTTAGTTCATCCTTTGTTAAATCGGTCAATTGTCTTATACTTGACATTGTTAAAGTTGACTCTTTTAAGAATTTTACTAAATATACCGTTATAATAACAAGTACAATAATTATAACAACAGCTAAAACTGCCAAAATGCTTTCAAGCATGGGGCTCATAATGTTTCTCCTAATTTACATCATATTCATTTGTTTCTTTTTCTTTTGCTTTGGCAATTTGTTTTGCTTTTATTGATTCGCTAATTTTATTATATTGCTGTTCTAAACGGTAACGCATAACATCTATCGAAGTAAGAGCTTGCTTTTTAGCCTCTTTTATTTCCGGAGTATATTTTTGGGCAATATCCGTAATAGCGTTTTCAACATCTTTTCTTGTTTCTTCACCCGATTTAGGTGCAAATAAAACTGCAGCAATAACACCGCCTACAACACCAACTAATAACCCGACTCCAAAACTGATTGAACTGTCTTCTTTTGACATTTTGTCCTCCATTCACATTGTGTATCCGATTGTAACATTTTTTTCATAATCTTGCAATTATACCCTTCTATTAGAATACCCGATATTCTAAAATTACTAACATTTGAATAAGTTTCTAATGTTACAATAACCTTTCTCTACTTCTTCTGTATGATTTTTTACGGTGATTCGGTTAATAGTGGTATAATCTTATATACAGTATTTTTACAGGGGATAATATGCTTCAGGAAGCCACCAAAATTTTAAATTCAGCATTTCATAACAGTTTTATAAAAAGATTAAGTCTTTATCTTCACGATTGTGTTCGTGAAGAAGTTCAAAGTTCAACTTTCAGAAATTTAAAACAGGATAAAGAAAACAAATGGATTTTTCTTGAAACGGAAAATCAAGATAAAAATACTTCTCTATTGAGTAATGAAAAATTATTTACTTCATACCCTCAACCCCTAAAATTAGACGGTTCTGATTCATATTTAACCGAACTTATGCTTCTAAGCGAAAACAGCCAAAAAGACAAATATTTGATATACGGATATTTATTTTTAGTCGGTAAAAATGCAAAAACAAAAAGAAAAAATGAATTTCTGACTCCATTATTATATTCAACCTGTAAATTGGAAAGAACAGGCATGAATATTGAGTGTTCAATCTTAGAAGAAGGCTTATCCTTAAATACTGCAGCGCTCACAAGCCTAATGAATTTACAGGGAGAAGAGGATGAAATTGACAACATGCTTGACGGACTTTTGGATGTTGTACCTAAACTTCCTTTAAAAGAAGAAGATTTAAGTATATTTTTAACAACTTTAAAATCTTTAATCCCTGATTTGGAGTTTGAATTAAACAAAGAAGAAAATCTTGAGAATAATGTTGAAGATGATTCTAATGACTTTTATCAAGATAAACAGATAAATTACGAAAATCTTCAAGAAGCAATAGAAGAAGCGGAATCTGACAAACCCAAACAAAAGCTAAAAGCGGATAAAGTTGTTTTAACAAACAAAAGTGCCGTAATACTTACTAAAAGACCTTTAGTTACTGCAGGCGTTTTATATGAATTAATGCAGATAGCAGAAAAGCCTTCAGGTGTCATCAGAGAAACTGCTTTAAATATCGTTAATGAAGAATATCTTCAGGGTAAAGGCAAAATGGCTTCAAAGATTATTAAAGAAAATAATTTTAAAGATTTTGTTGCTGTAACTCCTTTATCATTAAGTGATTCGCAGGAAGATGTTATAAAGAATCTTGAAGATAACAGTATATTATCGGTATATGGACCCCCCGGGACAGGTAAATCTCAAACAATAGTTAATCTAATTTGTCATCTTATTTCAAACGGCAAAACGGTTTTGGTCGCTTCCAGAATGGATAAGGCAACAGACGTTGTGGCCGACAGATTAAATGAATTCGGAGCCCCTTTTCTTGCTTTAAGAGCAGGCAGACCCAATTATCAAAAACAGTTATCTTTTGACTTGCAGGATTTAATTTCAAATAAAGTTGATTTGGATACAAATTTTGAAAATTCTTTGGTTGTTGATGTTGATGATATGTATAAACTTGTAATGTCAATCAGAGAACGGGAAAATAAGTGTGAAGAAATAATAAAGCTTGAACAGGACTGGTATCAGATTACAAAAGAAAAAGAAGAAAAAGAAAATCAAATAGGAGAACTTGAATTTTTAAACAACAAATTGACTTTGCAAGAAATTGATGAAATTGATAATGCCATAAAAAATCTTGAAAAAAACTCTGAAAAACAAGGATTTTTCTCTGATATAACAACAAAGTTTGCAAATTATCAATTGAAAAAAATAATACAAAACAAAAATTTTAAACCCGATTTTGAGAATCTTGAACGTTTGAAAACCGAGCTTATAATTGCAAGACTTGCGGCACAGGCAAGATATAAAGAAGCTCAAATATTTAAAACAGGTAATATTCACTCACTTTTAGAAGAAATAAAAGTACTTAAAAGAAAACAAAAAACTCTTGCTGTTGAAATATTAAAAGGAAAAAGAAGAAACTCATTAAAAGGACTATTGCGCGACCAAATTAAACGCCAGCGCTTAATTGTTCATACAAAGGCACTTGTAACAAGAAAGAAAAATCTTCAAAACAGACTTTTGGAAGATGAGGATTTTAAACCGCTGTTGGAGGCTTTCCCATGTTGGTGTACAACAACTTATGCGGTATCAAATTCACTTCCCCTAAAACCCGGGTTATTTGACGTTGCAATTATTGATGAGGCTTCTCAATGTGATATTGCAAGCTGTATACCTATTTTATACAGATGTAAAAAAGCTGTAATAGTAGGTGATGATAAGCAGCTGCCGCATCTATCCTTTTTGGAAAAATCAAAAGAACAGTCATTTTTAAGCCAGTATGAAATTCCCGATAAATACCAGTTAATGTGGAGATTCAGAACAAATTCCATGTTTGATTTGGCTAACTATTATTCTTCAAGACCGGTATTGCTTGATGAACATTTTAGAAGTTACGCTCCGATTATTGATTTTAGCAACAAAGAATTTTATGGCGGCAGAATAAGAATAATGTCGAAATGTAACAGTAATGATGTATTAGAATTAATTCAAGTGCCTGACGGTAAAGTAGATGCTGAAATGACAAGGAACATGCCTGAAGTTGAAGCTATTATGCAAAGATTACAGGAAATTATTCAGGATGATGAAAGAAGAAAAGATTCACATACTCCCGTTTCAGTCGGAATTATTTCTCCATTTAGAGGTCAGGTTGAATTAATTAAAAAAGCTGTTCATCAGTTATTTTCAGAGTCAGTTATAAGAAAACATAAGATTGAAATAGGTACGGCACATACGTTTCAAGGTGATGAAAGAGATATAATAATGCTTTCATGGGCGGTTGCCAATAACAGTTTTAATCAAAGCCTTACATTTTTACAGATTCCGAATTTGTTTAACGTAGCTATAACCCGAGCAAGAAAAAAACAAATAATATTCTTATCAAAAGACCCTAAAACACTTCCGGCAGGGCTGTTAAGAGATTATATAGAATTTGTTCAAACATATATTGATAGAAATAAAGTTCAAGAAGAACTCAATTTAGATGACAATATTTATAAAAATTCATTTGAAAAAGAAGTTGCCAAATATTTGCGAGATGAAGGCTATGAAGTAAAAGCCGGTAAAATTCTTGCAGGTTTAAGTGCCGATTTAACAGTTACATCTCCGTCAGGGAAAGTACTTATTATTGAATGCGACGGAGTTGAAGATAACATAAAATCGAATAAACCACAGATTATAAAACAAACTTTACTTGAAAGAACAGGCGCAACAGTTGAAAGAATTTCAGCCAGGGAATGGCATGTAAGCCCTCAAGGTTGTATTGCAAGAATTAAAAATATATTTGAAGATATTACTTAATATATATAAGGGGGGGGGTGACAATCCAAGTAACAATATATTAAAACTAATACTCAAGTTTACATTTGTAAAAATTAGGGAAGATATGATAGTATAAAGCAAATAAGGAGATAAAATTATGAATAAATTAATTGACCACTACGGGGGGGGGTAGAAACAGAGTAGTTTTTAGAATACTCTTTTCTTCACAAAAATTTTCATTTACACTTGCAGAAGTACTAATAACACTTGTTATTATCGGAGTTATTGCAGCTATAACGGTTTCTTCTTTAATTGCTAATACCCAAAAACAAGAATATATTTCAAGATTAAAAAAGGCCGATTCCGTTTTAAGACAGGCATTATATAAAGTCGCAATTGACTCGGGATATCCTGTTGGTGATTTTTCTTTTGTTTCAGATTATGAGTTTTTTGATGTTCTTAAAAAACATCTGAATACTATAAAAGTTTGTACAAAATCAGGTCAAGACTGTTTTCCTTCCGGTACAAAAACTTTAAAAGGGCAATTTCATTCTGATTATAATAATATTGTATCATATTACACTCCGGCTTTTGTAACAGCTGACGGAATTGCGTTTAATTTTCAATGTTACGGAAGTGAAAAGTATTCATTTCAAAATAAAGGAATTTCAGAAGAAGATATTGAAAATGCACTTTGCAGAATTATGATAGATGTAAACGGGCAAAGTTCTCCCAATACATTTGGACGTGATTCTTTTTTTCTAATTATAGTAAACGGTAAAGGAGTTGTCGCAGCAGGGAGCGGAAATGACTCTGCAGATTGCAGCAAAAACGATAAAGGTTTTACATGTGCCGCACGAGTTTTGAAAACCGGTAAAATGGATTACTGATTAATTCTTTTTTGTATTTTCCAAAAAAGCCCTTATACACTGGTTTATGCTTGCCGGGGTACTTAATGTATTCTTTCTTTTTCGCTTATTATGCTTTATATTGGAGGTTTCAATATATTCATAATTGTTATTATCGGGTTTTATTCTTTTTTTATAAAAAAAGTAAAACCCATAAATAACCAAAATACACAAAAACATTACCCCGAAAGATATTGCAATTTTCCCCATAACAAACGATAA
This sequence comes from Candidatus Gastranaerophilales bacterium, assembly GCA_944323625.1. Taxonomy (GTDB): domain Bacteria; phylum Cyanobacteriota; class Vampirovibrionia; order Gastranaerophilales; family Gastranaerophilaceae; genus Avigastranaerophilus. The sequence continues at coordinate 106,938 of CALUTD010000002.1, forward strand.
TTCACTATTTGCGGCCGAAGATTGTTCGCTTTCTAAGTTTAAAGGTTCAGAAGAGACAGAAACAGTAGTTTCTGTCTCTTTAGGTAATTCGGGTATAACAGTATTAAATAAATCACTGTTTGCAGCAATAATATAATTATTATGCATTTACAACCGCTTCACTTTCAGTTTTCTTTTTATTTTTAGAAGGTTTTCGCCCCGGTTTCTTTTTTGGAGTTTGTTGTACATCATCTTCTGATATACTTACCGTTGAAGGTTCATCCGGCTTAACTTCTTGAACAGTTTGAGCTTGTTTTCTTTTTCTGCCGGCGCCTCTTTTTGGTTTCTTTTCAGATTTTGTTTCTTCAACCGGCTCTTCAATTACAGGCTCTTGTAAACCATTTGTTTCAGATGGAATTAAAAGTTGTTTTTCTTCCTGCTCAATAACAGCCTGTTCTTCAAGCACAACGGGCTGTAAATCTTTAATTTCTTCAATTATTTGTTCTGAAACCTCAGATGGTTTATTGTTTTCCTGTCTGCGATCATTTCTGTATTTAAAGTTTTTCTTTTGATTATTATTATACTGATTATTTTGATTGTTATTTTGCCCGTTATTCTGTTGTACGGCAGAATTTTGTTCTGTTTCTAAAAGCGGGTTATTATTAGGATTATTAAATACCTTGTTCTGTTTATAATTAGGTGTTTTATTTTTTACCTGTTGAACAGGAATTTTAAGTTTTGCTGCTTTTGCTTTAATTTCACCTTCTGCAACGGGAGAAGAGAATGTTAAATCATCGGCAATATAACCTGTTCCCTGACAGTGAGGACATTTTTTTCCAAAAATTTCCGATAAAGCTTGCCCCTGACGATGTCTTGTGAGTTCTACCAAACCCAAATCAGATAACTGACCTACTTGAGGTTTTGCTTTATCTTTTTCAAGCGCAATTTCAAGCTCTTCCATTACTGCCAGTTTATCTTTTCTGTTGTTCATATCGATAAAATCTATAATAACCATACCGCCGATATTTCTAAGCCTTAACTGGCGGGCAATTTCATGTACTGCTTCAAGATTTGTTTTTACAATAGTCTCATCCTGCGTATTTGAACTTACAAATTTTCCGCTGTTTACGTCAATAACGGTCAAAGCTTCTGTTGTCTGTACAAAAAGGTAGCCGCCGCTGGGAAGATTTACTTTTGTTTGAAGTGCTGCTTTTATTTCTTTTACGACTCCGGAAGCAGCCAAAAGAGTTTCAGAACCTTTATAAACGTTTACTTCAATATTTTTTGTCATATTCCAATTTTGCAAAATCTGTTGTGTTCTGTGAACACCATAAGAAGTATCCAAAATTATTTCGTCGACATCCTCGGTGCATTCTTCTCTCATAACTCTGTATAACAAATCCTGATCTCTATATAAAAGACTTGGAGCAGGTCTTGTTTCTGCAGCCGTCACGATGGTATTCCATTTTTCAAGCAAAATTTCCAAATCTTCCTGAATATCGGCATCTGACTGACCTTCTGCTTCTGTTCTGACTATAACACCGACTCCCACGGGTTTTAGTAGTCCGATTATTGATTTTAATCTTGCTCTTTCTTTCATATTTACTATTTTTTTTGAAACATTAATACCCGTTTCTTGAGGCATTAAAACTAAAAAACGCCCCGGTAAGCTTATCAGAGTGGAAACTCTCGGCCCCTTATGCCCTACGGGTTCTTTTACTACCTGAACAATAAGTTTTTGTTTCGGAGCAAGTTTCTCTTTTAAAGTTCCTTTTCCTATTGCATCATGAGCATGCAAAAAGCCCATCTTATCATATCCGACATTTACAAATGCCGCATCTATACTGGGGAGTATATTATCTACGGTTGCAAGATATACATCATTAAGAAGCATATCCCCTTTCTGAACATAAAATTCACAAATTTTTCCGTCTTCTATAACTGCCGCAATATTATCTCTTTCAGCTACAACTATTGCTTTTGACATAATTTTTCCTTTTCTGAATCCTTATAACTTAACTCATTCATATTTTCGTCATAGAATTTAGTTCTTACAATTCTGAACTTAACATCAGGCCTAAACAATCCGATTACATCTTCAGGTTTTACGGACGGTATATCCATTGATTGCCCTGTTTTTAAAATCATATACAGAGTATTATTTTTTACTTCTGCAGATTTTATTGACGGTTTAATATTAACAAGTTTTTTAATACCTTTTTTATTTATCTTCTCAATTAATATTTCATCCTTCGAAGATATCATATTTTTAATATACAACAAATCTTCATTTTTTAAAATACCCTCTTTTAACGAAGTAAAAGTATACAATGCCCATTGTGCAGTTATATCAATAGATGGGGTATTTTTATCAATTTTTACTGAATTTATTACATTTATATTATTGGGCAGAACATTATTTAATATATTTGTTAATTTATCAGGGGGTAAATCATTATAAATCTCTATATCAATTAATTCACAAATACTTTCAACAAAAATCGGAAGCGCAATACCGAGCGAAAATTTTGGTGACGGATTAAAACCTTGTGAAAAACATAAATCAAGTCCTGAACGGTATAACGCTTTTATAATTGTATTTTGCCAATCTAAATGAGATATATATCTCATTTCATTTTCTTTTGTAATTTTAATTCTGTATCTGTATGATATACGTTCTTTTGTATTTTCAACATTATTCTGAGTATATTCAAACGGTTTATCCAAAACTTTATGAGTCTTAAAATTTTTACATACACCGCAATTTACACACATAAACTCGCAAGGAGTAATGTTTACGGCATTCATTGCATTATTATACTGCTCAATAAGCCATTTTTTATCAATTCCCGTATCAATAATATCCCATGGGAGTTCTTCATTAATACAAAAACTTTTTTGTGCCTCTTCATCTATATTGAAGCCGCATTCAAGTGCCGTCTCTTCCCACAAATTCTTATCTATATTTTCATCCCATGTAGAAAGGTATACTCCTTTTTTATGAAGTGACAGTATGAAATCATTGTATTTGCTGTCGCCTCTTGTTAATGCACATTCAACTTTCGAAGTAAAACTATTGTGATAATTGAGTTTTACACCTTTTATAGATTTTACTTTTTCTTTTAAATATATTATTTTTTCTCTTACACTTTTTTGTGACTCTTGAGGACACCACTGAAAAGGCGTAAAAGGTTTAGGAACAAAAATTGAAACCGTACAGGTTAAATTTAGCCCATCTTTTAATTCAAATTCTTTTTTTATTTGTTTTGATTTATATCGTATTTTTGCAAGTAATTCTGCCATTTCATCTAAATCTTCATAAGTTTCGGATGGCAGCCCTATCATAAAATACAGTTTTACATTTGTAAATCCTGATTTATAACATTTTAAAATTGTGCTTATAATTTGTTCTTCACTAAGATTTTTATTAATTACATTCCTTAATTTTTGGCTTCCTGCTTCAGGAGCAAGAGTAACTGTTGTTGAGCGAACTCCTCTGACCAAATGCGCCAGTTTTTGGCTGTATCTGTCTATTCTTTGGCTTGGAAGAGAAACCGATATTCTTTTTTTATTCATTTTTTCGGAAAGTGTTTCAATAAGACTTTCTATATTCTGATAATCATTTGATGACAACGAAAGAAGCGAATACTCATTATATCCCGACAAAGCTGTTGATTCTTCAACCATTTTGATAATATCGGAAGCTTTTCTTTCACGAACGGGAAGATTTACATGCCCGGCCTGACAAAATCTGCACATTCTTCCGCAGCCTCTTCTTATTTCAACTATCGTTCTATCGTGTATTCCCGATGAATAGGGAACGGGAGATTTTATTATTTTTGTATCACGGGAAATATCATATATTCGTTTTTTTGTTTTATTTTCTTCTTCGGGAGAAAATATTCCTTCAATTTTTGATAATTCTTTTATTATTTGTTTTCGATTTAAACCTAGTTTTTTTAATTCATAATAATTTTGCATAAGTTCAGGCAAAAGCTCTTCACCGTCACCAATCATGAATAAATCAATAAAATACTGAATAGGGCGCGGATTAAAACAGCAAGGACCGCCTGCCGTTACTATAGGCATTTCTTCTGTTCTTTTCTTTCTTAAAACAGGGATTCCCGATAATTTTAGCATTTCAAGTACTGTTGGATATGCAAGCTCATATTGAAGTGAAAATCCGATAATATCAAAATCTTTAACCGGTTTCTTGCTTTCAAGCGAAGAAAGCAGCCTGTTTTCAGATATTAAAATTTCACGGTAATCGGTTTCGGGAGCATAAACTCTGTCGGCCATAAAATTTTCGTGAGAATTAATAACATCATAAAGTATTTTTTGGCCTAAATTGCTTATTGCAATCTCATATTTATCAGGGAATGCAAAGACCATTTTAACCTTTGCAGCATCAAAATCTTTGTTATATGCCAAATATTCCGACCCTATATATTGATATGGCTTTTTTACATTATATAAATTACACTGGGTATCTATAGGTAATTCTGTATTCATTTATGCTAAATCTTCCGGAACATATCTTTCTACATCTATGACAACTCCGTATGATTTATTGTTTCTAAATTCATTTAAAAATTTTAAAAGAGAATCATAAGGAACTTTATATTTGTATAAAGAAACCCCGACACCGTTTTTTTTCATAACCGTTACAATATAAAAACACATTGAAGCGTAATCAAGCAAAGCCTCTTCTTTAAAATAATTTCCATTCTCATCTTTTGAAATTTTAATATATGGAAATCCTTTGAAAAATCTTTGATTTTCTAAATTGTTTTTGCTCTTTTTAAATAAATTAATAACTTTATCATTATGGTTGTCAGACATACTACAATTGAATCTGATTTTAAGTCTACAGTCAAATTTTTAACAAATGTTCAATATTATTTGCATTCCCTTTTTCCGCCCCAGGATAAATCACTGCACCTTAGGTAGTCCATATTTTCATTATAAATTACCCACGCAGTGCAGCCCATTCCGTTAACATAACTGTCATACGCACTACCAAATTTCTTAGTGTTTGTACAATACTTATAAAAAGAAATATGGTCTCCGTTTGTTCCGATAGGGTAAATTTCATCTTTTGTAAAATAAAAATCAAATAAATCACGACCCATAACATTGGGATTTTTATTTCCGTTTATGTCAACATTTATGTGACCGCATACATTCTTTACTTTTCCATATGTAAAACTACAATTCTTATTCCATGCTCTAAATTGAAAAACAAGCCCGTTAATTGTTTTAAATGCAGAATGAGTTTGTGTATTTAAATTCCTATAACAATTTTTTATTGCTTCTGCAGACGTCATATCCGTACAATCAGTTTGAACCTTCATATAAGGTATAAATTTTTTAGCAAGAATTTTATGTGATATATCATCATACATTCCCTGCATTCCCCATTCATCAGGACTTCCCTCATCTTTTAATATCATTCCGTATGCTTGAGAAAGCATTGAATAGGCCTGTTTTACTCTTTGTACCGTTGCTTTTTCCTGTATATCCGTAATTAAAATCATAATGGTTATTGCGGCAATGACCCCTATTACAACCAAAGTAATTAAAACTTCCGAAAGAGTGAATGAGAAATATTTACAAAGGAAGGAGTTTTTAAAAAGTAACCTGTTTCTACCCCCCCCCCCGTGGCGGTTTAATGATTTATTCATAATTTCTTCTCCTTTTTAATTTATATTACTATATTTTCAAAATATATCAAATATTGATTCATAAATCTTAATATATAAGCAAATTTTATGTTTCACCGATTTTAAACGTAAAGGGCAAAGGAAATGTCTATGATTATTTCTTCAATTAATAATATTTCACCTTCTAAAATTTTAAATAATAAGAATACTATAACTTCAAATAAAGTAAGTGTTCTTGAAAATGATGTCTTCGAAAGAAAAAACATCTCTTTCGGATATAGTTATGATGATTATTTTAACTATGAAAATGAAGATGAATTAACTTCAACTATACGTAAAGAAATATATGAAATAAAATTGCAACATTATTTGAATGTTTTTACGGATAAAAACATTCAAAATAAACTTATGTCCTACAAAAAGATGAAAATATCAGATTTTAATAATATGTATAATGTTGAAGCTCTGATAGATAAAAAGTTCTTAAATGAGTTTTTAGATGGAAATGGAATTAAAACATTAGCTCAGTTACAAAATTTTATTAAATTTGGATTTTCAAACAAAGAAACAAAAAATGTTTTTAATTACCAAAATATAGAAGCACTTGAAATATATGGATTGTTAAATTCAAAAGATAGCTTAAATAAATATCCACAAATGCTTTTATACTTATATAAAACAGAGAAAGCAAAACCCGAGCCGAATTTCGATAAATTAAACACTTATTCCAATTTCTTAAAAGAGATGGGGTTAAGTAATTTTGATAATTTTAATATCAAATTTTCTCATCTTAAACCAAAATTTAATGACTTTGAAAGTATCACCGATCAAATAGATGCAATTGACTATATGATGGATACGTATGATGACAAAATTGATTATTTAAATAAACTTATCAATTCAAATTCTAGAATTGTAAAAAAAGATGCAAGAACTCTATATAAAAATCAAAATGATATAGTTGAGTGTATTTACGGACAAAAAGACAGTAAATCTTTCTATAATTATTCATCCTTAATGGATTTAGTTTTCTCAAGTGACAAATTCTCGCGCTTAGCATTAAAAAATGTTGAACAGTATTTTAACAATTTTGAAAATCCTGAAGATAAATTAGAATTCTACAAACTTCTAAAAAGTTGCAATGTTACCATATCTGAATTTAATAATTTATGCAGCAAAACAATATTATCAGATTGTAATCCAGTTGATAATATTATAAACAAAGAAATAATTCCTGAAAATCTATCTAAATTTTTTGATAGCGACAAGCAAAAAGCCAATGAGTTTTATTTGAAATTCGGCGGCATTGTAAATGCATTATGCGAACAAGATAACTTGCAAGGTTTTTCTAGCCTATTGAAAATTATTGATAAATACGAGTTAAAAACTCAAGATGATATATTAAAATTCTATAATAAATGTTCAAATACGAAACAAAAAAGTATAACTTCCAAAGAATTAACAGATTTTATTGAATTATTTAATTATGCACCTGATGAAAATGTTATTCAAAGAGCAAAAACAAAAAATGTTTCGGCTGTTGAGTATTTAAAATTACGAAAAGAAGAATTTAAAAACTTTGAAGGAGATATAAGTCAGTTTTTATCAGAAGATAATACAGGATATTTTGCCGGTAAAAAACTTATAGAAATTTTTAATAAATATAAAGAAGCAATCAGACAGAATCCTAAAAACATATCAACCACTCTAAAAAATATAGTTGATTTTAATATATCCGGCTCAGAAGAATATAATAACAATCTTGCCCAAATCAACAAATTTTTAAGACATTTTCCTGACAGAAAATCAGTTTTAAGGTTCATATCTGATAATAATATCAGTTTTGAAAATACAAAAGAAGCATCAGAATACCGGGAAAACTGCCTTGAAATTTTGGACATTCTAAATGACAAAAATAATATTAAACAATCACAAAAGAGAATTAAACAAATTTCCGAATCAAGGTTTTTGCCTTCATCTGAATCAGGTTTAACTACATTCTTAAAAGGTTTTAACACTCTTGAAGAAAAAAGAGAAATATTAAACATAATTGCAGACAGAAAAGTCCCTTCTTTAAGACAGTGGCATTCTTTTTTAATTAAATATAAAGCTCAAAAAGGCAGTTATGACAAAGATGTAGTAAAATATTTTAACTCTATTGATGAAAATATTAATTTTAAAAGTATTACACAACATTTAGATACTTTGCAAAAAGAAATAGATAAATATGGTATTGATGCTAAAATTACCGCACAAAATATGTCTGCGGCCAAAATTGATTTATATAATCCTCAGGATTTTTATAATATGCTAAATAATCTTATTTCTAACGGAAATGAAAAGGCTAATTTTATTTCGAGCCTTCCATATACATTTAAAGAAACCGGCGATAACTATAATGCTTTTCAAATAGCTAATGAAATAGTGGATCAAAATATATTAACCCATAATAATAAATATGAAAACATACCAAGATTACTGGGTATTAATAATGTAATCAATTCACAAAATCAAATAAAAACACTTTATTCCTTAATTGAAATTATTAAATCATGTATTCCTCAAAAATTTATAGATTTCGTTAATTCTAATGAATGGCTGGATTTCTCTTCAGAGGGTAAAATTCCTAACATATCTTTGCACGCTAAATTAAGAGCCATAGACAGATTCGCCCTGGCTGATGCAAAAACAATTGATGAACTTTATTCTGATAAAACAAAAAATTTATTACAAGATTTATTTAGAACAATCTATATACAAACCCCAAAAAACGTTAAACGAGCTGATAAAGAAGATTCAAATCGCCTTGTAGTATATACAAAAAATAATAAAGACAAAATTAAAACAGTTTTTACCAATAAAGGCTCAATGATTACAGTTGTGAAAAGAAACTAATCTTCTTCTATATATGAAACAATTTTATTTATATTTGTATCAAAACTTGATAGTTTTTGCTCAATAACTTTCATTGTATCTTCAGAAGCTTGTCTTGTTTTTGCATATTCACTTACAACTGAAATTTCAGATACTATATAACTTAACATATCTTTCATATCATATTCTTTGTAGTCTTCTGTTAATATTTCTATTAATTTGTCAAACTTGCTATTAAAATCATTTATTTTGTTTGTTAAATGGTTAATTTGTTTGGTTTGATTCTCAATTTTGGTATTAAATGATTCTTCCAACTGTTTTAGTTTATTATTATTTTCTTCGGCAAGTTTTTCTATTTTTTCATTTATTAAATCAATATTAGGATTTAATGCCGTATTAATTTGAACAATTATTCCAGATAGTAAACTCTTTAGTTCCGAAATATCTTCATGTTTTAAACTGTCCGAAATATTTTCAATATCTTTTAATTTATTATTATATAAAGAAACTTCCTGTTTTAGTTCTTTAATATCATCACAAACAGTTTTTTGGATGTTAGTTTCATCTTGGGCTATCAAGCTGCTTATATCATTTTGAATTTCATTTAAAACACGCCCTGAAGCATCTACCCACTCGGCAAGATATATAAAAGCTCTGTTTAAATTATTATTTGCTATAAGACTGTTTTGAGATAATATGGATATTTTATTTAAGTGTTCATTGAGCAGACTAAATTTTATATCCGTATTCCACTCTTTTCTTTCTTTATTAAAATCAAGAATAGAGTTTTTAAATACTTCAAGATGAGATTTAAATTCTTTATTTGCATCGTCTGCAGTAAGAATTAATTTGTTTGTTCTTAAACTTATACTTGAAATATCATCATTTAATTCAGAAAAACGTTCTTTTAAAGAATTGATATCATTTGATGTTATTTGAGTATTATCATCTAAAAATTTGTGCAATTTTAAGAAATCAGATTCTATATCAAGTAAAGTAGAATGCATATTACTTGATATTTCATTTATTTTTTCGCTTAACTCAGGAACATTATCTACCAGGTTACTTGTTTTATCAAGCATAGACTTTATATCATCAATTTTGGAATGAAGTTCAGATTCTGTTTCTTTTATTGTGTTTTCTGAATTTTCCGAAATTTTAATAAGTTCATCAATCTTTCCTGCCCATAAGTTAATTGATGAAAGATTATCATAGATAATATCAACTTTATTAATCGTATCAACAATGTCAATATCTTCAGGCAACATTGAACTGTTTTTATCTTTAATTAGATTTATGGAATTATTTATATTCTTAAGTTCAGATGTCAAAGAAGATAAATTTGAAACTTTTTGATTAATTTCATCAACTTCACCATTAACATTATCAAGCTTTTCAGCCCAACTATTTAATGCGGAGATATTTTCATAAATAATATCAATTTTATCAGAAACTTCATCTAGCAGGTTATTTGTATTATCAATATTACTAGAATTTTCTTCAGTAACTGCCATTGAATTGTTTATTGAAATTAATTTATTATCTAATTCAGCAACCGAATCTCCTACTTTATCTATTTTAAGCGCCCAATCGTTAAGTGCAGCAATATTGTCATAAATTATGTCAACCTTATCTGAAATATCTTCAAAATCAATATTATAACCAAGTTTAGATGATATTATATCAAGTGCTTTATTTACTTCTTCTTTTGAAGAAGTGATTGTTTTATCAATCTCTGCTACACTTTTTTCTAATGTTTCAACACCATTTACAATATTTGCCAATTCCGTAATATTTTCATAAACAGAATTAATTTTATCCGAAACGTCATTAAAATCTGAATTAGCTGTAGATTCCGAATATAACTTTTCAAGTGTTTCAGTAATATTACCTGCTTTTTCAACCCATGAACAGACAACATTCAAATTATCATATATACTGCTTATTTTTAAGATTTGATTTACAATATCAGAACTTTTAATATCCGATTGTAAATTCGATATTGATGTTTGTATTTCTTTTAATAATTCCGAAGTATCGGATATATTAATATTTTGACTATTGTTTAAATTACTTAAAATCTCTTTTATTTCATTATTAAAATCAGGGATTTCACTTATTTTTAATGAAATTTGTTCAACATACGTATTAAGATTTTGATGAAGATTTTCAATACTTTCTTCCAATATTTTAATATTTTCACTACTTTCACCAATTGAAGAATTTGTTTTTATTTCTGCAAGTTTTTGAAAAACATTTTCTTGTGTTTTTAATGTCAAATCCAACTGTTGTTTCTGATATTCCTCAAATTCTGCTGTAGTAATGGCCATATTTTGGTTATTTTGAATATTCTCAAGTTTCAAACCAACATCTTCAAATGTAGTTTTTAATTCATTAATATCATTATAAAGATTTTTTATAAAAGCTTCATTACAGCTGTCTATATTATAAGCAACAGATTCAAGTTTATCTTTTATTTCCTGAAAATTTAATTTGGCCTGTGTATCAGTTAACAAATCTTCTATTGATTCAACAGAATTCTTTATTTCGGTAATATCAATTTCTTTAACCGAATTCATTGATTGAATTTTTGTACAAACATCTTCCAAAATTTCTTTATAATTATCTGCAGCCATCTTATATTTTCTACATCCTCTTTTTATAATATTTATTCTACCAAAAGAAAAATAAAGCGTATACTTTGTTACAATTTATGTTAAAAGTATATCCCTAGGTATTAGATAAACTCTTTTATTTTCAGTAAATCTTGCTTTGTAAGCCATCTGGGAGAACCATGTTCTTCCGAATGATTTCTTAAAAGATACGAAGGATGGAATATAACGGTTGTGTCAATATTATTAAATAGTTTATACCATTTACCTCTTATTTGTGAAATTTTTATTTTGCTGCCTAAAAAGGACTTTGCACTTGTAGCACCACAAAGAACGATAACTTTCGGATTAACTGTTTTTATTTGTTCAAGTAAAAAATTTTCGCAAAGTTTTTTTTCTTCATCAGTAGGAACTCTATTTTCAGGGGGTCTACATTTTACAGTATTACAAATATAAAAATCATCTTTTCTTGAAAAACCGCAATCTTCAATAAGCTTTGTCAATAGTTTACCTGCTCTTCCGACAAAAGGAATTCCTGATGCATCTTCATCTGCACCCGGGGCTTCTCCTATTAGTAAAATTTTTGCATCTGCACTTCCGTCAGAAAATACAATATTTTTTCTTGTCTTACCCAGCTCACATGCCCTGCACTCTATGCATTTCGTCTTTAATCTGTTTAATTCTTCCGATTTTGACATACTCTCACCTACTTTATAATACTTTTTTATTTTACATTAGTTTAATTAATAATACAAATTTTGAAGAATGTTTTTTAAACAAAAGTATAACTGATAAATATAGTCATTAAGTAGAATGAATCAGTAAGTAAAATATTCTATTATATAAAAGTAAATCCTCAACTCTTCTGATTGCTTATTCTTAGTGCTCATCCCCTTCTTAAATTTAAGAAGGGTTTTCTTTATTTGTTATAAGTTTGTATTTTTGCCATACATAATAAACAGGTATTCCGGTTGCTATTATTAATAAAGATTTCATAGAATTTGCAAATTTATGCATAGTTAAAGAATAAATAATAAATATTCCCAGTAGCGAAAAAAGCATACCGAATACGGAATTAATTTTTTTGCAATTTGGATATTTGTATCTGTATATAAAAATACCTATAGCAGTAAGCACATAAAAAATCAAAGCGGCGTAAATGACATAATCCAATAATTCGCTGTAATTTCCGCAGAACAAAATAAATATACAAGACCAAAAACATTGAAGCCAAAGTGAATTTACAGGGACTTTTGTTTTTCTGTTAACAACGGCAAGATTTCTGAATAAAAGTCTGTCTTTGGCCATTTGATAATATACTCTTGCCCCTGTGAGTATAAGTCCATTTGCGCTTCCTGCAGCAGATATCATAATAATTATTGCAATTATATATTTACCTATTTCACCTGTTATATTTTGCATTAAAACAACGGCAACTATATCTTCAGGCGCTGTTTTTATTTGTTCAAGAGGTATAGAGAATGTATATAAAATATTTATAAGAAAATACAAAATTCCTACAAGCACAACACCCCAAAACAATGCCAAAGGTATATTTTTATCTGGATTTTTTACTTCTGCCGATATAAATGTAATATTATTCCAGGTAACCATTGAAAATATTGCGCCTACTGCAGCAGCAGAAATTATTTCTAAATTAGAAAATGTAAAATCACTAAAACTTAATGTATTAAAAAAATTGGATTTTATTACGGGAAGGCTACAGCCAAAAAACAAGCCAAATACTATTATAGCAAGTATGGAGAGTATTTTTGTAGCCGTGAAAATATTTTGGGTTAAAACTCCGTATTTTATTCCTTTTGAATTTACATATGTTAAAATAATACAAACTAAAAGCGCAAAAATTTGCTGCAAAGAAATATGACAAAACGGAAGATTAATCAAATAAATTGAAGAACTAATAAACGGGAATATTATACCGATAAACTTACCTACAGCAATACAAACAGCCCCTATTGTTGCCGTTTGTATAACCAAAAGCAAAGACCAGCCGTACAAAAAAGCAGTTAAATCATTATACATTTTTTTTAAAAACATATATTGACCGCCGTCCTCTTTTATATTTAAGACGGGTTCCGTATATGCCAATGCGCCTGAAAGTGAAAATACTCCGGCTAATATCCAAACAAACAATAAAAACCAGGTATTATTTGTCTGCCTTGCAATATCCGCAGATACAATAAAAATTCCGCAGCCTATCATTGAGCCTGCAACTACAGATATTGAATCTTTTAAATTTAAAGTTCTTTTTAAATCATTGCTCATTATTAAACCATACTTTATTCATTTTATATATCAGATTATGTTTTTTGCAATAAGTTATTAATTCAGACTTTATATCTTTAATCAGAACAAATATTGCAATCAGATTAGGAACAGACATTAAAAGATACGTTGCATCCGTAAAATCAATAACGCTTTTTATATTCATTGAAGAACCTATGATTATAAATAAACAGAAAATAATTTGATATATTTTAATACGTTTGAATCCTTCGCCGACTAAGAAAGTCCAGGCTTTTTGCCCGTAATATGCCCATGAAATAGTAGTAGAAAGGGCAAATAAAATAATAACTACTGACAGAATATATGGGAAAAACGGAATAACACTTTGAAAAGCGGCTGAAGTAAGTTCAACACCCGATATTCCGTCAGAATAATTAAGATATTCACCTGTAAGAATTATTACAAATGCAGTCATTGAACAAACAATAACCGTATCTAAAAACGGTTCAAGCATTGAAACAAACCCCTGAGAAGCCGGTTCATCTGTTTTAACTGCGGCATAAGCAATAGGTGATGAGCCGATACCAGCTTCGTTGGATTGAATTGAACGTCTTAAACCTATAATAATTGTACCTATAATACCGCCTGCAACAGCTTTAGGGAAAAAAGCCTCATGTAATATTGTACATATTGCATCGGGTATATGCATAAAATTAACAGCAATAATAATTATGCAGGTACCGGCATATAAAAGACACATAACGGGAACTATCTTGGAAGTTACATTTGCAATACTCTTAATTCCCCCGACAATAACAAGTGCAACAACAATGGCTGTTAACAAACCAAATACCCAGCTATGTAAAGCAAAAAAACTATTATCTCCGCCTGTAATAATAATAAATTGACGTGCAGCCTGATTCGTTTGAAGCATACAACCTCCGCCTACAGTTGCAGGTAAAAATGCAAGCGCATATACATAAGAAAGAGTTTTACCCAAACTATGATATCCCTTTCTTGCGAAACCGCGTTCAATATAAAACATAGGTCCTCCCGATACAGAGCCGTCCGAATTAAATCTTCTGTATTTTAATGAAAGAGTAACCTCGCAAAACTTAAGCGCCATACCGAATATTGCACCAATACACATCCAAAACATAGCCCCGGGACCACCTATAGATATAGCTATTGCGACACCGGCAATATTGCCTAAACCAACTGTTCCGGAAAGTGCGGTTGCCAATGCTCCGATTGAAGATACTTCGCCTAAATGATCTTGATTTTCTGTATCTTTTTTATGAAAAATTTGTTTGAGAGAATGTCTAAAGCCCCATATTGCTATTCCCCTAAAATAAAAAGTGCAAAATATACTCGCTGCAATCATAAAAAATATTAAAATCGGAACTTCAGCGCCAAAAATTTCCACCGAGGTAAATATAAAAGAAGAAAAAGAATCAGAAAACGGAGAAAAATATTTTTCTATAAACTCATCTACTCCTGCCGCATAAACTTTTTGATTAAAAAGCAATAAAATTAAAAATGTAATTAAAATTCTCATCCCAAACATTCCTTTTTCTTCTTCCTTTTTATAGCCTGTATTTGAGCATATCAAAAACAATATGCACAAACAAGATATTTGAAATTACGAATATAAATCTATCCCTTTTTACAAAAAACTTTCAATTTTATTAACAGATTGAAAATACAGTTATTTAATTGTAGAATTGTTTTATACAAAATAAAAAGGGGATGTTATATGAAATTAATGGAAGGCAAAAGAGGTGTTATATTCGGCGTTTCTAACACTCATGGAATTGCATACGGTATCGCAAAACAATTATTTGAAGCAGGTGCCGAAATAGCATTTACTTATGCGGGCGAAGTAATGGAAAAACGTGTACGCCCGATAGCTGAAGGCATGAATGCAAAAGTCATTATGTCATGCGATGTAACAAAAGAAGAAGAAGTAAAAGCTGTATTCGCAGAACTGGAAAAAGTTTACGGAAAAATTGATTTTGTTGTTCATGCAGTTGCTTTTGCAAACAGAGAAGACTTAACCGGCGAATTTATTAATACATCAAAAGCAGGCTGGGATTTGGCAATGGGTGTAAGTGCATATTCACTTGTATCTTTAGCAAGAAATGCAAAACCGATTATGAATGAAGGCGGTTCAATTTTAGCGTTAACATATCTTGGCGGTGAAAAAGTCGTTGCAAATTATAACATTATGGGAGTTGCTAAAGCTGCTTTAGAATCATCTGCAAGATATTTAGCAGAAAACCTTGGCAAATGCGGTGTAAGAGTTAACTGTATATCTGCAGGTGCAGTTAAAACACTTGCGGCTTCAGGTATTGACGGATTTGGAAAAATGCTTAAAGCTGCTGTATTAAAAGCTCCATTAAAAAGAAATGTAACTCTTGAAGATGTCGGAAAAACAGGTTTATACCTTTTATCTGATTTATCATCAGGTGTTACAGGTGAAATTATTCACGTAGATTGCGGATGTCATTGTGTATATGCCTCAAGCGAAGAAATGGAACTTGTTACAAAATAGTTAATAACAATCTAATCTAGTGTCGCCCCAATTTTTCGCCGTGTGTCTTGAATTTTCTTTACGCTCCAAGCGTATCGCCTCTGAGGCTTTGCCTCTGCCGGCTTTTGCTTGTCGCTTACCGGGCTGCGCCCGTCCGAAAATTCGCTCATCCACGCCGAAAAATTGGGGCTCACCTTTTGAAGCGCCCTCACCTAGCAGCTACGCTGCGTCGGATACAAGCTCACAAGCATCACCTTCGGTTCTGCTGTTCGTTTTGTAACAAAAAGTTACTCACACCCTTCGGGCATCTTGGATTTTTCTGTCTTTCGGGCAAGTCGTTCATTACGCTATCGCTGTCATTCACTATTGCCCTCATATACTCGGGCTTTCGCCCTTTCGAAAAATCCGCTTATCGTAACTTTTTGCTCGGACAAATTTAGAATTGTTGTGGTAGAAACCACAACCTACATTTGAAACTTTTTGTTCGGATATTCTAAACAGACTTTAATTTTTTTGATATATACTTATTTATATAGGACATAGAAAATGTATAAAATTAATTCCGACAAAGCAGAAACATTTATTTCAAATGAAGAAATTATAGCAACAATAGAGTTTGCACAAAAAAATAAAAATAACAAAGCATTTATAAAAGATATTCTAAATAAAGCGAACGAAAAAAAAGGCTTAAATCATAGAGAAGCTGCAATACTTCTTTTATGTGAAGAGAAAGAAATTATTGAAAAAATTTTTACACTGGCAAAAGAAATAAAACAAGAGTTCTACGGAAACAGAATTGTTTTGTTTGCACCATTATACTTATCAAATTATTGTATAAACGGATGTACATATTGCCCATATCATCTTATAAATAAACATATTCCAAGAAAAAAAATGACCCAGGAAGAAATAAGAAATGAAGTAATTGCACTTCAGGATATGGGGCATAAAAGACTTGCAATAGAATCAGGCGAAGATCCTGTTAATAATCCGATTGAATATATACTGGAATCAATAGAAACAATATATTCCGTAAAGCATAAGAACGGTGCAATAAGACGGGTCAATGTAAATATTGCGGCAACAACGGTTGAAAATTACAAAAAGCTTCACAATGCTAAAATAGGAACATATATACTGTTTCAAGAAACATATAATAAAAAGACGTATGAAGAATTACACCCGTTCGGGCCGAAACATAACTATCAATACCATACGGAAGCTTTGGACAGAGCTATGCAAGGCGGCATTGATGATGTAGGAATGGGAGTCTTATTTGGGCTTGATAATTATTTATATGAATTTATCGGGCTTCTTATGCATAAAGAACATTTAGAATCCGTTTATAATATAGGACCTCATACTATCAGTCTGCCAAGGATTAGAAAAGCTGATGATATAGAAGTTTCAAACTTTAAAAATTCTATAGATGATGACACATTTAAAAAAATAACAGCTTTAATAAGAATATCAGTACCTTATACGGGGCTTATAATCTCAACAAGAGAAAACGAAAAAATGAGAGAAAAACTTCTTGAACTCGGAGTATCTCAAATTTCAGGAGGTTCAAAAACAAGCGTCGGTGGTTATTATAAACAAGAGAAAGAGGACTCAAGCCAGTTTGAAGTTAATGATAACAGAACTCTTGATGAAGTAGTAAATTGGCTAATGAAACTCAATTATCTTCCGAGTTTTTGTACTGCTTGTTACGGAAACAACAGAACCGGCGAAAAATTTATGTCTTTATGCAAAGAGAAACAAATACACAACTTTTGTCATCCGAATGCAATAATGACCTTAAAAGAATATCTAACGGATTATGCTTCCAATGAATCGAAATTGACAGGTGAAAAACTTATTCAATCAGAAATTAGCAAAATAAAAAATGAAACAATAAAACAATCAGTACTGACAAATATCTCAAAAATATCCAACGACGAAAGAAATTTTAAATTTTAAATGTTTGCCTTTATTATACTTTAAGAATAGAATATAATATATGATTGGAGAAATGATGAGCGAAGATAAAATAATAGTAACGATTTCAGGAAAAGACGGAATAGGTATAGTTGCCGAAATAGCCGGAGTTCTTGCTAAATACGGCGTCAATATTGAAGATATACGTCAAACAATTATGCAGGGATGTTTTATGATGTTTCTGCTGGGTGATATCAGTAAATCCAAATATTCTTTCAAAGAAATAAAGGATGCAGTAACGGAATCAGGCAAAAAACTCGGAATGGAAATTTGGATACAAAAAAAAGAAATTTTTGATAAAATGCATACTATTTAAGGGAAAATAAATGTCTTTTTTTAATGAACATTCAATAATTGAAACAATAAATATGATAAAGGTTCACAATCTTGATATAAGAACCGTAACTTTGGCCTTGAGTTTACGCGATTGCTGTTGCAATGACGTAAAAAAGACAGGAGATAAAATATATAACAAAATTACAAAATACGCAAAGCACCTTTGTGAATATGCACAAGAAATTGAAGAAGAATATTCTATTCCTATTATAAATAAACGAATTGCGGTTACCCCAATTTCATTAATAGGAGAATCCTGCAAAGAATATGATTATGTTTATCTTGCAAAAGTGCTTGATGAAGCGGCTAAAGAAGTGAATGTTAATTTTATCGGCGGCTTTTCCGCACTTGTTGAAAAAGGATGTACAAAAGGGGATACAGCGCTTATTGAAAGTATTCCCGAAGCTTTAAAAACCACTCAAAGAGTATGTTCATCGGTTAACCTTGCCTCTACAAAAGCAGGAATTAATATGGATGCCGTAAAAAAAATGGGCGGAATAATAAAGCAGGCAGCAGAATATACAAAAGAAGAGGACGGAATAGGTGCGGCAAAACTTGTATGTTTTTGCAATGTTCCGGGGGATAATCCTTTTATGGCAGGGGCTTTTCATGGTTATGGCGAGCCTGAATGCGCACTAAATATAGGTGTATCAGGCCCGGGGGTTGTTAGGGCCGCAGTTGAAAATCTCCCAAAAAATGCAGACTTTGGAGAACTTGCTAACAAAATTAAACAAATAGCTTTTAAAATAACATCAACAGGTGAACTTGTCGGCCGAAGGATGGCAAAGAAAATGAATATTCCTTTTGGGATTATAGATTTATCTCTTGCGCCAACACCTGCCATAGGCGACTCTGTTGCAGGAATTTTTCAAGCCATGGGATTAGAACATGCCGGCGCTCACGGAACTACTGCTGCCCTTGCAATGCTTAATGATGCGGTTAAAAAAGGCGGTATAATGGCAAGTTCCTATGTCGGCGGGTTATCAGGCGCTTTTATTCCGGTTTCTGAAGATGCAGGCATGATTGAAGCAGCGAAACAAGGTGTTTTAACATTTGATAAATTAGAAGCAATGACTTGTGTATGTTCTGTAGGACTTGATATGATCGCAATTCCAGGAAATACACAAGAATCTACTATATCAGGTATTATTGCTGATGAAATGGCAATAGGAATGATTAACAAAAAAACAACTGCTGTAAGAATAATACCGGTGCCGGGGAAAACCGTGGGAGATTATGCCGTATATGGCGGACTTTTGGGTGAAGCACCTATTATGCCCGTAAACAAGCTATCATCTGAAATATTTGTCAACCGTGGCGGCAGAATTCCGGCACCGATACATAGTTTAAATAACTGATTGTATCAAAAATTCTTAAAAGTTATTCAGATTCCGAATCTGATATTTTATCCTTTACAAATTCAACTATTTCACCCGTCATAAGAGTTGAGCTAACAACACCTTTTTTAATTCCATCAATTAAGGATTCGCCTAATTCTTCAGTATTTTCTTTTAATGTTTCAACAAATTCTGCACCGCCGGCTTTTGCTTTGTCAAGAATTGAACCTTCTTCTTCAACTGCTGCTTTGCCGCCTTGAATAAAAGCATTGCCTTCTGTAGCAATTCCATTAACTAAGAATTCGCCTAATTCTTCAGTATTTTCTTTTAATGTTTCAACAAATTCTGCACCGCCGGCTTTTGCTTTGTCAAAAATTGAACCATCTTCTTCAATTGCAGCTTTGCCGCCCTGAATAAAAGCACTGTGCTCTGCAGCATTTTCAAAAATTTTTTTAATTTCCATAAATTTATCCTTTCCTTTTTTCTACAAGTTAAATATCGGTCGGGGGGGGGGAACTTTAGGGTTTAATTCGCATAATTTACAAAAATTAACAATAGTAAAATATTTTTTAACAAAAAAATATTTACGTGGTTTTAAAATAGCATATTAATAAACAGGAACAAAAAAACATGAAAAAATTATCAAAAAATCCCCCCCCCCGTAGTAATTAAGTTGTTAAGTTTATGTAAAACATGTGCACCATCTTAAAAGGTGAGAGAAAAATAATTTAAAATTTTAGCTTATTAATCTAACTTCAAAAAAGCCCTAAACTCTTTTAGTTTAGGGCTTTTATAGTTATTAATTGTTTAAAATATTTTTAATAGTAATACCCAAATCTGCAGGATTCTTACAAACCGTTACACCACTAGAAGTCAATGCCTGCATTTTACTTGCGGCGGTTCCCTTTCCGCCTGAAATAATAGCCCCGGCATGGCCCATTCTTTTCCCTTCCGGCGCACTTAACCCGGCAATAAAGCTTACAACGGGTTTTGTAACATATTGTTTTATAAATTCCGCCGCTTCTTCTTCCGCACTTCCGCCTATTTCTCCTATCATACATATTACATCAGTTTCACTGTCATCTTGAAATGCTTTTAAAACGTCTATAAAACTTGTACCTATAATAGGATCGCCTCCGATACCTATACATGTTGATTGACCGATTCCAAGTTGAGTTAACTGATAAACAGCTTCATAAGTAAGTGTTCCGCTTCTTGAAACAACACCTGCATTCCCTTTTTTATGTATTGCAGAAGGCATAATTCCGATTTTGGATTTTCCAGGAGATATTAACCCCGGACAATTCGGACCTATTAGTCTTGCTCCGTTCATTTTTACCGCTTTTTTGGCATTTATCATATCATAAACTGGAATACCTTCCGTTATACATACAATAAGCTTAATACCGGCTTCCGCAGCTTCAATTATTGCACCGGCAGCAAATCTTGCAGGCACAAATATCATGCTTGCATCGGGTTTAACTTCGTTTACCGCTTCTTTAACAGTATTAAAAACAGGAACATCTAAAATTGTTGTGCCGCCTTTTTTCGGAGTTACTCCTCCAACCAGCTTTGTTCCGTATTCCTGACAGCTCTTTGCGTGAAAAGAACCTTCTTTTCCCGTTATACCCTGTACTATTAATTTTGTATTTTCATTTATAAATATAGACATTATATCTTTCTGATTACCTCTATTGCTTCATTTAAATCTTTTACTACAGTAAATTTCAACCCTGATTCATTGAGAATTTCAGCGCCCTTCTCTTTGTTTGTTCCTTCCATTCTTACAATAACAGGACATTGAACATTCAAAGTTTTAATAGCGTTTTTAACACCTTCAGCTAAAAAGTCACATCTTAAAATTCCGCCGAATATGTTTATAAATACTCCTTCCAAATTTTTGTCGGAAATTAACAGTTTAAATGCCTTTTCTATTTTTTCACTGCTTGCGCCGCCGCCTACATCTAAAAAGTTTGCGGCATCTTTTCCCGCTAAGCGTATTACATCCATTGTTGCCATTGCTAAACCTGCACCGTTTACCATACAGCCTATTGTTCCTTCCAGTTTTATATAATTTAAACCGTCTTTTTGTGCTTCAAGCTCAAAGGGATTTTCTTCCGTTTCATCCTTTAATGCTAAAATATCTTCATGTCTAAATAGGGCATTGTCATCAAAATTCATTTTTGCATCAATTGCTATAACTTCATTGTTTTTTGTAATTACAAGAGGATTAATTTCTACCAGTGAAGCATCTTTTTCGAGTGCAAGTTTATATAAAGCATTAACTATTTCCTTGATTTGTTTATTAATTTGTTCATTAAATCCTAGTCTTTTTATTGTTTCTATCGGATTAAAATTTTCATTTATCAATTCGGTATATATTTTATCGGGAGAATTCTTTGCGGCTTCTTCAATATCCATACCGCCTAACGGAGATATAATAAACGCAATACACTCATTTGCCCTGTCAAAAGTAAGACTTAAATACAATTCTTTATCAATATCAACAGCATCTTCTATCAATATTTTATTAACTTTTTTCATTCCTGCCTGTTTTGATTTAAGTTCCATTCCGAGTATATTATTTGCCGTTTCAACGGCACTAATGTAATCTTTTGCAAGTTTTACTCCGCCTGCTTTTCCTCTTGCACCTGAATGAACTTGCGCTTTAATAACGCAAGGCATTTTCACTTTTTTTAAAATCGACTCTATTTCACTTCTATCCGTACAAAGCACTGATGAAGGAACTTTTATTCCGTATTGTTTAAATAATTCTTTTGCTTGATATTCGTGTATTTTCATTGTTCCGCCGTTTTTTCTTCTCTTGTTAAAACCGTTAATACTGCCGCCATAGTCCAAAATATAAATTGAACCTGAGGTCTAAAGTATATTGTATCAAAAAAACCGTGAACCATTACGGCAATTATTGAAATTATTGATACAAATAATAAAATTTTATAATTGAAATTTTTACTGTTTATAAAACATTTTATTCCTGAACTTAACAGAGTACCTATAAACATTAAATATGCAATAAGTGCAAATATACCACTTTCAACAGCCATTTCAAGAAAAATACAATAACAGCTTAAAGCATCAAAGCCCGACATCATATATAGTCCGTATATTTCTCTGAAAACTTTATTGCCAACTCCTATACCAAACAACCAATTATCCTGAAACATTTGAACTGCAGAGCTGTATACATTCATCCTGAAAGAGGCTGATGAATCACCTCTTAAAAGAAATATCGACATTAATCTTTGCAAAATTTTATGATTCAATGCCATAAAAGCAAGAAATCCGAATATAAATACAGCTAAAAATCTTTTCCATATAAGTTTATATTTATCTGTATTTAAATCATTAAAAACAATTTGAAAAGAAGCGGCTATTATACCTAAAAATATTGTAAACAACGAAATATAAACAGCTCTTGAGCCTGTCAAAAATATTGTAAATGAAGAAAGTAAAAAGAATAAAAACACTACGGCTGAAGTTTTATATTGTTTTTTTGTAAAAGCACTACAACTACACCATATAAGACAAGAAATACCTGCAATCATAAAACCTGCAAGTAGATTCGGGTTATACGGCTTAAGAGTTCCATATACTCTTGAAAGCACATCTTCAGGGTTTAAATAACTTACATCCTGCCATGTAGCTAAATTTTCAACTCTGATTATATTTTGGGAAATTCCTATAATACCCTCAAAGCCCACACATACAGCAATTACGGCAAATAAAAGAGATATATGGTGTTTATTATTTTTTAAAAACTGGCAAAGCGCAAAATAGAATCCAAAGTACATTAATGTTTTTGAAAAACCGTATATACTCTGCGGTATCATTGAAGATGTAAAGTTACTTATAAAACATATAAGAAGATATATTAATAAATAAAAATTACATTTTTCAAGTTCAATTTTTTCACCTTTTGTTATTATAAATTTTAAAGAAACAAGAATCGGTACAAAAAGCGCAACTGCTGCAATAGCATTTGTATTTTCAAATAATGATACAAAATATGTAAGAACAACAAAAAACAGTATTATATAATCAATGTTTGATAATAAAAAGCTGTTCTTTCTTAATAACTCGGTTTTGCTTTGTATAAAAGCAAAAACCGAGTTTAAAAAGTCAAATATTGATGATTCCAAAATTTTCATTATTCGGCAGTTTCTTCTTCAACCTTTTGTTCAACTTCTTCTACTTTAGAAATAGTACCGGAATATTTATATTTTTCACCTTCTATAACAACAGGAATACCCATTTTTATTTTATTACCGCCGGCTACATATCCGTCGGGAGTCTTTTTTGCTTTATCTTCAAGTTTAACTATAAAGTCATACAAATTTGGAGTAGCTGCATCTTCCGCAATAATATAGCCCGGCTCTTTTGCAGAAGGAAGAAGTTTCATTCTCGGTCTGCCGTCAAGTGCAACTATTTTTAACTTTGTATAAGGTACATTTCTTATTGTAATAAAAGCATCATCTCCGACTGCAAACGGAACAACCGTATCAGAGATTGTAACCCCTCTGAAGAATACTTCAAACTGAATTGTTGCTTCTTTTTCAATAGGCAGTTTTGAAAAATTTTTCTTTTTTAATACGGCGAAAGAACCTATTCCGACTAAAATAATTATACCTAATATTATTAAATAATCGGTAACTTTTAATTTTTTGAAAATATTCATGACATCTCCTTATTTTCTTATTGTATACGTATCATTATCCATTTTTGTCAAAGTATCTTTAAGAATATCAACGGTTGTAGTTGCGCAGCCAAAGTATCTTATTACTATACTTGCGGCAAGATTACCTATAAATGCGGCATTTTTTTTGCTTAACCCTGCTGCCATAGCAAGAGTATAAGCTGCAACAACGGTATCACCGGCACCTGTTACATCAAATACATCAGTTTTATTGAATACCGGAACTTTATTATAACTTCCGTCTTTTTCAAAAAGTGCCATTCCATCACCGCCTAAGGTAATCAAAACGGAATCTGCATTTGTTTTATCAAGAAGAATATTACCTGCTTTTTTGAGTGATTCTTCATCTTTTATAAGTATTCCTGCAGCTTTTTCACTGTCAGGCTGATTTGGAGTCATGGATGTAACTCCCTTGAACCTTTCCAAGTCTTTTTGTGCATCAACAACTATAATTTTATTGTATTTTTTGCATAGTTCAATTGCTTTACTTATAATGTTATCGGTTAATAAGCCTATATTGTAGTCGGATAAAATAACTGCATCGTGCAGAGGAATTGCTTTTTCCATTCTTGAAATAACTTTATCTTCGGTTTCTTTTGAAACAGGGTCAATTGTTTCTCTATCAATTCTAACAATTTGCTGAGTTACAGACTGAGAACAAGAACCTGAAATTCTTGTTTTGACCGTTGTAGCACGGGTTTCATCCTGAACCATATATTCTGTATTAACATTCGCTTCTTTAAATGCATTTAAAAGGATAGGAGCATAATAATCATCACCATGAACACCGATTACACTAACCTTTCCACCGTTAAGTGAGGCAATATTGTGTGCGGCATTTGAAGCACCGCCAAGTATGATTTTAGTTTTATAATGCCTTAAAATAAGAACAGGCGCTTCTCTGGACATTCTGTCAGTTGTTCCGTAAACCATTTCATCAATTGCCATATCACCTATAACAAGAACAGACGGATTCAAAAGTTTATCAATACTGTTTAAAATTTCTTTTTTTTCGGCATTCAACATATTTACCCTCTGTAATTTTTTATTTTATTACTCTATAATATTATCATAAAATTATGGATATATTAAAAAATAAAGATTTAAAAATTTCATTTGTAGGCATGTCCTTAAGTAACCTCAGTACTGTTGAATCTGCGGTTGCTGTTCTTGATACAAATTTAAAAATAGTTCTTTTGGAAAAACTGTTTTCGATGAACGATGTTAAATACTTTTTGGATAATCTTTCAGGTAAAAAAAATTCGGTAATTATGGTTTCTATTCCGGAAAACGAAGTTATGCTTAACAGTAAGTGGAAATATAATTCAAGAACATACGACACTGTTAACTTGGAAGAAAAGATTCACAATTATGACGGCTGGGCAGATAGATTTTCCACCCGCGGCTGCGAATATTTTAAAGAGTTGAGTGACCAAAATATTGATATTTTCAGGTTTGATATAGATAATATGAAAAAGATGTTCGGCAGTTGTTTTGCATATAGAGATAGAAGTCCCATTGATTGTAAATCGCTTCAGGATACATTAAGAATCAAATATAACATGAGCGAGCTTCCTGTAAATATGCTGCCTGTTGCTCAATTAGAGGCTATTTTAGGTTCAGTTCTCGCCCGTATGACAGCTATGGGTAGCGAAAATTTTACCCCTAAAATTATTGGAACTTATTCAAAACTTCCGGTTATAGGAATTTGAAACATACAATCCAATATTACAGACTATTCCCATCAGATGTTTTAAAATTTTGTTTGGACATTTTTTTATGCTATGATTTTTTTAGTAGCACATATATTCTAAGGAGTTAAGATGTCAATCATGAATAAAAAATACAAAATAGGGGTAGATGTCGGAGGAACAAACGTAAAAGTTGCGCTTGTTGATAAATCAGGCAGTATAGTTTATTCCGATACCGTTCCTACGAGAGCCGAAATGGGTTATGAATACACTATTTCAAATATAATCAAAGCTATTCAAAGCCTTATGAAAGAATCAAAAGTTGATAAAAGCAATATAGAAGGAATCGGTTTTGGTTTCCCGGGTCAGATTGACTGTGATAACGGTATAGTAAGATTAGCTCCTAATATTCCCGGTTGGGTTAATATTCCTATAGCAGATATTGTGTCAAAAGAATTTGATATACCCGTAAGAGTTGATAATGATGTAAGATGTGCAGCACTTGCAGAATTAAATTACGGTGCAGGCAAAGGTTCTAAAAATATGATATGTATAACAGTCGGAACCGGTATAGGTTCAGGATTAATTGTCAACGGAAAACTTGTCAGAGGCGCAAGCAATGCAGCCGGAGAATTAGGACATATAAAACTCCAAATGGAAAACGGACCAATATGCGGCTGCGGTGACAGAGGTTGTTTGGAAGCTTTTGCTTCAGGGCCTTCTATTGTCGCTATGGCGGAAGAATATATTAAAGGCGGTAAATCGACAAAATACAGAGTCCTTGCGAACCCTGATATTACTCCATATATTGTTGCCGAAGCTGCAAAACAAGGCGATGTTGTCGCAAAACAAATATACGAAACAATAGGTAATTATATAGGTATAGGGCTTGCAAGTGTGGTTAATCTCTTAAATCCCGAAAAAATTGTTATAGGCGGCGGAGTCGCCGATGCCGGTGATTTACTGTTTAATCCCATTAAAGAAACACTGAAAAAACGTGCAATGCCTATTCAGGGCAATGCCGTTGAAGTCGTTCATGCAGAACTCGGCAACACGGCAGGCGTTATAGGGGCAAGTTTACTTATTGAAAACTAAAATATGGCAGTATTTTTATTTTACGGACAAGAAGAATATTTAATGGAAAAAGAGATTAAGAAGCTTAAAGATGAGCTTCTTAATGCTTCTTTTGCTTCTATGGCTTATAAAGTTTTTGACAATCCTTTATATAATACTCTTATTGAATGTGTTCAAAGTTCACCTTTGATGTTCGGAAATACTTTAAATCTCATTCATATTGATAAATATTTAATAGGAAATAAAATGAGCCTGGATGATAAACAAATGGAAGTATTTTCACAGGCTTTGGAGTCATTAAATCCCAGTGTTAATATTATATTCGTTTGTAAAATTCCGCGTGATGAAACGAAAAAACCTGATTCAAGAAAAAAAATTTACAAAATCATTTCAAAATATTCTCAAGTTCATGAATTTGCACAATTTAAAACTTATCAAAAGGAATTAAATACTCAAATTTCAAAAATGGCAAAAGAAAAAGATTTGGTAATTAGCTCCGATAATATATCGTTACTTATTGAACAATTGGGCTCTAATCTTACATTAATTGATTCCGAGCTCGAAAAACTTAAAACTGCTTTGCACCCCGACAAAACCATTACAACAGAAGCAATTAAACAATATTGTACTTCAACTGAAGATGTTTTTACGCTTGCCGATTTATTAATTCAAGGGAATAAAAATGAAATTTTAAAACAGTATAATCTTTTGACTGAAAAAAGACATCCCCTGGAAATTTTTTCAGTACTTCAAGGCAGTTTTCAACGTTTTATATTTATAAAAAATTACGAAAAACGAATGAGTGATAAAGATATATCATTAAAATTAAGGCTTCATGAATTTATTGTTATGAAAACAAGAGAAAAATTAAAAAATACTCCGCTTAACAAATTGGTAAAAATAAGAGAAAACTTAACCGATGCAGAATATAAACTAAAAACAGGGCAAGGAGCTTCAAGTGATATAATATTAGAACTCATTTTATTAAGTCAGTAAGGCGGAAAATTAAAGTATGAATCAATTATTAGATAAAAAATATACATATTTAAGTAATTTTTTTAAAACTGCAATTGAACAAAATAAATTGTTTCATTCACTTATTTTTTACGGCAGCAATAATTTTATGCAATATGCAATGGCCATGGAACTTTCAAGATTATTAAATTGTACGGGTGATAAAACAGAAACCTGCTCTTGCCAAAATTGCCGTTGGATAAGAGAAAATAAACATCCTGCGGTTATGACAATATCAAAAATTGATAATAAAACAGATTCAAGTAAAACTGTTATATCTGAAGAACAGGTAAATCAAGTACTTGATACATTAATAAATTCATCCGATTACCACCGTGTATTTATATTTTGCGATGCCCAATTAAAAAAATTATCAGATGAAGAATTGACGGAATATGAAGAGTATAAAACAACAGGATTTAACATTCCGCAAGAACCTGACGGTGATAAATTATGGTATCCGTCGGGAGTAAATACAAATTGTTTTTCTACAGTTGCTGCAAACTCAATGCTTAAATCAATTGAAGAACCACCGTCAAACGTTACTTTTATTTTTCTTTCAAATAATAAAGATGACTTGCTCCAAACAATTATATCCCGTTCTGAATCTTTTTATATTGCAGATGTAAAAAATACAAAATATCAAACTGAATTTTTTGAAAAATTCTTTAGTTCCTATCCCTTATTTGAAAAACAACATGTACTGGATTTTTCACAGTGTCTGCTAAACTTTCAAACCGAAAATAATATGAACCCAAAATATATCATAGATTGTATTCAATATTATCTGATTCAACTTCTAAAATCAAATTCAAATAACAAATTATTATTAAACAGAATTCTTAAAGATATTCAAAAAACGGAAAAATCAAAAAAAATGATTGATTCATATATAAAAGAACAAACAGTATATGAGGATTTAGCATTTTATTTCTTTGGCAGATAAAGATAAGATAAATCAATTTAATTCAGTGTTGCCCACATTGCTTGGTTGCTCGCGTGAAACTCATAAAAATAATCTGCGAAAAACTCGGATACGGTATAGAATTTTATAAAATTGATTAAAAAATTTTTGTTTGAATTATACTAAGATTATGAGTTTTTATAGCGAAGAATTAAATAAATTAGTTGAAAAAGATAATTTCAGGCAAATCAGAGATATTGATGAAAAATATGCCAAATACATATTCACAGGTGGAAAACGCCTGATTAATTTTTCATCGAACGATTATTTAAATTTGAGTACGGATAGAGAACTTATCGGGGAATTTGTCGAAAAATATAAAAATGATAATGAATTTATATTTTCTTCCGCATCTTCAAGACTTTTAACAGGTACTTCAAAAATATACAAAAAGCTCGAAAATCATATTGCTTCATTATTTCAAAAAGAATCATGCCTGCTTTTTAATACCGGTTATCAGTGCAATTTGGGTGTTGTTTCATCTCTTGTAAACAGAGATGATGTAATATTTTCCGATAAATTGAACCATGCCAGTATAATTGACGGAATGAAGCTTTCGGGAACTAAATTTTTCCGATACAGACATTTGGATTACGAAAATCTTGAAGAACTTTTAAAAAAGAACAGAAACAGCTACAAAAAAGCATTTATAATATCTGAATCGGTATTTTCGATGGATGGTGATATTGCGGATATAAGAAAACTAATAGAATTAAAGCAAAAATACAACGCATATTTAATGATTGATGAAGCGCATGCTTTCGGAGTTTTTGGCGAAAATCTTGCCGGTGTATCAGATGAAAACGGTATAAGAGAAAATGTTGATATAATTACTGCTACTTTAGGTAAATCATTCGGGGCTATGGGGGCATTTTGCGTTTCAAATAAAGTGATTATTTATTATTTAATAAATAAGGCGGATTCATTTATTTTTTCAACTGCTTTGCCTTCCGTGAATATAATGTGGTCTGATTTTTTGATATCCGAAAAGTTTGATTTTGTCAGAGAAAAATCACTCAAACTGAGAAATTTAATAAACGAGGCTCATTTATATATAAAAGATGGCGGATTAACTCAAATTATACCTGTTATTATCGGAGAGAATAATAAAACGGTAAAAATAGCTCAGGAACTTCAAAGTAAGGGATTCTATATTCTTCCGGTCAGACCGCCTACGGTGCCTGTCAATACTTCAAGGCTCAGACTCTCATTAACATCAGATATAACTAAAGAAGAATTTAAAACTGTTATAGACATTGTAAACGGGGCTTTATAATGGAATATAAATGGATTAATAAACAAAATAATAAAAATCTTATAGTGTTTTTTAACGGCTGGGGTATGAATGAAAGAATTGTTTCTTCTTTAGGGTTTCAAAATTTTGATGTACTTGTTTTTTATGACTACAGAAATTTTGAATTAGGAGAATTTAATTTTTCTCAATATGAAAACAAAAATTTAGCGGCCTGGTCATTAGGGGTTTATGTATGTAATAATTTTTATTCTCAATTTAGTGATTTTGGTAACTTTGTAGCTATTAACGGAACTCAAAAGCCTGTTGATGATAATTTCGGAATCCCTGAAAAAATTTACAATTTGACTGTTGATAATTTTAATGAACTTTCATGCAGAAAGTTTATGAAAAAAATATCTTCCGATATAAATATTCAGGACTATTGTTCTCGTAATTGTAATGAATTAAAAGAAGAATTAATTTCCATAAGAGATTTAAAACCAAATAAATTTTTTAAGTTTAATAAAGCTTATGTTTCATTGAATGATAAAATTATTCCGGCAAAAAATCAAATAAATTTTTGGGAAAAAGAAGGTGTTGAAGTTATAAAGCTTGATAAAATGCATTATATTTTTGATTCTTTTAAAAACTGGAGTGATTTATTATGATTGATAAATCTCTTGTAAAAAGAAGATTCAAAAAGAGTTTTACTACATACGATAATAACGCCGTTGTTCAAAAATGTACTGCAAAAGAGTTAATTAAACTTCTGCCGTCTAGAGAATTTGATTATATATTTGAAACAGGATGTGCAACGGGTATTTTAACCAAAGAAATTAAACAAAATTTAACTTTTAAAAAATTCTGCGCAAATGATATTGTTGAAGAAGCAAAACAGTATATTGACTTAATAATTCCCGACAATACTTTTATATTCGGTGATATAGAAGAAATTGAACTGAAAGATAAATACGACTTAATAATTTCTAATGCCAGCCTTCAATGGTGCAATGACATTAAATCAGTAATCAAAAAACTGTATTCTTCACTTAATGATAGAGGAATACTGTTATTTTCTGTTTTTTCAGACAATAATTTAAAAGAAATAAAAGATATTTTTAATATTAAAAATAAAAATTATTCCATAAATGATTTAAAAGACTTTATAGCGCAATACAGGGTTGAATATTATAATGAAGAAGAAAAAGAGCTATATTTTGATACTCCCCTGGATGTTTTAAAACATTTAAAATTGACGGGTGTAAATGCCGTAGAGGAGATGAAATTTACAAAAAAGAAACTCTTAAATTTTGAAACACAATATTTAAAAAAGTACTCAAAAAATAATAAAGTTACACTTACATATAATCCTGTAAATATTTTGATAACAAAAAGTTCATAAAGTGATATTGTTATTTGTTTTATGTTACAATATGCCGGGGATGTCGAGATAAAATGAGACTTAGTTTAACAGAAATTATAAAAGCTTCAGAAGCGGAAATTATTAAAGAAATCGGTAATAACACTGATTTTGGATTCTCGTCCGATACAAGAACAATAAAAGAAGATGAACTGTATATTCCTTTAAAAGGTGAAAATTTTGACGGTGAAAATTTTATAGAAAAAGCCATTGAACAGGGAGCTGCAGGGTATTTTACATCAGATAAAAATAAAGTGTTGGAATCTGCAAAAGTTGTTTTGTATACGGAAGATACAAAAGAAACTTATTTAAAACTCGCCAATTTTTATAAAAATAAAATCAATCCGTATACTATTGCTATAACAGGAAGCAGCGGTAAAACAACCGTAAAAGAAATGATGTATTCCGTTTTTAAAAATGCCGGTAATACAGTAAAATCAATATTAAATCACAATAATGAAATAGGTTTATGTCAAACTCTTTCATCTCTTGAAAAGTCAAGCCGTTATTTAATTGTTGAGATGGGTATGCGCGCAATGGGAGAAATTGAGCTTTTATCAAAATATACACAGCCCGATATTGCAGTTATAGTTAATTCGGGAAGTGCGCATATAGGCAGATTAGGCTCATTATTAAATATTGCAAAGGCTAAATTTGAAATTGCCAAATATATAAAACCAAATGGCATACTTATCTCTCACGATAATCCTTTAATCAGACAAATAAATGATAACAGGCATGAAACGATATATTTTAGTCTTAATGATAAAAATTTAAATATTATAGAGATGACACTGGATAAATCTGTTTTTGAGTATAAGGGTTATAAATATACACTAAATAGCGCAGGAGAACACAATATACAAAATGCACTAGCAGTTATAGAAACAGGACTTTATGCTAACCTTGAGCCTGAAATTATATCAAAAGGTCTAAAGGAGTTTAAACCGATTGAAAAAAGATGGGATATTCAGGATATAAAAGGGTTTAAAATCATAAATGACAGTTACAATTCGAACCCCGAATCCGTAAAAGCCGCAATCAAAACTTTCCTGGAATTTACTCCGAATCCAAAAGTTATAATACTTGGTGATATGGGAGAACTTGGCAAAGATGAAAAAGAGTATCATATTAAAATCGGTGAGTTTTTAGATTCTTTTGAATGTGATTATGTTTTAACTTTGGGAGAACTGGCAAAAAATATTAATCCACAAAAGATAAAAACCGTCCATTTTGATACAATAAATGAAATTGCAGAATTTATAAAAAATAAATTAACTCCGGGGGCAAATATTTTATTAAAGGCATCTAGGTTTATGAAGTTTGAAGAGATTATTGAGGAGCTAAAAAAATAATGGATTTTAATATACTGATAGTTGTATCAATGCTTGTAGCGTTTGTACTTGCGTTATTATCGGGAGTTGTATATATAGACTTTTTAAAAAAGAAAATGTATACCCAATATATACTGGAAGATGTACCTGAAAATCATGCAAAAAAAGCCGGAACTCCTACAACAGGAGGTGTATTTATTGTCTTTTCGACGGTAATTGCATCCCTTGCTGTTTTAACTATGAACCAGGGGATTACTCCCGTACCGTTAATTGTGTTAATGAGTTTTGTATTCTTTATGCTTGCCGGATTAACAGATGATTTAGGAAAAATTAAACATAAAGAAAATAAGGCAGGTTTAACACCAAGAAATAAATTGTTTTTGCAGTTTGCCATATCAATACTGCCGGCTGTTTATATGACTATAACGGGGCAGACTTATTTAGGATTTGGCCCTTACAACATAGATATACACTATCTATATCCTGTATTTGCCATTTTGTTTATTGCGGGAGTATCAAATGCGGTAAATTTAACTGACGGCTTAGACGGACTTGCTTCATCAAATACTGCTGTTGCTATGATTATATGCAGTATAATATGCGCAATAACAGGACAAAATAATCTTGCAATTATTACCGCTGCTGCAGCAGGGGCTTGTATTGGTTTTTTGTATTTTAATAAATATCCGGCAAAAGTATTTATGGGGGATACCGGCTCTCTTGCACTTGGCGGATTACTGGGCTGCATAGCGGTTATGGGAAAGTTTGAACTTTGGATTTTATTTGTCGGGATTGTATTTTTTCTTGAAACACTTTCCGTTATAATTCAGGTTACGAGCTTTAAATTGACAGGAAAAAGAGTTTTCAAAATGAGCCCTATTCATCATCATTTTGAACTTTGCGGTTGGAGTGAAAATAAAATCGTATTGGTTTTCTCCTGCGTAAGTTTGTTATTCGGGCTTTTTGCCGTAGTTTTATTTAATATATTTTGGTAGGATTTTATTATGAAAAGAAAATGGATAGATAAAAAAGTTTTAATCTTAGGGCTTTCAAAAAGCGGATGTGCAGCTGCCAGGTATCTTTCAAAACAAGGTGCCGATTGCTATATAACAGAGTCAAAACCTCTTGATGATAAAAATGAAGAACTGGTTAGAGAGCTTGAAAAAGAAGGAATAAAAGTAGAAACCGGCGCTCATTCCGATGAGTTTATTAATGATTCTTATATTGCAATAACAAGCCCGGGGATACCGCCTAAAAGCGAAATATTTAAAAGAGTCAAGGCACAAAATATTCCTATAATCAGTGAAATAGAACTTGCATACCTTGAAGCTCAAGCACCTTTTATAGCTGTTACCGGAACTAACGGTAAAACAACCACTACTTATTTAATTTCACATATACTCTCAAGTGAATATAATGCCCCGGTATGCGGGAATATAGGCATTCCTCCCACTTCATTATTGGAAGATAAACCCGATTTCTTTGTATGTGAGGCAAGTTCATTTCAGCTTGCAATGTCGCCGACATTCAGACCTCAAATAGGATGTTTCCTGACATTTACACCTGACCATATTGACTGGCATGAAGGACTTGATAACTACTTTGAAGCTAAAATAAGTCTATTCAAAGATTATAAACAGCCTATGTATGCAGTATTTAGCGGTGTTGATGAAAAAATTTATGATTTTGCAAAAAAATATACAGGCGAAAAATTTATCTATGCAAAAGAACTCGACAAAAATTGCTGTTACATAAAAAATGATACAATATGTTTTAAGAGAAATAAAGAAGAAGAAATTATTAAATTAAACGAGATTTCACTTGTCGGAGAACATAATTATCAAAATATAATGTGCGCTGTTGTTGTTGCCAAATTGATAGGTATATCAAATGAACATATAAAAGAAAGAATAATGTCTTTTAAGGCTGTAGAGCACAGAATTGAGTATGTTGCGGACATAAACGGAAAATCTTTTTATAATGATTCAAAAGCAACAAACCCCGAAGCATCATTTGTTGCCATTAAGGCATTTGAAGGTAAAAAACTTACCCTTATTGCGGGAGGACGTGATAAAAATACCGATTTGACCGAATTTTGCAAAGATTATATAAATAAATATGTTTCAACTGTTATATTAATAGGTGAAGCTACTATTCGATTTAAAGAAAATATGGAAAAAAATGGGTTTGATAATATAATATTGGCAAACTCATTGGAGGAGGCAGTTGATATTTCATTGACTCTTGATAATGAAATAGTTCTTCTTTCGCCGGCATGTGCAAGTTACGATATGTTTAACAGTTATGAACACAGAGGAGAAGTGTTTAAAGAATATGTCAAATCCAAGTTATAATATCCAAAATAATAATGAACAAAAAACGGTAATGTTGTCATCGTATGATTCAACACTGGTTTTTATTGTCATTTTTTTGATTATAGCAGGTCTTTTGGCAATATTTTCCGCCGGAGCACCAAAATGTATAATGCAGGGAGTATCTTCAACTTATTTTGTTGCAAGACAATTTATATGGTTTATTTTGGGCTGCTTTGCAATGTTTTTTATAAGCCGTATTAATTATAAAGCTTTAAATAAATTGTCAATTCCGTTTGCATGGTTTATTATTTTGCTTTTAATTGCGGTGCATTTTGCAGGAACAACGGTAAATGGCGCAACAAGATGGCTTACTTTAGGTCCTATACAGTTTCAACCGTCAGAGGCTTCAAAACTGGCAGTTATTATGCTTCTTGCAAGCGCATTTTCAAAAGATATAAATTTATTTAATCCTAAATTATACAAGTATTTTATCCCTATAATTATAATGATTTTATTAATATTTAAACAGCCCAATTTAAGTATGGTATTGATTTTGTTATCTTCGTCGGCTGCAATATATTTTGCAGCAGGCGGGTCAATAAAATTAATAATAAGCGCTATATGTATGGGGGTATTTGGTTTAAGTTTTGTTATACATTCGTTTCAAAAACAAAGAATATTGATATGGCTTGACCCTGAATCAGACCCATACGGAGCCGGATATAATATTATACAAGCAATGCTGGCATTTGTTGCAGGCGGTTTTTTCGGTGAAGGTTACGGAAATTCAAGACAAAAACTCGGCTGGCTGCCAGAAGGACATACAGATTTTATTTTTGCCGTGTTTGCGGAAGAATTTGGATTTTTAGGCTGCATTTTGATTATAGGATTGTTTTTGGCATTTCTGCAAAGAGGGCTTTTGGTTTCCGCAAAATGCGAGGATTTATTCGGCAAACTACTTGCTGCAGGTATTACAATTTCAATATGTCTGCAGGCATTTATAAATATGTCTGTAGCGAGTTCAATGCTCCCGGCAACCGGTGTCCCGCTTCCTTTTATAAGTTATGGAGGTACCTCTTTATTTATAACAATGTGCATGATAGGCGTTTTACTCAATATTTCAAAAAAAAGAATAAGAAGGTTCCCTAATGTCAGATAAAAAAATATATTTTATAACCGGCGGAGGCACGGGAGGACATATCTATCCCGCTTTTACCGTTGTTGAAAAACTTTTAAAACAGGATGATACGGAAAAAATATATTATATCGGGAATCCGAAAAATTTGGAATATGATATATCTAAACAGTATCCCGATGTTCAGTTTTTACCGGTAAATGTATCGGGAATGCCAAGAAAATTGAGTTTTAGTTTCTTTAAATGGAGCTTTCAAATCGTATTGGCAATAATAAAAACGATATTTTATATGAAAAAGTATAAACCAAATGCGGTTTTTGCAACAGGCGGTTATGTTTCAGCCCCGCTAGTAATTGCTTCTCAAATATTAAAACATCCTTATATGATTCATGATTGTGATTCCGTTCCCGGGATAGTTTCTAAAATTTCGGCTCCAAAGGCTCAAGTTGTTTCAGTTGCTTTTGAAGCTTCAAAAAATGTTTTAAAATCAAATAATATAATTTGTAACGGAAATCCGGTCAGAGAGGCATTTTTTATTGTTACAAAGCATGAGTCGAAAAATAAATTGAATATCCCCTATGACAAAAAAGTAATATTTGCGACTGGAGGTTCACAAGGCGCAAAAACTATTAATGATTCAATGATAAAATTATTAAAACCCCTTAGCGAAGATATGAACTATTTTGTTATACTTCAAACCGGCAAAAAGAATTATGAAAATGTTATAAATGAGCTTGAAAATATATATCCGGATTTTAAGAGCAATAAAAATTTACTGATAAAACCGTATTTTGATGAATCGGTATACCCTATGAAAGCGGCAGATATAGTTATATCGCGCGCGGGTTCGGTAAGTTTAAGCGAAATTATTCAGTGCGCTTCTGTATCTGTTTTAATTCCGTATCCTTATGCAGCGCAGGACCATCAAAGAAAAAATGCAAAAGAAATGTGTGAAAAAGGTGTATCATTATATTTAGAGGACTCTGAATGTAATAATATAACTCTTATGGAAAAAATTAAAGAACTTACTCCTGATAAACTACTTGAAATGAGTAAGAAAACAAAATTAATGTCAAAATCAAATCCTACGGAAGAAATAGTTAATCAACTAAAAAGTACAATAAAATGATTTCAACATACCAAGATATAACTAAAATACTAACATCACAGGGAAAATTTTGTATAAAGCCGGGACTTGAAAGAGTCGGGGCTGTATTAGATCTCCTGGGCAACCCTCAGGATAAAACTGCTATAATACATGTTGCAGGTACAAACGGTAAGGGGTCTGTTTCATCTGTACTGGCAAATATATTAAAATGTGCAGGCTATAAAACAGGATTATATACAAGCCCTCATTTGACAGAATATACGGAAAGAATAAAAATAAATAATATTGATATCTCAAAAAATGATTTTTCAAAATATATAAGTGGTATTTGCTCGCTTGCCGATAAAAATCATATAGATTTAACCGAGTTTGAAATTCTTACGGCAGCGGCTTATAAATATTTTTACGATAACAAAGTTGATATTGCAGTAATCGAAACAGGACTTGGCGGCAGATTTGATGCAACAAATGTAATAAAAAATCCTGTTTTGTCAATTATAACATCTATTTCGCTTGACCATACAGACAGACTCGGCAATACTTATGATGAAATAGCATACGAAAAGAGCGGAATTATAAAACCTAATACCCCTGTTATTACAGCAAAATACAATAATGGTTTTAACGTAATAAAATCGGAAGCCTTTAAAAAACATTCAAAACTAATTTATGAACAATCAGGAATTAAACTTTTGTTTGAAAACGGACGAAATTACACACTTTACAACGAAAAGGAATATGAATTTCCGCTTTTGGGGCTTTATCAAAAAAAGAATCTTGAACTTGTTTTAAGTGCCGTAAATTATTTAAAGGAAACAGGATATAAAATTTATGAATGTGATATTGAAAAAGGTTTGAAAACCGTTAAATGGGGGGCAAGGCTTGAATATATACCCGATAAAAATATTATTATAGACGGAGCTCATAACCCTGATGCTGCACTTGAACTAAAGAAAAGTCTTGATTATTATTTTAAAAATCAAAAAAGAATCTTTATATATTCAACCTTAAATACAAAAGATTATAAAAAAATCTCAGAAATATTATTTAATAAGAATGATGAAATTTACTTTTTTGAGTTTAATCATAAAAACGCTGTTAGTTTTAATGAATATAAAAAAATAGTTCCAAACATTAAACCATTTAACAAAGAAAAATTAAACGAAATTTTAGATAAAGACGGTTTAAAAATAATAACAGGCAGCCTTTATATGATTGGTGAATTGTATGTAAAACTCTGCACAAAATAAATAGATATAAATATGCCGGGATTAATAAAGCCCGGCATAAATTTATTTTTAATATACTGCATACTAATCCGTATTATAAAATCTATAGGCATTAAACCCGGCTTTTACCGCATCAAAGAATGAAGCATCTTTGTCAAAAATCTCTTCATCAATGACAAATTCAGCCAAAAGTTTATTTGTATTTGCACTATAAATTTTAGTTTTTGGCAATTCCGAATTTTTTGAAAAAGTTTTAAAGTCTTTAGGATTCGTTTCTTTATATTTTTTTGTTTTTTCGCTTGCCGCAATACCGGCAGCTAAATCGATTAAATTTTTCTTTTGACTAAAAGAACTGCTTTCCCAATCCGAATCTAAAATATAAAATGCATTTTCATTTTCATTTATTTCATAACTTTGAAAGTATATAGAAGCATATTTTGACGTTAAATCTTCTATTTTTGAAACTAAACTTTCCGCTTTTTCAGGGTTTTCTTTAATTGTTGTATTTATATGCGAAATTAAAGCAAAAACAAGACCGAATAACAATATAAAATATACTAACGGAATAATAATAAAATAAAATATTAACCAAAATAAAGCTTGATTTTCCTGAGATTTATTAAATTTTTTAACATCTGTCCATTTCTTATTTTTATATGCCCATTCATTACCTTTAAGACCGCATATTAATTGAAAATAAAATCCCCAAGGAGTAAAAAATATCAATATATACCATAAAGGAATATAAGATTTATTAAATAAACCCCATAGCCAAGTTCCGAAAAAAGCACCCCAGTTAAATTCCTTTGTAAAATCATAAGGCAGCTTAGATGTTATTTTTCCACTTTTAAATAAAAGAATAAAATACATAATCATTGCTGCAAAAGAAATTAAAAAAGCATATCCTAAAGGCATTAAAATACTAAAATAAGCTAATACCCAAATTGCCGAGCAAAATATATTTACACCTGAATTAACAGATCCGTTTATATCGTTTAAACGTTTTATGATATTGGATACAAAAAGCACACATATTCCTGCAGTTCCTAAAAGGACCCAAACCTGAAGCAAAACAGGTGCAGCAAAAAAATATTTTCCATAATCAAAATATTCCGTCAATGTTTGCATTTTGGTCATAAACCAAGTCATATAAGGCAGTATAAAAAACATATATATTGAAACAATGTATATACTGTTAAGAAAAAAATCTCTTCTTCCAATTATTCCGCCAAATTCAAATAATTTAGGATTCAACCTCAATTTATCATTCATTTTAAATTCTCTCCGCTATTAATACATACTACCTTGAGGCATACCGGCACCTGACATTAATAAACCAAAAATAGCTATAAAATAAAATACAGAGAAAATTAAACCTATAATAAGTAATATAAGTCCGGCAATTACCC
This sequence comes from Candidatus Gastranaerophilales bacterium, assembly GCA_944323625.1. Classification (GTDB taxonomy): domain Bacteria; phylum Cyanobacteriota; class Vampirovibrionia; order Gastranaerophilales; family Gastranaerophilaceae; genus Avigastranaerophilus. Next base: position 147,137 of record CALUTD010000002.1, read on the forward strand.
ATTTTTTTTGATATTCATGAAATTGCCTTACACCTTCAAAATATTTATTTTGCCACGCCCATTCATTACCTTTTATACCAAACCAAATTAAAACACCTAAATTTACAAAAGGAATCCAGCAAAGAACCAAATATAACAATGTTATATATGATTTATTACCGATACCCCATATCCAGGATAAAAGAAAAGCACCCCAGTTAAAATGGTTTTTTACAACGGCAGGTACATTAACTCTGCTGCCTTTCCCTGAATTATTTACAAACTTTCTTTTCGGCGGGTTGCTATTTTTTGTAATCTCACATTTTGAGAACTATTTTCATCTGACATAATAATCTCCTATTATTGTAACTTTAAATATTATATAATTTTACAAATTTATTGAACTCATATAAAAAACTTATTTGCTTGTTAAAATAAGAAATTTTATGTAGAATAAAGTTATTGTTAAAGAGTGGAGGCAAGATGGTTAATAAAGTTAAATTAAGAGATTTTGAAATAGGCGGTAAAAAATTAACAATTCTTGCTGGTCCATGTGCTATAGAATCAAAAGATATTTTGTTTAAAACTGCAGAATATTTGAAAAAGCTCACAACTGAGCTTGATATAAATTATGTTTTTAAAGCTTCATACGATAAAGCAAACAGAAGTTCAATAAACTCATATAGAGGGTTGGGAATTGAAAAGGGGCTTTCTCTGTTAGCGGAAGTAAAAAAAGAATTTGATGTTCCGATAGTTACGGATATACATGAGTCTAATCAGGCGCAGATAGCATCAGAAGTTGCCGATATAATTCAAATACCTGCATTTTTGTGCAGACAAACGGATTTGCTTATTGCTGCCGCAAAAACAAATAAGATAATAAATATAAAAAAAGGTCAGTTTTTGGCGCCTTCACAAATGAAGTCCATAGCTCAAAAAGTTATTGATTCAGGTAATAAACAGGTAACAATAACAGATAGAGGTGTATCTTTCGGATATAACAATCTAGTTTCTGATATGAGGGCAATTCCTATAATTCAAGAGATGGGTTATCCCGTTATATTTGATGCTACACATTCCGTTCAACTGCCTGGCGGTTTTGGCGAAAGTTCATCTGGCGAAAGAAAATTTGTGCCTGTTCTTGCTAAAGCGGCAGTTGCTTCAGGTGCAAACGGGCTGTTTTTTGAAGTCCATCCTTCTCCTGATTGTGCTTTATGCGACGGAGCTAATATGATTAATTTTGAACAGGCTAAAAATATATTTAATATATGTAATGAAATTTTTAAACTCGTAAATAACGTTTAATAAAAATTCCAATACCGTTTAACTAATTATGAAAAATATACAGGTATGATAAAAAAATTACATTTTGATTTAAAAACTAAATTAATTTTCAAACTTAATTTCTTTTAGTCCGAATCCGTTTAAATCTATTTCAACATTCGTTGAATCAATTGATATAAGCATAGATTTTTCTTCATTATAATCAATACTCCAAGTTCCAAGGAATAAAGGATTATCTTTGGTAAAAGCGTAAGCATATACAATAAGCCTTTCGGGATTATTTTTATCCCATCCTATTGGGAAAATATCCCACATATAGTCTTTTAAATCAATTTGTTTGTTTTGGCGCCACCAGTATATAATAGCTTCACGCACCGCCAAAAGCCGCTTCCAACTTTTTGTTTTAAAATCATAAATTATAACATTGGTTTGCCAGGTTTCTTCTAAATTTGAACCTATTTTTTCTTTAAAAGCTATTTTGGTACTGTCTTTTGAAAAATCAATAGGGAATAACGTTTTAAACTGATATGTTTGAATTTCATCCATCCCTGTTTTAACAATAGATGTAGTATCACCTTCCATAACATTAGTCATATAAAGTGCATCATAAGCATCTTTATAACGTTTGTTGACAGGAATATAATAAGCTGATGAGGAAGTTTGTGATAATTTAGGATAAAAAAAACATTTTGTGTAAACCATTTTGGTTTTATCGGGCGACAAAATTCCTGCGGATGAAACTGTTCTTTTGGAAACAATTTGAGACAGGTCAATATTTCTTTGTCCCGGCGGAGTATTATATCTTATTACTCTGTAATGAGAATCGGGGATTATAATATCATCTTCTGAAGTAAAAATAGGTTCAGGGATTTCAAAATCTTTACGTTTTTTATCTGCCGCTGCTGTGTGATAATCTTCCATCGTTAGCGGAATATGTGATTTATCAATATTGTGATAATAAATTTTCTTTGTTTTTGGCAGATGAAGTTTTTCTCTTAATTTTTCATTGAGAGTCCTGGGGTCAGATTCTTTGACAGGTTCTTCAATTTTAGAAGAGTCTAAAACAGGCGAGTTTAAATATAAAGGGTCGGGAATATTTTCTTTTGATAAACAATTTATTCCTGAAATACAAAACAAAACCAGCAGTAAAAAGGTCTTTTTCATTAAACAAGTCCTTCTTTTACAGCTTGAATAGTTGCCTGTGTTCTGTTTGAAACATAAAGTTTTTGTAAAATACTGTGTACATGAGCTTTTGCTGTTGCAAGAGTTATAAATAATTTATCTGCAATTTGTGCATTATTTAACCCTTCAACAATTAAAGCCAACACCTGAATTTCCCTGTCTGTAAGGCCATAGATATTTTTAGCCGTTTTGGCGCCATTGGGGTTAGACTCTACAACAGGCGAATTTTGTTTTCTGACATTTGATAAAACAAGCCTTGCAATGGCAGGGTCAAGCCAGGCTGTGCCTTCCGATACCGCTTTAATTGCACTTATAAGCTGATCTTCATTTGCACCTTTCATTATATAGCCGTCCGCACCTGCTGCTAATGAATCAAAAACATCATCATCTGATTCTCGTGAAGTAAAAATCAGAATCTTTATATTAGGATTATTTTTCTTAATTATTTCTGTCGCTTGTATTCCGTCAAGTTCAGGCAGACCTATATCCATAAGAACAACATCGGGATTAAGACTTAAAGCAAGTTCAACACCTTTTTTACCGTCTTCGGCTTCGGCGGTTAAATCAATGTCTTTGCAATTCTCAAATACTAAAGACAGCCCCAATCTTACCATTTTATGATCTTCTACAAGTAAAACCTTTATGCCGTCCATATTTCATCCTTTTCTTCCGTTAAAACCGAATCGGGAAGAAGAAAGAAAAACTCGCTTCCCTTCCCTTTATCACTTTCAAGCCATATTTTCCCGCCATGAGCATCTATTATTTGTTTTGATAAATAAAGCCCAAGCCCGGTACCAATTGAGCGTTTTTCTTGTGTCCCTTGCGAAAAACGTTTAAATAGTTTCGGAATATCTTTCTTATAGAGCCCTTCCCCGTTATCTTTTACTGAAAATCTTAAATCATTATTATCTATTTCTGCTTTTATTTCTATTAAACCTTTTTCTTGCGTATATTTTATGGCATTACCCAAAAGATTTATTATAACGCGCCTTAGTTCATTGCGATCAGCTATTATTTTTTTTGTTTCTGTATTTATAAAATGTTTTTCAATTGTCTGATTTTTTGCTTGTGCAAGCGGAAATACTTGGGCAATACATTCATTAACGAGTGAATCAATCTCAAACGGTGTTTTTACTAATTTTAAACGTCCCGATTCGTACTTGTATACTTCTAAAAGCGTATTTACAAGCCCTAACATATCTTCGCTGCTTTTCTTCATTGTTTGAAGAAGTAAAGTTTGTTTATCCGTTAATGTGCCGAGTTTTCCGTTAAGAAAATATTCTAAAGTCTGTATTGTAGCAACAGAAGGAGTTCTTAAATCATGAGTTAGGGTTGCAATAAAATCTTCCCTTAAACGCTCCATTTCCTTTTGAAGATGTACATTTCTTATAACAAAAACATATTTACCTTTATCTTGAGATGATTTAGGAGGAATAAAAGCACTGCTTATTTCAACAGGAATAATATTGCCATTTACAGCATTCTCAACTTCTATCTCTCTTAATAATTTGTTCTCATCCGAAGAAAATACTTTATTAAAATTAACTTCTTTTGTAATAAATAAATCATAAACCGTTTTTGTTGTTAATAGATTGTGTGCGGCACCAAATAAAGACTCACAAGCAGGATTTACGTCCAAAATATTTCCATTGTAAGATACCAGCATAATACCATCAGCACAATTATTTATAACAGCACTCAAATGCTCATTCATCTCTGCAATATCCGAAGTCTTTTCCCTTACTAATTCCTCCAAATGAACAGAATATTTTTTTAATTCTTTATTTGATTCCTCCAGTTTTTCTATTAAATTTGCCCGCTCACACGCATTTTTTATATTTATTATAAGTTCATCGTTATCCCACGGTTTTTCTATATATTTATAAAGCCCGACCTCATTTATAGCTTTTATTGCATTTTCTTTATCCGCATATCCCGTAAGAAGAATCATGCTTGCAAAAGGATACAGTTTCTTCGCTTCAGACAAAAATTCAATACCATTCATAGATGGCATCATAAAATCAGATATAATAACGTCGCGGGGATTATTTTTTAAATATTCCAAAGCTAATACAGGCTCATTAAAAAATACGGCATCATGAAAGTCCTCTATCACTAAAAGCGATTTTAATGACGAAGTAACAAGTTTATCATCATCAAGAATTAATATCTTATACGAAAGCTGCATCTTAACCACAATCTCCCTAATAAAATAATAATTTAATTTTGTAAAATAAACAAATATTTTACAAATATTAAACAGTCTAGACTCAATTAAAGTCTTTATATGGTTACACTTTCTTCAATTTCTTTTGCTTTTTCTTGCAAATCACTTATTGTTGACTCAATAAGGTAAATTTCTGTTTGAAGTTGATTTATTTGTTGCGGAATCTTAACATAATTTTGTTTTTCATTTAATCGTCTTATATCTTCAGAATATTGCCGACTTTTTTGTAATGCCTCATCTTTGCTCATTTTTGTTGTAATTTGTGTTAAATTCCGTATTTGTTCTTTTAGAACTTGTATTTGATTTTTTATATTTCCTTTATTTTTATTACTTCTTTCTGCAAGCTTTTTATATTCTTTTTTCTTTTCATTCATCAAAAAATCTTTTACAATTTTTGTTTGTTTTAAATTCTGCAATTCAGTTTGAAGAACATCTTGCGCCGCAGAATGAATACAAACTTTAATACTGCCTCCATTTGGATGTGCAACTATATATTCCAGTGCTTCTTTTATTGTTTGATATTGGCTTAACATATTTTGTTCATTTTCATTATAAGCACTCACATCAAAACCTTCAGATGGAAGCTGTCCAATAAATGTTTCTAATCTTGTACTTTCAATATCTTCTTCATCATATTTTGCTTGCAATGATTCTAATTCTGAATGTTTTTCATCCAAACTTTTATAAGCATTATAAACTCTCTCAGCTTGTGATTTTTGAAATTCAATCATTTCTATAGTAGGAAAGTCTATGTTCAAGTTTTCTAACTCAACTTCAAAATTAAACTTCATTTCTTCATTGTTTGATATTTGTTCTGAACATCTTTGTAACTCTGCTTTTAGCTCCCTATTCTTCTGTTCAATTTTCTGTTTTTCGTCTTGATTTATTTGAGAAGTTTTTTGTTTGGTTTTGCTTTTCTTTGAACCTTTTTTATTATTAATATCATTATTTTTATTTATTGCCTGACTTAAATTAGATTTTCGTTCTTTTAGTGAGTTAATAGCAGTCTGTTCCGCTTGAATATTATTTAATAACTCCTGCCTTTTTACGATTGCCATATATTCAGGGTCTTTTTTTAATTTTTCATGTTTTGTTTTTAATTCGGTAATTTCATGCTCTTTTGCTTTTATATCCTCTTTGCATGACTCAACCGTAGTATTAATAGTAGATTTACATCCTTTAATTCTGAAATCAACGGAATCTAAATTTCTTAAAACCTCATCTCTTTGAGCAAATAATCGTTTTAAATGACTTAATAATGTTGCAGCAGATAAACGTTTTAATATACTTTCTTGAGAAAAATCTAAAATATTAGACATCGCAAATTTGAACTTTTCTACAGGCATATTATTTTTTATTGTCGGAAACATTGCATAAAATTCATCAAATGCTACGCCTTTTTTTAAGTCATGATTACAGCAGTAACAAGCTTCAACAAGATTAATATCTGAATTTAAATTATCTTTTTGCTCATTTTGGGGAGAAATATGGTCAACAGTTGCTAACAAAGGATGCATGTTCTTCTTAAGCATGACAAGCGCTTTATCTTTATCAATTTCATCAACTTGGTGAAATATTGCTTCACCTTTTAAATACGATTTATTAGAAGCATTTTCAAGAAATCGGCTAAAAAACTTTATTTCATCTTCGTTTTCTAATCTCTTAGCTAATGATAATTCTTGAGAATTTTTAGCCTCTGTTAATTTTTCAAGAACACTTTTTATTTTTCCTTCGAGTCTGCCTGCCTTTGTTGTTAACATTTCTTTTGCAAGACTGTCAATTTGATTTTCACTATATACTTTACACCCACAATACGCACAATGCCCCGTAGGATTCAATATGTCATCTTTGTCATAGTTCTTTGCTTTAAAACTGACTGTATCAGACCTTAATTGATTAACCGGCGAAATGACATTATAGCTATTTCGCAGGGGGGAGGGTAGTTTTTCATTTGATTTTGAAAATGGGTTAGTAAATTTATATGCATAGTTTATATTTTGAATTTTCACAACTTAATCTCTTAAATCTATATAAGTTCGAAAAACTAAATATAATATTTTTTGTTATAATATTAAAAATATGTTACAAAAAAAGAGCTCTGAATAATCAGAGCCCTTTTCGTATTAAATAAAATTATTATTCAGTAATTTTATCTACAACGCCTGCGCCAACTGTACGTCCGCCTTCTCTGATAGCGAATCTCATACCTTGTTCAATAGCAACAGGAGAGATTAACTCAACGTCCATAACAACGTTATCACCAGGCATAACCATTTCACCGTCAAATTTAATTGAACCGGTAACGTCAGTTGTTCTGATGTAGAACTGAGGTCTGTAACCCGGGAAGAAAGGAGTGTGACGTCCGCCTTCATCTTTAGTTAAAACGTAAACGTTTGCAGTAAACTTAGTGTGTGGTTTTATTGAACCGGGAGCTGCTAAAACTTGTCCTCTTTGAACTTCAGTTTTATCAACACCTCTTAATAAAGCACCGATATTGTCACCTGCAATACCTTCATCAAGAAGTTTTCTGAACATTTCAACACCTGTTACGGTAGTTTTCTTGGTTTCGCCGAAACCAACGATTTCAACTTCCTGACCTACTTTAACTTTACCACGTTCAACTCTACCTGTAGCAACTGTACCACGACCTGTGATAGAGAAAACGTCTTCAACCGGCATTAAGAACGGTTGATCAACATCACGTTCGGGAGTAGGAATCCAAGTATCAACTGCATCCATAAGTTCCCAAATTTTATCTACCCATTTATCTTGACCGCGGGCAATTGTAGGATTAGCTTGAACAGCTTCCAATGCTTTTAATGCAGAACCTTTGATGAATGGAGTATTGTCACCGTCAAATTCATATTTTGACAATAATTCTCTTGATTCCATTTCAACAAGTTCAAGTAATTCTTCATCTTCAACCATATCGCATTTGTTGAGGAATACAACCAATTTAGGAACACCAACCTGTCTTGCAAGTAAGATGTGTTCTCTTGTTTGAGGCATTGCACCGTCTGTAGCTGCAATAACGAGGATTGCACCGTCCATTTGAGCAGCACCTGTAATCATGTTTTTTACATAGTCTGCGTGCCCGGGGCAGTCAACGTGTGCATAGTGTCTTGCATCTGTTTCGTATTCTACGTGTGCTGTAGAAATAGTAATACCTCTTGCTTTTTCTTCGGGAGCTGCGTCGATTTCGTCAAACTTTTTAGCTTGAGCTTTACCAACAGCTGCCATACAAGATGTAATTGCTGCAGTTAACGTTGTTTTACCGTGGTCTACGTGTCCGACGGTACCAATGTTAACGTGCGGTTTGGTTCTTTCAAACTTTTCGCGTGCCATGAGTTTAAACTCCTTTTTCTTAGATATTTTCTACTGTATTGTACTTTCAATTGTTATTATTAAACAGCCCTTGACGGGACTTGAACCCGTGACCTTTCCCTTACCAAGGGAATGCGCTACCACTGCGCCACAAGGGCAAACTTAAATTTAATTTAACGCACATTCCTTACGGGAATGTTGCCTCTCGGCAGAGTCACTGTGCCGCAAGACAAATGACTTTGCACCGTATGGGCTCATAAAAAATGGGCAGAGGTGGATTCGAACCACCGTAGACTCGCGTCAACAGATTTACAGTCTGTCGCCTTTAGCCACTCGGCCATCTACCCACGTTATATTCAATTTCTAATGTACAACCTATAAACAGCCGGTGATAGGAATCGAACCTACAACCTACGGTTTACAAAACCGTTGCTCTACCGTTGAGCTACACCGGCATAATTTAATGCTTCTTGTATAATATAAAGGACATAAAAGATTGTCAAGAAAAATTATTTTATTTGATAATATATACTTAAATTCAAATACTTTACCGATTTACATCAATGCTATATTATTTTATTTATAATTGATATATAATAAATTTCAGGAGAATATAAAAATGGCAGAAGTTAAAGAAATTACCGATGAATTGTTTGAGTCAGAAGTCTTAAATGAAGAAAAACTTACTCTTGTTGATTTTTGGGCAACATGGTGCGGACCATGCCGCAAGCTTGCTCCTGTTATTGATGAGCTTGCAATTGAATATAAAGATAAAGTTAAATTTGTTAAAATTAAAGCCGATGAAAATATTCAAACAGCTCAAAAATATTCTGTAAGCGGGATACCTTGTATTTTATTTTTTAAAAATGGCGAGCCTGTTGAAAGAATTGTAAATTTAGTGCCGAAATCAATCATTGCTTCCGGAATAAACAAATATTTAAATACCGATTAGAAGAGGTTTTTTATGGGATTTAACGATTATAATAATGATTTTTTAAGCTATCAGGGCACAATAAGCAGAAAAAACTATGCAATTAATATGCTTATTCTTGCTGCTTTATATATTGTTATTTCTCTAGTAAGATTTGATGTTTTACTCCAATTTATAACTTTTAAATTTTTGTTTTCGATTTTGATGTTTATGGTTGGTTTAGTTAAATTTGTGATACTTATGTCGGCGCTTTCAGTTGTATACAGACGGTTTGCTGATATTTCAAAATTTAAAACGTATAATTTTAATATAAATATGAAGCGGCTTTTTGTTTTTCTTTTTGTTTTGCCTGTTTTGTATCTTTTTTGTATCAGATATTTTTTGGATTTTATGCCTTTTTTAATTAATATACTTGATTTAGTAACTTTTTTTGTATTGATGCCGTTAGGACTTATAACTGCATTAGTGCTATGCTTTATTAAAGGAAATTAATTTATTTGTATTATTGATAATTATTATCTGTTCACTTATAATAAACTACTATGAATGGGAAGGAGTAAATTTATGAGCGATGACAGACTTTTTGCATCAAATAATCCTATAGGAAGAAAATGGTATTTTATAAATATATTATTAATTGCAATAATAACAGCAGCAATATATTTTGGAATGACAAAAGGGGTTATTCCCAATGTTACAAACAATGACTATATAGTCATAGGCAACTGGATACTAAATATAGCAATGTTTATATGTGCAATAACATTCTTTTCTTTAATAGACAGGAGGCTGTATGATGTATCGGGCTCAAGAGATAAAGGTATATATAAATCATTAGCCCCTGTTTTAACATTTATTGTTTTATTTGTTGTGATTGTTGTTGTGTTTAATGTTTATCCTACAATAGAAATGGGCGGAAGAAATTTATCTCTGCCTCTTGAAATATTTAATCCGATAGCAATTCTTTTAAGCTTTGTTTTTGCAATAATAGTTTTTGTTATTGGACTCAAAAAAGGTAAAAAAACAAAACAGTAATACAAATGAAAGAAATAAGAAATATTTTAATATGCGGTCTTGGAGCAATAGGATGTGTTTGCGCCTGCCATATTTACGAGAAGAAAGAATATAATTTAAAAATACTGGTTGATGAATCAAGACTGAAAAGATATATTGAAAATCCGACTATTTTTAATTCTAAAGAATACAGATTTGATTATGTTTTGCCGTCAGAAACTGGTTTTAAGGCTGATTTAATAATTATTGCAACAAAAAATTATGCTTTTGACTTTGTTGTGGATAGTATTAAAAACTTTGTTACAAAAGAAACAATATTTATGTCGCTTTTAAACGGAGTTCAAAGTGAACAGAAACTTGCCTCAGTATATGGTTCTGACAACTTGTTGATATCTTTTTATATAGGGGCCTCCTGTGTGAGAGAAGGCAGAAACATAAAACAGGATAAAGGTGAATATTGCATAGAAACAGGTCCTTATGATAATTCAAAACCGCAAGCAGCCGAAGCTGTTTCACATTTTTTTGATAATGCGGGTATAAAATATATTTGTTCATTAAATATAAAAGAAGAATACTGGAAAAAATTTATAATTAATACCGGAATTAACCAGCTTTCCGCAGTTTCCGGTAAAACTCTTAAAGAAATAAAACAGAATCCCGAACTTGTTAAAAGACTTAAAGCTCTTATGTATGAAGCGGCACTTACAGCAAAAGTTTCAGGAATAACTCATTATAAAGAAATTTATGATTCTGCCGTTAAATTTTTGATGGAAGAAATCGAAGATGCAACCCCTTCTATGCTTCAGGATATAAAAAGCGAAAGAAAAACAGAAGTTGATATTTTTTCGGGATATATTATTCAAATTTGCTCAAAAAACAACATAAAAACCCCTGAAAATGAAAAAATACATAACGAAATTAAACAAATTGAATTAAAATTTGACAAAAATATGGTATAATTTAACCAATTGATAAAAAAAGGGAAAATTATGCCGAAAAAATACATTTATTTTGTCGATGTAACAAACAGAGACGGTGTTCAAACTTCAAGATTAGGTTTAGCTAAATTACAAAAAACAATCATTAATCTTATGCTTGATGATATAGGTATTACTCAGTCAGAGTTTGGCTTTCCGACAACAAGACATGAAATCAATTATTTAAATGGGAATTTAGAACTTGTTGACAGAGGTGTTATTACAAAAACAAAACTTTCAGGATGGATGAGAGGAATTTCTGAAGATGTACTTTTATCTTTCCAAAATGTACCGAGATTAAAATATATTAATCTTTCCGTATCAACATCAGACCAAATGATAAAAGGGAAATTTGGCGGAAAGAAAACACGTGAAGATATTATAAAGTCAACAGTAAAAGCACTTGATACAGCAATTGCCTGCGGAGCTCAAGATATTGGCGTTAATGCCGAAGATGCTTCAAGAACGGATATTAATTATTTAATTGATTTTGCACTGGAAGCAAAAAAACATGGAGCAAAAAAGTTCAGATACTGTGATACATTAGGTTATGACGATCCTATAAGTGCGTATGAGCGCATTTCACAAATTGCAAAAGCAATACAAATGGATATTGAGCTTCATTTCCATAATGATCTCGGCATGGCGGCAGGGAATTCCGTTATGGGGGCAAAAGCCGCAATAGATGCCGGCGTTAATGCTTATATTAACACAGCAATAAACGGAATGGGAGAGAGAGCCGGAAATGCAGATTTAATTTCATGCCTATTGGGAGTTTTAAAATCAAGCGGAATGCATGGCAGGTATGAAATTGACCCGAATATAGATCTTTCGAAAACTTGGAAACTTGCAAAATATACTTCATACGCATTTAATGTACCTATCCCGATAAACCAGCCGGCGACAGGTGATAACGCATTTGCACATGAATCAGGTATACACGCGGATGGAGCACTAAAAGACAGATTAAATTACGAATTATACGATTTTGAAGAACTTGGAAGAGGTGAACCCGAAATAGTTGAAACCGGAAGAATGATTACAACAGGTGAATATGGCGGTATTAAGGGCTTCAGAAATGTATATGAAAAAATGGAAATAGAATTTAAAGATGAAGATGAGGCACGAAATATTCTCGAACTTGCCCGTTATGCAAATGTTCATACTCAAAAGCCTTTAACACAAAGTGAACTTAAATTTATATATTATTATCCGGATATAGCGGCAAAAATTATGACTGTTACACCTTTTTATATGCCGACAGGCAGTTTAAAACAAAGGGTTGATAATCACTTTATAACTAAACCGCATTTATTTGTATAGGAGAGATTATGGGACAAACAATTGCAGAAAAAATTTTATCGGAACACGCAAATAAACCCGTAAAACCGGGTGAATTGGTAATAGCAAATATTGATGCGGTAATGGTTCAGGACGGAACAGGGCCTCTTGCCGTAAGTGAATTTAAAAAGCTTAATAAAGATAAACTGTTTAATCCTCAAAGAACAATACTGTTCATAGACCATGCCGCACCGAGTCCGCGAAAAGAACTTTCAAATTCACATACCGTATTAAGAAATTTTGCTAAAGAATATGGTGCTGTATTATCAGAAGTCGGAGAAGGTGTATGCCATCAAAGACTTATTGAAAGTTATGTAAACCCCGGTGAAATACTTTTGGGTGCAGACTCTCATACATGTACATCAGGAGCATTAGGTGCACTCGCCACAGGTGTTGGTTCTACGGATATAGCGGTTGTTATGGCGCTTGGCAAAACCTGGCTTAAAGTTCCGTCAACATATAAAATAGTACTCGAAGGCGAGTTTCCCAAAGGTGTTTATGCAAAAGATTTAATTCTTCATTTAATAGGTTTAATAGGGGCTGATGGTGCTACATATAAGGCTCTTGAGTTTACGGGAAGCGCTGTTAAAAACCTTTCAATGTCAGACAGGTTTACGATTTCAAATATGGCTGTCGAAGCAGGGGCAAAAGCAGGTCTTTTTGAAACTGACGAAAAAACCTTTGAATACCTTAAAGAACATTCACGGGCTGATAAATATAAACAAATAAAAGCTGATTCTGATGCCGTATATGAAAGGGTAATTAATATAAATCTTAACAATTTAAAACCGACCATTTCTTGCCCTCACACGGTTGATAATACTAAAACAATAGATGAAATTGATAAAATTGAAATAAATCAGGTATATATAGGAACCTGTACAAACGGTCGTATTGAAGATTTAAGAATAGCAGCTGAAATTTTAAAAGGTAAAAAAGTAAAAGAAGGCGTAAGGCTTTTAGTCGCCCCCGCTTCAAGAAAAGTATTTTTAGAAGCGCTTAACGAGGGAATAATTTCGACTCTTGTAGAATCAGGTGCATCTATTGTAACATCAGGCTGCGGCGCTTGTGTTGGTGTCCATGCCGGTATACTCGGCGACGGAGAGGTTTGTTTGGCAACACAAAACAGAAACTTTAAAGGCAGAATGGGTAATACTGAAGGTTTTATATATTTGTCATCGCCGGCAACAGCTGCATATAGTGCGATAAAAGGATACATAGCCGATGTGAGGGAGGTTTTATAATGGAATTAAAAGGAAAAGCATTTAAATTTGGAGACAATATATCAACAGACCATATAGCGCCGGGCAGATTATTTCACCTTCGCTCTAACCTTCCTGAACTTGCAAAGCATGTATTGGAAGATGCAGATCCTGAATTTGCTTCAAAAATGAAAAAAGGTGATTTTGTTGTTGCAGGTAATAATTTCGGACTCGGTTCTTCAAGAGAACATGCACCTCAAATTATAAAAATAGCCGGTGTTGGCGCAGTTTTGGCAAAAAGTTTTGCAAGAATATTTTACCGTAATGCAATAAATATAGGACTTCTTTTAATTGAATGCGATACAGATAAAATTAATGACGGTGATGAACTTGAAATAGACATAAAAGAAGGTTATGTACATAATAAAACTCAAAATACAAAAATGCCTATTACTCCTTTACCTGATGTTATGATAAAACTGCTTAATGAGGGCGGCTTAATTGAACACATCAAACTTCACGGTGATTTTGATTTGGTATAAGGAGTTATTATGCAAATAGTTACATTAATCCCAGGCGACGGTATAGGGCCTGAAATAACGGATTCGGTTGTTAAAATTTTAAAAGCGGCAGATGCACAAATAGAATGGGACATCCAAACAGCAGGAGCCGATGTTGCCGAAGTTGAAGGCACTGCGTTGCCTCAAAGAGTTATTGATTCAATCAAAAAAAATAAAATTGCACTCAAAGCCCCGGTTACAACTCCTATAGGAAAGGGGTTTAGAAGTGTAAATGTTGCTCTCAGAAAAGAACTTGATTTATATGCAAATTTACGCCCCTGCAAAAATATTGAAGGCATAAAGACACGTTTTGATAACGTTGATTTGGTTATAGTAAGAGAAAATACAGAAGATTTATACGCAGGAATTGAAAGACAAATTGATGATGATACTGCTGAATCAATAAAAATAATTACAAGAAAAGCATCTGAAAGAATAGCCAAATTCGCATTTGATTATGCAGTTAAGAATAAACGCAAAACCGTTACGGCAGTTACAAAAGCTAACATTTGCAAATTAACTGACGGTTTATTTTTAAATTGTGCAAGAGAAGTTGCTCAAAATTATCCCGAAATAAAATATAATGAAGTTTTAGTTGATAATCTATGTATGCAATTAGTTCAAAATCCGGAAAAATATGATGTTTTAGTACTCCCTAATTTGTACGGGGATATTGTTTCTGATCTTTGTGCAGGTTTAATCGGTGGTTTAGGAATTGCAAAAGGTGCGAATATAGGAATTGACACTGCGGTATTTGAACCCGTTCATGGCAGCGCTCCTGATATTAAAGGTCAAAATAAAGCAAATCCTACGGCACTACTTCTTTCTGCAATTGATTTATTAAAATATATAAACCAAAATCAAGTAGCAAAAAAAATTGAAAATGCTCTTTATAAAACATTAAAAGACGGAAAAATATTAACATATGACCTTGGCGGAAATGCCTTATGTTCTGAATTTACAAATGAGATAATAAACAATATATAATATAGAATTAGACGTTGTAACAATTAGCTAAAAAAACATTCTAAATAAATTTAGAATGTTTTTTATTTGATATATTAAATTATGTTACAAAAATTATATACTCTTGTCATGTTTACAGGTAAAAAAAACTTTATATAACCATAAGAGAGTTTTAACATGAAAGAGAGAGTATATTATGGGAATTAACAGTGTATTTAATCACTTTGATTACAGTAATTATCAAAAAAGTTCATCATCAAACGAAAATGCAAAACTAGCAGAATATGCAAAGCAATTTCAAGGATACAATGAATCTGACGGAAGTGCAAATATATTTCTTGGCGGCGGCAGTTCATCGGCAACACCTTGGTGCGCTGCATTTGTTGAATATTGTGTTGAAAACTGCGGTGATTCTGACATAGCAGATTGGTATGAAGATGTCGGCAATAAATGGTATTGCCCTGATATTTATGCCGCAGCTGAAGAAGCAGGTGCAATAGTAGACTCCAAAGAAGCTCAAATAGGTGATTTAGTTTTATTTGACTGGGAAGGCGACGGAGTTCAAGATCATATCGGAATTTTCTTAGGATATGATGATGATGGAAATATGCTGACAATGGAAGGTAATACAAACGGCGGAGAAGCAAAAATCCAAAAAAGAAGTTTAGATAACGCAACATTCTGCTCTATGGCATAAAAGATAAATGTAATAAAAGGACTTTTATATAAAAGTCCTTTTATTTTTTATAAAAAGTCAATTTTTATAAACAAAATTTTTTTATATATATATAAATTAAAAAGAGAGAGTCAATATATGAATATTAATTCATTAAAATCAGGATTTAAAGAATATCTGCAAGAATTAAATCAAATATCAAACAAAAACTATAAAACAGATTCGGATTATAGTATTTTTGAGTATTCAAATGAATTCTTAAAATATTTATCTGATGAAGTTCAAACAGATGCTTCTGTTTTTTCAATGAATATTAATGATATTTCAAATAATGATATTACAAACGGAGAAATAGATTTTGACAATCAAACAGGAGATTCGTATGAATCATCATCAACAGAAGAAGATTTAGCCAAGTTATTAAATACAATGTTTGAATTAGAAAATGTAAAATCGATAATTGATGCTGATTCCAACGGAGAACTTGATGATGATGAAATAATGAATTTTCTAAATTCAATTATCGGGTATGATAATAACGAAAAAACGCTTTCATTGGAAGATATAATCAGCGCAATGAAAGATATAAATGATAATAATTTTAAGCTAAAAGAAGAAAGTCAAACAGAAACACAACCTCAATCAACAAATAATGCTACTTCTGGCACAGCAGGTTCTTCAGGGGCAGCAGGTACTTCAGGAGGTGCTTCAGGTGTTTCAGGCTCGAGTTCTGCCGGCAGTGCGGGAAGTGCAGGTTCTTCATCAGGAACCGGTTCATCAAGTAGTACATCAAGTGTTGATGACGGTGAAACATTAGAAGAATTAGAATCTTTAAGAACGGAAAAACAAGGCGAATTACAAGAAGCGCAAGATGCGGTAAGTGACGTTTATTCGGGTGAAAACGAAGCTGTAAAGCAGGCACAAGAAGATAGTGATAAAGCACAAGAAGAATATGATAAAGCTGTTGAAGAAGATGAAAATATATCAGAAGAATTAAAACAACAAAAAGAAGAAAACGATAAACAAATAGCAGAAAAAGAAAATACAATAAATCAAAAAAAGGCAGACATAAATACTAAAGAAAATGAAATTTCCGCAAAAGAATCGGAATTATCATCAGAACAATCTAATCTTGCTGCACTTCAATCGGCCCTTGCCACTTATGAAACAACAAGCGAAGACTCTGAAAATCAGCAAGAAATGGCAGAAAAAAAAGCTGCCGTTAAACAAAAAATAGCTGATTCCGAAAAGAAAATTCAAGATATTAAAGATGCTATTCAAAAACTGAATGATGACAAAAAAACTCTTGAAGATGACAAAAAAATTGCAGAAGATGACCTCAACGGATTAAAACAGGATCAAACAACTATACAAGGAGAAATAGCAAAAGTATGTAAACCTGAAACAAAAGAAGCAATGCAGGCTTGTAATGATGCAAAAAATAACTTAGAACAAGTAAAAACAACAGAAGAAACTAAAGCAAAAGAAGTTGTTGAAACCAAACAATCAGAATTAGATGAAATTAATAAAAAAATTGATGATAAAAAAGCACAAGAAACAATAAAAGAAAATTCTGCACAAGATAAATCAGTACAAGCTCTTCTTGATTTTGCATTATCAAAAGATGGTTTATCTGCAGAACAAATGAAAAAATTAATGCAAGAAGCCGGCTGTCAGTTTGATGATGGACAATGGTGTGCCGATTTTGTAACATATTGTTTAAAGCAGGTATATGGTGATGACATCCCGGGTGATTTTGCAAATACCTGCTCAAATACGGCATATTGCCCAACTATAGAAGAATGGGCAAAAAGTAACGGCTCTTATACAACAGATTCAAGCCAAGTTGAACCCGGTGATTTAATTATTTATACAAGAAAAGGACAAGCCGGTCACATTGGTATTGTAACTTCCGTAAATGCAGACGGAACTGTAAATACAATTGAAGGCAACACTTCAAATGACAGCGGTGGTTACGGAAGCGGCTGGGTAAATGAGCATCATAATGTTAGCGACGCGAGAAGTTTTGTCAGACTAAGTGCGTTAAAATAAATTTCATTTATGAAGTTTTGTAAAAATATGAACAATTTAGATAATTTTTAATTATCTAAATTGTTTTTATAAATATAGGTATTAATTAAGAGAGAAACTATGGACATCAATACATTAAAATTAGGATTTAATGCATATCTTCAAGAATTAAATGAAATGTCTAATAAGAACTATCAAGAAATAGATTCTGATTATAGCATTTTCAAATATTCCGATGAATTTAAAACGTATGTATCTGATGAAGTACAGACAGATGCTTCCATTTTTTCTATGAGTGTAAATGACATATTAGATATGGAAATTGTAAACGGCAAATTAGTCGACCCCGAGAAAGAAGCAGAAAAGACACAAGTTGGGGATTCATTTGAAACAACTTCCGAATCGGAAGAAACAAATGATCAAACAGATAACACACAACTGCAACAAGGGCAGGAAACAAATCTAACAGATAGTAGCGAAGCAAATAATGAAGAAATTATGCCTGCATTATTAAATGAAATGTTTGAATTGGATTATGTGCAAAATGCAATGGATTCAGATTCAAACGGAGAAATAAACGAAGATGAAATGCAGTCATTCTTAACATCAATTAGCGGATTTGATAATAATGAAAATGATATCTCGTTAGAAGATATTATGACAGCTTTAGATGAAATAAAAAATGGTACATTTAATCAGGAAGAAGAAATAGAAGAAGCAGAAAATGAAGTTGAAGAACTTGCTGCAACTACACCAAGTACCTCTAATTCAACAGGAACTTCAGGTTCTTCAGGTGGTTCAGGTGTTTCAGGAACGTCCGGCGCATCAGGGGTTTCAGGCTCAGGTTCTGCCGGAGGCAGCGGTTCAAGCGGAACAACAGGAACTCAGGAAAAAACTCTTCAAACAATGAGCAAAGAAGAATTAAATTCAGAATTAACAAAAGCAAATTCAGATTTGTCAGATAAACAAGCGGTTCTTGATGGTGTTTTAGACGGCAGTGATCCTGAAATAAAAGCTGCTCAAGAAAATGTTGATAAAAATTACGAAGAATATCAGGAACAACTTAAAGCAGTTGATGAAGAAATGGCAAAACAAGTTGATGATATAAAAACAAGACAAGATGCTAAACAAGCAGAAATCGATGCAAAAGAAGGCGAAATTTCAGATCAGGAATGTGCTGTTTCAGAAGCTGAAACTACATACAATAATGCAGTTACAACAAGAGAAACATTAGAAACTACTCTTCAAGGACTTGAAAGCGCTGATCAAAGTGACATGGATGCAACAAAAAAAGGTGAATTAAATTCACAAATATCCGAGTTAAAAGGTAAAATTTCAGAAGCAAAACAAGCAGAAGAAGATACAAAAGAAGCTTGGGATAAAGCGAAAGAAAAATTGGGCGATTTAAATGAAGAGAAATCAACTCTTGAACAGGATAAAGCAGATATAGACAAAGACATGTCTGACCTTGAAGCTAAAATATCAGAAAAATATCCTGAAGTACAACAATCGATGGATAATTACAATAACGCTAAAACAGAGCTTGAAACAAAGAAACAAACGGCTATTACAAATGCGAAATCAGATATTCAGGAAGCTCAAGACTATGTGAATGAAGTTCAAACCGCCATCAGTGAATATGATGACAAAGAAATGACCAAAGAATATATGGGTGCATTTGGCGATGAACTTATAGAATTTGCGGAACAATTCTTAGGCTATAATGAAGCAGACGGAAGTGCGGATAAATTCATTTCCAAATACGGATTGACATCTTCAACTCCCTGGTGTGCTGCATTTGTTGAATACTGTTTGGAAAATTCAGGTGTAGATATTCCCGATTGGTATCAAAGTGTTTCTAATAAAATTTATTGTCCGTCAGTTTATAGTGCAGCAAAAAATAACGGTGCTGTTATCAACAGTTCAGAAGCACAAACAGGTGACATTGTTCTCTTTGACTGGGAAGTCGACGGAGAAAAGGACCACATCGGTTTAATCGTATCAATTGATAATGGCGTCGTAACTACAATTGAAGGTAACTCTTCAAACAAAGTTCAAAAGAAAACATATAATTTAAATGATTCAAGATTAACTTATTGCAAAATAGCAGCATAATAATAAAACTAAACAGAGATTTTACAATCTCTGTTTTATTTTAATTTATTAAATATTGTAAAATTTTTTGTAATTTAGTAAATTTTGCACGGCATAAAATTCTTTATATATATAAGAGATAAAAAGAGAGAGAAATATATATGGCAATCAACTGGAACGCAGGTTATTTATATTCTAATAATGTAGGTTTTTCAACCGGCAGTAATAAAGCACAAAAAGAACAAGAAGTAAGCATACTTGAATCAGAACTTCAAGGATATGAAAGTGAATATTCAAGTGTATCAGGAGAAAAAAGTGCTTTAGACGGTCAACAAAGTTCAGCACAGTCAAATGTACAAACAACTCAGGCTGCAATTTCTGCCGCACAAACAAATTTATCAAGCGCACAAGCCGCATTATCAGATGCAATGAGCACTCCTGTTGAAACAATACAAAATGAAGACGGAACAACAACTCAGGATTCTTCGGCAAGAGATGAAGCAATCAGAATTGCTCAGGCACTCTTAAATGCAGCAAAAGAAGAACTTGCAGGTGCGCAGGCTGACAATGAACAGGCACAACAGGAAGTTGAAAAAATTAATCAACAAATTCAAGAAGTTCAACAACAATTAGATACAATAAACCAAAATAAATCAGATACTCAATCAGAATTAAATACTGCTCAAAGTGAGCTTCAAACAGCAGAAACTCAAGAAGCCGAGCAGAAAAAAGAACAGGAAAAAATAAAACAAGAACAAGAAAAAGAAGATAAAAATGAAAAAAATTCTGATAATGATAATTTTTCTTTATATAAAAAAAATTTAGATATGACACAAATATTCGAATCTTCTTTAGAAAATTCTGATTTGATTCCCGATGCATTTAACTTAGAAAAGGCCGGGAAGAAAAAAGAAGAAATAACAAATGAAGAATATTCAGATATAGCGGATTCCGCAAAAATAATTTTAAATTCCGATTCATATTCTGAAGAAGAAATAGAAAAAGTACAAGATGATTTAGATGCAATTTTGGATCAAAATTTTAATATGCAAAAAGGCGATGTTAAAAAATACGTCAATTTGGCAAATGATTTAAAAGATTATTCAGAAAATAAAACAGAAGAACTTGAAGATGAGATTGAACAAGAAATATTAGAAATATTTCAAGATGTCAATTTAAAAAACGGTGTATCTGAGGAAACAGTGAAAGCTGTCGCAAGTGCATTTGAAGAAATAGGCGTAACTGAAATTCCCGGACGAGCAAATAAAGGTGAAATGGAAAAATATCAAAAGTACCCCGATACTTCAGAAAGTGGCGAACCTTGGTGCGCAAGCTTCGTTTCCTGGACATACGGCGAAGCTCAAGGCAGTAATAACGAAAATACATTCGGATATAATAATGCCGTAAGATTTATTAGAGAAGAAGCTGAAGAAGCAGGTTATTATTCTTTAGTTTCCGAATATGAACCTGTTGCGGGTGATATTATGATTCAAGAATCGAATGGCGCTTCACATACCGGTATGGTTGTTAAAACAGATGAAAACTATATATACACAATTGAAGGTAATGCAGGTGATGCCGTAAGAGCTAAAAAATACAATAAAAACGGTGAATCAATAGGAAAAATATCAGGTTATGTCAGAATGAACGAATGGAACGGAAGTTCAACAAACCCATTCAATATTGACTATCTGCCGGACCAAAAATATGAAGATGCAGATAAGGATTTAAAACAATCAACATTATAGTAAAAAAAGAGCTTACATAAAGTAAGCTCTTTCAATATATTTTAATTATTAAACACCTGCTTTAACTTTAGGGCCTGCGTTAACAATTTCAGAAGGCATATTAGGATATTTAGCCGCAAAATTATCTGCAAACATTTGAGCCAATTTATTTGCAGAAGCATCATAAGCTGCTTTATCAGACCACATACCTCTTGCATCAAGCATTTCATCAGGAACATTTGGGCAAGAAGTAGGATAATCAACGTTAAACACATCATGATGTTTAAATTCAACATTATCAAATGAGCCGTTTAATGCAGCAGTAACCATAGCTCTCGTATAAGCAAGTTTCATACGTTTAGCACCTGAAGCTGCACTTCCGCCTGCCCAACCGGTATTTACAAGATAAACTTTTGTTCCGTATTGGTCTAATTTATCACCTAACATTTTAGCGTAAACTGAAGCATCCATAGGCATAAAGGGTTCGCCAAACAATGTAGAGAATGTAGGCTGCGGTTCTGTTACACCTCTTTCAGTACCTGCTAATTTTGATGTAAATCCTGTTACAAAGTGGTACATAGCCGCATTTTTATCTAATCTTGAGATAGGAGGCAATACACCGAATGCATCTGCTGTTAAGAAGATTACAACTTTAGGTATTCCGCCTTTTGAAGGTATTTGCGCATTATTTATATAATCAATCGGATATCCTACACGTGTATTTTCAGTTAAAGAACCGTCATTAAAGTCAAATTCACGTGTTGCATCATCCATTACAACGTTTTCAACCAAAGAACCAAACTTTATAGCATTATAAATATCAGGTTCATGTTCTGCTGATAAGTTGATACATTTTGCATAGCAACCGCCTTCAAAATTAAATATACCGTCAGGTGACCAACCATGTTCATCATCACCGATTAATTTACGTTCAGGGTCTGCAGATAATGTTGTCTTACCGGTTCCTGAAAGACCAAAGAATACTGCTGTTTCACCTGTTACAGGGTCCATATTGGCACTGCAGTGCATTGGAAGTACATTCTTCTTTGTCATGATGTAGTTCATTGTAGCAAATACAGATTTTTTTATTTCACCTGAATATTGAGAACCACATATAATAATTGTATGAGCTTCATAATCTATTGCAATACAAGCTTCAGAATTAACTCCGTCAACTTCAGGGTCACATTTAAATCCGGGTGCACACAAAATTGTGTAATCAGGTTCGCCATATGAAGCTAATTCTTCCTGAGTCGGTCTGATTAATAATTGATGAATAAATAAATTTTGGCTTGCCATTTCATTTATCACACGGAATTTTTGTGTATATTTTTTATCTGCCCCTGCAAAACCATCAAAAATAAACACTTCTCTGTTTTGTAAATATGCCGCAATTTTACCTTTTATTGCATTAAATTTTTCTCTTGAAATAGGACGATTAACTTTTCCCCAAGCAATTTCATTGTGAACTCCATCAGTATCAACAATAAATTTATCTTTAGGTGAACGTCCGGTATATTTTCCTGTTGTAACAACAAGAGCACCTGTGTTTGATAATTTACCTTCGCCCAAACGAAGCGCTGCTTCTGTTAATTGAGCCGGTGTCAAATTACGGTATACTGCCTTTGGTCCTATTATACCCAATTTTTCTATTCCGTAAGTTTCCATAATTTTTCTCCTTCTATTAATATTTTACTAGTGAGGTATTACTGATAATAATACACCTGCAGCAACAGCACTACCGATTACCCCGGCAACATTTGGTCCCATAGCGTGCATTAATAAATAGTTTTGAGGATTATACTCTAAACCTACTTTATTTGATACACGTGCTGCCATAGGAACGGCAGATACACCTGCAGAACCTATTAAAGGATTGATTTTTTCCTTTATAAATAAATTCATTATCTTAGCCATTATAACACCACCTGCTGTAGCAAGTGCAAATGCTGTTACACCAAGAATTAATATAAACAACGTTTGTGGAGTTAAAAACTGTTCTGCGGACAATTTTGAACCTACTGATAACCCCAAAAAGATTGTAACAATATTGATTAAAGAATTTTGCATTGTATCCGATAATCTTTCAGTAACTCCGCATTCTTTGCATAAGTTACCAAAAGTCAATGCGCCAACAAGCGGGCAAGCATCGGGAATAAAGATTGCACATAATATTAATACTGCAATCGGGAAAACAATTTTTTCTCTTTTTGAAACTTCTCTTAACTGTTTCATTTCAATTTTTCTTTCGGCCTCAGTTGTTAAAAGCTTCATAATCGGAGGTTGAATTACAGGTACAAGTGCCATATACGAATATGCTGCAACTGCAATAGCTCCGAGAAGTTCAGGAGCGAGTTTTGATGTAACAAAAATTGATGTAGGACCATCAGCACCGCCTATAATACCAATTGCACCGGCTTGCGGAAGTGTGAATCCGAAGCAAACAAGTGCAAGCAATAAAGCACCGAATATACCAAATTGTGCTGCGCCGCCTAAAAGTAATGTTTTAGGATTTGCAATTAACGGACCAAAGTCTGTCATTGCACCTACCCCCATAAATATGATTAATGGGAATAAACCTTTATGAATACCGGCTTCATAAACTATTCCTAAAAAACCTTGAGGCCCTGCCATATCGCAAACTGGAATATTTGATAATAATCCTCCAAAAGCTATAGGAACAAGCAATAGCGGTTCAAATTGTTTCTTGATTCCTAACCACAAAAGGAATAAACAAACAAGAATCATTATAGGAGCGCCAAACTGGTGCATAAACTGTGCCGCACCGCATAAGGAAGGATCTTCGGGTTTTACAAAATTCATTATACCCGTTGACATCCAAAGTTTTTGTAAACCTTCAACTAACTGCATATTTCCTCCTATCCTACTACTGCCATTTCACTACCGGTTTGAACTTTATCACCTTGACCTACGTAAATTGAAGTTATAGTACCTGCAACAGATGATTTAATCGGAGTTTCCATCTTCATTGCTTCAATAATAATTATTTCTTCATTTTCTTCAACGTGATCGCCCACATTCTTTAAAACTCTCATAACAACACCAGGAACAGGAGCTTTTATGACAGTACCTTCTCCCGAAGTATTTACATGAGTCTCTTCAATTCCATCGTGTACATCAATACTATATTCTTTACCATTAACAACGGCTTTACCATTTTGAAGTTTAACGGCATATTTTTTACCGTTAACAGTAACCGTACATCCATCAGAATTAGAACAAGAAACAGCAGCCTCCTGTGCTTTTTCGGGTTCATTTTTTCTGACTCCGATTGTACCTTTACCTTGCAAGAACATAATACCTTTTTCTTTGCAAGTTGCAGCAATAAATATATTTTCTTCAGATTGTTCAAGACCTGCCTCGGCAAGCATTTTCTTCGCTGCTTCAATACCTTTTGAGGAATCTTTTTCGTTTATTTCAAGAACAGTTTCTGTTGTAGGCTCAAGACCTAATTGTTCAGAAGCTTCTTTAACTATTTCAGGATCAGGCTCACATGGAGTTTTACCAAAATACCCCAATACCATTTTTCCATAGCCTTCCGTAATTTTCTTCCAATTTCCGAACATAACATTTGAATATGCTTGTTGGAAATAGAATTGAGAAACAGGAGTAACTGACGTAGCGAAACCACCTTTTTCTACAACATCTTTCATAGCTGCAACAACTTCAGGGAACCTATCCATTGTTCCGTTGTCTCTCATCATTTGAGTATTTGCTGTTAAAGCTCCACCCGGAAGAGGTGATGAAATTATAACAGGGTTAACTGCAAGTGCTTCAGGAGGCAAGAAATAATCTTTCATACATTCTTTAAATATTTCTTCTGTTTCAAGAATTTTTTCTATATCAACACCTAAATCATAGTCTGTTCCTTTTAATGCATGCCACATAGAAACAATATCAGGTTGTGCAGTTCCGCCTGAAACAGGTTTCATTGATAAGTCAATACCATCGGCACCACCATCAAGAGCTGCTTTATAAGCTAACAAGCCTGTACCTGCAGTTTCATGTGAATGGAATCTTATGTGAACATCAGGTCCTACAATTTCTCTTGTTCTTTTTATAGTTTCATAAACTTTCTGAGGGGCAGAAGTACCTGACGCATCTTTAAAAGCTATTGAATTATATGGAATACCTGCATCCAAAATAGAACGAAGTACTTTTTCATAAAATGCAACATCATGTGCGCCGGTGCATCCTATTGGCAATTCCATCATTGTAATTGTTACTTCATGTTGCAAACCGTTGTCAACAATACATTGTCCTGAATAAATTAAATTATTAACATCATTTAACGCATCAAAGTTTCTAATTGTTGTCATGCCATGTTTTTTAAACATTTTAGCATGTAAGTTAATAATGTCTTTTGGTTGTGAATCTAAACCCACAACATTAACTCCTCTTGCCAAAGTTTGAAGATTGATATCAGGGCCAACAGTTTTTCTTATCGTATCCATCATATCAAAAGCATTTTCATTACAATAAAAAATAGGTGATTGGAATCTTGCTCCGCCGCCTACTTCAAAATGCTTTAATCCTGCTGCAACTGCAGCTTCAAGTGCCGGTAAAAAATCTTTTGTAAAAACTCTTGCACCGTAAACAGACTGAAATCCATCTCTAAACGATGTGTCCATAACTTTAATTTGCTTTTTTGCCATTTTCTTTCCCTCTTAATCTATAAAAACACTGTTTATTATTTTCTTAATTTTGCCACAGCAATCGCAACTGCCAGCTCTGAATCAGGGCAAATTGATTTTATTGCTTCCCCTGCAGTTTTAACTTCTTGTGGAAACCATTTGTTTAATAATTCAATTAATTTACCAATACTACAAACAACTCCCCATAAAATTGATAAAAAAGTAAAAACTGTTATCAAGCCTACAAACATTGCGCCTAAACCTTCACTTAACATAAAACATCTCCTGTCATTATTCTATATTCTTTATTTAATTCATCATTAACAATTAAAAAACCTTCTTCATCAATGGATTTTGCAAGGTATTTTTTTTCTTTATTTAATTCTCTTATTGTTATATTTTTACCCAAAAAGGCACATCTTGAAATATAATCCGATTTGATATAAGAAAATCCTTTTTGAATAAACTCATTATAATTTACAAAAAATCTTTCAACTAATTCATTTAAAATATTTACTACATTATAATTTTGATTTTTCAAAACAGATAACGAAACAGCCTTTTGATCTATCTTTTCAATAGTTTCTTTTTTCAAGTTAACATTAAGCCCAAGCCCCAAAACAACACCTTGAATACGGTTATTCTCCATATAAGACTCTGCCAGTATACCTGATATTTTCCCTCCATTAACCAAAATATCATTAGGCCATTTAATTTCAGGTTTCAATTTAAACTCATCTTCTAAAAGTTCACAAACAACTACCGATAGGTACTGGGTTAAGTTAGCAATGGGATATTTATTAACATCATGGACTTTTAAAACAAAAGTTACATATATATTTTCAGAATCATCACTTATCCACTTACGATTATATCTTCCTCTTCCATAATTTTGGTGTGAAGTGGAAATTACACTACAATCACTTAAAGAATGAAAATTCTCAAGTGCATAAGCATTTGTTGAATTGACTTCATCTAATGTAATTATTGAATATTTCGACATGTTCAGGTTAACCATAATCAAAATTATAGTAACACAAAAAAAAATAAAAAAAGTATTTTTTTTAATATTGACTGAAAATTTTTACAGGTTACACTAGAAATTAGCTATTTACGAGTAAAATATAGAAAACGAGGTTATTATGGCAAAAATTTATTACGCCGCAGATTGTAATTTATCTTTGTTAAAAGGTAAAACCGTAGCTATTATCGGATACGGAAGCCAAGGACATGCTCATGCTTTGAATTTGCATGAAAGCGGAATTAACGTTGTTGTAGGTCTTTACAAAGGTTCAAAATCATGGGCTAAAGCAGAAACTGCCGGTTTAAAAGTTGCAACTGTAGAAGAAGCTTCAAAAATGGCTGACTTTATTATGATTTTATTACCTGATGAAAAACAGGCGGATATATACAAAACTCAAATAGCACCAAACTTAACGGCGGGCAAAACTCTTGCATTTGCACACGGTTTTAATATTCATTTTAACCAAATTATACCTCCTTTAGATGTCGATGTTGTTATGATTGCTCCAAAAGGCCCGGGCCATACGGTAAGAAGCGAATATACGGAAGGTAAAGGTGTTCCTTGTTTGGTTGCGGTATACCAAAATGCAACAGGTAAAGCTTTAGAAACAGCGTTAGCTTATGCAGCAGGAATAGGCGGTGCAAGGGCCGGTGTTCTTGAAACAACTTTCAGACAAGAAACAGAAACAGATTTATTCGGTGAACAAGCAGTACTTTGCGGCGGAGTTACAGCCCTTATGCAAGCAGGTTTTGAAACACTTGTTGAAGCAGGTTATGACCCGCAAAATGCTTATTTTGAATGTATTCATGAAATGAAATTAATTGTCGACCTTATTTATCAGGGCGGTTTCTCAAGAATGAGATATTCTATTTCCGATACAGCAGAATTCGGCGATTATGAAATAGGAAAACGTATTATTACCGATGAAACAAAGAAAGAAATGAAAAAAGTTCTAAGAGAAATTCAAGACGGTACATTCGCCGGTAAATGGATTACAGAAAATAAAGCTGCAGGAAGAGCACACTTCTTAGCTTCAAGAAAAGTCCATGCGGAACATCAACTTGAACAAGTTGGTAAAGAACTCAGAAAAATGTACTCTTGGAATGATGAAAAATAATTAATACCGTTAAAAAAAAGAAACGAAAGAAAAACTTCTTTCGTTTCTTTTTTTATGAAATTAATCCAGTGTCGCCCGCATTTTTCGCCGTGTGTCTTGAATTTTCTTTACGCTCCAAGCGTATCGCCTCTGAGGCTTTGCCTCTGCCGGCTCTTGCTTGTCGCTTACCGGGCTGCGCCCGTCCGAAAATTCGCTCATCCACGCCGAAAAATTGGGGCTAACCTTCTTGGTTGCTCGCATGAAACGGCATTACGGTCAGGGCTTCTTCATCCCTGCCCTTCAGCCTCTGCTCGCAATCCGCTTTTAAAGCGCCACTCACAAAAAGTTACTCACACCCTTCGGGCTTATCGTAACTTTTTACTCGGACAAATAAAAATAATATATTTGCCATTTTTGTGCCCCTGATAGCTTTAGCTTAAAGCAAAAAATATACAAGCCATATAAATTAATACACACAGTTGAAAAAATAATAATAAACAAATTGTTGCATAATTTTACAATTATGTTGAATAAAAAATTATGTAATATAATAATATTAAACAAAGGGGGATTTAATTTTGCCGGAACCAAAATATAACTCATACGCAAAAACAGATTTATACACATCAATGTATGAACAGTATTATTTTAATGATACCGGTATTAAAAAAGTAAAACCGATTAAGAAAGTAAAAAAGAAAAATAAACCATCTTTTTCAAAAAAAATAATTTCAGGTTTATTTTTCTTTGCTCTTTTATTTTATATACTTCCATATTCTTTTAATAATTACATAGTTGATATATTCCCTGAAAATACGGGTAAAATACTGAAAGCCGATTATGAAAAGCTTTTATATCCTACTCATCATTATTTATACAAAGATTTATTTTTAGGTAAGTATATTGTAAAAGATGCAAATTATACAAAACCGATAATGACAGATATAAAAGAAACGGCTCCTCGGGCAGCATTAAAAAACAGTTTGCTTGCACTTGCCTCAGAGTATAAAAAAATAGAACCGGCAATTTATGTATATGAATATAAAAATGGTTCTTACGTTGATATTCAGGCAGACAAGCCGTTTCCTGCCGCAAGTATAATAAAACTTCCCGTACTAATAGAAATGTTTAGAAAAATAGAAAACGGAAAGTTTAGTTTATATGATACTATGGTGCTTCAGGACTATTACAGAGCTTCAGGGTCGGGGAAATTGCAGTATTCTCAAGGCGGAGTAGCGCATACAATGGATTATCTTGCTAAAATAATGATAGAAAATTCGGATAATTCATCAACAAATATGATAATGTCAAAAATGGGCGGAATGCCTCAAATAAATAAAGCAATGCAGCAATGGGGGCTTAAAACAACAAGAATAAACAACTGGTTGCCTGATTTAGACGGAACAAATATAACAACTGCAAGAGAACTTGGCAAAATGTTATATAATATAGATACTACGGATATTTTGACTCGAGAATCAAAAAAACATATATCTGATTATTTGTCACATGTAAAAAATAACAGACTTTTACAAGCCGGGCTGCCTGATGAAGCCATATTGCTTCATAAAACCGGTGATATAGGATTTATGTTAGGCGATGCGGGAATTGTTAAGACTCCATCGGGTAAAAAATATATTGTTGTAATCCTTGCTAAACGCCCTTATAACAATCTTCAAGGTAA
Source organism: Candidatus Gastranaerophilales bacterium (assembly GCA_944323625.1). Lineage (GTDB taxonomy): Bacteria > Cyanobacteriota > Vampirovibrionia > Gastranaerophilales > Gastranaerophilaceae > Avigastranaerophilus. The sequence continues at coordinate 177,111 of CALUTD010000002.1, forward strand.
AGATTTCATTGTAAATGCATCAAGAATTATTTACAATCATATCTCAAATTAAATCATATTCTGTTTTTTTTGATATAATTCATAATAGGATAAGTATGAAATGAAAACATCAAAATTAACTCTATACATTTTTATCAGTTTAATAGCCGGCATAATAGTAGGATGGAAATTTCCCTTTATAGGAAGTAAAATGCACCCTTTGGCTCAAATCTTTTTAAATATGATAAAAATGATAATAGCGCCGTTGTTGTTTTCTGTTGTTGTTACCGGTATTGCAAGCCACGGTAATATGAAATCACTAGGGAAACTCGGGGCAAAAACAATAACTTATTTTGCAATAGCAACAACATTTGCTTTAATTATAGGTTTATCAGTAGGCTATATATTTAAACCCGGTATAGGTTTTGCACAAACAGCAATTTCGGATAATATGATGAACGCAGTACAGACTATGGCACACCAAAATGTGCATTCCTCTGCAAGCGAAATGTTTATGAATATAGTGCCTACAAGCATAGTAAAAGCTATGGCAAATGGTGATTTGCTTCAAATAGTTGTATTTTCAATATTTTTTGCTCTTGCCGTATGTGCTGCGGGCGAAAAAGCAAAGCCGGTACTTAATTGTATTACGTCATTATCGGAGGTAATGTTTAAATTTACTCACTTTGTTATGAATTTTGCGCCCATAGGGGTATTTGGCGCAATATCCTATACAATAGCCGAAAGCGGAATGGGCATTATGTTTAATTATGCAAAAATAATTTTTGCACTATATTTCGCACTATTTTTGTTTTTATTTGTTATTTTGAATATAGCCTGCAGAATTGTGGGGATATCGGTATTCTCTTTATTAAGAGCGATAAGAGAGCCTGCTCTTTTGGCTTTTACTACATCAACTTCAGAAGCTGCATTGCCTCAGGCTATGAAGATTATGGAAAGTTTTGGTGTATCTAAAAATATAGTGGGTTTTGTTATGCCGACAGGATATACATTTAATTTAGACGGTTCAACTTTGTATCTTGCACTTGCTATGTTGTTTTCTCTTCAAATTGTGGGGATAGAGCTTGCACCTTTGCAGCTCTTATTTATTATGGGTACTTTAATGCTCACAAGTAAAGGTATAGCAGGTGTACCAAGAGTTGCGCTTGTTATTTTGGCAGGTACATTATCAGGTTTCGGATATCCTTTAATCGGTGTTGCTATTTTGCTTGGTATCGATCAGATCTTAGATATGGGCAGAACTACTGTTAATTTAATAGGAAACTGTATTGCAACAGTTGTTATTGCAAGATGGGAAAACGAATTTAACTATTCCAAAATGGAAGAGTTTAACGCTCAATTTAAGAAAGAAAAAAATCTGCCCGGATGTAATAATATTGTTTTTCAGGAAATAACAATCGAAGAACATTCTGAAATTGGTGTCAATGAACCATCAGAATTAAATTAGGATATCTAATCTAGTGTCGCCCACATTTCTTGGTTACCGGCTGAGGGAGCGGGAGCTATGGCGCAACTCATTCCGCATAAACGTGCCTACGGTTGTCTGCTGGCGCAGCCAAGCCTTCGCACTCTGCTCGCAATCCGCTTCTTGGATTTCCCTCCCGGCTTAGGCATTCTGCTTCATTTCGCAAAAATCTTACGATTTTTCTTCATTCCGCCTGCCTTTCGCCTCTTCGGGCTCGCACGCTTCCGCGTGACTCCGCCCTACGGAAAATCCGC
>CALUTD010000003.1 GCA_944323625.1 Candidatus Gastranaerophilales bacterium
TAAGTTTTTGACGAGACTTTCACTCGGTAAAAATTGCCTGTTAGTCAATTTTTACGGAGTTCTGCCCTCCGGTATCCTGACTCGTACGGCTCATGTTCTTCGCCTACGATTCAGGCAACTCTCTTAACGCCCACTTTTATAGAAAAGAGCCTCAAATGGCTCTTTTTTTTATAAGTTTTTGACGAGACTTTCACTCGGTAAAAATTGCCTGTTAGTCAATTTTTACGGAGTTCTGCCCTCCGGTATCCTGACTCGTACGGCTCATGTTTTTCGCCTACGATTCAGGCAACTCTCTTAACGCCCACCATTATAAAAAAAACCATTTGGCTCTTTTGCCTCCATTTAGCTTATAATCTAAATGGATAATCGTCTTTAATCTCCCATCCGTCTGATTGTATTAAATATGCACAGGCACCGCCGTTTTTACACTGTTCAATAATATCACTTCTAGTTTTATATACGGACTTAAAAGCCACAATGCTTAGAATTTGGTCACCACCCAAATAAGTATTAAAATGTCCTACTTTATCTTCCATACCTGTAGATCCAAAATCATTATCAATCAATATATGAAAATCAAAAATATCACGGCCTGATTTATTTGGTCCTTTTTCTCCGTTAACATCATAAACAATCCAAGAAGGATAATCATCTACAAAAAATAAAGAACCATCATTCAAATAAAAAATAGGCTTATTTAAAACAAATTGTTCTTCGTCGCCATACAACTCTAAATCTTTAAAATAATTGTTGTCTGCTGTTAAATAATCTATTTTAGAAATAGAAAGATGTTTCAAAATCCCGGTGCTGTTAAATGCTTCTACTGCATCTTCGCCGCGTCCCAACAATTCGTCCATCTCATAAGTTTGTCTGCCCTCTTCAAGTTCTGCTAATTTTATTGCATTAGACATTGTTGAATAAAACTTTTTTAATCTTGAAGCAGTTTCTGCCTTTCTGTGATTTGCCATTACTACAGGAACCGTAATGGCAGCTATAACTCCTATAATTACAAGAGTAATTAATACTTCTGCCAGCGTAAAAGAATGTTTTTTAAACAGAAAATCTTCTTTAAAATTGACCTCTGTTCTACCCCCCCCCGTAGCGATTATTTATTTTATACATAATAATATCTCCTTTCTTAATTAATATTATCATATATTTTCTCTTTGTGACAAGTATTAATACATATACTATTTTGTTTTCAATGAATATATTATACAAAATAAAATATAGTTAGATTTAATATAGCCATCAGGGTTATTGCTATAGTTTATTATAAATAGTTTTATAATAACTATGAAGAAACTTGTTATTATTTTATTAATTGTAATATTAGGGGTATTTATTTACTTCTTACAGGATGCATTTATGCATATGAATATAGTTGTTAAATTTGAAGACTTAGAGCCTCTTGAAAAACAAATGAATGTTTACTACAAAGGATTTAAAGTCGGGAGAACAACTAAAATTTATCCTGATAAAGACTATCGGCATACTTATGTAAAACTAAAACTACACCCGAGAAATATAAACCTGCCTGAAAATATAACGGCTAAAATCAGAAAATCAAAAATTGGCCCCGGGTACATTAATTTAATTTATCCTGATGCCCCCACGCTCGCAAGAATAAAAAATTATACAGAAATAAAAGGCACAGCATCAAAAGATTTTAACAGTGTTATCGATGAAAAACTTGATAGTGAAACTGTCGATGAAATAATAACCGATACAACAAATTTAATTGAAAATGCTAATACTGCCGTTAAAAATTTGAGCGATATTTTCGTAGAAGTCAAAGAAGTAATTCAAAATTCCAAAAGTGACATAAAACTTGCTACGTCTAATCTTGCAAAAACAAGTACAAGTCTTGAAGAAATGGCTAGAAATTTAAATAGTTCACTGGATAAAGAAGTCATGTCTAACTCAGTTAATAACATAGAAACAACAACCGCAAATATTAAAAACATTACAGAGGACTTAAGTGAAATTACAAATCAAATTGATAAAACTACTATGCCTATTGTAAATAGTGTTTTATGTCAAACTCATTCAACCGTAAAAAATGTTAATGAAATAACATCAGGCGTTAAAAATACCTTAAAAAAACGTTTTGGTTTGGGTAAATTAATGTTTGGAAGACCTATAAGTAATGATTGTCCATAATTTATTTCAAAAATTGAATTTAAATCTATCTCAAAAGCAATAGAAATTTTGTCAAAGAAAAAAGTTACTCACACCCTTCAGGCTTGTCGTAATTTTTTGTTACAAAACTAACAGCAGAGCCAAAGGCAATGATTGTGAGATTTTATTCGACGCAGTATAGCTGCTAGGTGCGTAGTGCTTAAAAAGGTACCCCCTATTTTTCGCTGTGTCATCCACGCCGAAAAAATTTAATTTCATCTTTAGACATTTTTTCTTTTTCAATTTCGGACTTATAAATGTATTGAGAGGGGTAAGACATCCTTTTGTTTATAAAAAATATTTGGAAGGTTAACAATTTGAATGGTAAAATTTTTATTTAGTTGATAAAATTAAGTCATGTACAAGGCTTTAATAATTATACCCGATAATAATAAAGGCAGATTTATTACAAAGGGATTCTCCAGGTGTTTTAAAGAGTTTTCTTTTTTTACTTTTGAAAAGAAAATATATGACCTGAATCCTGATGAAATAAACAAAATGAATCCCGATATTATTTTTATATTTTGGTCGGGAATTTCACAAAAAGAAATAATTCTTGATTTTTTTAATAAATATACAAAAAATTCAAAAATACTGAATTGCAGTGAGTTAAAAAAAGATATCCCTGAAATATTTTATGAAAAGCAAAACAGTTATTGCTTTTATTCTGATTCAGGAAGTAAGAATAATATGTATATTCCTTGTATAAATCCAAAAGATTATAAAACAAAGTTTTCAGGCTATAAATATACAATAACTTTTGCCGGAAACCCTGCATTTTTAACTCGTGAAAAAATTCTTTCATCATTGCTATATCAATACGGGCATATAAATATTTTTTGCCGTTCTTATGATTTTTATAAAAGCCTTGATGATATGTATAAAAATAAAATAATGAATGATGAATATATAGACTTATACAAAAATTGCTATAAAGGATATATTGATTCACAATTAGAACTTTCACAAATTTATTCTTCATCAAAAATTAATTTAGATATGGAAAACGATAACAAAAAAGAAATAAATTACAGGTGTATGGAAATACTTGCCTCAGGCGGTTTTTTAATTGCTCCGTATACAAAAAAGTTAATTAAATATTTTGATGACGGATGTGACCTTGAAACATATACATCTATAGATAATTTAATTGATAAAATCAATTTTTATTTAAAAAATTTAAATATTGCAAAATTAATTTCTGCAAGAGGCAGAAAAAATGTTGTTAATAATTTTTCTTTTTATGATAGACTAAAAACTATGTTAAAGGTGGTTTATGGCAAAAATATTAGTAATTGATGATGATAAATCTATAAATGAACTTATAAAAGTAAACTTAGAACTTGCATATTACAAAGTAGTATGTGCATTTGACGGCAACAAAGGATATGCACTTTGCAAACAAGAGCTTCCTGATTTAGTTGTTTTGGATATAATGATGCCTGATGTCGATGGGTATACTGTTGCAAAAAGAATACGCGAAAACGAATCAACAAAAGATATACCGATTATTATGCTTACTGCTCTTAATATGCTTCAAGATAAAGTACAAGGATTTAATATAGGTGTTGATGATTACCTTGTAAAACCTTTTGAAATGGAAGAACTGCTTGTCAGAATTAAAGCGCTTTTAAAACGTACAAATAATATTCCAAAATCTTTTGCGATAAAAGAAGTTCTTACTAAGGGAGATATAACCTTAATTCCCGAAACATACTCAATCGAAATAAAAGGTAAATCTATAAAAGTTACTCCTATAGAATTTGATATTGTAAATCTTTTAATGCAAAATTACGGGAATATGGTATCAAGTGCAAAAATTTTAAATGATGTTTGGGGTTACTCATCTGATGATGCTGTTGAAACTATAAGAGTACACATGCGGCATATAAGAACAAAACTTGATAAAATATCAGACGGTAAAAAATATATTGAAACTATTTATGGCGGGGGATATCGTCTTGTTCCAGAAGGCGTATTAAAAGTCGAACAGAAACAAATGTAAAGTTTTTGTAACATTTGACATAAAATTCTAAATGTTTATACAAAACAAGCCGTTAATATAAACATTGAAAAAAGAAAAGGAAAGTTATGTCAAACATAGGAAATTCATTCGGAAACAATAATTATTACAGTAATTTAGAAAAAAACTTTATTGAAACCAAAAAGAAAGAACATGTTGATGAAAAAGAAACTAATCTTCTTGATAAAGATGCAATAGAGGGTTTTGTTTCTGAATATAATGGTGATACATTAATCCTTTCTTCAGGTAATAATGAAGAATATGAAATTTCGGATGAAGTCAATATTGCTTCTAATCTCGGGCTTTTAGCCGAAGACAATTTATTAGGAAGCAGGCTTTTTAGCGGGCTTATCAGTGATAATGCTTTTATAAATGAAGATGTTGCAAATCAAAAATATGAAGATTTATTCGGCGGACAAATTTTATCTGCCGATGAACAAATTCAATATTTACAAGAATGCGGTATTGTTCCGTCTTCTGACGGTTATAACCAAATAACTTCAACTAATGAAAACGGCCAAGAAGAAACTTTTTTTGAAAAAGTTAATTCTGATAATTCAAAAGAATTTTTGAAAGTAATCGCAGGCGAAGACGGAAAAATTCAGATTGTTCAAACAGTAATTCCTCAAGGGGCTACGGAAGGTACAACTTCCGCTTTTGATCAGGAATATTTAAAAAACATGCCTAAAACCATTTCTCAAAACAGAGAAAATGTTGTAATGAACAATCTTTATACTTCTCTTTTAACAGCAACAGACTCAAATGAAAGAGATTCCATTCTTACACAAATAAAAGAAAAACAATTAAGTTACGGAATGGAAGGCGAAGAACTAAAAAACAGTTATCAAAGTGTAATAGACAACTTAAATTTGTTATCGGATAACACTTATAATGCTTTGCTTGAACAGCTTGATAATGCACAAACCATAGAAGAAAAAGAAGCTATAAGCAGTCAAATAGGGATTCAAAAAGCGCAGTTGGATGCAGACTTAACTGATTTTGTTCTTGATATGAATGCACTTGACAGCAAACTTCCTGAAGAACAAATAAACGAATTGACAGATATGTATCAAGAACTTGCGGACGTAAATAACTCTGATGAAAGAGATATGATTCTTGCCGAAATCAAACAAAAACAGGCTCAATTTGAATTAAATGATGAAGAAATGGCTTTAAGCAATGAACAGATTATGAATGCTTTATATGGTTCTTACTCATTAGAGATAGGAGAATTAAATGAACAAAGTTTGAAATCGGAAGATATGCAAATAAAAGAAGAAATTAATGCTCAAATTGAAACTTTAGATGCAAAATGTGAGTATGATATAAATCAATACTATTGCATGACTCAAAATGAACTAAACAGTCAACTTCCGGATGAACAGTATTCACAACTGAAAGATTTATATCAGGAACTTGCAGATGCAACTACTGAAGCGGAAAGATCGGCAATTCGAACTAAAATATCAAATCTCCAGCAGGAATTTGAACTTGATGAAGCAGAACTTAAATTGAGTAATCAACAAGTATTTGACAGTTACAATGTTTCAACTCTTATGGAACTTGCCGAAATAAATGCTCAAATTCCTCAAACAGTATCTGATGAAGAAAAAAATAATTTATATGCCTTATTAAATGATAAATCACAGTATAGAATGGAGGTATTAGCAGAAATAGAACAAGAAATAAATGTAGATGTTGAATAATTTTTAAAAAGAAGGCCAATATTGGCCTTCTTTTTTATACAGCTTTATCATTATTTTTTGACATATTGTTCATTGGATTCCAAGTATCTTTTAATTTCCCTTTTATTAAGTTTTTATAAAAGCTTTCTTTGTAATCAAGTAAAAACAACTGCTTTTTTAAATCGTCCATTTGTTTTAAAGCTTTTTCCTTTGTTTCTATAATTATATTATATCTTTCTTTTATGGTAGAATCACCGGCTATACAAAGATCAATATATTTTTTTATTGATTTATTTTCCGTGCCTACAGACCTTAAACATTTAACTATTTTAACCCACTCAAGGTCTGAATCAGTAAACATTCATATGTTATTTTGATTCCTTTGAACAAAAGGGAAAAAACCGCTTTTTGCCCAAAATCTTAATGTATGTTCTGATACATCAGTTTTTTCCGAAACTTCTTTTATTGTATACATAATTACATCTCCTGAATAATTTTATCTAAAAGTAATTGAATTAAATTTTTTCATTAAACCTGATTTGATTGAATTAACTTCTTTTTCAATTACTTCATCAGTTAAAGTTGCTTCTTCATCTTGAATTGTTATTCTGTATGCCAAACTTTTATAACCTTCTTGAATATGTTCTCCCTCATAAATATCAAATAAATTTGCTCCTTTAAATAATTTTGAATCCGAACATTTTTTGATTGCAAGTACTATCTGTTCATTTGAAATATTTTTTTCTATAGAGAATGAAATATCTCTTTGAACCTCTCCAAACGGTGAAACAGGTTTATATTTTACGGTTGATATATTTGCCGCTTTTATAAGTTTACCCAAATTAAGTTCAAAAATATAAACATCCTGATTAATTTTCATCTTATCTTTTATTGTAGGATAAAGTTCACCAAAGTATCCTATTACTTCGGGAGTTTTACTTAAAAGAACTACTTTTGCACTTCTTCCCGGGTGCAAATATGAACAATCTTCAGCAGGTGAAAGTTTAACTCTTTGTGAAATATTTAACAAACTAAACAAACTTTCCATAACACCTTTTAAAGTGTAAAAATCAGCCTTTGGCAGCTTCTTCCATAAATTATTATTTGTTTCTCCGGTTAAAGCCCCTGAAATCATTTGATTTTCTTCTACACCACTGTTTATTTTTTCTGCCGGGGCTTTTATAAAATAAGTTTTTCCTATTTCATATATCCAAACATTTTTTTGCCCGTTATCAAAATTATATTTTAATGTATTTAAAATACTTGCAATAGTTGTCTGTCGGAGCATTGTATGTTCATCAGACTGAGGATTTTGAACAAATACTGCTTCCTCTTTGTTGTATGTTAACCCGAATTGATTCAACAGAGGTTCTCCTATTAAAGAAGATGTAACGGCCTCATTAAAACCGAACCCGAGAAATAGTTGATTTACAGCTTTTAATAATTTTGTTTCTTCTGTAATATTCGGGGATTGTGTCTTTTTAGGAAGTTCAGGAACTATTTTATCATATCCGTATATTCTTGCAATTTCCTCAATCAAATCAACTTCTTGTTTTACATCGTTAATTCTAAAACTCGGAGTCTTAAATCTTGCTGCGGCATCATTTTTTCCCAAAAGTTCAAAACCTAAATTTTTGAGTATTTCTATACATTTATCCGCCGGTATTTCAGCACCTAAATATCTTTTAACCTGTGCAAATCTTAAAGTAATAATTACATCTTCAAGTTCTGTTTTGCCTGTTTCCACAATTCCGTCTACTTTAGCATCTGCATATTGAGTTAAAAGCTGCATAGCACGCAATAATGCAGGTTTAGTAGAATGAATATCAACTCCGCGTTCAAACCTTGCACAGGCTTCAGAGTGATAACCTACGCTTCTTGAACTCTTTCTGTTTGTATGAGGAGTGAAATATGCGGATTCTAACACAATATTTTTTGTATTATCATCAATTTCAGAATTTTCAGAACCAAATACTCCTGCAATACAGACTCCTTTTTCTTTAGTAGCACACAAGATTGTATCATTTGTTAATTTACGCTCAATTCCGTCAAGAGTAACAAGTGTTTCTCCCTCTTTTGCCCTTCTTACACATATATAACCGTCGAGTTTATCCATATCAAAAGCATGCAAAGGTTGACCGTATTCCAACAAAACATAGTTTGTAATATCAACAACATTATTAATTGAACGGATACCCGAAACTTCAAGTCTTCTTTTCATCCAATCGGGAGAAGGTTTTATAACCACATTTTTCAATAATCCGGCAGAATAATATTTACAAGCCTCTGAATCAAGAATTTCAACTTTAAATTTATCCGTAGATAAATCGCTAACTGATTCAAGTTTTGAAAAGTTCAATTTCTTATTAAATAAAGAAGCTATTTCTCTTGCTACTCCGATAACAGACATTTCATCTCCTCGATTCGGTGTCGGAGCAACATCTATTATCGTATCTTCTTTTATATTAAGTAATTCTTCAAGTTTTATACCCAATTTAATATTATCATAAAGTCTGTTCAAAATAAGGATTCCGTCCTCTTCCTGCAAACCTTCAAGCCCGAGTTCATCCTGAGAACATAACATGCCCTGTGATTCAACCCCTCTTATAACGGCAGGAGTAAGTTCAAACTGTTCACCTGTTTTTCTTGAAAGAACTTTTGAGCCAACAGACGCATAAGGTATTATTTGGCCTTCCTTTATATTCTGAGCGCCGCATACAACTGTTTTTACACAATTACCCAAGTCAACATCAACAAGGTGGAGTTTATCGGCATTCGGATGCTGTTTTATTGCCTTTATTTTTGCCGTGACTATATTTGTAAATTTTGCACCGACTGATTCAACTTCTTCTACCTCCAATCCTGACATTGTAAGCTCATGAACTATTTGTTCCGTTGTCAAATCAGTTATATCTACAAATTCATTTAACCACTCAAGTGATATCTTCATTTCTTAAATCCTCTTTAAACAGTTTTGCTAATTCATTTTTGAGCAATTTTGCCCGAACATATTTAATTCTAGTATAAAGATATTTTATTGTCACGAAAATCAGATTTCCAATGATGAATTACGTTTGTAAAATCTTATTTGTAAATCGTTAATATTAATATCTTTGTTTATCTTTAATTTAATTTCACTCAATGACTTATTTAGCAGCCATGAAGGAGCAGCGTCCATCGGTAAGAGTATATGCCCTGTTTTTGATTCTGCCATTATATTTGATGTTGAATTATTAACTGATACAACATATTTATTATCTTTTATATTAAAAGGATTAAAATACAATAAATCAATTTCAGAACCTTTTATTGGTTGTTTAAAAGTTATTATAATATCAGTTGTATTATTATGTTTATTAGTTTTTAAGTCATATTCTTTTTTTATTTCCATCATTGGCAGAGTATTTAACGAGTTTGCCCAAACTTCGGGAAGAAATTTTAGTTTTATATTCGCATCTTCTAATTTTAGAATCAAAAAGTCTAACATTTTTAATATTTCTTTTGTATAGACTATAGGATATTCTGTTTTAACTAAAATCGCATAATATTTTGAAACTATTATTTCATAATTGTTATTTAAAAATAACCAACGATACAACGGGTTCATTCTTAAAGATAAATAAGCTTTATCAAAACACATAAAATTTGAACTGCCTATTACTATAACTTTTGGTGGATTATTTTTTATTCTTTCAACAGAATTTAAAGCTTGCTTGGTTGATATTGAATTATAAAATGATACATATTTAATCGGAATAGGTTTATCCAAATATAAATAATTCATGCCTGAATTGATTAAATCAAGGTAAACATCATTTTGGTCAGAATTTGTATCAACCAATATTTTTAAGTTTTCAACTATATCTTGATAATATATATTTGCATCACCTACATTATTTAATATTGTTTCTTTTTTAGATTGCTTTTCTTGATAGAATTTATCCGTATATGTATAAATTAATTTTCCTAAAGGTTTATAAATTATCAGCATAAATAGAATTATCAAGAAAATTTTTAATATGATATTATCTTTGTATTTTGTGTACAGGAAATACGGAACTATTATCCAAATATATGGCAATGAATACAGTAAAGTCCTGGAATCTCCATATCCGTCTATTCTTCCCATCAAATAATTTATCGAAAATATAGGCAATAAAACAACAAAAATTAAAAAACATATAAATCTTATATTTCTTTCTTTTTTTGAAAATTCTTTTATTAGTTCAACAATAAAAAACGGACAAACAATATATACAAAAAATCTTATAACATAATGAAATGATTCTATAATAGGATATGTAAAATATCTGAAAGGTTTTAAGTTAAGTCCGAATGCATATAGATTACCATCCACATAATATTTTGCTTCTTTTAAATAACTAATTATTACATCATGTCCTATTATAAAAAATACAACAGGTAATAAAATCAAAAGCACTATTTTTAAAATACTGTTTTTTTCTACCCCTCCCCGTACGGATTTTAAAAATTGGTACAGTATATAAACCGCAACAGGTAAACTCGCCAAAACCCAAAATGAACCTATTGTTGTCCTATACATCATAAAAATATATGACATAATAATATACAATATAAGCCAGGTAAATTTTTTATTAAATATCTCCTTTTTTAATAAAAGAAGAAAACTGCAAATAAAAAACTGGATTAAATCAGGAACAAGACACAAAAAAGGCACAACAAAGATTTTAGAAGAATTAAATATGTAAAGCAGCATAACGGATATAAAAACAAAATAAATATTAGACAGTAATAATTCACCTAATTTATAACCATATACAGTATTATCCAAAAAAATATATTTACCTATAAATCCAAAAGCAACATCGCTGTAGCCGTGAACAAGCATTATATCTTTATAATAAGCAAGGTTAAATTTATCATGCATTAAAAAGGTTGCATATGTTTCTCCACAATGGTGCATATCTCCCGGAGCAGAAACAGGAAAGTACAAATTAACAAATAAAATCAAAAGAACTGATGTAATTACCCAGTTTGAGAATTTTTCACAATCTCCTCTTTTTCTCATCATATATAAATCAATTAACGATATACCTATTAACATGGCAATTAAAAGGATAACCAAAGGATATATTTGCCCGTTCATAGGATACAGAGTTAAATACCCAATAAGCCCTATCCATTGATATTTAAAAATAAATTGGGGGTATTTACCTATTTGTATTTTTGGCAGTGAAATTTTAGGAAGTTGTATTTTAATCAATTTTTCTCTTAGAAAAATAATAAAAGGAATTACACAGAAAAATAAAAGAATATATATAAAAACTATTCCTAAATCTAAATACTTATTGTGGTCAAAATATATAGTTTCTCCAACATAAAAGTCTTTTAAATTAGAATAATTACAAACCGGATATAGTATTGAATACAAAATAATACAAGCGTACAGGGAAATTGCAGATGATATAACACAATCAATAAAATTAGCCCTCTTTAGCAATTCTACATACCTCCAAAAAATATCACCCTATATTCCCCATCTTTTTACCATGGCTATAATTATATCAAAAAAAAAATATTATCTTATAAAATCATTAAATATATTTGAAGAAAAAGAAGAAGTGCAATTTTGTTCTTCAGGTGCGAATTTACGATAATCTTCCATATCTTTTATTGAGAGCATTGAAGCAATTTTTTCGGCAGTTTTTTGCTGTTTTGTCAGTTTTGCTTCTGCAATAGCCGCCGGAATAAACGCAATAACGGCACCAATTCCTTTAAACATGCCCGATAATTTATGGTTTGTTAATTTTTTTGTCATAAGACTTCCTATTTTTACACCCAAAGCTGTTGATAATATATCAATCGGACCTAAAATTGTTTCTGATAATGATTCTATACCGACAGTCTGTTCATAAAGCCTTTCACGTTGATTATTCAATACCATAGAAGTATTTTTCTGAAGAAGTTTTGCTTCACGCTCTTGTTCTTTTGTAATATTTATTTGTTTTTTTGCCTGCATCCTTTGTTTGATTTCAGGAAGTTCATTTTGTTCAAATTTATCGTATTCTTTCATGTCATGATAAACATTCTTTAAAAACTTAAACAGCGGTTCTTTTTTTTGTTCTTCTGTTGAAGTATATTCAAGCGGATTTTCACTGAATTTTTTCAAATGTTTATATTTTGTTGCAAGTATAGCTTTATTTTCTATATCAGAAATATTTTTATTCAAAAGTAAATAGGTTAATAAAGGTACCCCTATTTTCATTGCAAGTTGAAGCGGTTTATTTTTTACGTGCATTACTTCAACAAGCTTATCAGATATTAAATATTCCAAAAAACCGCCGGTAAATATTGCAGAGTATGCTATATTCGAAACAGTTTCAACTCTTTGAAGAGGAACTAAAACATCATGTTCAACATTTTTTATAAGATTCTCAAAAAGAATTTGATTTTCTTTTGCTTGTTTTTCCTCTGAAGCGTTTAATCTTATGTTTTTCTTTGAATTAAGTTTTTCAAAGTATACCGACTTTTCTTTCTCGTATTTTTTCTTATTATAGTTATACTCTTTTACGGATTTAAAAGAAGATTTAATATCTACTTTATCTTTGAGTTTATTAATCAAAGCGGAATCTGTTTTCTTTTCGGCAGAAACAATATCTTGGACTTGTTTTTCCTGTTCTTGAGTTAAATCTGCAAATAATTTAGGATTATCAATAATATGTTGAGATGCATCAAAACTTGCCTTTCTGATAAGTCCCAATTGAGAATGCATTGAATCTTTCATTCCCTTTATATAAAAAATTCCGCTGCCAATTGCAAATACAGCTGTCATTAACTTAGAAAGAGGCATGTTTTTGCCAGCCAAGTTAAAAGATTTATTTTTGTAATTATTTAAAGCCAAAGAGCTTTTAGCTAAAATTTTATTTTTATCTGCATGCCTGTTCAAAAATGGAATCGCTTTTGTAATTGCAATAGGAAGAGAGCACAAAAGTGTAGTAACAGACATTAATTCTATGTTATAAGTTTGAAAGAAAGTTTCTGAATCTTCAGTTTTTTCATGTTCATAGTAATCAAAAAGTAAAATAGGTTCGGTTAAAATTTTTGCCTTTTTTTTAAGCGAATCCGCATCCAGGGTTTCTTGTTCGAATCCTCCATGCATTCTCATATCAAAACCCTTATGGTTTTTTGTATTCTGCTGCCATTCTTTGTATTCATCAATATGGGTTCTATATTTCAAATAATCAGAAAACAAATTGTTCATTTAAACATAAAAAACCTTTCTTACATATCGTATAATGCATAAGATAAATTAAAGTTGTTAATTTTTCTATTATTTGTATATATATTTTTACAAAATTTACAAAAGATTATTTAAAGCTAATTATTTTCTTAGTACAATATTGTAAGAGTAGTGGAGAAGAAAAATGTCGTTAAATGCATATTTAGGAATAGATGTAGGTTCGGTAACAACAAAAGCCGCAATTGTTGACGAAAACGGTAAATTTATAGACGGCTTTATGACAAGAACATCTGGGAAACCTGTAGTTGCTGTTCAAACATCATTAAAAAACATAGAAAAACAAGCAAAGACCGAATATAATATTTTAGGAGTCGGAACAACCGGTTCCGGAAGAAATTTAGCCGGTGCTTTAGTTGGAGCAGACATTATAAAGAATGAAATAACAGCACATGCTGTTGCTGCAAGCACATATGTACCAGGGGTTCAAACTATTCTTGAAATAGGCGGTCAGGACAGCAAAATAATTATACTTCGTGATGGAATTGTTACGGATTTCGCAATGAACACTGTCTGTGCAGCAGGAACAGGAAGCTTTCTCGACCAACAAGCATCTAGATTAAATGTTCCAATTCAAAATTTCGGAGAAATAGCACTCAAATCAAAATCACCGGCAAGAATTGCAGGCCGCTGCGGAGTATTTGCGGAAAGTGACCTTATTCATAAACAGCAATTAGGCTACCCTGTTGAAGATTTACTTTATGGTTTATGTCAAGCATTAGTAAGAAACTATTTAAGTAATCTTGCTCTAGGTAAAGAAATTTTCCCTATTGTTACTTTTCAGGGAGGTGTCGCCACAAATTCAGGCATGGTCAAAGCGTTTGAAGAGGCATTAAATACAAAAATTGTAGTACCTGATAATCATCAGACAATGGGTGCAATAGGTGCAGCTCTTCTAGCAATGGAAAACCATCAGTACAACAATAAAGCAACAGGATTTAAAGGTTTTAGAGTCGGAGATATTGATTTTAACTCATATACAAATCAATGCACGGGCTGCTCAAATAATTGTGAAGTTATAACAATTGTTGAAGGCGAAATAACATCAACAGACCTCAAAAATAAATCAGATAAAATCATTGCCAGATGGGGCGGTACATGCGGCCGCTGGGATATAGGTTAAATGTTTTTCATTTCAGATTGTAAAATAATGTAAATATTTTTATTTGAATACTCAAGTATATTGATAACTGTGCCGACGTTATTAATATAAAAATAAACAAAGGAGTAATCAAATAATGGGATTAGCCGCATCACAAGGACGTTATTTATGTTTAACAGCAAGAATGAGCGATTTAGTTTATGAAGGACAACAAATATCGCAGCAAAGACTTGCTCTTGCTTCAGAAACTCAAGAAATTGCAGAAAAATACAATGAGGCAATGAATAATACTGTCTTGCAGGCAACAACAGCAGAAGGTGGTACACAGCAATTAACCTATGATATTATTACAAGCCAGGATCCATTTTCAGGATTGTGTATGAGAATTGTTGACCTTAACGGAAATGTCGTAGTTCCATCAAAAAGTTACTCTCTTAATGTAACATCAAAAGATGAAGAAGGTAACGATGTAACAGAATCAATCACTTCAACTTCTGATTTTATAAAAAAATATATGTCAGATTTAGACGGGGATGAATTGAACAATGTAAGCGGTTATAATCTTTCGGATTTAAAAAATTATTATGAGTCACACTACGGAACCGACACAATAAATATTGAATTGGTAAACAATATAAATTCAGCTTTAAAAAATGAGAATGAACATTATCTTTATGATGAAAACTGCAAAGACCCTGAATATCTGCAGCAAATGTTAACATCAGGAGAATGGCTGTTGCAACAAGTTTCAACAAGCGAAGAAGACGGTTGGGAAGACATAGTTTGGCAAGGTTCTTCTGCTATTTCAGAAGTTTATTATACTGCGGATGATGCTGCTGCAGAAGCCGAATATGAAGCTGCAATGAAAGAAATCCAAAAACGTGATCAACTCCTGGAACTAAGGCTTGAACAGGTTGAAACACAGGAACAATCAGTTGAAACGGAAATCGATTCCGTAAAAGAAATTATTAATAAAAATATTGAAGACTCATTTAAAACATTTGCTTAGTAATATTAAAACACGGAGATATCATGCCTAATATATCTCCGTCTTGTGATAGTATTTCTTTTGTATATAGTTTATTTAATCGGCTGCAAGATTCATCTTTCAGCCATTTTAATTGTGAAAGAGCACTAATAACGGCAATACTTCTTGCTTCCATGTTTGAATCCGCTATTTTTACAACAATACACTCATTTTTTTCCAAATTAACAACACAGCATAAGCCGCAGGCACCTACTTTTGCAATCAAATTATCGGAAAAATTTATAATTTCTGAATCCAATCTGCCTTCTCCGCCTATTAAATAAGGATATTTTAAAAATGCATCAGTAAGTTTTTTATATTTAATATCCGTAAATAAGTTAAGAAATCCTTTGGCTAAATTCTCAAGAGGAGTAGCAAGTACCGGCAGCCCGCACCCATCTTTACTTACAATTAAATCTTTATAATTAATTTCACAAAGTTCACAAACTCTATTCAAAATAAGTTTTGTTAAAGGATGATTCATATCTTTATAATTTGATAAAGGATAATTCATATTTTTACAGATTGTAAGCATTGCGGCATGTTTACCCGAACAATTATTATGTATTTTTCTCTCCGGCAGATTACTTTTTAATAGTCTTATTTGTTCTTTTTTGCTTAAGGGAGAATGTTCATGACACAACAAATCATCTTCTTTTAAACCGATTTTTTCCAAAACGGAAAGCACTTTTTCCTGATGTATTATATCCCCTGTATGAGAAGCTCCGAAAAGCGCAATTTCTTCCAGTGAAAAATGATATTTTTCATCAAGCTTTAAATCAAATACCATAGCAGCCTGAAGAGGTTTCATACAAGAACGATGATAAAATTTATATCCGTTATCATTTCCTATTTTATTAATAATCCCACTTTTGTTAACATGGACTATCAACCCGTAATGAACCTGTTCGATTAAAGTTCCGCGTTTATATTCTATAAGTTTTTCATATACACATTTCTTATTTTCCATAAGATTATTTTATATCAAACAAGAGGAATAAATTTAATTATTCCTCTTGTTTACAAATAACCCTATTTTGTGAAATGTAACTATTTTTTATCAAACATTTGTTTAATACCGTCAACGGAACTCAAAATTCCGGTTGCTTCATAAGGCATATAAACAACCTTATTATTTTCTCCCGAAGTAATTTGAGAAAGAGTTTCCAAATATTTCATTGCAATTAAATACTGATCGGGTTTTCCTTTATCGGCAAGAGCACTGATAATTCTGCTTATAGCCTCTTTTTCTGCATCAGCTTCAATAATACGAGCCTGAGCAATACCTTGAGCTCTTAAAATTTCTGCCTGTTTTTCACCTTCAGCTTGATTAATAGCAGCTTCTCTTTCACCTTCAGCTTTTAATACCGCAGATTTTTTTATACCTTCTGCTTCAAGGATTGTAGCACGTCTATCCTGTTCTGCCTTCTTTTCTTTTTCCATTGCCTGTTGAATTGAAGCCGGAGGAACAATATCCTGAAGTTCAACACGGTTTACTTTAACACCCCATTTGTCCGTTGCTTTATCCAAAACTTCTCTTAATTTATCGTTAATTGTATCACGTGAAACAAGAGTTTCATCCAAGGCAAGCTGCCCTACAAGGTTTCTTAAGTTTGTTTGAGTCAGTTTCTCAATAGCTTCCGGCAGATTTTCAATTGAATAAACAGCTTTTCTTGCATCAATTATTTGAAAATATAATAATGCATTAATGCTTATTGTTACGTTATCTTTTGTAATAACGTTTTGGCGGGGAAAATCATAAACCGTTTCTCTCAAATCAATTCTTGTTGAATAATTCATAGTCGAATATGTTCTTCCGTCAATTCCTTTTTGTTTTATAAGTTTTAACATAGGACGCGGTGCATCTATAAACGGAACTATCCACTGAAGCCCCGGAGTCAAAGTTTTATAATATTGACCTAATCTTTGAATAATAACAGCCTCCTGCTGCTCTACAATTATCATTGATTTAATTACAAATATTATAACCGCTATAATTACAACAATACCAACAAAAAACATTTTTATCTCCTTTATACTTTTTCTACAAACAAAACTAAACTGTCATTTTTAACAATTTTTACATCACAGCCTTCGGGAATTTCTTCGCAAGCATCAACCGTTCTTGCTTCCCACCTTTCATCATATATTGTCACTGCACCTTTTGTAGCACTAACAGGCTCAATAGTTTTTACTATTTTCCCGATATACTCGGAATTAAAATCCGCTCCCTGTTCTTTTTTTAATAAATTTGTCAAAAGCGGTTTAATAAATAATATTGATAGAAGAGAAATTGCTAAAAATACTAATATTAATTCCGATAAATTCCCCCAAAAGATTGAGATTACTGCAGTTATTATACCTGCAAATGCAAAATTTATACAAAAAAGAGTAGGGACTATAATCTCTAATACCGATGCAATTACTGCAATAATAACAAAAAGCATCCAAAGTTCCATACTTAACCTTTCATTTCATTATGTATGGACTAGTATAACATTTTTTTATATTTAGTCAAAGGGGGGGGGGAGGAGCAATAATATATAAAAATGGCAAGTATAAATATATACTTTACCATTTTCGTTTTCAAAAAAACTTAATTATTCTTCAGATGGGGTTACAGTTGTTTCTTCTGTAGTTTCAGAAACAGGCGCTGCCAAATCAGTTAAAAATCCTTTTAACTTATTTTTAGCAGTTTCTTTTATGACCTTTTTAGTTTCTTCTTTATCATTTAATAAAGTTTTAACCTGTTCTGCCGCTTCCTTTCCTTCTTTTATTGTCTGCTTTGTTTCCTCTGTAACTATTCCCGAAGCAGCTTCTTCAATAGTTTTCTTTGCCTGTTCAGTTACTTGAGTTTTTATCTGTTCTTTATCCAAAGTTGTTATATCTATCGGTAAAGTATCTGCAGGTATTGTATTTAAATATTCCTGTGCTTTATCCATATCAGATTGAAGTGCAAGCCATTTAAATGATTTAACAAGAGTTAACGGTTTTGCTGCATCTCCTCTTATAACAACTTGAAACTTGGTTGAATTAGTATCCGATATATCTTTCCCCAAAGAAGGAATTTGCGCCATTTCAGAGTCAGTAACAACCTCTGTAAACAAGAAGAACAACTTACCCAAAACTAAGCTCATACCGGGTGTTGCCTTAACAAGATTAACCGGATTCAACATCGCCAAAGGCCCCATTGAATCGGAAACTTGAGAACCTAATCTTCCTCTTAATTTAACATCAACAACATTTGATAACAAATTAAAATCACCAAATATGTATGTACCCATTATATTTCCTGAAGATGTAATCGGGTTAATATCAACTACTCCGTTATTAAACGATAATACACCTTTTAAAGAATTATAATGAGCTGTATCAAAAGATAATAAGGAATTTAAAACCGCACCTATTGATGATTGGAAGAATGCATTCTCTCTTATATTCTCTGCCATAATTAAGTTTTCCAATTTACCAAATGGTCCGAGTGAACCATCTTTCATTGTAAAATTAACTTTACCTTTTAACGTTTTCATCTGTTCTTCATATGTTGAGCCTCTTAAAGATAAATCAGCATTAAAGTCCATAGTACCGGTTAAAGTATCTTTCATTGCAGCCGCATCTAACAATGTTTTTTCTACGTCGAGACCATTTCCTTTTAATACTGCTTTTATTTCACTTGTTAAAAGATTCATTGAAACATCACCTTTAATTTTTCCGTCAAAGCCTGATGTTACAAGGTTATTTACATAGAAAATATTATTTAACAGTGCAATTGTACCCGTTGTATCATATAAATTAATATTTCCGGTTTTAATATGTTTTATATCAATATTTCCGTCTTTTATAATTGCAGGAATATCAGCCTGAGAAGAAGACGAAGCCCCTGAACCTGATGAAGAAGCAGGCATATACTTCATCGCTGCATCTGATACTTTCATAAGTTCATCAGCATCAGTTAAGTTAGAAATTAAATTTAAATTTTTAATCGTAAAATATTTTGAAGGCGTTAAATCCGCGTTCATTAAAATATTATAGTCTGAGCCGTTTGCATTGATATTTTTCATATCAACATCCAAATCTTTGCCTTCAAATTTTGCGGCAATTTTATCAGCACTCAGCATTAATTCGGGAATTGATATATTCCAAACATCAAATTCACCTCTAACCCTTGGAGCTTTTAAATCACCAAATACAAACATTGAACCTTTTGTTTTTAATGAAGATTGAGGGAATGCACAAATTGAAGCCTTTAATTCAGTCGGCATTTTAACTTTTATAAGATTAATGTTCGGATTTGTCGTATCTAATTTTGTAATTGTTCCGTCAACAGAAACTATTTCATTATATGAAATAATTTGTTTTTCAGGGTCATCAGGGTCTTGAGTTGTATTTTTTATATAAAACCCTGTATCTTTAATCTTTAACCTGTCACCTTTAAAATCAATAACGGTTTTTAAAATCGTATTTTGATTTTCTACATTTTTAATGTCTACAGGAGTAATATAATTATCCTTATTTGCTTCAATTGAAGCAACAAGAGTTTGCTTTTTACTGTCGCCGGTAATATTAACATTTAACGGCAAGCTTCCTTTTTCTTTAATAAAAATTGCCAAATCCGGTCCAAAAAATTGTTTTAAATCTTTATTTATAACTGTACCGTCTGCATTAAAATTAAATTCGGGATTTTTTAAATAGTTTTTAATTTGTCCTGATAAACTAATTGTACCGGAATTATTAATTTTTACAGATGAAGGTTCTATAACTATGTCTTTCTCTCCTATTGTTACTACAAATTTGTCACAATCAACAGAAGCACCATTCATTGTCAGTTTAAAATCTGAATTTGTAATCTTCCCGGTTGTAGATTTAAAATCACTGTTGAATTCCGCAGTTAATATATTATTCAAATAATTTATTTTATTCACTTTGTCTAATAACGAAACATTATTTACCGTTAATGTTAAATTAGCAAGCGCTTTTTTCAGTTCACCTTTTATATCTGCAGACAAATTGATAAAACCTGAATTGACTGTATAGGTATTATTTATTTCAGCAGGTAAAAACATTGTAAAAAGCTTTTGAAGCGGCATTTTCTCCATTACCAAATAAATATCCGCATTAGATTTTTCATCAATTGTTCCGTCTATTTTAAACAATGTATCGGCAACTATAACAACCGTATCCATAAATTTAAGGATACTGTTGTCAAGAGAAATTACAGAATTAACTTTTGCAAGTTCTGTATTTGTTTTTGTATTTTTTACAATACAATCACTAATTATAATGTTACCATCTGATTTAAGTTTTTTAAAATCAGTTTTTATATATGTGTCTGCAGTAAAGAAACCTTCACCTTTTATCGGGTCAAGCTCATGTTTAATATGAAGTGAATCAAGAGTTGCTTTTACTAAATTTATGACATTATCAAGATGAATATCATTTGTATTAATTTTCATATCCATTGAAGGTTTTTTGTCATAATTTAACATACCTAAAAGAGTAATTTTTTCTTCTTTTGTAATATATAAATCAGTATCCAAATCGGCTTTAGTTCCTCTTGATTTCAAATGGAACTTGCTTTCAGGCAGCTGCATACCCGCAAGGTTTAATGTAAAATTATCGATATTAAAATACCCGTTTGCAACAATCAAATTATCTTTTTCTCTAATTTTAATTTTTGAATCAATATTAGTTTTTAAATCGTAAGCTTTATACATTGCAACAGGATTTACAAAAGGAATTTCAACTCTTTGAGCTTTATCATCTTCTTCATCTAATTTTGTTGCTTGCGGTATAATTGTGTCAATATCAATATTTGCAGTTATATTTTTCTTATCATTTAAATATAATTCTGCTATTGTTTTAACTGATGCAGTTTTACCGTTTTTATAGCCTAATAACAACTCATCTCCTCTTAATTTAAGGAAATCACCCGTTTTTAAATCATTAACATTTACAACATAGTTATTAATTTGAACTTTTGGAACAAGAATTTTTATCAAAGCAGGATCTATAACAGGTTTTTGCTCTGATTGAATATTTTGTTCAATATTTTCTTCTTTTAAATCAAGTATTTCTTCATAGGCTTTAACAGCTTTAAAAGCTTTATTATCAATAACATCAATATTAACAACAGGATTATCAATAACTGCAGTTGAAACTTTAACAGTCAGGAATAACAAACTTGGCAGCGCTATTCTTCCGGTAAAAGAATCTGCAGAAATCAAATCAGACTCATCAGGAAGTTTAATACTCAAATTATCAGCTTTTACACCGGCAGATAACAAGGGAGTAACAGTAATTTTAGGATTATCAAAATCTAAAATAAGATTTGTTTGCTCTTTAACAAGTTTTTGAAGTTCGGGTTTAAATTTGTTTAAATCCACAGCTCGAGGCAATATAAACAAAAATGAAAGATATAAAACTATAATAAGCGTTATAACTAATATCCCCGCTATTTTAAGAAATTTTTTCATAAATATTCTCCTAACCTATAGATTGTTTTTTGATTATAATTCAAATAAATCATTATATGAATTAATTTTAAATTATGTTAACAAAAAAAGGAGAACAAAATTGTTCTCCTTTTTAACTTACAAATTTATGACTATTCTGCAGCTTTTTCAGCAGGCTCTGCTTTTGAAGCTTTTATTTTATCGGCAACAAATTTAGCACCGACACCAATTACAGCAGCTGCGACTGCTATACCGGCAGCTAATTTTGTTTTTCTGCCTTTTATAATTTTTTCAGCACTTGCCGGCCAATTCGCACCTTTTATAAATGAATCTTTTACTTCAGAATTTTTTACACCATTAATGGCCTTTTCGATAATTTTATCTTTTTTTGACATTTTCGATGTTTCCGACATAATTTTTTGTGCAGTATTTTTAACATACTCGGCTGAATATGGAGCTGATAATACGCCTTGACCTATAGGATTTATACTCATGAACACACCTTTCTTTTTTAACAAATACTATTCTACAACATTTTAAAAATAAGAATATAAAAAAAATTGTTAGTACTTATTATTTATTTTTACAAAATACTTTAAAAAGCTTTTATAACTGGTAAAAACTTGTATTTACAAATTGTAACATATTATAAAATAAAACATAAAAGCGAATAATTAAATTAACAACTCACTAAACAAATTTAACATTAAACAGAGAGATATACCATGTTTTCTATATTATTTCTTGAAATATTTTTCTAAACTATAAAAACGGCTCAAGATTTTCACAATTTCAAGATTATTTTGGAATTATTGAAAATTTTGAGTTCGGTTGTAATTATAATAAATCAAAGCAACCAAGGTTAAGGATATGAAAAAATTTATTATTATATTAATTTTATTATTAATAAATCTGCCCTGTTTTTCTAAAACCATAACGGGAGAAGTAACAAAAGCAACAAAGAAAAATGAAAACCAAATTTTTGATAATCAAACAAATCTACCACTGGAGGGGGTTTTAATAAAAATCCCTTCAAAAAACTATGAAACAAAAACTAAAAAAGACGGAACATTTAAACTCCAAACAAAAATTAATTCGCCCACTATAATGTCAGTTGAAAAATCAGGATATAAACCTTATTCAATGACTTTATCAGACTCTTCAACAAAACCCATCCAAGTAGGTATAGAAAAAACGACTCCAAATGATATTATAGTTGATACTAATATGATTCATCTTGGTGATGACTCGTTTTCAGTGAGAAGTGCAAATGCTTCGGATTTTAGTCTGAATTCTATTGGAGCTTTCTTCTCGAAAGATTTTGACATAAAGCCCTTTAAAGAAAATGAAAATATTTTTCTTATAATCGGTTCAATAATAGGAATAGATACCATTGAAGCTCAAAGACTGGAACAATCAAAAGTCTTGACAGCATATGCAAGTCCGCCGGAAGTTTTTTTTAACGGAAATAAAATTGCGGAAATCAAAATTAACGGCGATAATCAAAAAATTAGTATTCCGAAAGGCTTAATAAAATCTAATCAAAAAAATAATATAACAATAAAAGCAGGACATAATTTATACAAAACTACAGAAATTGACTATGATGACATCGAATTCACAAACTTACTTTTGGAAATTCAATAAAACAAATAAAATAATTTTAATAAATATTTTAGCATTACAATAATTATTATACAAAATTATTCGAATTTGTTAAATCTGATAATTAAAAATGTTGACAGTAGAATTTGTTTTCTTATAATTAATATTAGATTGTGATTGTTCACATGAAGGGGTGTACCACCTTTGGTGCAGGATATTCCTTCATGTGCTTTTTTTATATTTGGGGAAATAAATGATTCCGAATTAAAATAACACAATAGATGTGGAGGTAAAAATGGCAGATTTCGATAAAATAATAATTGGTGGCAAAGAGTTTAATTCAAGATTTATACTGGGGTCGGGAAAATATAATGTAGAACTTATAAAAGCGGCAATTGAACATGCCGGAGCTGAAATCATTACATTGGCACTAAGGCGGACAAATACAAATGATAAAGAAAATATAACCGAATTTATACCGAAAAATGTCACACTTCTTCCCAATACTTCAGGGGCAAGGAATGCACAGGAGGCTGTCAGAATTGCAAGATTGGCAAAAGAAGCCGGGTGCGGAAATTTTGTTAAGATTGAGATAATGAAAGATTCAAAATATTTGCTTCCCGATAACTATGAAACGGTTAAAGCAACAGAGATACTTGCCAATGAAGGCTTTATTGTAATGCCGTACATGTTCCCCGATTTAAATACAGCAAGAGATTTATATAACGCCGGTGCAGCTTCGGTTATGCCCCTTGCAGCACCAATAGGGTCAAATAAAGGGTTATGCGCAAAAGAATTCATACAAATACTTATAGATGAAATCGACCTGCCGATAATTGTTGACGCCGGTATAGGAAGGCCATCTCAGGCATGTGAAGCTATGGAAATGGGTGCGTCGGCCGTTATGACCAATACGGCGATAGCAACGGCAGGGAATATAGTACAAATGGCAGGTGCATTTAAAAAAGCAATAGAAGCCGGAAGAGAAGCTTATCTTGCAAAATTGGGAAGAGTCAAAGATAAAGGCGCGAGCGCTTCTTCTCCATTAACCGGTTTTATTTTAGATTAGGAGTCACATTATGCAGGATATTATGACATATACCTCTGACATGGAGATTATTGAATCAGATATACAAGACAAAGTATTATCTGCTTTAGAGAGTTATGACTATACAAAATATACAAAAGATGATGTATTAACAGCACTCGGCAAAGATATTTGCACTATAGAGGATTATAAAGCACTTTTATCCGAAGCGGCATCTGATATGCTTGAAGAAATGGCAGTTAAAGCGAAACAAGAACGAATGAAACATTTCGGAACAAATGTTTATTTGTTTACACCGTTATATATTTCAAATTATTGCGAAAACTATTGTGTTTATTGCGGTTTTAATTGTCATAATAAAATAAAGCGCGCAAGGCTCAACCTTGAAGAAATAGAGAAAGAAATGCAGGCAATAAAAGCTCAAGGACTTGAAGAAATACTTATCTTAACGGGTGAAAGCCGAAGAATGTCAGACGTTGAATATATAGCGCAGGCAGTAAAAACCGCACGGAAATATTTTAAAATGATAGGGCTTGAAGTTTATCCGATGAACACTAAGGACTATGAATATCTTCAAAAATCAGGCGCCGATTATATTACTGTTTTCCAGGAAACATATAATCCCGAAAAATACAAAGAGCTCCATCTTGGCGGACATAAAAGAATATATCCGTATAGATTTAATGCTCAGGAAAGAGCACTTAAAGGAGGTATGAGAGGAGTTGCATTTGCAGCGCTGCTGGGGTTGGATGATTTCAGGAAAGATGCATTCGCAACAGGGCTGCATGCTTATTTACTTCAGAAAAAATATCCGCATGCTGAAATTTCATTTTCTTGTCCGCGTTTGAGGCCGATTATAAACAATGATAAAATAAACCCCAAAGATGTTCATGAAAAACAACTTTTACAGGTTATACTTGCATACAGAATCTTTATGCCTTATGCGGGACTGACCATTTCAACCAGAGAACGTGCGGATTTCCGTGACAATGTTTTAGCTCTTGCCGCCACAAAAATATCTGCCGGAGTCAGTACGGGCGTGGGTTCTCACAGTGATAATTCTAATGATAAAGGTGATGACCAGTTTATAATATCTGATGACAGAAATGTTATCGAAGTGTATAATGCAATTAAGGCTAAAGGTATGCAGCCTGTAACTAATGATTATATTTATGTGTAAGGATTTATGATGGAAGATAAAAAGACAATTTGCGTTTACTGCTCATCAAGCAACTATTTACCCGAAAAATTTTATAAGTTTGCACAACAATTAGGAGAAAGTATAGGCTCAAATAATTATAATATGGTATATGGCGGAACTGTTGTAGGGATGATGGGTGTAATTGCCGATAATGCCATAAAAAACGGGGCTGATGTAATAGGAGTCATTCCTGAGCGCATAGCATCTTTTGGACTTGAAAATCATAAACTTGCAAAAGTTGTTATAACAAAAGATATGAGAGAAAGAAAAGCTGCAATGGAAAAATATGCTGATATTTTTGTGGCGGCGCCGGGCGGCTTCGGAACATTTGAAGAAATTTTTGAAATACTTGTTGCAAAACAGCTCGGGTATCATAATAAACCCGTTATATTCCTAAATTTTGACGGATATTATAATAATCTGTTTACTATGTTTCAAACAATATATGAAAACAATTTTGCAAAAGAGGAAACAAAAACCCTTTATTATATTGCAGAAAGCATTGAAGATATGCTTGAATACATTAAAGAATATTCTCCAAAAGAATTTGTATTCAAATATTGATTAAAATTGTAAAATTCTTGTAACAAAAGAGCCTGAATACGCGAAAAAATTATTTTCAAGTTTTGACAATTATATAACGGATATTTGTTCTGTTATTTGCTATATATTATTAATAAAGGTCAAAAAATGAAAATTGAGTCTATTACGTCATTAATATTTACAAAAAATATAAATAAACTAAATAATAAAAAAGCAGCAATCCCTGTCACTTCAAATAAAATTGAAAACGGAACAAATATCTCAAAAATATATTTAGGAGAGGATTTAGTTTCATTTAAATCAAAAAATTTTGATGAAACAGTAAAAGAAAACTGGTTTAAACTACCTGCGAACTGTAAGCCTGATGAGTTTCAAATCCAGGCAGCTAAAGCAATAAATGATAATAAAAATGTCATTGTAGAAGCCCCTACAGGAACCGGAAAAACAGCAATCGGATATTATACGGCTTCAAAAAACATGCAAGAAGGTAAAAAAACTTTTTATACAACACCTTTAAAGGCACTTAGCAACCAAAAAATAAATGAATTTAAAGAAAAATTCGGAGAAGAAAATATTGGAATATTAACAGGTGACAGAAGAGAAAATCCTGATGCGCCGATTTTAATTATGACGACAGAAGTATATAGGAATATGGCTCTTTCCAATATATATAATAATGATATGCCAATTATGAATAATCTAGGGTCTGTAATATTTGATGAAATGCATTATATGGATGATGAATCAAGAGGTCCTGTGTGGGAAGAATCTGTTATGTTTACTCCGAAAGATGTTCAAATGCTTGCATTAAGTGCAACAATTGGTAATGCTCCGAGTGTAAGAAACTGGATGAATATCGCAAAAGGGGATAATACCGAATTAATAAGTGTACCTGAATCCGCCCGACATGTTCCTTTAGAATTTAATGAAATAGAAACAGAATCTTTTATCGATGAAGAAAAAAATGAAAAGAAAGCTAAATCAAAAGGATACCAATATTCTAAAGATAATGAATCAGATAAAATTAACAAACCGCAGTTAGGTGACTACAGAAAAGCAATAAAATTATTAAAAAGAGAAGAAAAACTTCCTGCAATATTTTTTGTTTTCAGTAAAAAGTTCTCACATGAAATCTTGGATTATTTATCATTAGAAGGTGATGACTTAACTACACCTGAAGAAAAAGAAGAAATTGATAAAATTTATCAAAAACATACACAAAAAAATTATTTAGGCGAAACTATGGACTACAAAGCATTGAGAAAGGGCTATGCAGTTCATAATGCAGGAATACTTCCGGCTCAAAAAGAACTTGTTGAAGAGTTATTCCAAAAGAAACTTATTAAAGCGGTAATTGCAACCGAGACTTTAGCAGCAGGAATTAACATGCCTGCAAAAACCGTAATAATTTCAAGACCCTATAAACCGGGGACCGATAAAGAAAAAACACAAAACCATGATTTTGAAAGAATACTCACCCCTAATGAATTTAAACAAATGGCAGGCAGAGCCGGCAGACGTGGTATTGATAATATAGGATATGTTTATACTTTGTCTACTGATAAAAAAACTCAGGCAGAATTTGACACGCTAAAAAATTCTGAATGTAATCCTATAAAAAGCAAATATAATCCTGATTATTCATTTTTGACCGGATATTATCAATATAATCCCGATGACAGAGTTCTTGAAGAAATTTATAAAAAATCTTTCTATGTATATAACAAAGATTCACAAATAAGAAAAGAAAATTTGCAATCTGTGATGGATTTAACATCAAAACGCACTAAAGTTCTTCTTGACAGAGGATTTTTAACAAAAAATAACGGTGATATTAAGGTTACTCAAAAGGGAAGTATGGCAACTGTTGTTAGGGGGTATGACAATTTGAGCCTTATTGAAACTATAGAATCAAAAGTTTTAGATGGAATATCACCTGAAGGATTAGCATCTATTGCTGGTATGATAGCGGCTCCTGCATCATACAGAGAAGAACCACTCTTGTTTGGAAGTAATTTGAGTGAAATATTTGAAGACTCTGAAGATAATATTTATCATATATATGAAAAACTTAATATAGATTTGAAAAAGAACTTGGCAGTTTTTGGAAAGAATTTTGAAGATTTTTCAAATTTATATGAAATTTCGGAATTTGTTGATTCCATTGAAGAACCTGCAACTCCGCAAGATGAACTTAAAACGCAGTTAACAATATTATCCGAAGTAAAAAAAGAATTACAAAAAATAAACGGACCAAAGGAAGGATATTCGCTTGAAGAGCTCTGTAATGCTTTAAAAAAAGGTATTACTATCTCCAATGCAGATTTAAATTATGCACTGGAACAGGTTGAACAGTATAAAAAGAAAAAAGGTATAAAAGATGATTTTGATTCATATATCAAAGAATTAGATGATTATATCGAAGAACTTGAACAAAATGCTGATACAAAAAGCAAAAAAGCAAAACAAAGGTACGAAAGAGAAAAAGCAGAAATTGTTAAAGATTTAAACACGGCAATTATAATGCAATATCTTGATAGTCAATTATTTGATGCCATCTCGGAAAACTATGAATACACTAAAAAACATCCTTATTCTCAAACTAATCAAAAGTATTCCGTATTACAAAATGAATACAATAATTCCGTAATAAAAAACGAACTCCAAAATAATATAAAAGGAATTATAGGAATAGAAAAATTTGCTATGTCAAATGATTATGAAATGATTGATGAAGAAAATCAAAAAAATGTTTATAAGTCTGTTAATGAATTTTTAAGCAGAGCTCTAGAAATAAATACAACCGAAATAAATAATGACCTTGATAGCGAAATGGAAAAATACGGTGTAAAATCTCCTAAATTAATCTATAACTGGGCATTATTGAATAAAATGAACCCTGACAGTATATCCAATTGGAAATTACTTGCCGATGAATATGCTTCAGAAATAGATGAAGGAACAATGTATAAAAAAATAATGCAGACTTCAGATTTACTAGGCCAAATAAAAGAAATAGCTCAAGAAGGAATAAAAACCGCTTCAACTGATGAAGAAAAGAGGTATTATACATCTCTAAAACTAACCGCAAATGAGGCTAAAGACTTAATAATAAGAGAACCTCTGCATATATAGCAGTTTATTTCCTATTAAAATACAAGAAGCGGATTTCCCGTAGGGCGGAGTCACGCGGAAGCGTGCGAGCCCGAAGAGGCGAAAATCGATCGAAGCGCAAGGAACCGTAAGGTTTCTGAAAGCGGAGATACAAGATTGAGCCGAAAGGAAAATCCAAGAAGCGGATTTCCCGTAGGGCGGAGTCACGCGGAAGCGTGCGAGCCCGAAGAGGCGAAAATCGATCGAAGCGCAAGGAACCGTAAGGTTTCTGAAAGCGGAGATACAAGATTGAGCCATGAGGGAAATCCAAGAAGCAACCCGAAGGGTGTAAGTAGGTTTTGGTAATCTTTGATTACCGAAACAAATACATTATTGATGCGGTAAATCAACGATTTACCGCATCCTACTAACTTTAATCTGTTTTAACATTAATTGTCAATCAATTAACGGGAAGTACTACCCACCCCCTCCCGTCAACCTGAACTTGTTTCAGGTTCTGACTAATATGAGAGAAGATCATGAATCCTAAAAAGTATGCCTTGAAAATGGCATCAAAATATGTTACAATTGTAGTAAAGGGAAACATTAATGGCATTCGCAATCACCGAACAAAAATTATTTTTGTTCGAAAAAACTGCTTATAAATGGTCTTTAATTATAATGGCTGCCGCTGTTTACAGCCTTATTGGGCTGCCTTTAGGCAATGCAAATGCTGCAATAGATATTCTAAAAGGATATATAACTGAAAACACAATACAAAAGAAGAATATTGATACTCTTGCTTTAGCGAAAGACAAATGGATGAAAGATATAAAAGCAAAATACGGCGGGTATAAAATAAATACATTAAAAGAAGGCATAATTTATGTCGGAATGGTAAAAAATATTAATTCAAGAAAAATAAAAATTAATTCACTTGAAATTAATAAAAATGTAAATCCCGATATAGAAATTATACCTGTTCAATTGAAAGCACATTCAAGAACCTCAATAAATAAATTTATTAATAATCCGAATATAATAGCAGCCGTTAACGGTACTTATTTTAAGCCTAATACCGGAACTGCACTCGGTACTTTAGTTATAGACAAAGAAATAATTTCAGGTCCTATATATGAAAGGGCTGCGCTGGGGATAGGTAAAAATGTTTATAAAACAGCGAGGGTAGGATTTTTCGGTACTCTTGAAAACGAAACAGAAAGATTAAGAATTAATAATATAAATCAGCCGCGAATGATCTCATCTGATGTTTTGATATATACAAAAGCTTGGGGTGAAAAGTCACCTTCCGGTATAAAACGAATGAAACATATTTCTGTATATAATGATAAAATTATTGCGGAATCGGATTTTCCGCTTATAATTCCCGAAAACGGATATGTAATAAGCGCGCCAAAAGAAAAGTTTAAAAATTTTGAGCTTGGATCAAAAGTTAAAGTTGATTATCTTTTGTATCCTGAATGGAAAGATATAGACCATATAATTAGCGGCGGACCTTTTTTGATAAGAAATGGCGAAATATATATTGATACAAAATCGGAAAAATTGACTGCCATAGAAGGTAAAAACCCGAGAACAGCCGTAGGTTATACAAAAGATAATGTTCTTATAATGGTAACGATTGACGGCCGAAAAGAAGGAAGTTCAGGCGTTACACTTTCAGAGTTGGCAAAAATAATGTATGAACTCGGATGTTATGAGGCCATTAACTTAGATGGTGGAAGTTCTACAGTCATGTATGCGGCGGGTAACATTTATAAAGGAACTGACTCCAAAAATCCTCCTTTTATAAGTAATGCTCTTGTAGTAAAAGTATAAAATCTTGTAAAATTAATATCATAGTTTATATTTGTAAAGAATAGGGAATATATAATAATATATAATAATATATGATAATATAAATAAAAAAGGAGATAAAATAATGAAAAAATTAATAAACAGCCACCGGGGGGGGGTGAGAACAAAGCTAGATTTTAAAAATTCTTTTTCTCTAAAGTTACATTCTTTTACACTTTCAGAAGTATTAATTACTTTAGCTATTATAGGTATTATTGCCGCAATAACCGTGCCTGTTGTAATAGCTAATCACAGAAAACAGGAAATAACAACTCGTTTAAAAAAATTCCATTCTACTATGTCCAACGTTTTTAAACTGGCAGCACTTGATAATGGAGGCTTAGATTCTGATTTATGGTTAGAAGCTCAAAAAAATAGAATTGAATTTAGTTGTGGTAAAGGATGTTGGTCATCATGGTCAGGTCATTCAGCGGGAATTTTTCAAGTACTTTTTCCTTATATGAAACAATATTTGCGAGAAAATCAATTTGATGAACAAGAATATAATAGAAATAATGAACTAAATTTGTCTAAGTTTTATATGATAGATGGAAGTTATTTTTATCCAGCAAATCATGTTCATGGGTTGGTATACAAAGACGGAATACAATACAATGCTTTATCTATTGCTTATGACATAAATGGAGATAAAGGACCAAATAAACACGGCCGAGATATATTTTGGATTGAATATTTTCCATCAGGAATAACTAATAAAGATATAGTTGTCAATCTTGGAACTCCTTATATTTCATCCAGTAATAGGTCAACAAACAAACAAAACTGTAAAAAATATTCACAAAGAAATTCTGAAGCTGCAGCAATGTATTGTTTTAATTTAATTTATCAAGATAGTTTTGAAATTAAGGATGATTATCCTATTAAAATTTAAGTAATATTGTATTACTGGACATTAGAAGCAATTCGGTAACCTTTTCTCATTAAAGCCTGCTGTATTTCTTCAAAGTGTTCGGAATTTTTCGTTTCCATTGATATTTTTAAGAAACAATCGTTAATATCAGTATTTTCACCGCCTTGATTGTGTCTTACTCTTATTACGTTAGCGCCGTATTCTGCTATTATGGCAGAAACCTCTTTTAATTGCCCAGGTTTATCTAGTAATTCTATTGTCAGATGAGATAGTCTGCCTGTTTTTAAAAGTCCTCTGTTTATTACTCTTGAAAGAATATTAACATCTATATTCCCGCCCGATACAATACATGCTGTTTTTTTATTTGATACGGGTAGTTTATTAAACATAACGGCAGCAACGCTAAGAGCTCCTGCGCCTTCTGCGACAAGCTTTTGTTTTTCCATAAGAGTTAATATTGCGGAAGCTATTTCATCATCAGTAACAGTGACAATATCATCAACATATTTACTGCATAACTCAAAAGTTAAATTACCTGGGCGTTTAACTGCGGTACCATCGGCAAATGTATGAACAACAGGGAGTTCCAAAATCTTTTTGTTTAGAAAAGATTGATACATACTGCCGGCCCCTTGAGCTTGAACACCATATATTTTGCAAGAAGGTTTCAACTGTTTGATCGCATAAGCTATTCCCGAAATAAGTCCGCCGCCGCCTATCGGAACAACTACATCATCAACATCAGGCAATTGTTCTAATACTTCAAGTCCTATTGTACCTTGTCCTGCTATTACATCTTCATCATCAAAAGGATGAATAAATACACCGCCCGTTTCTTTTTGGTATTCACAAGCTGCTTTATATGCATCATCATAAACACCGTCAATAAGTTTTATCTCGGCTCCGTATTTTCTTGTTGCTTCAACTTTTGAGATAGGTGCGGTTGCAGGAATAAATATAGCTGCTTTTATACCGTTTTTTTGTGCGGCAAGTGCAACTCCCTGTGCGTGATTGCCGGCAGAACATGCAATAATTCCTCTGCTCTTTTGTTCTTGTGTTAATTTAGAAATCTTATAGTAAGCACCTCTTAACTTAAAAGAGCCTGTAACTTGAAGGTTTTCTGATTTTAAATAAATTTCGTTACCTTCAAGCAGGGTTTTTGACAAAATTAAATCTGTTTTTCTTGCAGCTTCTTTTAATACTTTTGCGGCATCATAAATAGTTTCTATATTTAACACATTCGGCTCCTTTTTTACTTATTTTACTACAGAAATTCAGATTTGTTAAATTGTTTGAGTAAAAAATACCGAATCGCAGCATATACACGGGGTGACACCTGATTATATAAAAGTAACCGTTTCATCTAATGGTTTTCTTTGTGAATGTCTTGGTGATGGTGTTGCATCGTCAGCAGCGTATCCCATTGGCATCAGGCAATAAGGTTCTATATTTTCGGGCAGATTAAATTTTTTTTTGACTTTTTCCGTATCAAAATAGCATACCCAAACAGAGTCAATACCCAATTCTTTTGCCTGAAGCATCATGTGAGTTGTTACTATTGAAGCATCCATTTCTGCGCTGTTTCTGCCGTTAAAAGGATTTTTCCATGCTTTACTAATGTCAGCGCAGACAAGCATTACCAATGGGGCATGAAACGCATACGGAGTTATCTCATTTATTTTCTTTAATGCTTCATCGCCGGTTAAAACATAAATTCTTTGGGGCTGGGCATTTGTTGCAGTCGGAGCAATTCTTCCCGCTTCAAGTATTAAATTTATTTTTTCTTCTTCTATTTTTGCAGGTTTATATTTTCTTGCAGAATATCTTTCTTGTGCGAGTTCATAAAAATTCATTTCTCTACTCCTTATTTGACAATTACCTTATAAATATCTATTATTTAATAAATAGCGGATTTTTACAATACATGACGGAGAGCATTATGAAGCAAAATATAGATTGGGCAAATTTAGGTTTTGGTTATATTAAAACCCCTTATAGATTTGTTGCGAATTTTAAAAACGGAGAGTGGGAAAAAGGAAGTTTAATTGAAGATGATACTGTAAAAATAAGTGAATGCGCAGGCGTACTTCAATATGCTCAAACATGTTTTGAAGGATTAAAAGCGTATACAACCGAAGATAACAGAATAGTTTGTTTTCGTCCCAATCTAAATGCTCAAAGAATGGCTGACTCTTGCAAAAGGCTGGAAATGCCTGTTTTCCCCGAAGAAGAATTTATTAATGCCGTTGTTGATACCATTAAGGCTAATGCAGATTTTGTTCCTCCGTATGGATTTGGGGCAACGCTTTATATAAGACCTTATATGTTTGGTTCAAACCCTGTAATAGGAGTAAAACCTGCAGAAGAGTACCAGTTCAGGATATTTACAACTCCTGTCGGTCCTTATTTTAAAGGAGGTATAAAACCGCTTACAATAAGAGTACCCGATTTTGACCGTGCAGCGCCGCATGGTACAGGACATATTAAAGCAGGTCTAAATTATGCAATGAGTCTTCATGCTATTGTTGATGCTCATAATAAAGGTTATGATGAAAATATGTATCTTGACCCTGCAACAAGAACAAAGGTTGAAGAAACGGGCGGGGCTAATTTTATATTTATTACTAAAGATAATGTTGTTGTTACTCCGAAATCTTCAAGTATTTTGCCTTCCGTTACAAGACGTTCTTTACTTTATGTTGCAAAGCATTATCTTGGTTTGGAAACTCAAGAAAGAGAAGTTTTATTTGAAGAAGTTAAAGAATTTAAAGAATGTGCGCTTTGCGGTACTGCCGCAGTACTTTCTCCTGTCGGAAAAATTGTTAACCATGATATACAGATACTTTTGCCGTCGGGAATGGAAAGAATGGGTGAAGTAACAAAACAACTTTATGATACTCTTTTGGGGATTCAATTGGGTAAAATAAATGCACCTGAAGGCTGGCTTAAGGAAATTATTTAAAATTATTGTTCATAAATCAGTTCGTAAGAAGTTATTCCTCCTTTTTCTACTGTATTGCAACATCCTCCATAGCAACTTTTTGCAACAGAACCTGTAAAATCGGTGTTAAGTGTTAATTCTAGGGAATATACATCATGACCCCATTTGTTAGGTCCTTTGAATCCGTTTACATCAACAATAATTAAAGGAGCATAAGACATACCAACTGCGTACGGAAAAAATATCATACCATCCTGAGTTATAAAAGCGCTTGCTTTTTTTATATTATTTTCTGTAAAACCTGTGCAAGATTTTTGCGCTGTTTCTACAATTTCATCTGATGCCCCCTGTTCTTTAAGAATAGTGTCACGACCTTTATAATTTGGTATACAGCCATTTTCATACGCATTATTATCACATACTTTTATGACATTCATATTTTTTATGAATGATTTGTATAACTTGCTGCAATCGTCGTATTTGTTTTGTGACCCCATGTTTGTATATCCGCATTCAGGTGCATAACCTTCTTCATAATGAAATTTTAATATAGCCTGATCAAGTGAGCTTAATGCCTTTAGTAATGCCGAACGATACTGTTTCCATTTATATTGATTTACAATTACAGGGATTGTAATTGAGCTTATTATACCTACTATTGTAAGAGTTATAAGTAATTCGGATAATGTAAAAGAAATTTTACTATGTTTATTTATGTGATTTAAGGTTGAAAATACCCCCCCCCGTAGCGATTTTTAATCTTTTCATATTGTATACCTTTTTATTAACTTCTTTTAATATAATACTCTTTTTGTCTAAAGTTTGCAATATACTATAATTTTTCTAATCCTTCAACTTCATGATTATCTAATACGTAATTTAGAGTTATAAGATAAGGCCCGTTTTGGAACATTTGATTACTGGCTACAATAAACTTGCTTTTAGGTTTCATTATACATTGTTCTATTTTATCTCCACAAGGCAATTTTAGCAATTTTGAACCTACAGGAAGATTGATTTTAAATAAGACCGTATCTTTCATGCAGCCTCCTCCATAGTTTTTCATTACTTTTTTCGCAGAGGAACTTACATAAATCGGTGTAGTATTTAATTCAATTTCGTCACTTTCTTTCAAATTTTTAATTCGTTCTATATATTGTTTACTTTCTAGAGTTGAACTTTGTTTTATAACTCTGTAAACAGTATGGGGCTTTATTGAAGGTGCTGTTGTATTAATTTCATCAATTGCTTTTTGTCTTTTAATTTGAATTTCTTCCTCAAATTTTCTTTTTTTATCATTAATAAATTGCTCAGTTTCTTCTTTCGTAAAACGGTTTTGTATACATTCATCCCTATATTGTTGCTCTACATATGGTAATAGTTCTCCTGTTTCTTCAAAATGTCTGATTTCATCGACTATATAACTATAAGTCAATGACATTATATCAGAAAGTGATATAAAGCCTTTTAAAAGTTTTAGCTCTTCTTTTTCAAATTCTTCTTCTATACTTTTATCAGGTAAATTATCAATATTTAATAAAGGTTTGTCATCACTTGTGGGAGATACCAAAACTTTATTATATTCAGATAATAAAGTTGAAAATTCTTTGTAATCATTTCTTTTTTCTTCATTTGACCTAAATGTAGGAATCAAACAATTTTTTTTTTGAAAAGGGCTTAAAATTATCCCACTTCGTAGCATATTTAGATTTTGAATTTTCATAATAACTTTTTCCTTTTTTGTTAAAATTAAACCCTTAAAATAAAAATATTTGCTATTTTTTTAAAATTTTGCATTTTTTTAACAAATCTAATAAAAAACTAACATTTTTTATCTAATTAAGTTAAAAATAAAATTAGTTGGAGAAAATATGCTTTTAAAAAATTCATTAATTAATGCGGGTGATTTTTGTTTTCGGCACAGAACACTACAATATATTTCATATTTAATATTTATTTTAGCCGAATTTAAAGAATTTTTTATCCAATAAATTCTGAATATCATATCGTTTCTGAGGTGATAAAGTAAATTGTTTTATTCCGTCTTTTAAACATTTTATAAAATCAGACAGAAAGTTTTCAGTCAAAAAAGTAATTATCAATGAACATGATACATGGATGAGTACATTGATTTGTTTTTTAGGAATAGAAATAGTAAGAGGATATTTTGAGTTCCATACTTTTTTTCTTGCCGATATATGGATTTATACATTTATATTTGTATTTTTCATTTGGATAACTTCAAAAATTCTTAAAAAAACAAGAATTCTTGATCCAAAAAATGAACTTTAATACCCGGCAGCGCCGGTTCCTAATCTTACAATTTTTGAAGTTATTCTTTAATTTAATAAATAAAATAAAATTTTTCGCTCGATATTTTTTATTTAGTCAATTGTTAAGGCTGATTTCAACTTAAGGCTACGTAATTCACGGGCTTACGCCCGCACAAACAGTACTTCGCCGAACTTTTAAAATAAGTTGGATAATGTCGAAAATAAGTTAAACCAGTCAGATATTCATTCCTTGTTATTTTTCTTCCCACAAAGTTGAATCTTTTGTGTCTTTCAAAATTATTGAAACAGAATCGAGAGAGTTTCTGACTTTATCCGCAACCGCCCAATTTTTGTCTTTTCTTGCGTTATTACGGTATTCAATAATTTTTTCCATTAACGAATAACCTTTTAAATTTTTATCTTCATCAGTTAAAAAGTCCATTTTGTCAAGAATAGTTTCAAGCCTGATTTGAAGCTCTTCTTCTGAAAGTTTTTCTTTTTCAATGTTAAAACCCATAACATCAGTTAATTTTAATAAAATAGAAGCATATTTTTTTGCAGATATCATATCCTTTTGAGAAACAGCTTTATTTGCACAAGTTGCCGCTTCAAATATTACCGCAAGAGCTTTAGAGGTATTTAAATCATTATCCATTGCAACTTTAAAGTCTTTAAGTTCATCAGAATCCGAAATATCTATGACATTATCTCGGCCCGAAATAAACTTTAAAGCTTGATTAGCTGCAGTCTGAATCCTCTTCCATCCTGCTTTTGCCCCTTCAAGTGCGGTGTCCGAAAATTCAACCGGCATTCTGTAGTGATTTGTTAATATAAACAATCTTACAGTATTTGCATCGTAATTGTTAAGTAAATCATCAATTGTGACAAAATTCTTTAGCGATTTTGACATTTTTTCTTTATTTATAGTTACAAATCCGTTGTGAAGCCAGTAGTTAACAAATTTACATCCGTTTGCGCATTCAGACTGTGCAATTTCATTTTCATGATGAGGGAAAATCAAATCTGCGCCGCCTGCATGAATATCAATTTGTTTTGCCAAATATTTTCTAGACATTGCACTACATTCAATATGCCAGCCGGGACGGCCTTTGCCCCAAGGGCTCGGATAGCCTGTTTCTTCATCTTTTTTCCAAAGTGCAAAATCTAATACATCTTCTTTTATGCTTGAAGCTTCAACCCGAGCACCCGCAACAAGGTCCTCTATCGGTTGTTTACTTAGTTTGCCGTAATCTTTGAATCTTTTTACCCTGAAATATACATCCCCCTGTACTTCATAGGCATAGTCATTTTTTATTAAATCTTTTATTATTGAAATCATTTCGCCTAGGGTTTTTGTTGCAAACGGTTCAATATCAGGTTTTAAAACATTAAGTTTTTTCATCGACTCTGAAAATATTTCATAATATCTTTTAGAAATTACTTCTGCCGTTGTGTTTTCTTCTTTTGCTTTTTTTAGTATTTTATCATCTACATCTGTTATATTTCTGCAATACTTAACATCATACCCTAAAAATTTTAAGTATCTGTACAGCATATCCCATGTTATATAACATCTTGCATGGCCTAAATGAGGATAGTCATATACCGTTGGACCGCAAACATACATTTTTACTTTATTTTCTTCTATCGGTTTAAACTCCTCAATCGAGTTTGATAATGTATTAAATAATCTCATAATAAAAAATCCTTTTTTATTATCTTACAACAAAAAAGGATTTTATTATATTTTATATAGGCTTATTTTTATGCTTTTTGAACTTTACAAAGAACTAAAGCATTTTTATCATCATTGTCTATAACTATAGGTATTGATTGTCCGTCAATTCGGAACCTCTTGAGATTATATTTTCCGTTTTCATCTTTGCATATTTTATAAATGCTGTTGTCATTTTCTCTGACGTTCCTGAATACCGTGCCTTCTATCATACCGTGTTTCAAACCTTCTTTTAGTGTTGCTCCGTCAATGTTTAAAGGAATAGAGTTAATATGACCATCTTTAATTTCATATCCTTTACTATTAAGTTTTATTTCTTTTGTTTTATTACCGTTCTGTTTTTTGTCTGTTTTGGTTTCATCACTGTATAACTTTTCATTCCTGTTCAATCTTTTATTTATGTCAGTTGAAGAACCTGATATATCAGTTATTACCAAAACATTTGAACCTGCATCGTTATAGCGCATAAAAGACTGAACATAATCATTATTTAACGGTAATACAACAGTAGCGCCATCATTTATTGCGCTTAAATCAAGTTTTATCCTGCTTCCGTCAGGATTTCTTAATACTCTGTTTGTATTACTTCTTAAACTTGAAATTTCATTCATATCTTTGTAATTATTCGCTATAAACTCATATCCTTTCTCGGTTAGGTATTCCCAAGGAATGGTATTTCTGTTTTGCTGGTGGTAGTTTTTAGCTTTTGTTTCTGCGCCCGAAACGCCCAATTTATCACCGGCGAAATCGGTAAAACTACCGGGAAGCAGTGTTAACAACTTTGTAACGGATTGAAGTCTGTCAAATGCCGGTACTAAAATACTCTTTAATAAATCTTTTTCAATTTCTTTCCTTGACGGGATTTTACCGAATTCATTTTCTGCATCATCCAAAAGTATTTTTATTGCTGTTTCAAAGTTTCTTGTTCCGAATGTATCAGGATCTATTTTATAGCCTTTATATTCATCTGCTGCCAAATGAGTTAAAGATGTTTTTAATACATTTTTAATTGCTTTTTCATTTATACAGTCATCAATTGCCTGATAGATTCTTGCTCCCATTGCAACAGATTTAGGACTTACTTCCTCAAAATTTATATCTTTGATTTGCTTGTTTAAAACTTTAGAGGCTGTTTGTTTCAATAAATTATCTCTTTCAAGTTCTTCCGGTGTTGCATTCTTTCTTTGGGCTTCTGTTAAAGGAACAGTATTATAAAGATACATATCAAGAGCAAACTTATTTATAATACGCTCTTTATCATGGTTGCCTACAAAATTATACGAATTTAAAACACCGTCTTCGGTACCTTGATATAAGTATCCCGGGTTTCCGACCCAACCTTCAATAAGTTTCTTTCTTAGTTCTAAATTCTTTGATTCTTTTGACATCCAGGTTAAATTGTCATCATCAGGATTGTAATTTGAATATAACATAGGAGGCATTGTAAATAAATAATTGTAATTTGCCACACATGTGATACCTGTTTCCTCAATAAATTTTCTTTCCGCATCTGCATCATTTTTAAATTCCGCTTCAGGATCGGACTTTAATAACATGCTTAAATCGGTTATTTCTGCAGTTGTATATGCATGAGGGTTAATTTCCAATACGCCTTGATTATATCTTTTCCAAAAATCTATTACTTTATTCCAAGTTTCACCCATGTCTTCATAACCTGAGCGAACAGCATCAATTGATGCAATATCTTTTGCGGCATCTATTCTCCATCCTAACCCTGACTCTGTCCTGTCAATAATCATTTCTGCGACTTTAAAATCGTTTAAAGTACGATTACTGAATCTATTATTTAATGTTTCACATATATATTCATATTCGTTTTTATCAAAGCTTTTTGTTCCTTTTCTTATTATATCTACCAGCTTCTGAGCTTCTTCTTCGCTTGTCAAAGAATTATAAGGAATTCCTAAAGACTGCATTGTAGTATCATCAGGATTTACATTAGTAAAATCAAATTTATAATCTTTTGTTAATTCTATATCTGCATCAGGATTCAAAGCTCTTGTAAAGAGATATTTTGTTAATTCCGGTGCAACTTCAGAAATAACATATCTTCCATATTCCGTAACTTCACCATCTTCACCTTCTACTCCCGGAATAGATTTAACTGCGGATGAAATAATAGGCATTATTTGATTTGCATAAATACTTTCTACCTGTGAATATACATATTTGTACTTATCGGGTAGGTTAGGATTACCTGCCTTATATATATCATACCTTGATACTCCCAGTTCATCATCTATATTTGCTTTTTTTGCGATGTAAGGATTAGTTAAAATACCGATTATATTTGTAGCAAAAGGCATTGTTTCCAAAGGAACATCCATAACATGCTTCAAAACATAATCATCTACATTGTAATCATTATTAATACCTTCAGGATTTATAGGATTTCTTGTATCTGCTTCATATAATCTTTTTAAATAGTAATTATCGTCAAGCACATTTTCTATAACTTCTTTATCAATACATTTTAACGCAGATTTTGGCATATCACCATTTGCAACCGCTTCTTTAATTGCCGACATATAACCTTCGGGGGTTTTATGAGCATTTTCAAGCAATTTTGATACATAATGCAATTGAGTATCTGCAGTTGTCTGTGTCCAGTATTTACCCGAATTTATTGCATAATCTCTGACTGCAAGGGTTCCTCTTTCAAAATCTTCAACCGCTTCCATTCTTTCTTCCGGCGGAAGTTTAGTAAATCTTGAGTCATCACTAAAACATCTGTAAAAATTCATCTTGGCAATATCAACATTGCCGTCCCAAACTTCTAGACCTGCACTTTCACCTTTTGTTCCGACGTTAAAGGTTGAAAAATCCGTAATTTGTTTCATTGTATTTACATTAGATAAATCTACAGTTTTATTTTTCTTGGCAATTCTTAATACATTTCTTTCTAATTCCTGTGGATTAACTTCTAATGAATAGGGATATACAGCATCATCATGCTTTGTGATATCACAAACATTATCGGTGTTATTTTTTGCGTAGGTATAGAAAGGTTTATCAGAATTTTTTTGTGCCTCAGATACAAGTCTGTCATCATAAAACTGAATATATGTAGGTTTTGAAAAATCATATTTTTCATTTTCACTGACTTTACCATCTGAAGATATTTGAACAGGAGCATTTATTAATTTTAATCTTGTATATTTTGATTTATCGGGAATTATTCCCAATGTTATTTTTTCATCGGCCCTGAACATATTTTTTGACGTTGATTCTTGTCCTTTTCTAAGAAGTTCAGACATATGAACACCTGAAAAACCTTCATTTACGAGTGCAGCATCTGCTATCCAGTTTATTCCGTGTTTGAAAAATTCTTCCTGCATTGTTTTAAAATCTTCTTCCGTACCGAAATCGGGCGAAACAAGAAATGCATTTTCTGTCCAATATTTATGTGATGAAATGTTATCTTTTGTAAACGGAGTTCCTACAACTCTGACAATTCCTTCTTTTTCGAGCTGCGGTAATTTTTCTATTATCCCGTAAAAATTACCTCCAAGCTTATTCGCATGTGTTCTTACGCTGTTTAATGCTTTTTGTCTTAATGCTTCATTTAATTTGGGTTGCCCGTTTTCATTTACTACCCCGGGATTAAAAGAATCAGGCATGATTAACTGCATATTTCCGTTTTTATTTATCATTGCACGGTTATTGAACACTAAGTTATATTTGTTATTCGCATTTTTTAAGTCATCAATATTCAGTACACTTCCTGAATCAAATGCATATGAAACTTCATTTGTATTTTTATCTGTAAGTTTAAATCTGTATGCAAAACCTTTTTCCGAATATACTTCAGGAATTTCAGTCATATCAAGAGTTAATCTGCTATCTTTCATAGGAA
Organism: Candidatus Gastranaerophilales bacterium; assembly: GCA_944323625.1. Lineage (GTDB taxonomy): Bacteria > Cyanobacteriota > Vampirovibrionia > Gastranaerophilales > Gastranaerophilaceae > Avigastranaerophilus. The sequence goes on from CALUTD010000003.1 coordinate 42,794, forward strand.
TAACCGCTGCAGGAGAGTCTTTTTCCAAAAGATGATAATTTTTGTATTTATCTTTTCCAATATTATACAGTTCTAATTCACATTTATATTTTGATGGATCATATAAATAATAAAAGTCGTGTTGTACACACCCAGTTTTATCCAGTTCTTTTTTATGACCCTTAAATGCTATGTTTTGAGGATTTAAATTAATTCTTTTTATATCCACTTTTAAACTCCTTTACATGCGAAAAACCATATTATTTTAATTCTTATAAATACTTTTTCTTGCTTTATTTTAATGTGTATTTAACAAAAGTTTACATATTTTTTATGAACAAACTTAATATTTCTTTATATTAAATTATAAATTTAACAATTTATTTTATTCTTAGACATTTACTACTCGGAGGTTTCAGTGACTAATATATTAGATTCCCTTACAACTAAAGATAATAACATAATCGGTGCAAAAAAACTAAATAATAATACAACTGCAAGAAGAAACATAGGCGTTTTGGAAGCGCCTCAAAGTCTTTATAAATATTCGCTTAATAAAACACTTAAAGAAAAAGACGAGTTCAGAAGACAGCATGTAGCGCCATCTTCAGGCAAAACTATAAGTGGTAATAAAAAAACTTTTCCGTGGAAAACATCATTTGTTCTTGCAGCTGTAAGTGGTTTTTTGCTTTTTAAAAAATTAAAACATTAAAATAATTTAACAATATTAAATTCTAATAACAAATTATTTTATTTCCTGTTTTTGTAACAACTAAATTAACTTTGGAGTATATATGGAAATAAAAAGTTTTCACAATATTGTAAATTCCAATAAACAAGCAAATAATCTTTCAGTAAAATCAAAAAAAATATCTACACATTTAGGTGCGGATTTATATTCTTTTAATAAAGATTCTAAAAATACAAAAATATATTCTAATTCACTTAATAGCAATATAAAAGAACAATCCAACGTTTCTTTTAAAAGGAATATATTTAAAGCAATAAAAGATTATTTCACCCCTATTCCGATAGAAAGTATTATTTTGCAAGAAAATGATGTAACTCCGCCCAGTGATTTCGTTGTTGATATTGCTTTTGGAATGGTTGATGTTTTGGAAAAAGCAGTTCCTGCAAGAAATTTACAAAATATTATGACGCCGTCCGATATCAGAAAAATATTACCGCAGCTAAAACAAAATAATTTTATATCTTCGGATGAAAATATTGAAAATGGGATATATTGTGCTGATTTAGACTATCAAAGCATATATTCCGGCGGCAAAGAAAACGTTTTTGACATAATGGATAAAGCTGCAGAATATGCAAACAAGTATTATAATGCAACAGGAAAAGATTTTATCTTTGCTCTTACGGATAAAGATTCAATAGAAGGTGTTCAACATGCAGTAAAGTATTTTGGCGAAAATTCCGAAAAATTTAAGCATATGAAATTTATTCCGGCCATTAAATTGGCATTTGCCCATAAATCTCCATCATCAATTGTTGGTTATGAAAACAGTGAAATGCTTATTCTTGGTATAAATCCGTATTCCCAAAATCTAATCGATTTTGTAGAAACGACAATACAGAATAGAAAGCAGATGATTTTGGATTTTATCAGAGATGTTGCAAATGTTTATCCTGAATTTAATTATGATATTATTGAATTTTTAAAACAAAATGATTTAAATTATGTAAGGGATTTTACTGTTTCCAATTTGTACTGGAGAGCAAGAGAGTATGTTACTACTAAAGGTGATACTGCGATAAAAGGGATAACATTCGCACCTGATGAAATTATGGAAGAAGTAAATGACATACTTAATAACTTAAGTAAAGTATATTTGGCCTCAGACAAAAAGGGACATTCATCTTTAGGAACAACCTTAATAAAAGATAATATAGCAAATATAAGTGTTAAAAATATATTTGAAAAATATTCAACTCACTTTGATCATTCTCAAGGTAAAGCAGTTTCATCATCTGAAAATTTATATGAAGATTTAATAGACTGTTTAAACAAAGAAAATGAAAAGCCTGTACTTGCTGTTGCAGCACCTATTTATTTGGCTCAGTACTTTGAAAAACCAAACCCCCAAACTTATGATAATGTGGCATCTTTTCTTAATAACCTTCAAAAGGATTCAAACGGAATGCTTTTGGGGTTTGAATCTGAATCTCCGATGTACTCTCGTGATGAAAATTTAACTCCAAAAATAATAGATAATTTCAATAATCAGATGAGAGAAAAAACAAATCTTTATGAAGTTGGCGGAAGCCTTATAAATAGAGATTAACGAGCCGCTAAATTATATTTTACAACAACGTTATTACCCTGCTCTGAGATATATAATACATCATCTTTTATATATAAAAAATAAGGATTGGAAATATTTTCCATAAATACGCTTACATTTCCGCCCTTTGTAATTTTTAGAATGTTATTTCCGTCAAAGTTTGCTACATATATATTGTCATAATTATCAATAGCTAAACCTACAGGTCCTTCAAGAAGGTAATCTTTTACAAAGTTTGTTCTGTTATCCGATGAATCTATTTTTATAACCGAATTTTCAGAATAACAAGCTACATACATATTACCTTCAGAATCAACTACTATACCGGCAGGTGAATTTAAATTATCCGTTAATATAAGTTTACTTTTACTTGCCGTAGTTATTTTTGCTCTTTCTATTCTGTTTTTTTGCGCATCAAACATTTCCTTAGAATCACGCATTAATTGTCTTACAATACCATATTTTTCGTAATCATCCGGAATATATTTTAAATATTTCATTGCAAGAGCGTAGTCTTTGCGATTATAAGATATCTTTGCAGCCTGAAGAATTGAATCATAATCCTTTGGATTTATTGCCAACAGCTTTACGTACATATTATATGCTTCATTATATTTTTTCTGATAAACATATATAGATGCAATATTATAATAAGCATCCGTCATTTTCGGATTATATTTTATTGCGGTTTGAAAAGCTTCTATTGCGCTGTCATAGGCTCTTGAACGAACTAATTCAACACCTTTTTTATAAGCAATTTGAGCCTGTTTTATATTTTTTTCATTTGCATCTTCATAAGCAAAAGAAGAAACAACCGAACAAACTGCCAACCCTAGTATTATTAAAGTATTAAAAAAGATATTTTGTTTTCTCATTTACACCAATGTCATTGAAGGAGTACTATAATTAAATTGTACAACTTCTTCCAGTTTAAAGGCAACATTTAAAAGTTTGCATTCATTCAAGCAGTCAGCTTGAAGCTGTAATCCTATGGGCATACCTGATTTATCTAGTCCGACGGGGATACTTAACGCCGGAATACCTGCAAGATTTGCCGTAATTGTTGCAATATCTGTCAGATACATGCTTAAAGGATCTTCAACTTTTGAGCCGATATCAAATGCCGTATGCGGGCATGTCGGTGAAAGAAGAACATCAACTTTTTTAAATGCATTATCAAAATCTTGTTTTACGAGCCTTCTTAACTGTTGCGCTTTTTTGTAGTATGCATCGTAATAACCTGAACTTAGGGCATAAGTACCAAGCATTATTCTTCTTTTTACTTCATCTCCAAAACCTTCCGCGCGAGTTTTTACATACATATCATAAAGATTTTCTGCAGAATTAGTTCTATAACCATATTTCACTCCGTCAAAACGAGCCAAATTTGAACTTGCTTCTGCAGTTGCTATTACATAATATACTGCTATTGAATATTTTATCAATGGAAGTGAAATTTCAATAATTTCAGCGCCTAAAGACTTATATGTTTCAATAGATTTTTTAACCGCATTCTCAACATCGGGACTCATTCCCTCAGAACATAATTCCTTTATATATCCTACTTTTACCCCTTTTAAATCATTTTTCAAATCTTTTGTAAAATCAGGAGGGGTTTGATTTAAAGATGTAGAATCTTTTTCATCGACACCCGATATAACATTTAACAATAATGCCGCATCCTCTACAGTCCTTGTTATAGGTCCGATTTGGTCTAACGAAGAAGCAAACGCAATCAGGCCATATCTTGATACTCTGCCGTAAGTCGGCTTTAAACCTACTAACCCGCAATAGCATGCAGGAAGTCTTATACTTCCTCCGGTATCAGAACCCAATGCAATAGTTGCCTCTCCTGCACTAACGGCTGCCGCACTTCCTCCTGAGCTTCCGCCCGGAACTTTATTTAAATTCCACGGATTTCTTACAATTTTAAACGCAGAATTTTCATTACTCGAACCCATAGCAAATTCATCTAAATTTGCTTTACCGATAACAGGTATTAAATTGTTTTTCAATTTTGTTGTTACAGTTGCATCATAAGGTGAAATAAAGTTCTTAAGAATTTTACTTGAAGCAGTTGTAGGATAAGATTTTAAATTAATATTATCTTTAAGTGCGAGAGGAATACCTGCTAACGGCGCAATTTTTTCACCGTTTTTTATTTTCTCGTCAACTTTTTTTGCCGTTTCGATTGCATATTCTTTAGTCAAAGAATTATACGCCCCGATTGTACCATCAACGGCCTCAACCTGTTCATAAACGGCATTTGTAAGCTCAAGTGCGCTTACTTCTTTATTTATAAGTGCTTCTCTTTGTTCTTTTGATGATTTCGTAATTAATTCTTTTATATTCAATTTTAATACCTCTCATGCTCTTACTTATTATATTATAAAACAAATTAAATTACGAATACTTAGAATTATATTTTTATAGGATAATCATCTTTTATTTCCCATCCGTCTTTAAGTATGAGATAAGAACAAAAACCGTCATTAGGATATAGAAAGAGGTTTTGAAAACAAAACTGTTTTTATCCTCATTCCTCTCTCACAAAACTTTCCACCGACAACTTTTGTTCGGAAAGTGCTCTCTGTTTGCAATCCGCTTATGGTAAATTTTTATTTTGACAATATATTATAATCTTTTTTTATAATTACTCGTAATTTCCCAGCCATCTGATGCAATTACACCAGTACAAGCCCATTCGGGACCATCTGTAGATAGCGCAGGTTGTGCACAATCCTCAATCATTTCTTCCTTTGTGGCTATTGTATTAACTCCCGAAATTAAAGGAGCAACTGATGGTATATTTTTTAACCCGTGAACTTCGCCAAGTAAATCTATTGTATCCTGATCGGGAAAATCAAATCCAAAAAAATCTCTTCCCACTTCATTAGGGCCTTTCTCTCCGTTAATATCAATATATATACCGGAATGAGTATCCCAGCCAATAAATGACATTATTGTTCCGTCATTTAAATATATACACCCCGCCGGAAGATCTATTGGGCCTAAATAGTTTTCCGTATCTATTCCCATATATGTGCAGTCTTTGTCTATTTTTGTATAACTTAAATATTTAGAAAAATATTCTTCTATAAAATCTTCAATTGAAATATCTGCATCTCTTTTCCACTCGGGGGCCGCTACTCCGTGATCTATTTCCGACAATCTGACAGCATTTACTATCATTGAATAAGCCTTTTTCAACTTGGCGGCAGTTTCCGTTTTTTTATGATTCGCCATAACGACGGGCACTGTTACTGCAGCTATTATCCCGATTATAACTAAAGTTATAAGAACTTCTGCAAGTGTGAATGATTTTATCTTTTTCATAGCTTATCCTTTCATATTTACCAATAATTATATACCAATATATATCAATATTAAAATAAAATAAAAATCAATATTTCAATCGAAATATTGATTAAATATTATTATTTATAAAAAGATAAATTCTTCTATTTTTATTGTTTAATTTACCCCCCCCCGTAGCGGTTATTTTGCATAGTTTGACTCCTTCTTATATATGCCACAAAAATTATAATATTTTAAAAAATTTTTTGCAATATATTTACTCTTTTTTATATCTGTTATAAAAATAAGACACTAAAAGCAATATAGAACCGAGAACTATTAAAGCAATTATTTTATATACCGCATCAGAATCCGCAAGGTCGAAGAAAAATAATCTTAATATAGAAAGAATACTAATCCATATACCTGTAATTTTCAGATATTTTTTATCTTTAATTATTCCGTAAAGAATAATAGCACCGGCATATATACCCCAAGCAACAGTCAATAAATAATCAATATTTAAATATTGGTATTTTAATATCAAGTCATTTACTTCCGCACTTATGAGAGCAAATCCCATTATGGGAGCTAAATATTTGTAAAAAGAAATGAAGTTTCCGCTATCTTCTTTATTAATTAATTGTGATTCTTCAAAATCACTCTTAATCCATTTTGTATAGATTAAAACAGAGGCAATGCCAGTTGCATAAGCAAAAAATCTTATATTCACAACCGGGATATAGTATTTAAGAGGAATATAACCCCATCCGCACGTAAGAAGCAGAACAATAGAAATTACTCCGATTGTATATGATGACCACTTATATAACATATTTCCGCTTATATTGTATATTTTTCTTGTTTGAAGTGAATAACAAAATCCTACAATAGAGAACGTCATTATTTTAAGAAATAATGCCTGAGAGTATGAATATTTATATATACTTGTTATTATTCCGCTTAGCTCAAAGACAACATACAAATATATCATGGATAATATTACAAATTTTAATATACCTGCTATGTTTTTTGACTTATCTATATTGTAATTTTTTAATATATATACTGTTGAACAGGCAGCTGCAATCGGGAATAAAAATGCCGGAAGTCTTAAATTCCATACCGGAACTGTACTTATTGAGCCCTGTATATTATAAAATAAGCATGCAATACAAGAAGCCGATAAAAACCCGAATGCCCAATTTATTAATGATTCGGATTTATCTTTATAAGCAATAAATGCTATAATTACACCTTCAATAGAAAATAATAAAATTCTTGTTAAACCTTCCGAAATAAATAAGGTAGCTATACCAACAGCCATTAACATTGAATGAAAATATACTTTATATGTGTCTGAATCTTTTCTCATTAAATAATATGAAACCAAAGAATATATAAATGCAGCAAAAAGCATGAATAATCCGGCTATTTTTATTTCATTTGAAAAAATTACTGATGTATACACAGTTAACACAGAAAAATTTATCCAGTTAAGATAATTATTATCTGTGTTTTTAATGTTTTGAAGCTTTAGAAATAAATCATAAACCAAATAAACAGTCCATAATAACAAAGGATAAATTATATTTATTTTCCCTAAAACAATTGATGCCGTTGCAGTAATTAAAAGAGTTAAAATTAAATTAATAAAATTAATATAGTATTTATCTCTGTTTCTGTAAACATATATTATAGATAATATATTTACTAAAATAAAATATCCGAATAAATAATTTGAAGAAATATTTGCATTTATAAATATAGGATTTAAATATCCAGCAAATAGTGCAATTATTATCATAGATAAACTTTTTTGCTTGTCTGCAACATAATAAACACCTGCCAAAAGCAATGAAGCAAATGTAAGAGCCAAAGGCAGAGGTAAAATACTAAATAGAGCCGATGCACAATAAGTTGTTATAAATAGAACGGCAAAACCTGTTCCCAATAATACTTGAGAATAATTTCTTAAATTGTCATTTTTTTGAGTTTTATATGCCCCGAATAAAAGTCCTCCGCCAAGCAAATACCCTAAAATTATTTTTGCAGCTGGAGCAAAAATAATCAATGGTGAAAGAACTTTTAAAAATACTGCTATACCTATTATTAAAACTATAGCACCTATCTTGTTAAAAACATTTCCCAAAAAAACTTTTTCAAAATCAAAAGGTTTACTCTCTCTATACTCACTTATATCTGTATCATCAATGTCTTTTTCAGATTCAAGTTCTTGATTATTCGTATCTTCATATAAATAATTATCAGATTCTTCAGTTTGAAGTTGTTTTTCATCTTCCGGCATGCCAAAATTATCAAGTTTGTCAGATAACTGATTTATTCTGCATTGCATGTAAACCATCCAAATAATCAACAATAAAACAAAATAAAATACTAGCATATTCACCTCAAACTCATAAATATTTAACTATAATAACACAAAAAGCCCCGAATGATAATTCAAGGGCCTTTTGTATATATTTCTTAATTTTACTGTCTCAAGAAGCTTTCATAATTTTTTGGAAGTAAGTTAGTCTTAACCTGATTAATAAAGTCAAGTGCAACTCCAACCATAATTATTAATGAAGTAGCCCCAATACCCTGCAAAGTTGTTATACCTGTCATATGACATGCTATAGAAGGTATTAAAGCTATTGTAGCCAAAGACAAAGCACCAATAAAGGTTGTTTTGCTCAATATTTTATCTAAAGCTTCTGCTGTCGGTTTACCCGGTTTTATCCCCGGAATTGATGAGCCGTATTTCTTTAAATTCGTTGCAATTTCTTTTGGCTGTAAATTCGGAATAATTGATGCATAGAAAAATGTTAATCCGAATATCAAAAGGAAATAAACAACATTATATGAAATACTTGAAGGACTCAAGAAATTGGACAATGTTACTATTATATTTCTTAACGTTTCGTTAGGTATGTTAGCTTGACCAAAAAGTCCGAGTATTGTTGTCGGGAAAAGTAATATTGCTATTGCAAAGATAATAGGCATAACACCGCCGGGATTCAATTTAAAGGGAATAAAAGTATTTGTTCCGCCATAAACTTTATTCCCTACCTGTCTTCTAGGATTTACAATAATTACTTTTCTTGAAGCTTCCTGCATTATAACAATAAATACCATTGTTGCAAAGAATATTGCGAGCAAAATTAAAAGTCCCGGCTGAAGTGATGAATTACCTCTTACAAGTGTTGATGTCTGAGATACATAAAACGGTATTTTAGAAATAATACCGCAAAATATCAACATTGAAGCACCATTTCCGATACCTCTTTCAGTCATTAACTCCGCCATCCACATTGTAAATGCCGAACCTGCCGTTAATATTACAATAGAACCGACTGCAAAAGCAATAAGATTTACATCGGGCATAATTGCACCTCTTGCGGTTTTTAAAAGATAAACCACAAAAACCAGAGATTGTATTGCTGCAATTACTATCGTAAATACACGGGTATATTGAGAGATTTTTCTTCTTCCGGCTTCACCTTCTTCTTTTTGCAATTGTTCCAAATGAGGTATAACAACAGCCAAAAGCTGCATTATAATTGAAGCCGTAATATAAGGTCCTATTCCGAGAGCAATTATTGAAACGTTACCTAACGCTCCTCCCGAGAACATATCCAAAAAACCTATTAGGTTATTTGTTGCAGCTAAATTTGCAAAGTTTTGAGCATCAATACCGAACAACGGGAGTTGAGTGCACAAACGGAAAATCAAAATCATACCCAAAGTAAATAAAATTTTCTTTTGAAGCCCTTGAATATTTAAATTTGATAATATTGTCTGCAAATTTTGCTGATTTGGTGTAAATTGCTGCATTATACTAACTGAGCCTTTCCGCCTGCTTTTTCAATTTTTTCTTTTGCCGAAGGTGTAAAATATCTTGCACTTACGGTAATTGCTTTTTCTAATTCACCGCCGCCTAAAACTCTTAATTCTTGAGCTTTAGATGATACTTTTCCTGCCGCTTTTAATGATTCTATAGTTATTTCTTCATCCTGTATATTAGCCAGGTCGCCAACATTTACGGAAGCATAACAAATTGCATTAAAGTTTTTAAATCCCTTTAATTTTGGCATTTGTCTGTAACCGGGCATCTGACCGCCTTCAAATCCTCTTTTTGAAGATCGTCCGGATCTTTGTCCTTCTCCGTTGTTGCCGCGGCAAGAGGTTTTACCCATGCCTGATGATCTTCCGCGACCGACTCTTTTTATTTTACCTGTAGAACCTTCTGCAGGTCTTAAATCTTCTAATCTTATTCTTTCTGTCATTTTTAAATACCTTTCAAATTACTCGGCTACTTTTAATAAATGAGGAATAGCATTTACCATACCCATTATTGTTGCCGTATTTTCATGTTCTACTGTTTGGTCTTTTTTAGTTAATCCAAGAGCTTTTGCAACTCTTCTTTGTTTTTGTGTTGAACCGATAAGGCTCTTTACAAGTGTTATTTTAATTTTTTTATTTGTCATTATTTTTTATCCTCTTAGTTAAGCATATCTTTTAATGATAAACCGCGTCTTTTTGCAACTACGTCAAACGGTTTTAATGATTGAAGCGCCTTTAATGTAGCATTTGCAGCATTTAAAGGTGATTTTGAACCTAATGATTTACTTAATATATTTTCAACCCCTGCAAGTTCTAATACTGCACGAACAGCACCACCCGCAATAACTCCGTTACCTTGTGAAGCAGGCTTTAACATAACACTGCCGGCACCTGATCTGCCTGTAATCGGGTGAGGAATTGTTGTTTTAAATATAGGTACATTTATTAAGTTTTTTCTTCCGTCGGCAACAGCTTTTTGGATTGCAATTATTACTTCTGCAGCTTTTGCACAACCAACACCTACTTGTCCGTTTTTATTACCTACTACTACAATTGCTCTGAAACTTAGTTTTTTACCGCCTTTTACAACTTTTGTTACTCTTCTTACCTGAATAACCTGTTCTTTCCATTCTGATTGAACTGGTTCTGTTGTAGTTTCAATTTTTCTTTTTTTTGATTTAGTTTTAGTTTCTTCCACTTTAATTACCTTTCTTTAAGTTGTGAATCCTAAAAAATAAAAAACATGCATAAACTGCGCTATTTATTTTGCGCTTTTGTTATATTCATGTTGTAATTTGGATTAAAATTTTTCTGACAGTTTTATTTTAATATATAAATATAAAATTGCAAGGTCTATAACTTGAATTTTATATTTATCGTAAGTATTGCTTGTTTACTCGCTGCTCAAAGTTAAAGTTGCATTGCCTCTCATTCCCGTATAAACAGGTCTTAGCTTAGCTGGTCTTGATTTTCGCATGCCGGCCCTTTTTTCTCTCAAAACTTGATATTGGCAACTTTTGTTCAGCAATATGCTCTTTAATCACAATTTGCTTTTTGGATTTTGTTCGGACATGTTATAATTACACACAACAACAAATAAAAAATGATTGTTTAAAAACCGGTCGGGGTTCATGTTGTTTGGCTAAAATTATAAATGATAACCGGGAGATTAAAAGTGATTATCCTTGGTAATTTATAAGAACAAAATTTCTCCGACTGTTTAGTATCTTTTTTTTCATAAAATATGCTAGAATATAGTAAATCAATAAAATATTAGTATATAGAGGTTATTATGAAAAAAATATTAATTGGATTGTTAATAACAATAACGACAGTCGGAATAACGACAATTAACTCAATAACATTTGCTGATGCTCCTTGTGATTCAGAGGCAATGCAAAAAACTGCTGCAGCAGCTCAAGTCCAAACTCCCGTAAAAAATAATAAAGTCGAGTCAAAAAACACTAAAACAGCAGTTAAGCCTGCAGTTAAAGAAACAACTGTTTCTCCTGTCGCCGTTGTGAATAATCCTGATGCATATTTAAATAAGACAATTACGTTTAATGCCGAGTTTGTTGCTTATTCCTCATTGGGATTGGATTATAAACCGGCATTTAGAGACGGATCGAAATATATAAGTATACTCATTAAAAGAGATGATGTTTCAAATCATACAATACCTCTTTCAGAAATGAAAATTTTTGTTACAAGAGAAGAAGCGGAAAAGCATGTTGACCTCGAACAGGGTGATAAAATCAAAATAACAGGAACTGTATTTTCAACAGCACTTGGTGACCCTTGGGTTGATGTAAAAACTTTTACTGTTTTATCACAAAAAAATAAAACAACAGATACAAAATAGAACATTTAAAATTAGGAGTGAGTTGTGAAGGATAATAAAAGAGCTTATTTAACAATACATGGACATTTTTATCAACCGCCGAGAGAAAACCCTTGGCTGGAAACTATAGAAAAACAAGATAGCGCCCTTCCGTTTCATGACTGGAATGCCAGAGTAACGGCAGAGTGCTATACTCCGAATTCCGTATCAAAAATTGTTACTCAAGATAATAAAATTATGGATATAGTAAATAACTATTCCTATATAAGTTTTAATATCGGGCCTACTTTATTATCCTGGATGGAATATTATTCTCCATACTCTTATGACAGAATTATAAAGGCAGATGTACAGAGTGCTGCAAAAAATAACGGGCATGGTAATGCTATAGCTCAAGTATACAACCATATAATAATGCCGCTTGCAAACACACGCGACAAATATACACAAATAATATGGGGAATAAAAGATTTTCAGTATCGTTTTGGCAGAAAACCCGAAGGCATGTGGCTTGCAGAAACCGCATGTGATGATGCAACTCTTGAAGCACTTGTTAATTGCGGAATAAAATTTACTATTCTTTCTCCTTTTCAAGCTAAAAGCGTAAGAAAACTCGGAAGTAAAGACAAATGGCAAGATGTAAGCTGGGGCAATATTGACCCGGCCAGGGCATACAGATATTTTCTAAAATCAGATAAAACAAAATATATAGATTTATTTTTCTATGACGGAGCAATCTCAAAATCCGTAGCATTTGATGAACTGCTGGTTGACGGCAACAAATTTATATCAAGACTAAAAGAAGGTATTTCAAATCAAAGAGATTATAATCAGCTTGTTCATATTGCAACAGACGGAGAAAGTTACGGCCACCACACAAAGTTTGGTGATATGGCGCTTTCATACATCTTGAAAGTAAGGGCGGAAGATGAAGGTTTTGAAATAACAAATTATGCTAATTATTTAGAGCTTGAAGGTGTTCAATATGAAGTTGATATTAAAGATGTTTCTTCATGGAGCTGTGCTCACGGTGTAGGCAGATGGTGTGATGATTGCGGTTGTTCAACAGGCGGCGGTTACGGCTGGAATCAAAAATGGAGAAAACCGTTAAGAGAAGGTTTAGACTATGTAAGAGATGAATTAATTAAAATTTTTGAAGAACATGGCTCTAAATATTTTAAGGATGTTTGGGAAGCAAGAAATGATTATATTAATGTAATTATAGACAGATGTAAATCCTCTGTTAATGATTTTATTGAAAGAAATCAAAGATATACTCTTGATAAACAAGAAGTTGTAAAAGCATTAAAACTTATGGAAATGCAAAGGCAAGCTCTTTTAATGTATACGAGCTGCGGTTGGTTTTTCTCTGAAATTTCAGGAATTGAAACAACTCAAATAATGAAGTATGCACTTAGAGCAATGCAGCTTGCCGCTTCTTTCTCCAATATTGATATTGAATCTAATTTCTTAAAAATATTGGATAAAGCTCAAAGTAATATACCATCTTACGGTACAGGTAAAAACGTATACGAAAGGTTTGTTAAACCTTCTTCCGTTTCTGTCAAACAAATAGCTGCTTTGTGGGCTATCTCTTCAACAAATATTCAATATGAAGATATATCTTCTTTATATTGCTATAATGTTAAAAAACATTTTTATAAACATATTTCAAAGGGTACGACAGAGTTTACTATCGGTAGATTAGAAATTGAATCTAAAATAACTTTTGAAAAATCTGACCTTATTTTTGCCTCACTTCAATTTTCTGAAGGAGATTTTCATTGCGCAATAAAAACTTATGATGAATCGGAAAACATTTTGGAACTTTCAAAAAAACTTACCGATATTTATCTTAAATACCCAATTACAGAGATTATAAGAGCACTTGATAATATATTCGGAAATGAATACTATACTTTAAAAGATATACTGGTTGAGGATAGAAGCAATATTCTTTCAACTTCTCTAAAAGAAAAACTTAAGAAATTTTCAAACGTATACAGAGAAGTATATAACGAAGGTAAAAGCTCTATTTTAGAACTCATAAATCTTGGTATTACCGTACCTAATGAATATAAGCTTGCAGCACAGTATACTCTTTCAAATGATTTTAATGACTTGTTCAAAAATTGCGAAAATATTACTGATGATACAGTAATTCAGACTGCATCAAATATTGTTGAAGAAGCTGCTTTGTTTAAAATAGATATTGATAAATCTCCGACAAGTAATATTTTCTCACAGCAAATTCAAAAAACAATTTATAATTTTATTAAAAATTTTGATATTCACAGGCTTAATAACGTCATAAAATTGTTTGAATGTGCAGGGAAATTAAATATTAAGGTGGATATATCTGAAGCCCAAAATATGTATTTTAATAAGATATATTCAAAATTTACCCATCTGCTTGATGCAGTTAAGAAAACAAATGATAATTTGGAAGAAATTAGAGAATTTCTGTTCTCTATACTCGTTTTGGGTGAATACCTGAATATAAATACCGATTTCTATAAATCATCAATCTTAAAATTAACTTCCGATAAGATAGAGATTAATTAAGTCTTTTAAAACAGTTTGTAATTGTTTTTCAAAATTATCCAAATCCGAATTATTGTATATTACATAATCGGATTTTTTTATTTTTTCTTCTTCTTTTTTTTGTGAATTAATGCGTTTTAAAGCTTCATTTTCACTCAAATTATTTCTTTTAATTAACCTGTTTAAGCGTATATTCTCAGGAGCCGAAATAAAAATAATTTTGTCAAATTTTGATTCTTGCTTCGTTTCAAAAAGAAGTGCCATTGATATAAATATTATTTTTTCTTCTTTATTACTATTAATAAATTTTTCTATTTCGAAAAATATTTTCTTGTGCATTATTTGCTCAAGTCTTTTTTTCTTATCAGAATTAGAAAAAATTAAATATCCTAATTTTTCTTTCGAAATCTTTAAATCATCATCAAGTATGTCATCTTCTTTAAAAGCCTCAATTATCTCTTTTTGAGTTTGCTTATCATTTTCAATTATATTTTTATTAATTTCGTCAGCATCAATAACCTTGTAATTTAAACCTGCAAGTATTTTCTCTGCCTGTGATTTACCGCTTGCAATGTTACCTGTAATTCCGATTTTAATCATATTTTTCCTTTTTTCTAATTCTATCATAAAAACCTGTTGACATTTTGTAAGGCATGCCTTACAATTATAAACATAGAAAGAAAATAAAAAATGAATAATTTAAGTGCAAGTTTAGAAGATTATTTAGAATTAATTTGTAATTTGCTTGAAACAAGTCAAAGTGTCAAAGCGGTCGAAATTGCTAAAAAGCTTAATATATCAAGAGCATCAGTATCTGAAGCATTAATGAAACTTGCACAAAAAAACCTAATTATATACGAAGGGCATAAAGGTATAACTATAACGGAGGCAGGGTTAAAACTGGCTCAGGAAGTTATTGATAAACATAATGTTTTTACCGCTTTTTTTGAGGAAACACTTGGTTTAAATAAAGAGACAGCAGAAGAAAATGCCTGCAAAATTGAACATGTAATAGATGATGAAGTTTTTAAACGAATAAAATTATTTCAAAAATATTGTAGCGAAAATAAAGAATTCATAAATAAATTCAAGAAAGGATTAAAAAAGGAAGCTTAAACATGAATAACATAAAAGTGTTAGGGAAATTTTTAGACCAGCCGATATTAGTATCAAAATTTCAAAAAGCTGTACCGGCAATACTAACTTTAGGTGCAGCGGCATATACAGTGTATGATGCAAGAAAAGCAGAAGAAGGTAAAAGAAAAAACAGGGCGTTAAAAACCGGTGTTACACTTGCCGCAACGACTATGGCGGCTCTTGCCGCTCCTCATATAGCTTCCAAAATAACAAAAAGACCACTGGCACCATCTCTTGCGAATATAAAAAATTCTAATAAAGAACTGGTTGATACTTTTGTAAAAACTACAAAAATTGATGATAAAACTAAAAATATTTTGAATAAAAGCAAAGATAAAATACTTGGATTCAAGGATGTAAAAAATCTATTTACAACTTTAGGTAAAAAAGAGGGAGGGAAAGAGTTTTTAGAAAAACTTATACCTTCTCCGCAAAATGTTAGTGCAAAAGATATATTTTCTGAAATAGGATATTTATCAATATATGGTGCTGTTCCGGTATTAGGCGGAATAGCAGGCGGTATAGCTGCAGACAAACTCACAGAAAAAAATTGGAAAAAAAATGTGCCTAATAAAATAAAAGAAGGTGCTTATCAATATTTAGCAAATATATTTATGTGTAATGTAGGTGCAGGTGCAGCTTTAGGGATAATGGAGAAGGCCGGAATAAAATCAAAAGGTGCAAGAGCTTTAGGTATGACAGCCGGAATAGTAACAACCGGAATTATCGGCGGCAGCAAAATAGCTAACTTTATTGGTAAAAAAGTTATTGATCCTATTTGTGAAAAAGGAAATCACGTTTGCAAAAAAGAATGCAAAAAGCAAAAAGAAAGAACACCTGAAGTTTTGGATATAGGTTTACATACTGATGATATTGCTACAGTATCATTGTTATCAGGATTAAAGTGGATTGAACCTGCACTTCCCGTTATGTATACATTATCGGGTTACAGAGCGGGTATAGGATATAGAAATTAGTATTTTAATTTCCTTTTTGTTTAACTGTCCAAATTTTAATAATTTGGATTTTTTTTATAAATAAAACAGGGGATATTTATTTTCCCCTGTTTCAAATTTTAGCTTATATCAATTACCTGTTATTGAATCTTGAAAGAATCCTTAATATTTCAATATACAACCAAACAAGAGTAACCATAAGACCGAAAGCACCATACCACTCAAAATAAGACGGAAGTCCGGCATTAGAACCGCGTTCTATAAAATGGTAGTCCAAAATAAGGCTAAATGCAGCGACACCTGCTATTACAATGTTAATGATAATTGCAAGAGGTGAATTACTTGTAAAATACGGTACATTTAGACCAAATAATGCCATAACTATACTTATAAGATAGAAAATAAAAATAGCAGTCATTGCCGTAAATAATACTGATGTAAACATTGCTGTTACTCTTATAATTCGCAATTTATAAAGAAGCGCCATTGTAATTGCAGTTAAAAAAGTAATAGAAACAGCTTGAATAACAATACCGGGATATCTAGCTTCTACAAAACATGAAATCCCCGATAAAGCAGCACCTTCCGCAAAAGCATATAAAGGCGCCAAAAATGGTGCCCAATCACGTTTAAACGATATTACTATTGCCAAAATAAAACCTGTAATTAATCCGCCCCAGGTAAGCATATTAACATAGTCAAAGTGTTTTAGTGAAAATTGATAGTATACTGCACCGGCCGCAACAAGTAATAATAAAGTCAGTATCATAAACTTATTCATACTGCCCGCAACAGTCATCGGACGATCTGATATTGCATAAGCTTCAGAAATTATGTTTTCTCTTAACATAGGATTTGAACTTCTCATTTTACCTCCAAAATTTGTACATGTAGATTATACCACATTTTAATATTATATGAGATTCTCTTATTAAACAGAATCGGAAAAGAGGTATTATGAACGCAAAAATAAAAGAAATATTATCCAGGCAAATAATTGATTCACGTGGTGTTCCGACAATAGAAACTGATGTAATCCTTACGACCGGAACAATAGGCAGAGCTGCAGTACCTTCAGGAGCTTCCACCGGCAAGTTTGAGGCTGTAGAATTAAGGGATAACGACAAAAATCAATATTTTGGGAAAAGTATTTATAAAGCAATAAATAATGTGGAAAAAATAATAAAACCTGCACTATTGGGACAGAATCCGTTTAATCAAAAAGAAATTGATTTAATAATGATAAACAAAGACGGAAGTGAAAATAAATCGAAGCTTGGTGCTAATGCAATATTGAGTGTATCACTTGCTAATGCGAAAGCGTGTGCTTGTGAAGAAGGAATATCTTTGTATAAATATTTGGGCGGAATATTTGCATCAACACTTCCAATTCCTATGATGAATATTATAAACGGAGGCGCACATGCAAATAATAAGCTGGATTTTCAAGAATTTATGATTCAGCCTGTCGGAAGCTGTGATATAAAAGAAAGCATAAAAATGGGAAGTGAAGTTTTTCATGAATTAAAAAAAATACTTAATAAAAACGGATTTTCGACGTCAGTAGGTGATGAAGGCGGTTTTGCTCCCGATTTTAGCTGTAATAAAGAAGCACTTGATGTTATTCTAGAGGCAATAAAAAATGCCGGTTATAATAATGATGAAATAAAAATATGTATTGATGTCGCAGCCTCAGAACTATATAAAAATAACAAATATATACTTGAGGGTGAAGGAAAAGAATTTTCAACAAATGAAATGATATCATATCTTGAATCTATTGTTGCGAAATATCCTGTTATATCAATAGAAGACGGTTTAAGCGAAGAAGATTATCAGGGATGGCAATGTCTCACATCAAGAATGGGAAACAATTGTCAGTTGGTTGGTGATGACTTATTCGTAACAAACTACAAAAAGCTTGAAAAGGGTATTGAAGAAAAAATTGCTAATGCTATATTAATTAAACCAAACCAGTGCGGTACATTATCAGAAACATTAGATACAATACTTTTAGCGCAAAAACATAATTATAAAACAATTATTTCTCACCGTTCGGGTGAAACCGAAGATACATTTATATCCGATTTATCAGTGGCGGTAAATTCAGGTCAAATAAAGACCGGCTCAGTATCAAGAGGTGAAAGAACTTGTAAATACAACCAATTGATAAGAATTGAAGAAGAATTGACAAGACAATAGGTTGTTAATTTAAATAAAGTGATAATTGAATAAAAAATTATCACTTTATTTTTATATATTACGCTATAATTTTATTTTTCTAATTCTGCCAATTGCATGTATAATTCTTTTTGTTTTGCGCTGATTGTTTCAGGAATATTTATAGATACCTTAATGTTTAAGTTACCATATCCTCCTGTCTTTTTAGGTAAACCCAAATCTTTAAGACGAAGTGTCTTGCCGCTTCTTGTCAAAGGTGGTATTTTAATTGCAATTGTTCCATGTAAAGTTGAAATATCTTTTTTGCAGCCCAAAACGGCTTGAGAAGGTGTAATTTCAACTGTCTTTGTAAGATTATCTCCTTCAATTGTATATTCGTTATCTTTTAGTTTAATTACAAAATATAAGTCGCCTTTTCTTCCGTAATTATCAGTTTTGCCTTCTCCTTTTAGTCTGATTTTTTGGCCTTCTTTTACGCCTTTTGGAATTTTAACAGTCAGGGTTTTTGTTTTATTTACAATTCCCGTACCGCCGCATTCAGAGCAAACACTGCCTGCGCCTGAACATTTCATACATTTCTCAACAGTACTCATTTTAACATTTACAGGCTTATCACTCATTAAATCTTTAGCGGTTATATTTAAATCTTGAGTAACATCCAAATTAACCAGTGGTTCTTCTTTTTGAAATCTTGAAGAAGATTTTGAACTATGTGTGGCACCCGAAAATAAATCATCATAAGAGAACCTTCCTGATGTCCTTTGTGATTTTCTTGAGCCTCCCATTAAATCACCGAATATAGAGCTAAAAAAGTCAGAAAAATCACCCATATTAGAGAAACTTTGGCTATAGCCGCCCTGATTAAAATTAAATCCTTCAAATCCCGGCGGAGGTGTAAAGTTAGCACCTTGCTGCCAGTTAGCACCTAAACTGTCATACCTGCTTTTCTTTTCTTTATCGGATAATACTTCGTATGCTTCATTTATATCTTTAAATTTGTTTACGGCATCAGGAGATTTATTTACATCCGGATGGTATTGTCTTGCAAGTTTTCTATAAGCCGATTTTATTTTAGCTTCCGTAGCATCTCTTTCAACACCTAATATTTTATAATAATCTTTGTATTCCATTATTAAATCTCCTTAATATAATAATAATATAAAAACTAAGCTATATTAAAATAGTTAATGTTTTTTTAACTTTGTTTAGTTTAATTTAATAAAGTAGTTAACAAATGCAGTGTTTTTTTATATCATATAAGTAATGAAAAAATATATATTAAACATAATTTTAATAATTATATTAATCTCAGGTCCTGCTTATTCGCAAGATAAGTTAAATAGTGCGCTTAAGGATAATTTAAAACCGGATTTAAATGTACAACCTAAAGAACCTGTTAAAATTAACAACCAATTTGAACTAAATGATAAAGTTCTTAATATGTCAATACTGCCTGCAGTTTCTGAACCTATTATTCCTTCAGGAATAATATATAGTGAAGATTATGTTGCTCTTGATGCAATAAACCCTCAAAAGAAAGGTAATGTGAATGCAAATTATCCGGGATTAAGGGGACCAAACCAATTAATTGTTTATACTCCGGCTTTTGGTCTGAGAACAGGTACAAATGAATATGGAACAGAAGCTGTTATAGAAAATAATATGGTAGTCAGACTTAACGGAGCTGATTCAATAATTCCGAAAAACGGTTTTGTAGTTTCGGGTCACGGTAAAGCAAAAACCTGGATAATGAAAAATCTTCAAGTGGGTACGAAAGTTTATATAGATTATACAAATAACGCCATAAAAATTTTTCTTACTCCTGAAAGCCTTATATTTGCAGCTAATGAAAAGTTAAATGAAATTTCAAAAATCATTGAGTATTATAGAAATCACGATTATAAATACTCAGATAAAGAGGCTACTGATTTTATAGAAAAATCACAAAATGCCATAAAAAAGGCAGAAAAGAAGCCTGAAAAAACTCAAAGTTATATAAATGAAGCTATGAGTTATTTAGATAGTGCAATGAAAAATGCAATTCCATATTATGATAATGAGCTGAAAGGAATTTGGGTTAGACCTATAGAAACAACACCGGAGCTCATTGAAAAAACAATTGAACGTATTCATGAAACCGGAATTACAGATATATTTCTTGAAACTTACTTTCATGGAAAAACAATTTATCCCAGCGAATATCTTAAAGAAGTTGGAGTTATATCTCAAAGAGAAGAATTTATAGGGTTTGACCCATTAGAAATATGGATAAAAGAAGCCCATAAACGTGATATGAAAATACATATTTGGTTTGAAACATTTTATGTGGGTAATGATAACCCGATGTATAACCCGCAGCACGTTTTAAATGTTTATCCTTCATGGGCTAACAAAAGATTAATGAATTATGATTCAGACATCCCTGTTCCATCGCTTTCAGAACATAACGGATATTTTTTAGATCCTGCTAATAAACTTGTACAGACTTATCTAAAAGAAATAATCAAAGAAATAATAGTTAAATATAGACCAGATGGTATAAATTTGGATTATATAAGATATCCTCAGACAGTAGATCCGTCATATTCAAACTACAGACTGTCAAATTGGGGCTATACTCAATATGCAAGATATGAATTTAAATCTCTGTATGGAATTGACCCTATTGATATAGAATACGGAACAGGAGATTGGCAATTATGGTCTTTATATAGACAGCGTAAGATTAATGAATTTGTAGCAGATGTAAAAAGTATGACAAATGCTTATAATATAAATTTAACTGCAGTCATATTTCCCGATTTAAAAAAGTGTATCGGTACGAAAATGCAAAACTGGCGTGAATGGTCGATGAACGGATATGTTGACGGTGTTACTCCTCTTGTTCTCACGGGAGATAAAAATACCGCAATATTACTTTTAAAAGATGTAATTCATAATACTTCACCATTAACAAATATTTACCCGGGTTTATTTGTTACATTTATGGGCGGTTCATTTGATGATTTGCTTCTTCAAATTCATAAAACAAGAGAATTTAAAACAAAAGGTCAGATTTTATTTGATTATGCCCATTTGAATACAGAATATGTTGATGCACTAACGGCAAGAGTGTATAATAAGTCTTACGGACGAGATAAGGAAATAATAAAACATAATCCTGATAATTTTGAAGTAAAATTAAACAAATCGAAAAAGAAGTCAAAAAGAAGATTAAAGGGGAAAAATAATGACAATAATTAACTTCACCAAGATGCAGGGGTTAGGCAATGATTTCATAATATTAGACTATGAAGAATACTTGAAAACTAAAAAAACTCCTGATGAGTTAGCTGTGAAATTATGTGACAGACATTTTAGTATTGGTGCGGATGGTTTGATTATAGTTAATCCAAATACAAAACAAACTGACATTGGTTGGATATTTTATAATGCAGACGGAACTATTGCTCAAATGTGCGGAAACGGAATTAGATGTTTTGCCAAATATGTTTATTCAAAAGGATTAGTTAATAAAAAAGAATTTTCTGTTGAAACAAAAGCAGGAACTATTATTCCCAAAATTTTAGATAACGGTGAAGTCAGAGTTAATATGTCAAAACCAATTTTGGAACCTGAAAAAATTCCGGTAAATAGTCAAAATAACTTAAATTTTGAATTAAAAGTTTCGGATAAAACATTTACTGCAAATGCCGTTAGTATGGGAAATCCACATTGCATTATAATAACGGACGAAAATACAAAAGAACTTGCATTAAAATACGGAAGAGAAATAGAGACGCATTCTTTATTCCCCGAAAAAACAAATGTTGAGTTCATAAAAATACTGTCTAGGAATGAAATCAATCTTGATGTTTGGGAAAGAGGCTGTGCGATCACTCTTGCATGCGGAACGGGAGCTTGTGCTTCTGTTGTTGCTTGTATATTAAATGGATTATGTGACAAGAATGTTAAGGTAAATCTTCCGGGCGGTGTTTTAACTATTGCTTGGGCAGGTTCCAAAAATGATACGGAATATGATGTATTTATGTCAGGCCCGGCAGAGTATTCTTTTGAAGGAAGTATTAATATATAAATTGCTTGATTTTTAGACTTTTCAGTATGACGAGAAGTAAATTGTATATAATACGTGATTCGTTGAAAAAATCAAATTACTTAATACATGCAGGAACTTTTTTTCGATGAAGTTGTCTTTATCAAAGAAGAAAGAGTAGTTGGAGTTATACATAAAAGAACACGACATTTCTGTCGTGTTCGGTTTTGAAAATCTTTTGGGTTTAATGTGCACCGCTTTGTTTTTCAAACATTGAAGGCAGAGCAATCAGCAAGAAGTACATTAAAGCACCGAATAAGAGTAAGTAGAGACCATCCATAACACAATTCCTTTATTTAATAACTACACATGTATATAATTCCACAAATAGCTTTTTCTTAAACGTTATTGTAAAATGTTGAGGTAATCATGGATAAATCAAAATTAAAAAAATTATTTTCAGGATTGTGCTGCAGCGTTTGCAGGCATGATTTTGATGAAAGTGCAATTTACATAAAGCGAGAAGAGAAAAATTTACTGGTATTGCAGATAATATGCCCTGAATGCGGTAAAAGTTTCGGACTGGCACTTTTAGGTACAGGTTCATTATCTATAAAAGATAAAGAAGATGATGAACTGGTAATTCAAAATTGTCCCGAGCCGATAACTTATGATGATGTACTTGATGCACACAATTTTATTGATAAACTTGAGAAAGACTGGACAAAATATATTCCTGACGAATTAAAGAATATAAATTAGTTGTTAATTTTAGTTTTATAATATCAAATAAGTTTTTAAGATTGATAAAACTATAAATATATGCTAATATAATCTTCGAAGGAGATAAAAAATACGAATAAAACTGTTTTATGCTACGGGGGGGGGTAGAAACAGACTATTTTTTAAAAGTTATTTTCCTTTTAAAAAATAGTCATTTACGCTTTCTGAAGTATTAATTACTCTTGTCGTCATTGGTATCATTGCAGCTATAACAGTGCCGATGATTTTAAATTCCTTACATAACCAAGAATATAAAACGGGATATAAAAAAGCATATTCTGATTTAAGCAATGCAATTTTGAAAAGTGTTGCACTGGGAGAATTTCCTGAGCGAAACAATAAATTTGATAAAAAAGCAGCAGAACAATAATGGAATATATTAAAACAAAAATATTATATAAGTGTAACAAACCGCCTTGTTATTATAAATCATGGTTATTATAAGTCTGACGTTTTATATTATAGCGGTAAAATATACATGGATGACAAATAATAATTATTACAGCTATAATAAAATACAGGAGGTTTTTTATGAGTGCTAAAAAAACAGATTGCGAAGCAGTAAATGCAGATATTGTAAATAAAGTTAAAAAAACTATGCCTGATATAAAAAAATTATATGAACTTTCGGACTTTTTTAAAGTAATGGGTGATGGAACTCGTATTCAACTTCTTTGGGCTTTGGAAGAGAGTGAAATGTGCGTAGGAGATTTGGCTGTTCTTCTTGATATGACAAAATCCGCAATTTCTCACCAGTTAAAAGTTTTAAGAATGTCAAAACTTGTAAAAACCGAAAAACGGGGCAAAAATGTTTATTATTCACTGGATGATGACCACGTTAAAATGATTCTTGAAAAAGCTTTTGACCATGTTAAAGAGTAATAATCACAAATAATGTTCTCTTTGATATTACATTTTGGTTATAGTATACTGATTTAGTATTTATTTATGAAAAAAGAAAATCATGGCGTAGTAAGTTAGTTTTACCGCGCTCATAATTTTATTTTTTATAAAGATTATATTTTTGATTAATCAAAATACAAGGAGAACACCTAATTGAAAAAGATTTTTTTACACAAAGAAACAACAAAGACTCAAAAGCCCGAATATTATAAAGAGAACAAATTATTCAACATTATAAATACTAAGGAACGAAAAATAATTAAAATTTGCGGTATAAAAATCAAAATTAAAAGAAAAGGTAAGTTAAAAGATATAATAAAAAATTACATAAAATATACAAAGGCAGCGAAAATAAAAATCGAAAAACCAATTGTGTTTTCCTCTTTCCCGATTGAGAAAATAGATGTATCAATAATCATACCTGTTTACAATCAATTTAAGTATACTATTCAATGTTTAAATTCCATTAAACAAAATACAAAGGATGTAAATTACGAAATTATAATTATTGATGATTGCTCAACCGATGAAACAAAAAATTTGGAACAATTTGTAAAAAATGTAAAAATAATCAGAAATGAAAGTAATTTAGGATTTCTTAAAAACTGTAATAAAGCTGCAAAAGAAGCAAAAGGGCAATATTTGTATTTATTGAATAATGACACAGTTATATTAAAAGATACAATAAAAGAACTTTTAAACACGTTTACGGAAGAAAAAATTGGCATAGCAGGTTCAAAAATGTTAAGTAAAAACGGAGTAATTCAATCTGCGGGTGCATATATTGATAATAACGGACAATCCGTAAGCTATGGAGAATATCAACTATCGGATTCACCCGAATATAATACACTTAAAGAAGTTCAATATGTATCAGGTGCAAGTTTTATGGTCAGAAAAAATATTTGGGATAAATTAAAGGGTTTTGATGAGAAATTCGGTCAGGGGTATTATGAAGAAGCAGATTTCTGCAGAAGAACAAAGCTTTTGGGGTTTAAAGTTATTTATCAACCAAAATCCGAAATTATACATTTTGGAAGTAAAACCTTCGGTTTAAACAACAAAGTTATAAATTTACATAACAAAAACAGAGAATTATATTTAGATAAATGGAAAAATAAATAGGGATTATAAAGTATGGACTACCAGTTTAAAGTTTATCAAACAGAAGTAGCAAATATTCAAGACCCGAGGCGTATATTTATAAATTGGATAAAATCCGAATCGAAAGTTCTTGATGTGGGCTGTGCGGCAGGTAATTTCGGTTTTGAGTTGAAAAAAGAAAAAAATTGTCAGGTTTGGGGAATTGATTATAACCCCGAAAGCATAGCGCTTGCAAAAAAAACAAATTCTTATGTAAAAATTGATTTAACTGACCTTAATCAAATTGACGAAGAATTTATAAACAAATATTTGAACTTTTTTGATTATATTGTACTTGGAGATGTTTTGGAACATCTTCTTAATCCCGATATAACAATAGATAAGTTAAAACAGACTCTTAATAATACGGGCAGAATTTTAATTTCTGTACCGAATATAGCCCATTGCAGCATAAAAGCACGTCTTATTCTTAATGAATTTGAATATGAAGAAGCAGGACTGATGGACTCAAGCCATATCCATTTTTTCACATATAAAAGTTTGGCTGTTTTTTTGAATAAACATAATCTAAAAATAATAAACTATTCATACACTACTTGGGCAGATATTTATAACGGACAAAAAGAAAATAATCCGTATAACAAAATTTCTTCATGCGTAAAATATTCAATATTAAACGACAAACACTCACACGTGACTCAATATGTGGTCGAATGTGAACAAGATTCTTCTATAAAAGAATCAGAATATAATTTAAAGTTAATTGATGACAACACAAAAGAAAATAAAAATTGGAAATACACATATAAAATAAAAAGAGAATTAAAAAGAATAACAAACAAAATTCTAGGGAAAACAAAATAAAGGAGAAGCAGTGTTTAATTTTAATATTAAAAAACAACATAAAAATCCCCCTCCCCCGATTCAAACAACTGAGATAAACCATAAAATCAATTTTAAAAATATTCCGATTTTTATTATTAGTTTTAACAGATTAAGCTATTTAAAACAACTTGTAGAATATTTGGAAAATAAAAATTATACAAATATAAATATAATAGATAATAAATCTACTTATGGACCATTATTGGATTATTTAAAAAATTCAAAACATAAGGTTTACTATATGGATAAAAATTATGGGCACAGAGTTTTTTGGGAGTGTAATTTATTTAATGAAATAATAAACAATGAATATTATATTGTAACCGATAATGATGTATTGCCCACAGAAAACTGCCCTGATAATTTTGCAGAAATGTTTTATGATATTTTGCAAACAAACCCCTGTATAACAAAAGTGGGTTTTAGTCTGAAAATAGATGATATAGATGATTCTTATGAACTGAAAAAAAGTGTATTAAAATTAGAAAAACCTTTTTATTCCATTAAAAAAAGATATGAAGATATTTTTATTTATGAAGCACAAATTGACACTACCTTTGCTTTATATAAACCCAAAATAGATATGGATAAATTTTATTATGCAATAAGAACAGGATCTCCTTATCAGGCAAGACATTTACCCTGGTATCCAAATAAAAATAAAACCGAAGAAGAAATATATTATATAAAAACTCACAAAAAAGGAATCTCTAATTATTCTGCCGGTTTAACAAATAAGGAGCTAACAAAAAAAGTTAATTTTAAAAAGTCATTTTATAAATTTAAAACGCAAAATTATACAATCTTTAATATAGCCGGTTTTCAAATTAAAATCAGAAGAAAAGGAAAATTAAAAGATATTCTGAAATCGTATTTCTTAGATTAAAAATATAGAGATAATATTACTCTAACGGATTTTTTTTGGGGGGGGGGGAAAAAAAATAAAGATTATTATCCATTCGGATTATAAGCCAAAAGCGGCTAAATTGCCGCTTCTTAGCTTGTTATAACAGGTTTTTATCAATTTATTTTTGAATTACTGCATTAAGGTCTTCAACCATTTTATCAGGGTCTATACCATGAACTCTTGCACCTGCTTCAAGGTTTTCAAATCTTGCCGCTGCGCAGCCGATACAACCTAAGCCGTATCTTTGGAAAACTTCTATTGTTTCGGGATAAGTTTGTACTATATCGATTAAACCCATATCTTTTGTAATTTTTCCCATAATCTGTCCTTTCATTGATTTTTGTGATTTTATCATTAAAGATTATACATCAACAGAAAGAAAAGGTATATATGATTAAATTTATTATTGATGTATTTTGTAAAGATACGATTATAGGTTTGAGCCAATTTGAAGGAATCAGAAAAAACAGGCTGTACAAAAACAGACACAACAGACTGTTTTCACACAGCAGCAATTTAAATTCTTTAAAAGGATTTACTGATCCGATTGTTTATCATCTTTAAGAAGTTTTTCAAAATCAGATGGTTTAATACTTTGAATAAAGTTTCTGAATTCTTCTGATTCTGCTTCATCTTTTTCGCTGTTACAAGAAACACTACCATCGGCCAGTACTTTTGCGGAAACAAAAATCGGAGCATCTGCTCTTATTGCAACGGCAATTGCATCAGAAGGCCTTGAATCTATTGCAACTTCTTCTCCGTTTTCATTTTTTAAAAATATATTTGAAAAATACGTTTCTTTTTCAACGTCGCTAATTTCTATTCTATCAACACTATAGCCGGTTTTTTCAATAATATCTATGATTAAATCGTGGGTCATAGGTCTTAAAACTTTAATGTTTTCAATTTTTCTTATTATTGCACTTGCTTCGGCAGAACCTATCCAAATAGGAAGTGCTTTTCTGTTTTCTTTGTCGTTTAGTACTATAATCGGGGAACCGCTTGCCGTATCTATTGCGATACCCATTACTTTCATTTCAAGCATTAGTTTATCCTTATAATAATTTTGTTAATATTTCAGGTCCGTCATCGGTAACATGAACAGTATGTTCAAAGTGAGCAGAAGGTTTTTTATCTTTTGTAACGACCGTCCAGTTATCATCCAAAACTTCAACATCGTCACAACCTAAGTTTAACATAGGTTCTATTGCGATAACCATACCTTTTTGAAGTATAAGAGGATTGTTTGTTCTATAGTTAAATACAAAAGGATCTTCATGCATTTCTCTTCCGACACCGTGACCGCCGTACTGTCTTACAATACCCAAATTATAAGATTTTGCAACATCCTCAATTGCACCGGCCACATTTTCAAGTTTTTCATTTGATTTCATAAACTCAAGACCTGCGAATAATGACTTTTCCGTTGCTTCCAACAACATTTTCTTTTCATCGGATATCTCTCCTACAGGATACGTCCAAGCGCTGTCACCAACAAAACCTTTGTAAGTTGCGCCTACATCAATACTTATAATATCTCCCTTTTTAAGTATAACATCAGCCGACGGAAAACCATGTACAACCTGCTCGTTAACAGAAGCACATATTGTAGCCGGAAACCCGTGATAACCTAAAAAAGTAGGGTCTGCTTTGTTTTCTTTTATTATTTTATAGGCAAGTTCATCGAGTTCTTTTGTTGTAACTCCTTCTTTTACAGCTTCTTTCATCGCCGCATGTACAAGTGCAACGATATTTCCTGCCTGTTTCATTATATTAACTTCAAATTTTGATTTTCTATGAATTGACATGAGTTTTTATTGCTCCCGTAAGATTTTTGTATATAGTATCAATTGGCAGACTTGCATCAAGTTTTGTCAGCCATCCTCTTTTTTCATAGAGCTCTATTAACGGCGCTGTTTGATTAAAATACGTCGTAAATCTTTTTTCTGCGACTTCCTCTGTATCATCTTCTCTTCTTATTAATTTTCCGCCGCATTTTGTGCATTTTGTTTCATCTTCCAAATTCATTGTTTTTAAGTTATATATAGCACCGCAAACAGAGCATGAACGTCTGTTTACAAGTCTTTCTACAAGTTTAGTTTTATCAACTTCAAAATAAAATACATTAGGAACTGTATCTGTATCTTTATCAATTTCTTTTAATATTTCATCCAGTGCTGCTGCCTGCTCTGTGCTTCTCGGATAACCGTCAAGAATAAAACCGTTTTTGCAATCATCTTTTAGCAATCTGTTTTTAATAATTTTAGATACCAGTTCAATCGGCACAAGCTGCCCCTGTTCCATAAAACTGTTTGCCAGTTTTCCTTCTTCTGAGCCTGATGCAACTTCTTCACGAAGTAATGAACCTGTATCAATATGAGGAAACCCATATTCTGCAGATAGCATTTTTGTCTGTGTACCTTTTCCGCTTCCCGGAGGTCCTATAAAAATAAATTCCTGTTTCATTGTTATTTCCTTATAATGTCTTTTGGTTTTATTATATCACGTTAATATATTTGAATACATTTACATATCAAGTGCTATATCCAAAGTTTTGGCTTTTGCAACTATGGCGCTTGATGATATTACGTCAACTCCTGTTTTTGCAATTTCTCCTATATTTTCAATAGTTACATTCCCGCTTGCTTCCGTAAGAGCTTTTCCGTCAATAATCTCAACACAGTTTCTCATTATATCGCAATTCATATTATCAAGCATTATTATATCTGCTTTAGCGTTTATTGCTTCTTTTACCTGTTCTATGGTATCACATTCCACTTCTATTTTATGTGTATGAGATAAATTCTCACGAATCTTTTTTACTGCATTAGTTATTGAACCTGCAAACTGAATATGATTATCTTTTATCATAACGCAATCAGAAAGATTAAATCTGTGCAGCCTTGCTCCTCCTGTTGCTACGGCATACTTTTCAAACATTCTGAACCCGGGAGTTGTTTTTCTTGTATCTGTAATTCTCGCTTTACAATTTCCTATTGCTTCTTGATATTTTTTTGTTTCGGTTGCAATGCCCGACAATCTTTGAATATAATTTAATGCTGTTCTTTCCCCTGTAAGAATTGCCCTCGCAGGTCCGTTTATAACTGCAAGAGTGTCACCTTTTTTTATTTTGTCACCATCAGAAAAAAACTTTTCAAATCTGACATCACCTGATAATATCTTAAATACTCTTTTTGCTATATCAATTCCGCATAAAATTCCGTCTTGTCTTGTATTCAATTTTGCTGTTATAACTTCATCTTTTGATACAAGATAATCGGTTGTTATATCACCGAATCCGATATCTTCTTGTAATGCATTTTTAATATGTTCATCAATAATAAAATTGTGCAGCAGTTTCATAGTAGACCTTTCTTTATATTATTTTGACATTTGACGGGACTGAGGTACCATATCTTTATTAGGAAAATCTTCCCTAAAATGTGCGCCTCTAGATTCTTTTCTTAACAGTGCAAATTTAACTATTAAACCTGCAACCGTAAGCATGTTTCTAAGTTCGTATGTCTTTCTGTCGGAACATTTATATGTATATCCGAATTCTTTTTTTAAATTATTAATTTCTTTTTCGGCTTCAAGGAGTTTAGTTTCATTTCTTATTATTCCGACATTATTCCACATGAGTTCTTTTAAATCGTAAAGCATTTTATCTATATCAGAGGAGTAGCCGTCATTTTTTAAATTTTCATCATAAAAACTTATAATTTTTGATATTTTTTCGTCAGTTACAAAATCATTTTTTAAGTCTAAAGTTTTTAAAAGATTAACAAGTTCATAAGCAGTAACTGCACATTCCAAAATCGAATTTGAAGCAAGTCTGTTAGCGCCGTGCAGACCCGTACAAGCCGCTTCACCTATTGCAAATAATCCTTTTATTGATGTTGTTCCGTCGACTTTAGTTTTTATTCCGCCCATAAAATAGTGTGCGGAAGGAGATACAGGGATAAAATCTTTTGCCGGATTGATATTATACTCCTTGCATGTACAATATATTGTAGGAAAACGCTTTTCAAATTTTGATTCATCTATATGAGCAGCATTAAGATAAACATTTTTAGCGCCTGTTACAGACATTTCATGATATATTGCACGGGTTACAACATCTCTCGGGGCAAGTTCAAGGCGTTTATCATATTTTTCCATAAAGGTTTTGCCATCTTTATTTACCAGTTTTGCGCCTTCGCCTCTTACGGCTTCCGAAATCAAAAACATAGTACCGTTTTCTCCGAGTGCAAATGCCGTCGGGTGAAACTGTACAAATTCCATATCTTTTACAGCCGCTCCTGCTCTATATGCCAGTGCAATTCCGTCACCCGTTGTTATATCGGGGTTTGTTGTATATCTGTATAACTGTCCTATTCCTCCGGTAGCAATTACTACTGCGGGTGCTTCTATTACTTCATACTCATTTTCATAGTAATTATATACAATTAAACCCCTGTTTATATTGTGAGAATCGGTTAAAAGCTCAACCGCAAGAGTTTGCTCATAAATATTCACATCCTTTTGAGACATAAGGTATTTTACAAGTGCATTTTCAATACAAAAGCCCGTTGCATCTCCTCCTGCGTGTAAAATTCTGTTTACGCTGTGAGCCGCTTCTTTTGTAAATTTGAGTTTATTATTTTCATCACGGTCAAAATCAACTCCTAAATTTTGAAGTTCCTTAACGACCTGTGCACTTTTTTGTGAAATAAATTCCGCAACTTTTGAATCAGTAAGCCCTGCACCGGCTTTTATTGTATCTTCTATATGAAGAGTACAGGAATCTAATTTGTTTTCCGGCATGACACAAACCATTCCGCCTTGTGCATATTTAGAATTTGATTCAATCAACTTTGATTTAGTTACAATTAATAATCCGTCAGGTAATTCAACTTCTTTTATAAGCTTTATTGCTGCGTATAGACCCGCTATACCGCTTCCTACAATTACCGCGGAATATTTTCTATGTTTCATCTTAATATCCTTTTCTTCTATTATTGTAAAGCAAAAATAAAAATTGTCCGAACAAATTTTCAAGATAAGATGAAAGCGCCGGTGAAAAGTTTATAAAAATGCAGACCAAAGCCAATGCTTATGCTTGTAATGTTGCATCGTACACTGCATAGTTGTCAGGTGAAGAGCAATTTAAAGAAGTTATAAAGTATAGCTAACTAAAGTCCATCGAACAACAAGTCCGAGCCATAAGAATACTGAAACATTGGCTTATATTTATTTAAAATCTTTGATTACTCTATATAAATCTTTGATTTTATCTAAAGGTGAAGATGATTGGCGGAATAGTTTCTGCATTTTATCGCCAAATTCATAAGCTTCTTTTTCTAACAGATTTGTTTTGTATTTGTCGCTTCCTATTCCGAACATGGATAAACCTTCATAATTACTGTATGCATCTATATATTGTTTTGCTTTTTGACCAAGTTCTGATGATGCCGGAATTTTAGGCTTTTCAAATGTTTTAGAATAATTTTCTTTTATTTTGGGGAGTATCTTATTCGCAATTTCATCAGTCTTGTTTTTTATTAGTCGTTCTGCTTCTTCTTTCGGGTGTGATTTCATCATTTCTTCACCAAACTTTTTGCCAAAAAAGTTTGGTGTCCAAATACTTTGTTTTGCACTCGCCTGTGCTAATGCCTCAGGCCCCAGGCCTTCTGTCATTAATACGGTATTAAATTGTTTGCAATGTTTTAGCTCATGGCTTAATAAATTAAATTGACTTGCTTTTGTAAGTTTTTTGGCAAAGCCTTTCGAATATTCAATAGTATTTTCAATCGGATTAAATCCACCCGTAACCGTATTTAATATTCCGTCTGCCTTATCTGTTAAAGTTACTTTTTGAGGGGCAATATCTGTTAAATCAAGATGTTTTTTTATTCCCTCATAAGCCGAATCAATAAACTCTTGACCGTTTTTGCCTTTTAATTCTTTAAATAATGTTTTTAATTCGTCAGGCATTTCTTTCATAATTTTTGCCTGCTTATGTTTATATACCAATATTGCGGTTGTTGCCAATAAAACACCTGTTAAAACAGCGGCTTTTGCTATTTTTTTCTTCTTGTTTTTTGATGAAACATCAACAACATCAGGCTCATATTTTAAATTTTTATGATTGATTTTATTTGTTTTCTTTATTTCTTTTGCGATAATTTGACTTATACCGTTTGTTTCCATTTTAAATATTCCCTTCACTTTATATTACTAATTATTAAAAGGAATATTTAATGAAAAAATTGCGTTTAATCCTTTAAATGTTTATTTTTGTATCCGTAGAATACATATATCGAAAGTCCCATTATAATCCATAACAAAAAGTATAAAGACGAATCCCCGCCGGAGAGCCCTTTATATATCATAAAGCAGCTGCACATTAGTATTCCCAATATAGGGAATAAAGGGCAAAACGGAACTTTAAAAGGTCTGTGCCTGTCAGGTTCGGTTTTCCTTAAAATAAGAACTTCAATACATATAATTACAAAAGAAGCAAAAGTTCCGTAATTACACAACTCTGCAGAAATATTCAAGTCCATAAACAATGAGCCGATTATTACAATCAAACCGGAAATCCACGTAATAATATGCGGAGTATGGAATTTTTTACTTATAGACATAATATTTTTAGGCAGAAAATTATCTCTTGCAATAGCATATAAAATTCTTGTAGTTCCGAGTTGGTATACAAGAAGTACAGAGGTTAAAGCACAAAGTGCACCGACTGATATTGCACCGGCATACCAATTTTTACCTATTGCTCTCATAGCATGTGCCAAAGGCGCCTGTGTATCAATATTACCTATCGGAATGATACCAGTAAGAACAAGTGCAACCGATACATACAGTACAGTACATATTATAAGGGTACCCAATATAGCAGCCGGTAAATCTCTTTGTGGATTTTTAGTTTCTTCCGCAGCCGTTGATATTGCGTCAAACCCAATGTAAGCAAAGAAAATAATAAACGTTCCTGCAAGAATACCCTCAAATCCGTTGGGTGCAAACGGAACCCAGTTTGACGGTGCAACATATTTTGAACCTACAAGTACAAATGATACTATAATTGACAGATTTACAAAAACCATTATGCCGGCAACTCTTGTAGATTCTTTTACACCCTTTATAAGAAGAATAGTAAGAACCAAAACTATAAAAATTGCCGGAATGTTAACTGCAATCGGCATTTCAATTCCAAAAGGAAGATTTATAAAAGGCATTTTTTCGTGTACGTCCCAGCCGTACTTATCACACATTGCATAAATTGAACGGAAATCATTTCTTAACCAAATAGGGAAATTAACTACAAATTCGGGTAAAATATGTTTAAATCCTTTTAACAACTGTGAAAAATATCCTGTCCACGCAGTTGCAACAGTAATATTCCCTATTGCATATTCAAGCATTAAAACCCAGCCGACCATCCATGCCATAAATTCACCCATTGTTGCGTAAGTAAAAGTATAAGTGCTCCCCGCCACAGGTATCATTGCTGCAATTTCCGAATATGCAAGCGCAGAAAACAAGCTTGCAGTTGCCGCAATAAGCATTGAAATTATAACTGCGGTTCCTGCTCCCGGTCCGTCTGAACTTCCTACTATTGCACTTCCTATTATGGTAAAAATTCCTGTTCCAACTACTGCACTTATTCCGAGTATTAGCAGGTCAAATATATTTAATGTTTTTTTCAATTCCGTTGTTTTACTCTGTGCAATAAAATCATCGGTTGATTTCCTGCTTAGCATGTTACTAATTACGGCTGATATTTTTTTATTCATTCTTCCATTTATCTTTATAAATTCAACTAGCCTATTATATTACAAACATGTTATTATAATTTTAATAAGGAGTATTAACATTGCAGGAACTTAACATAAAAAATTACGCGCATATAGGTGATGCGGTCTATGAGGTATTTATAAGAGAGTATACAATTTTAATGACATCAAATCTTAAAAAGCTTCATGAATACACGGTAAATTTTGTAAATGCATCATTTCAAACAAATCTTGTAAAAAAGCTTACACCGTATTTAACAGAAGAAGAACTTGAACTGGCAAGAAGAGCAAGAAATATACCGACATCACCATCAAGAAGAATAAGTGCCTCTCTTCATTCTACGGCAACTTCTCTTGAAGTTGTTATGGGATATAATTATATTCACAATAAAGACAGGTATAAAGAGTTATGCAAAATACTTGAAGATTTAATTAATTTTGACTCTTATA
Source organism: Candidatus Gastranaerophilales bacterium (assembly GCA_944323625.1). Taxonomy (GTDB): domain Bacteria; phylum Cyanobacteriota; class Vampirovibrionia; order Gastranaerophilales; family Gastranaerophilaceae; genus Avigastranaerophilus. Next base: position 78,227 of record CALUTD010000003.1, read on the forward strand.
AATAGCATTTTCTTTCCTGCCCCGTAACTCCCGCATAAAGCTCAATATATTGTTTTGCTGGGCTTGAGTCTACTTTTGTCAAAAGAACTTCCTCAATTTGGAAAAAACCTACATCTGCAGACATTTCAATATCGATTTTAATGGGCTTATTTTGCCCATGATGTATTCCTACATGCGTAATTGCGTTTGCAGAGTATTTATGAATATCACCAACTTTGGGAGTGTTGCTTATTGCAAGCGGAATTCTTGCCCTTCCTTTAGTCATGTCGCAGCCGTCTGCAATCAAAATAATACCCGCTTCAAGTGAATGAATTTTTCTTGAGGACATGTGTCCTATAATTGCTTCTGCTGCAAGTGATTTTATTACTACTCTTTTGTGTATGTTATCGGGGAAAACCTTTAACAGAGTTCTTTCAATTAAAGGCATTGCCATTATAACAGACATTTCTTCATGTTCTTGTCTGCCGGTCATCATACCCAAATCATGCATTAAACCGGCTATAACAACAGCGCACATACTATCTTCAAATGTTCCTACTTCTTCCCTTTCCAAAGAAGTTTGTATACCCGAATCTTTTAATATTGTAAGCATTTTTATTGCGTTAATTGCAACCTGCCTCATGTGAACGGGGCCATGGTCATTAAAGCCGAGTCGTTTTATTGAAACGTTATTTGCATAATCCTGCATTTCCTGAAGTTCTTCATCCTGAAAAAGATACTCGACAAGCTCAAGCGCCTTCGGAAAATTTTTTAATTTATCTTTTATTTTTGACTCTGTTGCTACTTCTTTTATTGATTTCATAATAAATTCCTTATTGATTTGATTATATTATACACGAATTTTGTAAAAAATATTTAATGAAATACAAATACTTGTTTCAAAATATAGAATCTTGTGATAATATACAAGTATGTTGATTAGAGAAACGGTTTTCCGTTTCTTTTTTATTTAATTTAGGTTATGAGCGGAAAGGAAGGTCATAATGAAAAGAGATAAACATTATAAATCTCAGTCAAATGATAATGCCCCGTTTGAATACATTAATAAAAGAGAATTACTTGAGAAGATTACGCCTCTAATTGATAACACTCTGATGAGATTCGGGCTTATTCCGGTTGAAACGGAACTCGTAAAAGAAAATCATAGATGGTTTCTAAGAATTTTTATTTACTCAACCGAAAGAGATGTTAACCTTGATGACTGCGAAAATGTTTCAAGAAGTCTATCCGACTTTTTGGAAGAACTTATACCATTTAAATATTATTTGGAGGTAAGTTCCCCCGGAATTGAAAGAAAATTAAAATCAGATAAAGAGTATCTTATTTTTAAAGGTAAAGATATATTTTTAAAATTAAAAGAATCACCGGATGAATCGGGCGAAAAACAATTTGTCGCCAAAATAGTAGATTTTGATGAAAATGAAGGTCTAACCGTTTATACATATAAAGATAAAATAAATATAATAATAAAAAAAGATAATATTATATCGGCAAAATTATACTCAAGTGAAATATAGGAGAGAAACAATGATTAAAATCGGAACGGCATTATTTGAAGCTTGTGAAGAATTAGAAAGAGAAAAAGGAATTTCTAAAGAAGTTATTATTGATTCCTTATGTGATGCAATGGTTACAGCATATAAAAAACACATAAAACAAAAAGATGTACCGAATGTAGAAGCCATACTTGATGAACAAACAGGCGAAATCGGTGTATTCAGAACAAAACTGGTTGTTGAAAATGTTGAAAACCCTGATTTGGAAATATCTTTAGAAGATGCAAAAGAAATTGATGAAGATGTTGAGCTTGAAGATGAAGTAAAAATTGAAGTAACACCCGAAAACTTCGGACGTATTGCGGCGCAGAGTGCAAAACAGGTTATTACTCAAAGAATCAGAGAAGCTGAAAGAAAGCTCGTTCTTGATGAGTTTATGGAAAAGAAAGGCACTTTAACAACCGGTATAATTCAACGTGTTGAAAATAGAAATGTAATTGTTAATATCGGAAAAACAGATGCAATTATGCCCCAAAAAGAACAAATTCCGGGAGAATACTATAAACCCGGCAACAGAATAAGAGTTTTTGTTCTTAATGTTAAAGAAACATCAAGACTTCCTCAGGTTATTGTTTCTCACGCTCATGCAGAAATAGTCAGAGAATTGTTTGAACTTGAAGTTCCTGAAATAGAAGACGGAATTGTTGAGATTAAATCAATCTCAAGAGAAGCCGGCTACAGAACAAAAATTGCAGTCTCAAGCAATGACCCCGATGTTGATTCCGTCGGAGCTTGTATAGGCCCAAGAGGAAGCAGAATTCAAACTATTATCGGAGAACTTAAAAATGAAAAAATCGATATAGTAAGATATTCTGATAATCCTGTAGAATATATTGTAAATGCGCTTTCTCCGGCAAGAATAATATCGGTTGATATTTTAGCTGATGACGAATTTTCTAAAGAAGCGTTTGTTATCGTTCCTGATGACCAGTTAAGTCTTGCAATCGGACGCGACGGACAAAACGTAAGACTTGCACATAAGTTAACAGGATGGAAAATAGACATAAAGAGTGAATCTCAAGCAGAAAAAATGGAATATTCTCCGGCTGTCCAAACTCAAGATGAGCCCGATGAACAACCTGAAGATGAAGTTGATGAAATCGCCGAAGAAATAAGAGAAGAGCAGGAATATGCTCTTGATGAAGAAGATACAGCTGAATTTGAAGGCAATGAAGAAGCTGAAAGTACAAATGCAGAATAAGCTTGTATAAATAATCTTAAAAAGATGAAGGAGAAATTCCTTCATCTTTTTTTCATGAACAATAAATTGAAAGCAGGTAACATTGGTTTATAGCATAAATAATATCGGTAAAACAAATATTATTGTTTTATATCGGGAAGTGAATCTTTTGATATCCCTAAATGTTCAAAGTATTCAAATTCGGGTCCTCTTTTACCGGGTTGTATCCAACTGAAATCCTCTGACAGTGAATCTGTTACCATTTTTTCATATTTAGTTTTATCGTTAAAGTATATATTAAGTCCTTTTTTCATTACTTCATAAAATTCTTTTGAAGTAAGTGGTTTAGATTTATCGGTTAGAATACCGTTATTTTTTCCGTTCCTGTTTACAGTATCAACAATACCTCCTACAGCACTTCCTATAACAGGAGTACCTACGGCAAAAGCTTCGCTTTGTGTAAGTCCGCACGGTTCAAATATGCTCGGAAGCAAGAAGAAATCAGATGCCGCAGCCATTGCCGTCATAGGCGCAAATCCATGCGCAAATACTATTCTGTCGGAATCTTCTTTTGCCAGTTTGTTTTCTTTTAGTTCTTCAATATATTTTCTTTGTGCTCCATTTTCACCGTCTTGACCTGCAATATAGAATATCGGTTTAGGTTTTCCCGGAAAATCTTTTTCCCAGTTATTCATTAGCATTTCAATTGCTTCTGTCATTATATTCACGCCTTTTTGTGAAACCAATCTTCCGACAGAAGTAATAATAGGAGTTTGTTCAAGTTCTTCTTCCGTTAACTTTGGAAGCTCTGTATTTGCGGCTCTATCTACAAATTCAAGTCTTGATGAAAGTTCTCTTACTTTCTGTACCTCTTCTGATGTATTATTTTCATCATTTTTCATTGAGAGAGGTAATATATAATTATTATAGAAATCGGACTTATTTTGCGTTCTTGCATCCATAATTTCTTTTGGAGAAGATTGTTTATTATAAGTCTTAAAATCCAAGCCTGTTTGATTTTTTATAGTATTTTTTCGTGCTTCTATAGATAAATTATCAAAGTCATTTCCGTTAATTATACCTTTTAATGTTCCGGTATTATTTCTTTGATTAAGCGCCCATCTTAATTCATCCGCTAATTCGGGGTGATTTTCGGAAATTATTTCATTCGCATAATTTTGTGATACGGGATGGAAATAGTCGCTTAAACAAATTCCTATATTTAGCAGGTTTGTATGATTTCTTGATGAATCATGCCTGTTTAAAAGCAGTACATTATCCAAATTTTTTAAACCTTCATCGTCAGGGTCAGTCTTTCTAGAGTCGGTTTTTGCGTTATTTACTATATCATAGGTATAATCATCAAAAAGGGTATTTAATACATTAGAAGTTGCCTGATATCTTTGAGTATCGTCATTGTTATTTCTTGTAGATCCCTGATACATTGCATTATGGCCTATTGTTATTATTCGCATATCTTTTAATTTTTCTGCCGCATTATCAGATAACTGTCCGTATGCATTTTCCATAGGCGCCTTATATCTTGCAAGCGCCGCAACGGGCGAGGCCTGCCAATCATTTAAAATAAGCCCGTCAGGTGCTTCAATGGAATCAAACGCCGATTTGTTATCAATTTTTAAATCTTTTACGCTGGTTATATCTTCTTTTGCTTTTGCAAATTCATATACGGCTTTTGAGAAGAATGCAAATTTTTCGGGTTCTTCTGTTTTATTGTTAGATTCATATATTGTTCCGTTAAAATAATTATCATTCTTAACAAAAACAAGCTGTTTGTCATTGCCGTCTTTATCTTTTGTATTACTTACATATATTTCAACATTTTGAGGAATTAATTTACCGTTTTGGTAGCTGTCTGTCTTAAATGCGGCGGCTTTTTCCAAATTAAACTCTTTACCTTTATAGGTATAAATATATTTTCCGTTTTCTTCTCTGAAATTTGCAATACCGTTTTGTTGATACATAGGAATAAATGCGGGCATTTTTACTCCGAGTTTAACGGCATTATTTTGTACTTCTGCAGGCACTGAACCCAAACCGCCTTCTTTTATAGGACTAAATTCAGATGTTATAGACCATATTACAGGATTTTCTTTATCTATAGGTTTGACATCCGCTGCTTGATACAAATATTTCGGTGCGGATGTCTGTATATCTTTTATTGCTTTATCGTATTTTTGTTCATTTCTGTTTAAAGAATCATTATTAACCAAAAGAGGAATTCCGTTTACGGATTTTGCATATTTTTTTGAAAGACTTCCACCGTTTTTTGTCAGTGCAATATTTGCACTATTTATAGCAGTATTAGATTTATTATCTATATTGTCGACTCTGCTTCCGATTTTTTCTGCTACTTTTTCTTTATCGTCACTCGTGAGTTCTCCTGCTTTATATGCCCCTGTTAACCCTGCAACAGCAAGCAGTGCACGCCATATATCCTTATTATCTTTTTGAACATTTTGACTGACATTTTTGGAGATATTTGCAACTTGTTCATCTGTCTTGACTCTCAAAGAATTTACTTCTTTTGCAAGTTTTTTAATTTCATTTTTCATATTCAAAGAATTTTTTTGAGATATCTTATATGTAATTAAAGCAGTAATTGGAATTGCAGCCATTGGTATTACAACAGGAGCAGCTGCTTTTGCAGTTTTAATTATTTTCTCTTTTCGACTTTCTTCAGAAATTTTCTCTGATGTGTTTTTTTGCACTTCCTTTTCAGCAGAAGTTTTTGCACTGCTAAAATTTGCGGAAGGTATACTGTTTGAAATATCAGAAAACACATTCATACTCATATAAGACCCTTTATAGATGCACAAAAATATAAATTGCCTGAAAGTTAAAATGTGCTTTTATTTTAGTATATGTTAAAATATTGTTACAAATAATTTAAATTTTTCATTATAAAATATACACATCGGTTTAGTTTAGAAGGTAAATATGAAATTAAAAGATACACAAGCACTTACTTCATTTGATTACAGCTGGTTATTAAAAAGAATATTTCCCTATGTAAAACCATTCTTGGGAAGAGTAATACTCGGTTTTTTAATTGCAGTACCGGTAGGCCTTCTTGACGGTGTTGTATCCTTTTCTTTAAAACCATATATGGACTATGTTATAGGGAAACAAGACCTTGCATTTGCAGGCTTTATAATACCGTATATTGCACTTGCTTATGCCATGCCTTTTTTAGTTGTATTTTTTGCTTTGATTCAGGGCTTACTAAGATATCTAAATTCTTATTTAACGGATTGGACAAGTTTAAAAATAACAAATGCAGTAAAAAATGATTTATTTGCCCGTCTTGTATATATGGATACTTCATTTTTTGACATTAATTCATCAGGCATGATAATAAACAGATATCTTTCTGACCCTGATACGGCTTCAAGAGGAGTAGTTGACCAAATAAAAACTTTTATAATAAGCTTATTCGGAGCTTTATCTTTGGTGGTTGTTATGCTATATAGTTCCTGGAAACTTGCTCTTGTCGGAGTTTTGGTTCTAGGTGTCGCATTTTTACCTGTATTTTTAATCAGGAAAAAAATTAAATCCGTTTCAAATCAAAATACAGTAATTATTGGTGACATCATGACAACTATGAATGAAACATATTCGGGAAATAAAGTAGTTACTGCTTATAATTTGCAGGAAAGACAAAAAGCAAGCTTCTTAAGAGGGATTAATGAAAGTTTTAATGTGTCAATTTCTCTGACAAAAAGAGTAGGTTGGATGTCACCTGTTATGTATTTAATTGCTTCTTTCGGAATTGCATTTGTACTTTTTTACGGAACAAAATTGATATATTTGGGACACATGACTGCGGGTTCTTTTGCATCATTTGTTACTTCCTTGCTGTTATTATATAAGCCGGTTAAAACCCTGGGGAATACACTTACAAGCATACAAAATACTTTTGTTGCAATGGGCAGGGTTTTTGAATTATTTGATTATGTTCCTAAAATAAAAGACAACGAAAATACGGTTGCTATCAGAGAAATTCAAGAAGGTATAACATTTGATAATGTAAGTTTTAGCTATAACAGTGAAAATACTGTACTGAAAAATATAAATTTAAATGTAAAAAAAGGCGAAACAATAGCAATTGTCGGAAATTCAGGCGGAGGCAAATCTACACTTGTAAACCTGTTGCCAAGATTCTATGATGTTTCTGAAGGCTCAATAAAATTTGATGGTACAGATATTAGAAGTTTTAAACTTAAAGATTTAAGAAACAGTATATCATTTGTTTTTCAGGATAATTTCCTGTTTACCGGGACAATTAAAGAAAATATTTTGCTTGCAAAAAACAATGCTACAGATGAGGATTTAAATCGTGCAATAAAAGCTTCACACCTTGAAGAAGTTATTGACATGCTCCCTGACGGAATTGAAACCGTATTAGGAGAAAGAGGTTTAACACTTTCGGGCGGTCAAAGACAAAGAGTTGCCATTGCAAGAGCAATGATTCGTAATACTCCTATTATAATACTTGATGAAGCTACATCTGCATTAGATAATGAATCTGAAGCTGTAGTACAAAAAGCTTTGGATAATTTGACCGAAAATAAAACAGTTTTTGTAATAGCTCACAGGCTTTCCACAATTAAAAATGCCGATAGAATAGCAGTAATTAATAACGGAGAACTGGCGGAACTTGGTACTCATGAAGAATTACTTTCCATAAATGACGGTTTATACAAACATCTTTATGAAATGCAGTTTAATAAAGTGGAAGCAGAGGTATAAATGAACAATATACTTGTTACGGGAGGCGCCGGTTTTGTCGGCTCAAATTTATGCGAAAGACTTCTAAATGATGGAAATAAAGTAATTTGTCTTGATAATTTTTTTACGGGAAAAAAAGAAAATATAAAGAAGTTTGAAAATAATAAAAATTTTACATTGATTGAACACGATATTATTGATGAAATTGATATAAAAAATATAAATCAAATTTATAATCTTGCATGTCCGGCTTCACCACCTCATTACCAGTTTGACCCTATAAAAACAACAAAAACATCAGTTTTTGGCATAATAAATATGTTAAACCTTGCGCAAAAAAATAACGCTAAAATACTTCAGGCAAGTACAAGCGAGGTATACGGAGACCCTAAAATTCACCCTCAAACAGAAGATTATTGGGGAAATGTTAATCCTGTCGGAATAAGAAGCTGCTATGATGAAGGAAAGCGCTGCGCCGAATCTCTTATGACTGATTACAACAGAATGTACGGCACTAAAATTGCAATAGCAAGAATATTTAATACTTACGGACCCAAAATGTCAATTAATGACGGACGTGTAGTATCTAACTTTATTATTCAGGCTTTAAACAATGAACCAATAACAGTATACGGTTCGGGTAGTCAAACAAGATCTTTTTGCTATATTGATGATTTAGTTGACGGATTAATAAAATTGATGGACAATAATTACACGGAACCTTTCAATATAGGAAACCCTGATGAGCATACTATTTTAGAATTTGCTAACTTAATTATTAAAATGACAGATTCAAAATCGGAAATTATATTTAAACCTCTGCCGCAGGATGACCCGGTTAAAAGAAAACCCAATATATCAAAAGCTCAAAAATTTTTATGTTATAATCCTAAAGTTACGTTGGAATCAGGAATTCTGCATACTATTAACTATTTTAAAAACCTAATATAAGACATGAAAAAGTTATTAACTACAAGTTTAATATTTTTGTCCGCTTCAAGCTGTTTTGCAATTGAAGAAATTACTTTGCCAAAAGAATCTTTAAATTTAGACTATATATCAGATGTATATTATGGTAAAGCGGAAAATCAAAAAGATATTTCTCCCGTTTTCAAACTTTTTACACAAAAGGGGCTTGAATTTGAAAATTCAAAAATAAATTCTGTTAAAGCTTCTTTTGTATACAGCGGTCAATTAACATTCTTGCAAGGAAAACATCAAAGCAGTTATTTGAATCATAATTTTAATGTTGTAGAACCTATGATAACCGTTAAATTTAATGATAACAAATCTAAAGCAATGTTTGACATAAATCTTACAAGGACAATTGCAGGTCATCCAAACAGTTTTACCGAAAAAATAAATCAAATATTTGTATCACACGATATTACACCTAATCAGACAATTTTAATAGGTCAAGGAGATAGAATTCCCAATACTTTTAACGGAGCTCTTTCAACAATGGCACAAGAAATGGTTTTAAAATCACAGCTTGGCAGAACTATTGGTGATTATCGTTCTGTAGGTATCAGAAATATTGCTTCATATAAATACCTTGATTATGATATAGGTTTATATGACAGCACAAGGTTTATGAGAGATTTCGGACAAGGTTTAGATTTTGCTGGATGTATACTAATTAAACCGTTTGCAGATGTTGAAAGTGATAATTTGGATTTTAAGTTCGGTGCAGCCTACAATATCGGAGAATATTATTATAATTATAACCAGTATTCTTTATATTCAAGTTATGATAACAAAAATTTTCATATTAAAGCCGAATACGCAAATGCAGACGGGTATAATAATGCAGTAAATTCTCAAAACAAAGCAGATGGGTTTTACGTTACTGCATCTTATGATATAAATCCTAAATTCTCTCTTATAGGAAGATATGATTATTTTACTCCGAATAAAGCCGTTTCAAACACAAATACTCAGGAATATACAGCGGGAATAACATATAAACCTTATAAAAATATGAAAATTATGTTGAACTATGTAAGAAGAAATTATTCGGATAAACCCGATTCAAATATGCTTTTATTTGCTACAAGGTTTATTATTTAGTATAATAATTGAAGGAGTGGAGTTTATATAAATGACAAATGACAAAATAAAAATTTTACCGATTGAAAAAATAGTTTCGGTCCTTTCTTACGTTACAATGGGAATTATAGGTTTAATTTGGATTATAATCGCACATTTTATGAACAGAAAAATCAAATATTTTCTTTTGTACAATATTGTCCAATCAATGATTATATCTATAATTCTTGCAATATTTAAACTTTTAACGGATATTTTGCTTCTTTTGGTTTCTAAAATTCATTTTTTAGATTTTCTCGCAGCAATTGTTAACCTTTTGATTTCCGTTAAAATAGTGAGATTCCAAACTATAGGTCTTTCTTTTTCTTTAATAGAACTTTTGGTATTTTTGCTTTTGGTATATATTTGTATAGGCATATTTTTCGGAAGAATATTCTATATACCGTTTTTAACTGATTTTATGCAGAAAATACTCAGAAAATCAAAATAAGTTTTTTATTTTACAACTTTGGAAAGTCCCGATGGTTTATCGGTATTACGGTTTAAGATTTCTGAAATCTGAAGTGCGCAAAGTTGTAATATAGTCAGGCATGAAAATAAATAGCTAAAATAGTTTTCAGAGTTTAAAACAATTGTATCTTTTTTGTTAAAGTCATTAGTTTGGGAATCTGAAATAATTAATTTATCAAATTTGTAATTTTCTTCAAGCCTGTTAATTACGTTTTTTGTTAATTCGATATTATCTTTATTAACAATAAAAATTACTGATGATTTATTATTGAGAATTGCCATATGGCCGTGCAAAAATTCACCCATAGGGCAGGCAAAAGTATTAAGATAAGATGTTTCTCTTATTTTTAGAGCCCCTTCTTTTGCAAGTCTGTAAAAAGAACCGTTTGCAAGAAGTATAATTGAGCCGTTTTGTGCAAATATTTTTGAAAACTGTTTTAACTCTTTGCTTTTTGCTAAAGCATTATCAATTGAGGAGGGAACTTTTAAAAGATATTCAACATATATTTTGGTATCAATGCCAAGATTTTGCATTATTTTTAAGATTGTCAAAAAAAGACAAAATGTTTGTGCGCACATTGCTTTTGTCGATGCGATTGCCCTTTCGCTTCCGGCATCAGTTAATATTTTATATCTGCAATTATCATAAAGGTTTGAATTTTTCGTATTAGTTATTGCAAATGTATTTTTTGTCTTTGAAGCAATTAAATTGAATGCTTCATTTGTATCTTTTGTTTCACCTGATTGAGAAATAAAAATATAAAGAGTATTATCTGATATTTTGTAATCTTTATTAAGGCAAACTTCACTGGAATAATATACATCGGAAAAAGAGTGAATTTTAGAGTTTATAAAATCCGAAACTATTGCGGCGCAGTGGTATGAAGAGCCGCTTGCAATAAGTACAATATGTTTTATATCCTGCGGAATTTCAATATCTATGTTAAAATTTAATTTAATATATTTTCTTATAAGTTTTTCCGTAATATGAGATTCTTCCGATATTTCTTTATCCATATAACACCGGTATTGAGGAGAGAAAAAATTATTCAAAATTCTTAAGATTGAATTTGTCATATTATACCTTCTAAATATATAATACCTCAATAATAAAAAAATTATTCATTAATAGAAGCGTGTTTTATAATCTTTTAAAACATTATCGGGGCTTATAATACCGACATTAAATAATAAATTAGTTTGTGCTTTGTTATACTCAATCATATTTTTTATAAGATTAATATTAGATTGCACTTTTAAGTTTTGGGAAGCAATAACATCAATAAAAGTTGCTTCACCGGCTTTCATATTGGCAAGAGATAAATCTAAACTTACATTTGCCGCTTCAACTTCAACTTTTGAAGATTCAACTTTTTTAAGTGCATTTAATGAATCATAATAAGCATTAAGAATATCTTCTTTAACCTGTCTTTTTAAGTTAATAAGTTCTAACTTTTTTTGTTTTACAAGTGCACTGTCTGCTTTTATTTGGGTTATTGTGCCCAAAAGAAGATTTTTCCCTAAATATGCTCTTACATCCAGTGTAATACTGTTATGCTGCGACATCCCCGCTCGTTTTGTTCCTACGGTACCGTTTTGATATGACAAAGTAACGGCAGGTATTATATCGGTATAATTAGAGCTTCTTTGTGCTCTGTAAACATCTATTTCCGCTTTTTTAGCTCTTATATCTTCTCTTGATTCCAATGCTTGTTCATACAGTTCTTCAATATCACAATCAGGATTAATAAGTTCACGTTGATCGACTTCAATTTCAAAAGGATAAATTGCATCTAATACATCAACGCCCATTATATTTGCAAGTGCTGCCTGATTTAATCTTAAAGAGTTAATAGTAGTAGTATATTCCTGCTGGGCACCTGCAAGTTCGGCTTCCGCTCTTTTTACGTCATATAATGTACCCAGCCCGGTTTCAAATCTTGCTCTTGTATATTTTAACTGTTCAAGCCTGTCATAAAGATTTACCTTCTGAACTTCCATTTCCATCTTTTTTTCAAGTACATCATAATATGCAAGAACTGTATCTCTTATTATTTGTTCTTTTGAATATTCCAAATTCGCTCTTCGATTTTTCAATAAATTTCTCATTTCCGCAAGGTAAAAGAAATATTTTCCCTGATTAACAGTAGACCATTCCAAAATGAAAAAACTTTGAATCGGTACTTCATGTGTCGTTGTTGCAACAATACCGCCAACGAGATACTGCCCTTCCAAATTTTGAATATCAAAATTATAATAAATATTGGGAAGAAGCTGAAATTGTGCATTTTTCTTGAGCCAATATGCTTCAAGTACTCCGGCATCTTCAATTTTTATATCAAAGTTATTCATTAATGATGTTTTAATACATTCTGCAAGATCGGTATAAATAAAAACAGAATTAAGTTCCTGTGATATTTCTCTGTCAATAACAGATTGCTTTTCGATTGCAGAAATACTTGCACCGCCTTTTATAACCTGTGAAAACGTTTTATAGCTTTCATTTTCGCAGCATTTTGTATATGACTCTATATACTCAGATACATTAGCATAACAGACTGATTGAATTATAATATATATTATAAATATGATTAAAATTCTCATATAAAGATTATGATATATTTGAAAAAATAATGACCTATCCTTTGAGCTAGTACTAACGGGCAGTTTTTAGTCCAAAGAATTGAGTTCTCCCGTAACACTCAAAGATGCATTTAAATATTTTGTTAGTTGAGGCGGAAAATCTTCAACAGTATGCTCTGAAATGTAATTTTTTGCTTCTTCCCTTGCAATTTCAAGTATTGGCAGATCTTTAGTCAAATCTGCCAGTTTAAGTTCAACAATACCGCTTTGGCGCAAGCCTAAGAATTCTCCCGGGCCTCTTATTTCTAAGTCTTTCTCTGCAATAACAAAGCCGTCATTCGTTTGTACAAGTACATTTAATCGATGCTGTGTTTCTTCATTTTTGGAAGAAGAAATTAAAATACAATAAGATTGGAGTTCACTTCTTCCGACTCTTCCCCTTAACTGATGAAGCTGTGAGAGTCCGAACCTTTCCGCATTTTCTATTACAATAACGGTTGCATTAGGAACATCAACTCCTACTTCAACAACTGTTGTACAAACAAGTACGTCGTAAAGTTTATTTTTAAAATCAGACATTACTTTATCTTTTTCATCAGGCTTCATTTTACCGTGAAGAAGTCCTACTTTTAAATCCATAAAGTATCCTTTTTGAAGTTCTTCTGCCTCTTTTGTTGCAGCTTTTGCGGATAAGGCTTCAGATTCATCTATTAAAGGAAAGACAATATATGCCTGATGACCTTTTGCCACTTCATCTTTTATCAGATTCAAGGCCTGCCTTCTTTTTGAGGCAGGAACAAGTGTTGTTTTAACAGGTTTTCTTCCTTTTGGTAATTCATCTATGATTGTCAAATCTAAATCTCCATGCACGGTAAGTGCAAGTGTCCTTGGAATCGGTGTTGCAGTCATAGTAAGAACCTGAGGTATTACAGCTTTATTTTTAAGCATATTCCTTTGGTTTACACCGAATCTGTGTTGTTCATCTATTACTACGGCACCAAGATTTTTAAATTCTATATTATCCTGAATCAAAGAATGAGTGCCGATTGCAATATTAATTTGACCGTTTCTTAAATCCTGCTCCAATTTTGTTCTTACTTTTTTGGTATTAGAAGATGTAAACAGAGCTACATTGATTCCTAACGGAGTAAGCCATTTAACAAAATTATTAAAATGCTGCTGTGCAAGTATTTCCGTAGGCGCCATAATGGCTGTTTGGAATCCGTTTTCTATTGCGGCAAGCAGCATTATACAAGCTACAACGGTTTTGCCGCTTCCTACATCACCTTGCATTAACCTTTGCATTGGCGTATCGGAATTTATATCATTCAATATTTCATTAATTGCTCTCATTTGAGCATCAGTCAGTTTAAAAGGCAGACTCTTAATAAACGTTTTTACAAGCCCGTCCTCTTTTATATTTAACGCTGTTGTTTTATATGTTTTAAGATTATTCTTTTTTATAGAAAATAACTTCATTTGAAGAAGAAAAAATTCTTCGAAAACAAGGGTAAATCTTGCACGCTCCAAATTTTCATCAGACGGAGGAAAATGTATAATCCTTAAAGCATCGCGTTTATTTAACATATCGTATTTTTTTATAATATCATCAGGCAATAAATTATCTATATGATAAAAATATTTTTCAAGAGCATTATATATTGCTTTCCTTAAGGCTTTTATATTGAGATTTTCAACCAACTGATATACGGGAACTATTCTTCCGAGGTTTAAATTATCCGTATCAAAATTATTTTCGCTTACTATTTGAAACTGCGGTTTTTCTATAGTCAGTTTATATGTATAATTATCTCTCTTTACTGTTCCTGAAATTATAATTCCCGCTCCTTTGGGGAATTGAGCTTTATATCTTTCAATTGAAAACTTGTTAATCTTTGAATAGAAAAAATTCAACTCAATAGAGCCTGTTTCATCTTTTACTATTACTTTTATTATTGTAAGATTATTTTTTGTAGTATAAGCTGATACTCCGGCAATTTTTCCGTAAACAGTAACGTCATTTCCGATTTTTAACCTGTTTATTGGACATCTTTGCGAGTAATCAATATATTTTTTCGGATAAAAAGTCAACAAATCGTAAACAGAGAAAATAGACAGCTTATTTAATAAATATCCGAATTTTGGGCCTACCCCTTTAAGTAAAACTACATCAGACATATATATATCGTCATCTTGAATATCTTCAACAGATGAAGAAGATTCACTAAGCTTTCTTTCATTAACAACAAGAGTAACAAATCGTTTTATTGTTTTTTTTCTTTGAAGCATATTTTCCTGAGGATATCTTTCAAAAGCTTCAATCAAAGAAAGCCATTTAACATCTTTACCCGAGTTTTTATATATTGTTTTTAGCTGTTTTAGCATAAAACCTGAAAACGCACATTCTCGTCCCATAAGATTGATATATTTGTATTTTTCTTCTATATCAATAGCTTTTTTTATAAGATTTATATCTGTTTTTTCTAAATAATTTTCACTCATTTTTTATTTTTAAAATTTCATAAATATCAATTGGTTTTGATTTTCCCTTTATTGAAACACAACTTAATTTTACCGCATCAACTTTTGTTTTAATATATTCATAAGTATACTGGCTTACTAAAAATTGAGTTTTTAATATTTGATTAAACGCTTCGATCCTGTATGCAAGATTTACATTATCTCCAATAACAGTATATTCAAGACGTTCTTCGGTCCCTATATTTCCTGCAAATACTTCTCCCGTGTTTATACCTATTCCTATATCAATTTTGGGTTTGCCTTCATTTATAAATTTCTCCTTTAAAACTTTCATCGCATTTAATATTTCCATTCCGCATAAAACTGCGTTAAGAGGATGATTATCATTTTGAATCGGCTCTCCAAAAACGGCAAGAACTCCGTCACCCATATATTTATTAACAATTCCGTGATATTTTGCTATAATCGGCTCTGTTACGGCAAAATATTCATTTAATATTGCAGCAACGTCTTGAGGCGGAAGTTGTTCGGATATGCTGGTAAAATTTCTTATATCTACAAATAGAACTGTAACAGTTGTCCTGATTCCTCCGGCTTTTAGTTTATCTGCATCTGACAGGACTTTTTTCATTACATCTTTTGAGATATATTTGCCCATTGCTCTTTTCATAATTTCTGTCTTTTTATCAACAGCTGTTATTTCATACAGTTTTTTTATAAAAGCGCAGCTATACATAAAAATTATTGGGGAGACAGGAGAAATATATATCCCCAAAGAATATTCATACAGATAGTATAAAAAATATATAAGCGAAAAAATTGTTGTAAGGACAAGATTCGCTTTTAAATCTTTGTAACCTCTTAAAATAAATAGACCAAATAAAAATGCGGCAATAAATGAAAAATTACTCTCCTTATTAATTGAAGCGTTATTTGTTCTTGTATATAATTCCGAAATAAAATAATTAAACTTCTCATCCAAAAATGCCAACGAAAAAATATATATTAAAATTACTACTAATATAAATAACAATAAAATTATAAATTTTGGAGTAAATATTTTTTTCATATCTAAATTTTAACTAAATATTAAGTTTTATAAAAGCCAATTTTATATAATATTACATCATTTTAATAATAATTCAAAAAAATTTTTAAAATAAATGTAGCAAAAAACAACACAAATGTGGTTTAATACTTTAGAAGGGATAAGTGAGGAATTATAATTATGGCTATTAAATCAGTAAGTTAAAGTATTCAGAGAATTTTAAGAATAATTCTTAAAAGCTGCCAATCCTGATTTACAAGCTGAATATGTAAATAAATTTGAAGAAGCAAAAAAGAAACTTATAGAAAGCTAAAAAATGAAAATAAAATTATCTGCATCATATAATACAAACCCGATAAACAATGTAAAATCATTAACAAAAAATAAGCAAGTAAGTTTTTGTTCTGCGGACATTATAGAAATATCCGCACAAACATTTCAGGATGCAAAAAAGAATATACAGCTAAAATATAAAGAACCAATATCCAAATTAAGAAAAGAAAGAAAAACAGCTGCTAATACAGCTAGAAAAAAAGTTTTTAACATTATAACAAAGGACAAAAAAATTGAAAAAATCACTAAAGTATTGTTATGGAATATAAATACATTTAGAGATACGCAAGAAGGTGATCCATCTTATAACAGATTAATAAAATCACAGAAACTTGAAAAGATATTTGAAGATATAAGTTATAGATGTTACACTACATTGCCGTTTGAGAAATATTCAAAGCCTAATGGTATAATGATAATAAGTAAAGATAAAAAAGTAGCTCAAAGTGTCCTTGATTATTCTGAATATTATACAAAATTTTTGGATTTATATCCTAATGAACTTCTTTCTGACAAGAATTTAATGTATAACAGGGGGGCAGTTCACAGACTCAATTTTATAAAACTTAAAGATACATTTCCTGATATAGAATCATTTCAAAATGCTTTTATAAAAACACTGGAAAATGCAGAAAAAAATTATAAAAAAACAGGTAAATATAATGTTTTAAATGTTGAAAATATGGATAGACTTTTGGATAAAACAATAAATGCTTCGGATGCACTTGCAAATATGAGAGATTACCTTGGAAGTGCAGAAGAAGAGTTCCATACAATGTTCGCTTTTGTAACTGATAATCCTGATAAATTGGATCCCGGGTCAATAGTATCTCACAGGGTAGGGTTTAAATATGATTTGGATAAATATGGTATTGATAAATACTGGGAAAATGATTTTAAACTAATGAAACCTGAATCACAAAAAATGTTTGAAGATATGATAACAGAGGCGAGTGAAGTATACAGCAAGGAAAGTACAAAATATATAGAATTAACTGAACAAATAGAAACACTTCAAAATAAATGTAAGGAAGAAGTAAATTCGTTAGATAAAAAATCTTTCAAAAATATTCCTAATAATACAAAAGTAGAAATAGCGGAATCAAAAACTGCAGAAGGAATAATAAATAAAACAGGCAACAAATTTAAAGATTTTATGAAAAAAAATAAAATTCCTGTTATTATATGTGCAGCTGCACTATTAGCCGCTTTGGGCGGTGTTATGTACAAAAAGGGGATTTTTAAAAATTTGTTTGGCAAAAAAGAACCGATACAAAAGCCAGATTCTCAACTAACACAATCTGTTCAAACAAATAAACCTGCTATATTTTCAAGTTTTGCATAAATTCTGCTAGGATAATTTATATTATTTTTGACTCGATAAGTATTCCGCTAAACTCAAAATTTTATTTCTGCGTTTTTTTATTTTTAAACTCTTTTTTAATCCCCATTTTGACAAATTACAAGTTGTAACTATTGTTTTATCCTCAGGAATATTGAGATTTAAGCAGTTAATAATATTCGCGGAAAGACTTCGGTATTTTAATATAAAAAAGTTCTCCATTAATGAACAGATTCCTTTTTCATTTATAAGTTCATATTTAAACGGAATATAACATTCATCATTTCTTATAAGAGGTTTAAAATACAATACCGGTATTTCGTTTTCAAATTTAAAATCATTAAGCTTTAAAAATTCATCAAATCTTAAAAGTTTTTTATTGATGGTGTTTATTTGTTTTAAAGTGTCATAGCAAGAATCACAGCTGCATATAATATAATCATATTCAGAGAATTTTGAAAATTTTTCCGCATTTTTATCAAATTTTTTAAAATTACCTTCGTTTAAATAAGGATAACCGCAGCAAAGAGAACAAACCTTTGTTTTATAACCTAACATTTCAATAATATTTAATGCTGCATTTTTATCCGAGGGGTTTATGTATTTGTTATAACATCCTTCAAAATATAAAACTTTTCCTTTGGAAGTGTTAAAACAAGATTTTTTCCTTTTTACTTCAATTTTTTTAAAAGGAATAAGTCTATATATATTTAGAACTAAAAAATACAAAGTTGAAAAATGTAAAAAGGAGTATTTATAATTATACTCATTTTTTAGTTTTGTAAATATATCACGGGCATCAATGCCGCTGGGGCAAAAATTTTTACATTTATTGCAGTTTAAACAAACATCAAGATTTTTTATAAATTTTCTTGATAGGGGTTTATTATTGTTAAAAAAATTGTTCAAGACAATGTACCTGCCTCTAGAAAGATACATCTCATTTTTCTCGGCAAGGTAAAGCGGACATACACTTCGGCACAAACCGCATTTTGAACATTTATATACTTCTTCTTTGATATTTAATTGCATTTTAATATTAATTATACGATAATTATATAATATGACACTAAAAAATTTTATACAAAAGAAAAAAAATCTAGGATATTTTATATTATTTTCAATCATAGTTATTGCATGCCTATGGGCGTTTATTTATGCCGGTATGATAACCAAAAATTTTAAACATAAAATTGCCGATCAAACATATAATAATAAAGAAGCAAACATTGAAAATCTTCTTGTAACCGAAACAAAAGAAGGCGAAAAACTTTGGGAGCTCTATTCCGAATCAGGAATGTATTCTGATGTTGATAATATAGTATATCTTGAAGATTTAATCGGAAACTTTTATGACAAGAATGCTGTAAAGGCAAGCTTTAAAGCGGACAATGGAACATATAATGCAACGCAAAAAGAAATTATTCTATATAATAATGTTCTTCTTGTTTATGATGACGGAACAAATATACAGGCAGACAGGATAGAATATAAAGGTAAAAATGAAGATATTACGGCACAGGGCAATATAAGAATAGAAAAGCCTGATGAGGCTGTTACTTATGGTTCAAAGGCAATATTAAAAGGTGATTTTTCAGATTTTCATATAGAGGGCAGAACAAAAACTCAATTCTATATGTAGTTAATCAAAAGGCGGTGAGAAGATGAAAAAAAAGTTATTTTATATATTAATTATATTATCGGGAATAACGGTAGGAATCGCCAAGGCTGCTTCATTATCCGTAGAATCAGATAAGCAAGAATTCAAAGACAGTGATAATAAAATTTATCTTGAAGGTAATGTAAAAGTAAAAACCGGTGATGTTAATGTTTTAAGCCCTCACGCCGTTGTACAAATTGACCCTAAAAATAATAAGGTAAATAAAGTTGAGTTTGGTGAAAATGCATATTCTTATCAACTTCAAGACGGAAAAAAACATGAAATAAAAGCTCAAATTCTTGAAATGTCTTTGCTAAATAAAGTTTTTTCAGCTCAAGGTAATACCATATCATCAATCACTGAAAAAGATAAACCTGTAGTTATTGTTACGGCCGATAAACAAGAATATAATAAAAATACAAATATAATGAAAGCAAACGGAAGTGTAAACATTGTTTATAATGATATTATTACATATTCAGACAGCGCTATAGTTGATCTGACTGAAAATAATGATGTCAAAAAAATTCAACTTATCGGAAATGCAAAACTTAATCAAAATAAAAGTAAAATTAATGCAAGAAAACTTACTTATGACAACATAAAAGAAGAGGCAATTGCTGTTGGTAATGTATATACAAAAGCTGTTACGGATGACGAACAAGAAATAGAAGTATGGTCAGATTACCAAACTTATGACAAAAAAGCAAATATAGTGAGTGCTTCAGGCTCAACAAAAGTTATATATCAGGACTATACTGCGACAGGCCCTAAAGTTAATGTTTACCCCGATAAAACAACAAAAAAATTAAATGAAGCAATATTTGTCGGCCGTTCAAAAATTGAAACAAAAGGCCGAACAATAGAAGCTGACAGAATAAGTATAACAATGAATCCTAAAGACTTTAAAGCAGAAGGAAACGTTAAATCAGTTATTCCGAATATTGGGAATATGGAATAAATTTGCTTTATTAATATTGAGTAAACAAAAATTTCGACCTTATAAATAATCTATAAGGTCGAAAATTAAACTATAATACTTTATTAAATAAAATGTCTAATCCAAATATATGCTGTAGATAGAGCCAATGAAATAAAGACAACAACAACACCGTATTTCATAAATTTAAGAAATTGTATCGGATATCCGTGTTTTGCAGAATTTTCAGATACAATTACGTTAGCAGCTGCACCTATTATTGTTAAATTACCGCCCAAGCATGCGCCTAAAGACAAACACCACCAAAGAGGCAATACATAATCACGGCCTTTTATTAATTCAATTTCATGAATCATTGGTGCCATTGTTGCAGTATAAGGTATGTTATCAATAATTCCCGATAAAATACCTGATGCCCACAAAATAACTAATGATGTTATTTTTTGTGAACCTGCAGTAACTTTTAACAACCAATCTGCCATTAATTTTATACCGCCTGCGGCCTCAAATGCTCCGATAATTATAAATAAACCTATAAAAAAGAAAATTGTATTCCATTCAACTTCTTTGAAGGTTTCTTCAGGATTTTCAAACAATAGTAATATGCTTGCACCTATAAACGCAATTATACAAGTTGCAATATGTGTTATATCATGAGTTAAAAATCCTAATATAACAAGTCCCAATACAGTCAAACTTCTTTTTAATAAAGCATAATCCGTAATAGTATTTGAATTATCAATAGTTTTTATTTTGGACATTTTTTCTTCAGTTGTAACTAATTGTTTTCTAAAACAGAAGTACAAAAATGCAATTACCGCAACCATAATAATAAAACATATTATAGTTAACTCGGCAATAAAGTCCATAAACGAAAAACCTGCCGCACTACCTATAATAATATTTGGAGGATCACCTATTAGTGTTGCGGTACCGCCTATATTTGATGCAAATATTTCAGTTATTAATAAAGGAATTGGGTTTAAATCCAACTGTTTTGCAACAACAAAAGTTATAGGCATAACTAAAATAACAGTTGTAACGTTATCTAAAAATGCCGATAATACTGCCGTAAAAAATGCCAAAACTATAAGAACCATTAAAGGCCGACCTTTTGTCATCTTTAACAGTTCTATAGCTATCCATTTAAATACCCCGCATCTTGTTGTAATATTAACTATAATCATCATTGAAACTAACAGAAATATAACATTAAAATCAACAAAATTGATAAAATATAATTCGTTTAAACCTGTTTCTGCGATTTTTTCCTGACTTACCAATCCTGAGAATACAACAACAGCTGCTCCTAATAAAGCTATTGTAACTTTTGGTATTTTTTCAAGTGCAATAAAAATATAAGCGAGTATCAATATAACTGCTGAAATAATTACTGCGTGGTTCTGCACCAATGCATAAAATTGTTCCATGTCATGCCTTTCTTTTTAAGTATAAAGAATATTGTAGCAAAAACAAGGTATATATAAAATGAAACTTAATCTATAACAATATTTTGTTTCAAAAAAACTTCAATAAATCCGTCTATATTTCCGTCCATCACAGAATCAACATTACCCACTTCAAAGTTAGTACGATGATCTTTTACCATTTTATACGGGTGAAATACATAAGAACGAATTTGAGATCCAAAATTTATATCAACATTTTGTCCTTTTAACTTCATAAGTTTTTCTTCATGCTCTGCCTGTTTTATCTCAAGAAGTTTTGAAGCGAGAATTTGCATAGCAGTTTCTTTATTTTGAAGCTGAGAACGTTGCTGCTGACATCTTACAACAATACCGGTAGGTTTATGCAAGATTCTGACTGCAGTTTCAACCTTATTAACGTTTTGACCGCCGGCTCCGCCCGAGCGCATTGTATCAACGACAATATCTTCCTGTGGAATTTCAATTTTTTTACTAAAATCTTCAATAACAGGACTTACTTCTATGCTTGCAAAACTTGTCTGTCGTTTCCCGTTTGCATTGAATGGAGAAATTCTTACAAGCCTATGGACTCCTTTTTCAGCTTTTGCCAAACCGTATGCATACTTTCCGCAAACCTTTATTGTCGCAGACTTTATTCCTGCTTCTTCACCGTCAGAGCGCTCAATCAAATCCACTTTCCAGTGTTTTGATTCCGCCCATCTTATATACATTCTCAAAAGCATTTGAGCCCAGTCCTGTGCATCGGTTCCGCCTGCTCCCGCATTCACCGTTATTATTGCATCAGATTTATCATACTCGCCTGAAAGCGTTGATTCTATTTCCCATATCTCAAGTTCTGACTTTAATGTTTTTATATCTTCCTCTATTTCGCTTAATGCAGAATCTTCTTTTGTTTCTTCATAAAGTTCAAACAACGTTTCAATATCACTTACAAGATTTTTCCATTTGGAAATTTTCTCAAGATTATCTTTATCTTCTTTTATTTCCTGTGCAAGTTTTGAAGAAATTTCAGGATTTGACCAAACTTCACTTGTTTGAAGTTTTGCTTCATTCTCTATTATTGAATTTTTTAATGATTCGACATTAAAAACCTTTAATGCCTTTTCAAACATTAATTTTACCGGGTTATAATTTTGTTTAATTTCATCAAATAACAAATTTATTTGCCCTTCTTCTTATCTATAGCAAATTCAGAGTCTAATCTTAAGAAAACAGGTTTAATTTTTTCTTTATCTGTTATTTTTCCTTCTTTTATAATACCCCATTCGAGTTTATCATATTTAAAATCCAAATCTTCATTTAATTGAATTAAAATGTCTTTTGAAATATTAGGGCAGAAAGGATAAAGCATTATGCCAATATGGCGCATAGCCTCAAGAACATTATAAAGAACTTCCGAGCATTCTTGCATTTTTCCTTCTTTTGCAAGTGTCCAGGGTGCAGTTTCAGTTACGTATTTATTAACAAAATCGGCAAAAGAAACTATAATACCCGCAGCTTCTGCTATTTCATAATTGTTAAAAGACTCAATTATTTGATTTTTAGCATTTTGGGCATACTGTGCTATTTTTGAATTTTTATCCGTAATAGATTCTGCTTTAATTTCTCCGTCAAAATATTTTACAAGCATATTTAATGTTCTATTTAATAAATTACCTATATTATTTGCCAAATCGGCATTAACTTTTTCTTTAAAGTCCTCGTCGGAATAGTTTCCGTCTCTTCCTATCGGGGCTGCTGATGCCATATAATATCTAAATGCATCCGGGTGTTCCAACTTAAAAGACTCAAGTACATCATGCGGCGCAATAACATTGCCTAATGATTTGCTCATTTTTGACTCATCTATCGTTATCCAGCCATGTGCAAGAATTGTTTTGGGAAGAGGTAAACCTAAAGACATTAAAATTGCCGTCCAGTATATTGAATGGAATTTTATGATGTCTTTACCTATTACTTGAACATCTGCCGGCCATAATTCTTTAAATTGTTCTGAAGGATTTTCAGTATCATACCCTATAGCCGTAATATAATTTGAAAGTGCATCTATCCAAACATATATACTTTGTTCATCATCATCAGGTACATCTATTGCCCATTTTACAGCGGTTTTTGTTCTTGAAACAGAAATATCTTCAATATTTTCAAGCTGATTTAGTATTTCGTTTACTCTAAATGAAGGCATAATAAAACCCGGATGAGTTTTAATATATTCTATAAGTTTATCTTTATACTTTGATAATCTGAAAAAGTAATTTTCTTCAGTAATTTCTTCAGGCTTTTTAAGGTGATCGGGACATAATCCGTCAGACGTTAAATCTTTAGGACTTAAAAACGATTCACATCCGCTGCAATATAAACCGGTATAGGAATGTTTATATATATCTCCATTTTCCAAAAGCTTTTTAAATATTTGTTTTACAACTTTTTTATGCTGTTCGTCAGTTGTTCTTATAATTTTATCGTAACTTATTTCAAGTTCTTGCCATGCCTTCTCAAATTTTGAAAAGTTTTCATCACAGAGCTGCTTAGGTTCTATTCCTCTAGCTGCAGCTGTTTTTTGAATTTTAATACCGTGTTCGTCCGTGCCTGTAAGCATAAAAGCCTTATCAGTCAATTGTCTTTTATGTCTGATAATAACATCAGATAATATTTTTTCGTATGCATGACCTATATGAGGAGCACCGTTAACGTAGTCTATTGCAGTTGTTAAATAAAATTTTTCATTCATAATCTGATTCACCCTCGGATAAATATGATAAAATAAATTTAACACAAAGGTAATATATAAAAAAGGGTTTATTATGTCTGAGCGTGTAAATAACAGAAAAAATAACGAATTAAGGAATATAAAAATAACAAAAGGATATACAAATCATGCTTTAGGGTCTGTACTTATTGAATTTGGAGATACAAAAGTTATTGTAACGGCATCGATTGAAGAGGGGCGGCCCAAATGGATGAACGAAGACGAGAAAAGAGGATGGATAACAGCAGAATACTCATTGTTACCATCGGCAACACATACACGCTGCCAAAGAGAAAGAACAAAAATTTCAGGTAGAACTCAGGAAATACAAAGACTTATAGGCAGAAGCCTTCGTTCTTGCGTTGATTTAGAAAAACTGGGAAGCAGAACTGTCATTATTGATGCAGATGTAATACAGGCAGATGGAGGCACACGTTGTGCTTCAATTTGCGGCGGATTCATTGCAATGAATATTGCTTTTGAAAAACTCAAGGAGCAAGGTTTACTTGCAGAAAATCCTATAACAGAACCTGTTGCTGCTGTATCAGTCGGAATCGTAAACGGTGAAATTATGCTGGATTTAGACTATATTGAGGACTCTCATGCACAGGTTGACAGTAATATAGTAATGACTAAATCTTCAAAAATAATTGAATTTCAAACAACTGCAGAAGGTGCTCCGTTTGAAAAATCAAAACTTGATGAAATATATAATCTTGCCAATAATGCAATACAAGAAATAATAAAATTGTATTAAAGTTCAAACTTTTTATATATTTCGGGCGTATTTTGAGATTTTGCAAAGGTGACAAAATCAGCTTTTACTTTGTCATTCATTTGTTTATTATACCTGTATTGTGTCCAAAGCCTTGTTATTGCGGAAAGTGTGAACCCCATAAACAAAAGGCTGAAAGCATAAGGTACAGCAGTTATAAATGCCTTTTCTTTTGTCAATCTTGAAAGTTCTTTTGTGCATTGAGTATTTTTTGTTGCTGCAATCTTTTGGGCAAGTTTCGGAAGTTCTTCTCTTTTCGGAATTTCCAAAACACCTTTTGAGTTTTTCTTTAATATATCGGGGAACTTATTTTTTGATAAAAGTATTTTATGGAAACCTTTTTCAAATAATTCACCACCAAATATAGTATAAAATACTACAAGAGGTACTCTTGTCCAAACTTCAGCTACATCAAGTCTACCTCTATCCTCTGCAGCTTTAGAATATCCAAATAACCCAAGAATTGCCGTAAGTGCAAGCTGCCCTTTGCTTAATGCCAATTTCCCATTATTATTAGCAAAATCTAGACTTAATTTACTTAAAACATTATCGGTCCTTTGTGAGTGTATTCCTGCTTTATTTATAACTTTAGAAACGGCATTACCCGGATTAATTATTGCCTTTGACAAAGTTTGCAGTTTATCAGATTTATGACCAACTGCTGCAAGGGTAATACCTGCTGCTATTCCGGTTGCAGAAATTATTGCCGCTTTCTTTAACTGCTTTTTAGAATTCTTTTCAACTTTTTCTTGCTGTTTTTTGTCTTCTTTTTCATTTTTTCCTTTGTCCAAATTAGCAATACTGTTAAAATTACTCTTCTTGAAAGTTTTCAGTGTAAATAAATTTTTAGCAAAACTTAAAGTATATTCGGCAACAGGAATAGCGGCACAAGCAAGAATTATTCCAGCTTTAGAAGATATTGCTCGTTTTTTTACTTCCTCTGTAATTGTATTATTTTTAGTAATATCTGCTACTGTTTTCGGTATCTGTTCATTAACTTTATTTTTAATAGTCTTGGGTGATATATTCTTAAATATTTTATTTCTGAAAAGCTTTTCACCTAATAAAGGAGAAGCGAAATAAAATATACCAGACTCCAAGAATTCCAAAAAACTCATTTCTGCAAAGTCCGCTTTGCTTCTTGAAAATATTGCCTTTGGCGCCCAATTTGTAGCTGTATCCTGAATAAACCTGGTAGATGAGAGATTTTCCTGTGATTTTATAAATAAATCCGCTGCTTTTGTTAATCCGTCAAAGCCTTTTGTTATAAGCAGCTCAGAACCTTTAAATGATTTATCGTTATTATTATTTCTGCTTTTATATGTATTGTTAATTGTTATCATGTTTTCCCCTGTCAAAATTATTATTTACTAAAAAAACTGCCTCTCAAGGCAGTTTTTATATTATTTTAAACGAGGATTTCACATTCGTACAAAACAATAACTGCCTGACCCTAAGCCCTGCATCTGCATCATCATATACATCATTTGTACAAATTTAAATAACATAATTTTCCTTTCTATAGAGAATAACTCTGACATAATTATTTGTCAATATCGTTTTTTGCTCTTTTCTTTGCAGGCTTTAATTCAGAATAAATTTTTTCTATATCATTATATTGTTTTTTTACATTTATATCTTCAGAATTATACTTTAAAGCTCTTTTTATCCATTTTCTTGCTGCTTTAAGATTGCGTTTATTTTTGTTCAAATTAAATTCATATTCGTTAATATAGGATAGAAACAGAGGTGGAAGATAATTCTTTTTGTTAAATTTATATGCTTTTTCAAACAAATTTGCAGCATTTTTAAAATCATTGTTCTTATAATGGAAATAAGCCTTTCTCACTAGTTTTTCATCTGGCGGCTCAGGCGTATACTTGCTTTTTTGGCCTTTGCTTTTGTCAGTTAATACTAAAGTTTTTTTATCAGTCGATTTTTTCAAGTCTAATACTTCAGAATTATAAATATTGTATTTCCCCTGGTTATTTAGATAATTTACATCTAAATAGGAAATTTCGGTATTAATATTTGTAATTCTGTCTTCAATTTTAGGGTGAGAACTGTAACTATTATATAATTCAGGAAGTAAGTCAAAAAATTCCATTGCATCAAGAGCTTTATAAGGGTCATAGCCGGCTCTTGTCATAATGGTTAGAGCTTCGGTATCGGCTTCTTTTTCACGCTTACGCTCGTTTTTATAATACGGAAATAACATATATTCTTTTCCGTCTTTATAATACCTGTATTTTCTATAATCCTCCAGTGTTTTTTGGTGGTGATTATAAAGAAAATGAGCAATTTCATGTGAAATTACAAAAGCCAGTGCATCGTCATTATAATATAAACTGTCATATAATGCGCTTATTATTACAACCAAATTTGCAGCAGTAGCATAAGCATTGACATTTTCAGCATTGTTTTTTATTACTATACGCCAACTTCTGTCATTTAATTTGTTTGCACGCAAAATTTTCTCAGTTATTAAATATAACTTTTTATTTTCTGCACTGTACCCTTTAGTTATTTTTTTGTACTCAGCTTTATCTGCCGCTAACTTATTTTTATATTTAATTTTATCAACAGCCTCAAAGTCGTAGTTAAAATCAATGACGGGATTTTTCTTTTTAATATTTTTTGAAACTGCAGCTTTAATACCGGAATTATTTTCAACAGCTTCTAAAGGAGTAAAGACACCCAATAACAATACAGATACCAATAGACATGCAAAATGTTTTTTCATTATATACTCTTAATTATGCTAAACAATTGGATTATATCATTTTGAGGAGTGCTTTGGCAAGAAAAACACGAAATATTATAATCAATGAACTTATATAGCAAATTTCACTAAATAAGCTAAATTTGTTACAAGGCTTAAGAAGGCAAATTCTGTTTTAAAGAGGAAGTTAATGTTATAAAAGTTTGTGATTCTGAACATAGAGGCTGTTTTTCTGAAACTGCGAAAGCATTAAATAACATAAATTGGACGAATTATGATAACGGAGCAAATAACCAAATAAATACTTTAATTACTAATGATGGTATTTCATATAATTACGTATCGGGCACAATATGTTCCGACAAAGGGTTATCAAATGATGATTTAAAAAATTGTATAGGCCGTTTTTTGGTTGACATAAACAGACAGTCAAAACCTAATAAATTTGGGCTTGATAAATTTTTTCTTTGCTGTTGTGAACGAGGAAGGTATTGTTGCTGCAGGAATCAAAAATAATTCTGCAGATTGAAAAAGAACCAATAATGTTATTACTTACGCAGCGAAAGTGTTAAAAGAAGGTAAAATTTCATATTAAAAATTTATGTTTTGAAGCTTTTAAAATAATTTAAAATTTGATATTATAGGATTATCGGAGGTCCTATGAATAATAATGTTTTTAGAAATTTGTCTTACGGTGTTTATATTGTCGCTTGTAAAATAAATGGAAAATATACAGGTTGTACAGTAAACAGTATAATGCAAATTACATCATCCCCTGCAATTATTGCACTCAGTGTTAATCATTCTAACTATACTCATACTTGTCTTGAAGAAACAAAACGTTTTGCGGTTTCTATTCTATCTGAAGAATCGAACCCGATATCTATAGGTACTTTTGGATTCAGAAGCGGAAGAGATTGTAATAAGTTTGAAAATATTCCTTATGATATAATTGATGATTTACCTGTAATAAAAGATGCGTGCGGATACTTAATATGCGAAATAAAAGAAAAACTTGAAACTCACACTCACAGTGTATTTATTGCCGAAGTAAAGAACGGCGATTTACTAAATAATAAAACTCCGATGACATACTCATATTACCATAATGTAATAAAAGGAAAGAGCCCAAAAGCTGCCCCTACTTACATAGAAGAGTAATATTGAGCTGTGAATTAAACAGAAATATTATTTAAATTTTGATATCTTTCATTTTGCGCTGAGTACAGTTTTTTCTTTGCTGTTTCCCAAAGAGCTCGTCGTTCGTAATCACGACAATTCTTTAATGAATTTTCACCGGTTTGAGGAAGAAGTCTTTCCATTACATTGATTCTGTTGAAAAATTTTCTGTTAGTTGATTTAAAAGCTTGCTCAGGATCTATACCTGAATTTTTCGCGATACTTGCGGCAGTATAAAAAATATCACCCATTTCTTCTTCCATATGGTCATAATTTACCTTTGTGGGATTAGCTTTATATTCATTTCTTGCTATAGTAAATTCACTTATTTCTTCATCCAAACATTTATCCCATGAAGATTCCGATTTAACAAAGTTTATTCTCCTTGTAACATCATCAATTTTATTAAAAGTATCAAAAACATTTTTACTGTTAGGATTTATTCCTCTCATTTCTCTTAATGGAGAAACAGTACCCTCTTTCGAAACAGAAACAGGTTTTAATAATTGTGCTAATGTTTGCTCTCTTTGGCTAGAATTTTTCTTTGTCGATTTCCCAAAAGCCATAGAATAAGTATTAAAATTAACTTGCATTTTTACGCTCCTTTATAATTCATATAAAAAACGTAAAAATATTTTTTGTTAGATTTCTTTTAACGCTTCTGATAGGCGTTTTATTCCGGTTTTAATAGTTTCGGAATCAGCGTTTGTATAATTTAACCTCAATGTATTAACCTTATCAGGGTGAGGGTTGACATAAAAAGGATGTCCGGGAACAAAAGCCACGTTTTTTGCTATAGCTTTGTCAAATAATCTTAAAACTGATTCACCTTCAGGAAGTGTTACCCAGGTAAACATTCCTCCTTTAGGAATTGTAAATTTAATATTGGAAGGAAAATATTCCTTCATTGCTTCAACCATTGTAGTAGCCTGTTCTTTATACAGCTTTTTTATTTTTTCAATATGTTTGTCTAAATCGTTATTTTGGAGATAATCTGAAATCAAATATTGTGCAAAAATATTTGAATGTAAGTCAGATGCCTGTTTAGCCGTTTCAAGCATTCTTATTATTTCCTTGTCTGCAATTATATAGCCCAATCTCATACCCGGAGTAATTATTTTAGAAAATGATCCCAAATATATATTTTTGTTTGTTTTATTCATTCCGATATATGGTATTCTTTCTGATTCCTCAAATCTTAATTCACCGTATGGGTCATCCTGTACAAGAATCATATTTTCATCTTTTATAACATCAAAAACTTTTTCGCGGTTTTCTTTAGTGTAAGTTAAACCTGTAGGATTTTGAAAATTCGGAATAAGATATGCAAGTTTGGGTTTATGTGTTTTAAGCGTATTTTTTAAATCTTCAATGTCTAAACCGTCATCATTTAGTTTTGTAGTAACAAATTCAGCCCTATACAGGCAAAAAGATTGTAAAAGTCCTAAATAAGAAGGTTT
The DNA here is from genome assembly GCA_944323625.1 of Candidatus Gastranaerophilales bacterium. Lineage (GTDB taxonomy): Bacteria > Cyanobacteriota > Vampirovibrionia > Gastranaerophilales > Gastranaerophilaceae > Avigastranaerophilus. The sequence goes on from CALUTD010000003.1 coordinate 108,991, forward strand.
TTCAACCATGACTTTATCGCCTTCATTAATAAATATTTTCCCTATTAAATCTAAAGCCTGTTGTGATCCAGTAGTAATAATTATATTTCCAATATCTATATTCATTCCCCATTGTTTATTGTATCTGTCCGCAATAAATTGTCTTAAACTTTCAAGCCCCAAAGTTGTTGAATACTGGTATATTTTGGCTCCGTATTTATCTGCAATTGAATTCATTGAAATTTTCAATTCTTCCTGCGGAAAAGAAATAGGGTTTGGGAGCCCGCCTGCAAATGATATAATTTTAGGGTCTTGTATTACCTTTAAAATCTCTCTTATAAAAGAGGAGGGTGTATTTTTAATTCTTTCAGAATAATATTCTTCAAACATTTCGGCTTTCTCCCATGTAAACTTACATTCACAAACTAATACGGCACCCTGGCTGTATGGCGGTTATTATTTTTGATTATATATTCACAGACAAATAACTACTATCAGCGAAATTTTTCATTTCTAAAATAAACCGCCGTTTCGGCTATAACTGCCAAATTTATTATATTACAAAAAATTTTTAATAAACAATTAATTGATTAAAAGATATTTCAGGTTCTTATTTGAATCGAGTTTATTCCTGTTACTAAAATTAATAAAAAATAATAATATTTAATTTTATTACTTGCTATAATCAAGGAATATATGATAATATGAATCAAAAGAGGAGAATTATTTATGAAAAAATCAAATAATTACTACGGGGGGGGGGTAGACCAGGGTGTGAATTTAAAAATTTTTTCTCTCTTAGTTGCTTTACATTTACACTTGCGGAAGTATTAATTACCCTTGTTGTTATAGGTATCATAGCTGCAATTACAGTTCCTGTTGTAATGGCAAACCACAGAAAAACAGAAACATCTGCTAAATTAAAAAAGTTTTATTCAACAATGTCTAATGCTGTCAAACTTGCAGAAACCGAAAATGGTTTAGAAAGCTGGGAATGGAAAAATATTGGTAATAATTGTTATGGTTCTAATCAAATAAATACATTTGAAAATTACTTGGCAAAACATATAATTTATACAACAATAGGAAATGCATCTGAAATATTAGACTTCTCTGTTGTAGACAAACTTAACACTTATGGTTATGCATTAGGCAGCGACCCGGTTGTTTATTTGAATGATGGCTCATATTTTATAATAGCAGAATGTGATAATAGTATCTTGTATGATGTAAATGGAGAAAAAGATCCAAATGATTTAGGACGTGACATTTTTCCTTTTAGCATTCTATGGCGAGATATAAATAAAAACTATCCTCATTTTTATCCTACTGTTTATAGTACATCTCATCCAGACGGAAGTTTAGAACTTGGTAGTTATACTAGAGAAGAAGCAATTCAACAATGTAAAACAAACAGAATGCTTTGCTCATATCTTTTACAACTTGACGGTTGGGAATTTAAAGATGATTATCCTCTAAGATTATAATATTATCTGAACATGCTAAACTCACACCCGCAATAGTTTTGACGGTAAAAGCCTTCTTCTTTTGCAATTTTCATAGTTTTTAAAAAACCGTCCTGCTTTTTAAAGTCAATATCTAAGAATGTTAATTCATATTTTTTAGCCAGTTCTTGCGCTACTTCAAAAATAACTTTTGACTGTTTATGAGGACTCACTGTTAATGTAGTTGTAAAATATTCATATTCCAGTTTAAAAGCTTTTAAAACCGTAAATAATAAACGGTACTCAAAACACCTGTGACATCTTTTCCCTTTTTCGGGTTCATTTTCAAGTCCTGATATTGCATTGTACCAATTTTCACTGTCATGCCTGTCTATTATCAACTCAACATTTTTTTTTCTTGTATAATTTATTAGTTCGTTTAATCTTTTTTCATATTCTTCGGTTGGAAATATATTAGGATTAAAGAAGTATAAAACAGGATTATATCCCATCTCTCTTAGTTTTTCTATTGGATAAGCACTGCAAGTTGCACAGCAGGCATGGACAAGTACATTTTTAGTCAACGCCCATAATTTCCTTTCCGCCTTGCATAATAACCATCTGTTTCAAATCGGGGTATGAACCTATACCTACAAGTTTTCTTATTCCTATAAACAGAGTCGGAGTACCTACAACTTCTTTTTCATCGGCATTCTTTATAGAATCTGCTATTTCTTTTGCAATAGCCTCACTGTTTGCATCTTCTTTAAGTTTTTTTACATCAAAATCTGCAAGCCTTGCTTTTTCCAATATTTCCTCTTCAGTATTTGGTGACTCTTGGAATAAAATATCTGCCATTTGCCAGTATTTATTTTGTTTTTCGGCCGCAAGTGCATATTTTGTTTTGAGACATGAATTTTTATGTCCGGGATGCTGCATATTCGGATTGCAGGCTTTTTCCAATGGAACATTATGCTGCACTACTTTAACATTAGAAAATTCATTTACTATTCTATGAAGATAAAGATTTGCAAGATAACATCCGCCGCAATTAAAATCTATATATTCGTGTATAACAACATCTGCATTTTTTGGGCCTAACTCATATCCGTCAGTCAGTAAAGCATATGATTTAAACTCTTCTTTCATTTTGTTTTGTTCTGCTATTTGAGGAGAAAAAACATTTGAAATCGTTGTATATGTTAATATTGCGCATGCTGTTATTACTACGATTATAAATGCAATCAAATATCTTTTTATTTTTATTGCATCCATAAAATCGTTAAAACTTATTTTTATTTCTTGAACTATTGAAATACCCTTTGTTTTTGCGGTAATGGCTATAAGTAAATCAATTAAATAGGTCATAAAACAGAATATACAAATAGAATTTATCTTAAAAACAGAAATTCCGCCTAAAACCATTGAAATTAAAAATGATAACAGCCCGATACAAAATATGTAAGATGACGGATTTTTGAATACCTGTAAAAATCCAAGTAATTTAATATTTTTTAATCTATCGGAAAACGTCATTGTCAAAAAGAATATATAAAGAATAACTCCCCAAAGAGCAAGAGGTACACCAAAAAACTGAGAATATGAAGTTTTAGCAACACTGTCACAATTCATCATATCATTAATTGCACATATACTGGGTTGTGCGTTAATTGCAAAATTCGCATTGTAATATACCACGCATAATTCTATAGAGAGCGCTAAACCTATTAAACTTAATATTGTAAGTAATATTCTTTTTGTTTTTGTCATGTTATCACCTATTGAAATTGTTTTATCACATCTTTAATTGTATAGTTATCTCCTGCAATTTCTTTTGCCTTTCTTATAACAGTCTTATATCGTTCTTCATAAGTTTCTCTTTCAACCTTATAAAATACGCCGGTATAAAGTCCGTCAGGAGCAAAAGCATATTTCATTGCATTTACTCTATCAGTTATATCATGATTTGAGGGTAGATTGCACGCAATTTCTTTAATTTTTTCAAAAGAAGATACTTTATTGTATTGAACACAAGGTGAAATTATATGGATAAATGCAAAACCTTTATGCTGCAATCCGCCTAAAATTAGCTGTTCAAGCTGTTTTACATCACCCGAGTAACCTCTTGCAACGTAAGAAGCATTAAAAGACAGCGCCATTAAAACAGGATTAATTCTGTCTGCGGTCCAAGCATAGGGATTACATTTTGTTATTGTTCCTGTCCTGGATGTAGGAGAACACTGACCTTTAGTAAGTGCATAAATTTCATTATCCATCATAATATAAGTAATATTGGGATTTTTTCTTGCAGCATGAATAAAGTGATTACCGCCTATACTTAAACCGTCACCGTCACCTCCTACCGCAATAACGTTAATTTCGGGTTTTGCTTCTTTTAACCCGATTGCAACAGGCAGAGCTCTTCCGTGAATTGAGTGAAATCCGTATGTTGACATAAAAAACGGGAATCTGCTTGAACAGCCTATACCTGAAACTATAGTTGTTTCATGCGTTTGATAATTTAATTGAGCCATTGCTTTTCTTAATGCCATTATTACTGCATGATTTCCGCAGCCCGGACACCATGACGGTTTTACTTTTCCTTTATAATCAGATGCTTCCATTTGTTTCATTTTATTTACCTTATTTTTTCTTTCTGATAACTATTAACTAAAAAATTTAAATTGTATTTTAGAAATGAGTATGTTTATTTGTTGAAATACTGTACATTTCTTCTTGAACTTTTGCAACCTTTACAATTTCATCATATATTTCTTCGGGAGTAAATGGAGTTCCATCGTATTTTAAAAACTCTAATACTTCGGCACTCTTATTTATATGTGTACATCTTTCAACAATTGTTGATTTAAATTGTGCATTATAATTAGCTTCTATAACAATAATAACTTCTTTATTCTTTATAAAATTCTTAATCCAGTCTGTCGGAACAGGATAAAGTGTTCTTGGGTATAGTGCCTGAACTTTAATTCCTTTTTCTTCCGCTTTTTTAATAGCTTCAAACACAGGACCGGATGTTGAACCCCAGCTTATAATACCTATAGTTGCATCTTCATCTCCGAAGGTTTTTGCTTTTGAGAATCTTCCAGCAGCAGTTTCAAGCTTTTTAAATCTTTTTTCGGTCATTTTTCTGTGAACTTCAGGGTCAGGAGTAGGCGCATTTGCTTGAGTATGCTCTAAACCCGTTACTACGTGTTCTCCGTATAAATCCCCGGGGCAGCTTATAGGTGATATTCCCGTAGGGGTATCTTGATATCTGTTATAAACATCACCTTCTTTTAATTCGGGTTTTTGTCTGTTGACAATATTTAAATGTTCTAAATCAATTAAATCAACGCATTCCCTTCTCGGACCTAATGATGCATCAGAGAGTATAATTACGGGAACCTGATACTGTTCGGCGAAATTAAATGCATTAATTGTCTGATAGAAGCAGTCCGCAACATTCATTGGAGCAAGCACAATCTTCGGACAATCGCCGTGGGTACCATATAGAGCCGCAAATAAATCACTTTGCTCTGTTTTGGTCGGAACACCAGTACTTGGGCCGCATCTTTGTACATCTGCAATTACGATAGGAATTTCAGCCATTGAGGCAAGACCTATTGCTTCTTGCATTAAAGAGAACCCCGGGCCTGATGTGGCTGTCATTGCTTTAACACCTGAATATGAAGCACCCAGTGCATAATTTATGGCAGCTATTTCATCTTCACATTGAACCATTTTTCCGCCGAATTTGGGCAGTTCCTTAGCAAGCCATTCCATAATTTCAGTTGCGGGAGTAATCGGATAACCCGAGAAAAATCTGCAGCCGGCAGCTATTGCTGCAAGCCCTATTGCTTCATTACCTGACATTATTAACTTTGACCCTGTTGATTGCATTTGCGCACTGTCATAATTATCTTTTCTTTCAAGTTTTGTATGCGCATATTCAACTCCTGCATTAAGTGCTTCTTTGTTTAAATCAATTATTTGCTGGGATTTATTTTTATATCTTAACTCTATATCCTTTAGAATTTGTTCTTCTAAATGCAAATTTTTTATAATCCCTACAACAATACCCAAGGCAACCATGTTCCTTGAACGTTCAGAATTTAACTTTTTTGCTATTGTGCCTAATGGAATAGCGTACTTTATAATATCATCTCTTGTTTCTTTAAGATTTGGAACAAGATCACTATCATATATTAATATTCCATTATTTGACATTTTTGACACACATTCATAAATTGTGTCTTCATCAAGACAAATCAGAATGTCAGTGTCTCCGGTGGCTGTTAAAACTTTATTTTCACTAATTCTTAATGTATAATAACATTTTCCGTCACCTCTAATTTCTGATGGAAATGCTCTGTATGTTGTAACATAATATCCTTTTCTTGCTGTTGCATATGATAATATATCTCCGGAACTTATTATTCCTTGCCCTGAAGTACCTGTTATTTTAATTCTTAAATCTTTCATGAAATATGTTTCCTCCTGTTTATAATTGTATTACTAAAAATAAAAAAAAAGTAGTTTTATAGATTTTACATTTTCAGTAAAAACAAGTTTTTCATAGGTTTTTAAGAATTCTCTTGTCTTATATTTGAATTTATTTAAAATTTTTATAAATAATTTTGAATATAAACAAAAAAGGATGTAAAAATCATAAATTTATAGACCATTTTTCATTTTTTTACATTATTTAATAGTTATATAAATTAAGCTTGGAAAATTTTTATTATACTATCTTATCTTTATTTTGTCATGGAATTTCATAACATATACAATCCTTGAAATATTTTTATAAAAATATTAAAATCAGGTTATGAAAAAAGTTACGGCATACATTCATTCTCACTGGGATAGGGAATGGTATAGAGAGTTTGATGAGTTTAGGTTAAGGCTAATTGAAGTTTTTGATGAAGTTTTGGAATCTCTTCAAAAAGATGAAATACCGTTTTTTTATTTTGACGGTCAAACTGCTGCAATTGAAGATTATTTGGAAATAAGACCAGAAAAATTATCTCTTATAAAACAATTTATCGAGGGAAAAAAGCTGCGTATAGGCCCGTTTTACTGCTCAAGTGACAGTTTTTTGGTTTCGGGTGAATGTCTTTACAGAAACTTTGAGATAGGAATTAAAAAATCACGAGAACTCGGTGAAACAGAATTTATCGGATATTTGGCGGATACCTTCGGTCACAGCAGAGGAATTATATATATATTAAAAGCACTTGGTATAGATAAAGCATGTTTATGGCGCGGGCTCGGAGATTTAAATGCAGACCTGGATTGGGAAGGCATAAAAGTTACTAATTTGATTCAGGGGTATTTTCAAGATTTTTTGAATCAAAATACTCCTATTGAAAAAAAAGCGGAATTATTAAAAAGATACATAGATAAAATTTCCGCAAAAAGTTCTGAATACGTATTGCTGCCGATAGGCGCCGACCATTTGGGAATTTCAAAAGATTTAAAATCTCAAGTTAATCAATTAAATAAAATATATAAAGATTATAATATTGAAATTAAAACTCCGTTTGAATATTTTGAGAAAATAAGAAATAGACAAAATGTAAATGGTGAATTTTTATGTAATGATTTGAATTTTATTCTCCCCGGAGTCTATTCTTCAAGAATACATATAAAACAACAAAATGCATGCTGTCAGTGGGCTTTAACCCGCATTGCGGAACCCTTAAATGCTATAGCAAGTCATTTTTACGGTGCAAAAAATAAACAGAGCGAGCTTGATTATGCATATAAAACTCTTATAAAAAATCATGCACATGACAGTATATACGGCTGCTGCATTGATAGTACTGCAGATGAGATTATGATAAGATTTAATAAAGTCAAATCGATTGCAAACGGAGTGATAAAAAGAACTATAAGAGATATATCATCAAAAGATGCACCTCTTTCTGTTATAAATTTATCAAATTTTTCATATAACGGAAAAGTAAGTATAATTACAGACAGAAAACTTCCTAAATGGCTTAATGCGGTAAAAATATCTTCGTTCACAGGGTTTACGGATGAAAAACTTTATAATACCAATGAAATTCCTATTACTGAAGATTATACAAAATTAAATGAATATTTAATTGATGTACAAAATATTCCTGCATTTTCTTTAAAACATATCACAAAGGAAAATGTCTGCTATGATGTTTATTTAAAAACGAATAAAAATTCAATTGAGAATTCATGCCTGAAAATTGAGGTTAAAAATGGATGTATCAATATAACAGACAAAAAAAGAAATGAAACATATTCTGATTTTATATCAATAACGGATTTAGCAGATATAGGCGACAGCTATAATTTTGGTCCTCTAAAAGGAGATAATCCGGTAAAAGCTTGTATAAAATCATATAAAATAGAAGAATCCAACAATATAAGAGCAGTTTTAAATGTTTTGTATGAAATTAATATTCCCTCTTCTTCAACAAAAAAAGGAAGAACAAAAACAACTTATAAACATAGAATAAATACAGATATTATTTTATATAATCAAAGTGAATACATTGAATTTTGTTTAAAATGGCAAAATAAAAGTAAAAATCACATTTTAAAAGCAGGATTTAATTTGAAGAAAAAAATATTTTCTACTATAAATGAGGATTTATACGGAACTACGATAAGAAATTTTAATCCTGATTTTAACATATATGATTTAATTCCTGCTCAAAGAGGAAAAGAAATAAAACCAAATACATCACCAATGCAAAGATTTATGATTGCAAACGATTTCGGACTTATAACAAAAGGTGAGAGCGAGTATGAAATAAATAAAAATACTGTAAATCTTACACTGCTTCGCTCTACTGGAATAATATCAAATCCTGAAAATCCGGCTCGAGGTACTCCGGCAGGTCCTCCGTTACCGACACCTAAATTACAATGCATAGGGGAAAACAGTGCAAATTTTGCAATTACATTCGCAAAAAATGAAACCCAAATGTTTAAATTAGCGGAAGAGTTTTACAACCCTTGCTTATGCCTGTTTTCCAACTGCCACGAAAAAACATTTTTTAATTTCGGCACTAACTTAGTTTACGCCGTAAAATCAGAACAAAACGATCTAAATGTAAGGACTTTTGATAATAATAAAAGATTAATAAGAAATATTTCTATTACATAACTTGTTAGCACGTAAACTTGTTTATCTATGAAATTTTAAATATAATACATATAATAAGTCGAGCGGGAGAATCTGAAATTTTTGGAATTATAAAAAAAGAACCCGAATATAAGATTAAAATGCTCTATGATAAAACAAAACCTTTGACAAAAAGGAATCTCGTAGAGTTTTTAAAAGCTTTGGATATAGAAGTAAAAACAAATACAAAAGCAAGAGGAAATCAGGGTTTATATTTAAAAAACAGAATCGATATTTCGCGAAATCTTAAAGACGACAGAGCTATTGAAGTACTTGTTCATGAATTTGCACACCATATTCATTCAAAAATTGACAATGATTTTATAAAAAATGGCGGTTCCCTTGAAACACTGTTTAATACATCAGATATTACGGAAATAAAACAAGAACTTATAAATGTTACCCGTCTTATTGATAAAAACTCAAGACTGAAAATTTTTATCGATGCAAAAAATGAAGTAATAAACACCATTAAAAGTATGCAAAATGCTATAAAACGCGACTACCCCGAATTTTTACGTTCTAAAAAATTTATTGAATTTGAAAAATACATCAAAAATTCAGAAGCAAAATACCTTGTAAAATATGATGCAATAAGATTAATGCACGGATTTTTCTTTAAAAAAGAAAGAGTTATTACAGTAAAGAATCTTGAAAATGATTTTCCCGAAATGCCTAAAGCTTTTCAAATATATATAAGATTATGCTCTATGCAAAGAAAACAAACAAAATTAACAAGAAGAATAAATAAACTGACAAAATACTACGAAAAGCCTACAGAACTTTTTGCAAGATTTGTTCAGGGTTATTTTACAGCACCGCAAACAGTTTCAACTATTGCACCAATTTCAGTTAAAAGATTTCTTGAATTGCTTAATTCCGGATATTATAAAGAATTAAAAGATTTATTTGAAATTTTCCCCAAACCTGAGTTTAAACTAAGATTGACCTAATACTACTAAATAGTTGTTTTATTTTTTCAATAATATGTTATAATTACACTCGTAAACACATTATATTCGGAGGTATTATGAATAGAATTGATTTATTTAAAAAACATTTAGATGAAAAAAGAGCAATAAAAGTTATTGCAGGTATTGATAATTTCAATACAGAGTCTGTAAGAAATGTTGTTTCTGCAGCAGAAATGGGCGGCGCAAGTGCTGTAGATGTATGTTATAATGAAGAAATTATTAAAATGGCAAAAGAAATGACTTCAATTCCCGTATTTGTTTCTTCAATTGTTCCCGAAGAGCTTGCAAATGCTGTTAAATTAGGCGCTGATGCTATTGAAGTCGGTAACTTTGATGCTTTATACAAAAAAGGTCAAAGAATTAGCGCTGAAAATGTTTTAGAAATAGTAAACGAAACATTAAGACTTTTAAATGGCGAAAAAACATTCATTTGTGTTACTGTTCCCGGTCACATCGATATTTCCGAACAAATTTCACTTGCTATGAAACTTGAAGAAATGGGTATTGATTTAATCCAAACGGAAGGCGCTGCAACAACAACTCCATCTAACGCAGGTGCAAGAGGCTTATTGCAGACCGCTGAAGTTTCTATTTCTAATACAATTGAACTTGTTAGAAATACTTCAATTCCTGTTATGACCGCTTCAGGGATTACTACTACCACAGCTCCTCTTGCTATTGCTTCAGGTGCTTGTGCTATAGGAGTTGGTTCATGCGTAAATAAATTGAACTCTCCTATCGCTATGGTAGCTGTTGTTAAATCTTTAGTAGAATCTTTAAATATTGCAACAAAAAAACAAATGCAAAATGTATAATAATATTTTAAGATAGCGGGTAATATTCCCGCTATCTTTTTATAATAGTTAGCACGCTTACAGTTTAAAGTAAAAATCACTGCGTGCGCAATAGAATAAGTTTCGGGAGTGTGTTTTTGAGTATTCTTTTAAAAGAATCTGTTAAGTATAAGCTGCTTACATTTGATGAACTTGTAATTAATTTAGATAGGTTGTCACGTTTTAAATTGCCTGAAACTTCCTATAACAGGGTTTTTAATTCTATTATTTACAGAAATTTGATATCTCCAAAATATTCCCAAACTGACATTGAAAGGCTTTCTGCGGATTATATTTCACAGATTGTAAAAAAAATATGGAATGAGTCTGTTTATAATCTTTTTGGAAAATGTGAATCTTTTTCTGCTTGCCAAAAAGCTCTTTTAATGTTGTCTGATTTAACATTTAAAAATATTGACGAAAGAACAAAAAAACTTATATGTACAAAACTGAATATAAGCCCTATTTTGGAAAAAATTGATTACAATAGCTCACCTTATAATCTTCGATTTTTAAAGAAAGTAAATGAAATTTTTAAAAGTGAAAATATTACGAAAGAAGATATATTTACTTTGAGGATAAAGTATGCACTCAAATTTCCTATTAGTAAGCTCATTATTGTTGAAGGTATAACAGAAGAAATATTATTGCCGGTTTTTGCTTCTAAATTAAATCATGATTTTAACAAAGAAGGTATTTATATTTTGGGGGCAGGCGGAAAAAGCAAGAGTCCTTCTATTTACATGGAGCTAAAAGATAAATTGAAAATCCCTATTAATTTATTATTCGATTCTGATGCAATAGAAGTTTTTTCTTTAATCCAAAAAAATTTGTTACAAAAGGACAAGGCATTCATAATTCAAAATGGTGAATTTGAAGATATTCTTTCTTTAAATCTTATAAAAAGAGCCCTAAATAATGAATATTTGCCTGTATCTCCAATAAGTATAAAAGAACTTTCCGAATATGAAAGTATGTGTAAAAATATAGAAAACTTTTACAGAACAAGACATTTGGGCGAATATAAAAAATCAAAAGTATCCAAAATTATTGCTAAAAATGTTAAATATCCAACTGATATTACAGAACAAATAAAAAATCTAATTATAAATATAATTTAGACTTGCAAAAATTTACAATCAAATGTTATTATGCTATTAGCACTAAAAAGGAGATTATATGAAAAAGATTTTAATACTTTTAGCAGCTTTGACATTTGTGCTTGGTTCTTCCCCAGTTAATGCAGTTGATGAACCCAATGCAGATGATTATATTATTGAACAGGATATCAATGATAAAACAAAATTTATACCGTTAGATAATAATGGTAATGAATTTAAATTTAGATACAAAGGTAAATTTGGTTATTATAATAAAAATAATAATGCAAAATTAATTACAGATGCAGATAATTTATATCTTTTGGGCAATAATTATTTGAAAGTAAAAAAAGATGGTAAATATGGTGTTATTGATAAAACAGGACAATCTATTCTTCCCCCTGTATGTCAAAAAATAAATTTAATAACAACTCAAGATGACGAATATTTTCTTGTAAAATATGAAGGTGTACATAAATTAATTCATACTTCAGGTGAATTTGTTCCTGATAATGAAATAAGTTCTGTTCCCGGTACATCTGTGTATATGCTGGCTAATGATATTAAACCTGAAATAGTTGAATTTTATATGGATAATTTGACAGTAAATGAGCAATCAAAGAATTTGGATTCAGAAAAAGAAACTACAGCCGTAAATAATACAGAACAAACTTCTGAACCAATTCCGGCCGTTAGTTCACAACCGTCTGAATATGAAATTGAAGTTCCTGATAATGTAGAAGTTGCTGCCGTTGAAAAAAATGTTCAACAGGAAGATATTGAAACTACGGAAGAACAAAAACCATCCGAAAGTTCTTTCAGAGTTAATAACAAAGAATATATTTTAGTTTATTCCAATAATAAATTCGGAATAAAAAACAATAAACAAGAACAGGTATTGCCTGTTGAATATGACAGTATTACATTAAAAAAGCTTAATAATTTGTTTAAAACACAGGTACTTTTAACTTTAAAAAATAATTCTCATTATATTTATGATTTAAAAGGAAATCTGCTTGCAGAAAAGAAAGATGACCAAATATTTGTATATGATATGAACAATACGTATACAGCAACATTTTCTGATAAAACCGGACAGCTTTCAAAAAACGGAAACCTAAAAGCTCTTATTATGCAGGAAAATAATGACTTTATATACAGTCAGTTAAAATTTGGACTTCCTGTTCCTAAAAAAGTTAAAGAACTTGTTAATTCAATGATATTAATTTCAAAATAAAAAGAGGCACTTGCCTCTTTTTTTATTCTATAAAATTATGGAATTAATTTAATGTGCCTTCTGATAAAAGCCCTACTTGCTGTATATATTTTTCATTTGGTATTGTACCTTTTAATTGTTTTAATAATGCAGTTGTATGTAAAGAAGATAATTCGGGATTATCATAATTTGCGGTGTATAAAGCATTTAATCCGTTATAATATTCAAGTTCATCAACTTTTTTTGTAGCCTCATATCCTTTTTTTGAAAGAACCTGATTCCTTATAAAATCTGCATTTGCTTTTGCATTATTTGTACAACCGTATTTTTCACAAATTTCAGAGAAATTTCCTTTCCCTTTTTGCAGTTCAACTTGAATTGCAGCAGGCTCACGCCAGCCTTGTTTTTCATACATTTTTTGATTTAAATATTTATTTCTCGGCTGTTCAAGCTCTTTTGCTACTTGTTTCCCAAAATCATTTAATTGTGCCATTCCGAATGATGGATTACATTTGGATATAGAATTTATACCGTTTATCATATTTTTCCCTTTCATACTTTATACTTTTATAAAACGTGTGATATTTTTTTTTGACAAAAGTGTAAACTAATGTAAAGTTTATTTATAAAATTTTCTTTTTCCTGTTGTAAAATCATTTACTATATCACCGGTTCCGTATAATTTATATTTATATATAGTAAGCCCTTCAAGACCTACAGGACCTCTTGCGTGAGTTTTTGTTGTTGATATACCTACTTCAGCGCCAAATCCGTATCTGTATCCATCAGCAAATCGGGTTGAAATATTTTTATATACTCCGGCAGAATCCACATATAGCATAAATTTTTCCGCATTTTCTTCATTTTCGGTTATTATACAGTCAGTATGTCCGGAGCCGTATGTATTAATGTGCTCTATTGCTGTTTCAAGACTGTCTGTAAGTTTAAGCGAAATTATTTTTTCTCCGTATTCTTTTTTCCATTCCTGAACTTCGGAATTAATATATTCGGGATACATATTCTTTATTACGGAGTCTGAATTTATAGTTACTTCATTTTCTTTTAATGCTTTCAACAACTTTTCAAGAACCGAATTTGAAATATTTTTGTTTATCAATACAGTTTCAACACTGTTACATGCGCTCGGATACTGACATTTAGCATCTATACAAATATTTATTGCTTTATCAACATCAGCACTTTCATCTATGTAAATATGGCAAATTCCATCAGCATGTCCGAGAACCGGTATTTTGGTATTTTCTTTTATATATTTTACAAGTGCATTAGAACCACGAGGAATTATCAAATCTATATCTTTGTCACAATCAAGCATTTGTTTCACATCGTCACGTGAAAAAATCAAATTTATCATATTTTGTGGAAAATCTTTAATTTGACTTAAAGTATCATTGATTATATTAAAAATAACGCTATTAGTATTTAATGCTTCTGCTCCGCCTTTTAATATAACTGCATTTGAAGATTTTAATGAAAGAGAAGATATTTGGGATATTACATCAGGTCTTGCTTCAAAAATTACACCAATAACTCCTATCGGGCATGAGATTTTTTTTAGTGTAATACCGTCTGCTATATCTTTTGACCATAATATTTTATTAACCGGGTCGGGAAGTTTTGATATATCTCTTACTCCTTGAATCATATCTCTTAATTTATTTTCATCAAGCTTTAACCTGTTATATGCGGCTTGATTCAATTTCCCTGATCGAACCATAAGTTTTGCTTCATTTAAATCTTTTTGATTTGCATTTATTATTGTATCTTTATTTTCTTCAAGTGATTTTGCAATTAAATTTAATGCTTCATTTTTTAACTGTTCTGATAGCTTAAGCGCTTTAATTGAAGCTGTTTTGGCATTTCGGGTAATTTCTTGAACGCTGTACATAATAAAGACTCCTTACAGTATGGCAATATTATCTTTTGTAATAATTGCGTCATAATTTTTATGACCAAGTATTTGAAATATATTATCTGAATGTTCTCCCACAACTTTGCAGCAGTCACCTGCACAGTAGTTGGCTATTCCTCTTGCGAATTCAACATTATTTTCGTCAAGAATTGAAACGACATCACCCCGGTCAAAAATACCGTTGACTTTTAATACGCCAATTGCAAGCAGGCTTTTATTTTTTTCTGTTATAGCTTTTTTTGCGCCTTCATTTACTATTATTTGTCCCGTTATATTAGTTGCATAAGCTATCCATCTTCGTTTTTGCGAGAGTTGCTCTACCGGGTAGAACATTGTTCCATATTGTTCGCCGTTAAAGATTTTGCTTATTATGTTAGGAGTTTTTCCGTTAACAATAAGTGCACATCCGCCTGAATGGGTTACTACTTTAACAGCTTGAATCTTGGAGCGCATACCGCCTCTGCCGCCTGATGAAGCTTCACGTCCCAAATTTTCTATTTCCTTTGTTATCTCGTAAACTTCCGAAATGTGTTTTGCATTTGGATTTTCCTTTGGATTATCATCATAAAGTCCATCAACATCAGATAAAATAACAAGAAGGTCAGCATCTAATTTGCTTGCTAAAAGTGCCGATAATTTGTCATTATCTGAAAAACTTACTCCGTAAACGGGGCCCGATTCTTCAAGTTCTGCAATTGATACGGTATCATTTTGATTAACAACGGGAATAACTTTTAAATCCAAAAGAGTATTTAATACATTACTTAAACTTAAATATCTCAACCTGTTTGAAAAATCATCTTCAGTTAAAAGAATTTGAGCGGTATTAATTGAATACTTATGAAATCCGTCCTCATAAATAGACATTAATTGGCATTGACCTACTGCAGCACATGCCTGTTTTACGGATAATGATTCCGACGAATTCACATTCAATGTCTTTGACCCTAATCCGACTGCTCCAGACGTGACAATTATTATTTCTTTACCCTGTCGGTGAAGTTTTGATATTTCTTCTATAAACGTATATATTCTTGATAAAGAAATTTCTTTATCGTCGTTTCTCAACACATTTGTTCCGAATTTAAAAATAATTCTTTTTGCATCATTAATATTCATAAATTAATTATAGCTTAAACGATTATTGCTGCAACAAAATCTAATTATTTATTTAGTTCTTTAGCCAATATTTCTTTAAAAGATTCTATAGGTTTAAAATAGTAGCCGCAATTTTCAGACATTACAGCGCCCATTTTAAATATAATTTCTGACGGATATCTTCGGCAAATCCCCGGGCGGGTTTTATGTATTGTACAGATTCTTTTTTCTCTGTCAAATTTATTGCATTTAAAAACAAGTCCGTTTTCATCTTTGTCTATAATCTCCAAATAAGAATAAAACGGATGAAGTTTTTGAAGTTTTTTAAATTCTTCTTCGTCTTTTATTATATTTTTTCTTGAATTAACATAGATTTTGCTGCAACAGTCGCCGCATCTTATACATTTTCCGTATTTGTAATATTTACGTCTTAAAATATATTTGTAAAAAAATTTTTTTAAATCCATATAAGTATTATATCAGTAAACACAATTGTATTGTAAAATATAATTATGGATATTAAGGAACAATTAAGACTCATACCCGAATCAAGCGGTTCTTATCAATTTTATGATAAGGACAATACAGTTATTTATGTTGGAAAAGCAAAAAATTTGAAAAAAAGAGTATCCAGCTATTTTAATAAAAAGCATACATCCGTAAAACTTTTGGTTATGGTCCCTCAAATTGAAAGAATTGAATTTATAATTACCAATTCAGAAGTTGAAGCACTTATTTTGGAATCTCATCTTATAAAAAAATATAAACCTAAATATAATGTTCTGTTGAAAGATGATAAAAAATTCCCGTATTTTCTAATAACAAAAGAGGAATATCCCCGTATTCTTGTTACAAGGAAGAGAAATAAAAATCCTATTGAAGGTAAATATTACGGACCGTATACAAACGGTAAATCCATGTATACAACGCTTGATTTATTAAAAAGACTTTTTCCTTTAAAACAGTGTAAAACTCCTAAATTTAAAGACCGACCCTGTATATACTATCAGATAGGAAGATGTATGGCGCCTTGCCAGAGAATGATAACTCCCGAAGAATACAAAAAGCTAATTAAGAATGTTGAATTATTTTTATCGGGTAAACAAATGCAGCTGGTTCAAGAACTTAAGCGTATGATGGAAAAATATTCGGAGCTTGAAGAATATGAAAAGGCCGCAAAGTACCGTGACAGCTATTTTGATGTTTTAAAGACAATAGAAAAACAAAAAGTTGTATATGAAAATACAAATACTAATCAGGATATTATCTCTATAAGTACAAATAACTATTTAGGCGGTATTTCATTGCTTCAGATAAGAGACGGCAGATTAACAAACAAGAAGGATTTTGAAATTTCAAAATCCGATTATGACAGTGATGAAGAAATTATTTCTTATTTTATAAAAGAATACTACCAAATGTCAGGAGAAGAAGATATTCCTTCTGAAATTATATTTTCGTATAAAATAAATGACGAAGATAAAAATATTTTCGAAGAATGGCTTAGTGCAAAAAAAGGGTCCAAGGTAAGCATTAATCCTAAAAATACAAAGAAAAACGAAGAAATTATTGAATTAGCACTAAAAAATTCAAATTACCATCTTGAAGAAATGAAAGTGAAATCGTTACAGGAAATACAAAATAATTATAATGAAACAGGCTCATACATACAGGAAAAACTCGAATTAAGAAAGTTTCCTCACCGTGTGGAATGCTTTGATATTTCACATATTCAAGGTACGAACACCGTAGCTTCAATGGTTTGTTTTCAAAACGGCATGCCAAAAAAAAGCGAGTATAAAAAGTTTAAAATAAAAACAACCGAAGAAGGTAAACCTGACGATTTTAAATCAATGCGCGAAGTAATAAAAAGAAGATATTCAAGGCTTTTGAATGAAGGACTTGAATTTCCCGATTTAATAATTATAGACGGCGGAAAAGGCCAGCTTTCAAGCGCTGTTGAAATTATTAATGAACTCGGAGTAAAAAATCAAGATATTGTTTCGCTTGCAAAAAGAATTGAAGAAGTATTTATCCCACAAAAACAGCTTCCTGTTATTTTTCCGTCAAATTCACAAGCCTTGTTTTTCTTTCAACGGATAAGAGATGAGGCTCACCGCTTCGCAATTACTTTCCACAGACATTTAAGAGATAAAAATGCACTCCATTCTCAGCTTGATGACATAAAGGGCTTATATTCAAAAAATAAAAAACTTTTGCTTGAAAAATATTCATCTGCTGCAAAAATTTCAAAACTTACAAAAGAAGAACTTATGCTTCTTTTATCTAAAAATCAGGCGCAGATTGTTTATGATTTTTTCCATAATGAATCTAAAAAACTTAAAGATAATAAAAAACCTTAATGGATTTTTTTATTTGATATTGTAAAATTAGACTATGTATAACTAAAATTACAAAGGTAATCGCTATGGGAAATAATTTAATCTCTATGCTTTTGGTATCAATATTTTCTAATATAACTAATGATTGCGTAATAAAGTCTTTTATTGATTTTTTAAATGCTTTGCACAATGAAAAAAGTTTTGTTGATTCTCTTAAATTATATTCAAATTTTGTTTCACTTCTATATGAAAAACAACCTGACCGAAATATATATAACTATATAAAAAAACTTATTTATACAGATGAAAATATACTCTCAAAAGGCTGCGGAAGCTGTATAAATGAAGATGAACAGATACTCCAAACTGCGGCATACGAACTTTCTTTAATTGATAATTTATTGCTTAACACTTACGAAGAAATAAAAAAACTATATGAACATAAATATCCTAAAAGTATTGAAATAATAAATCATTTACCTGTTTTTTATTCAGAGAATAAAGAAAAATTTAATCTTGATGACATTCTTTTATCTTACAAAAATAAAGGTTACGGAATATTTGCCTGTTACTGCGCTTTTAAATATACAAAAGAAAAACAAATAATTCCCGTTAAATATTTTGACAAAATTTCATTTAAGGATTTAAAAAATTATAAATACCAACAAGATGTATTAAAAAAGAATACATTAGCCTTTTTGAACGGTAAAGCATCAAATAACATATTATTATACGGCGACAGGGGCTGCGGAAAGTCCTCTTCGGTAAAGGCATTGGTTAACGAATATTCAGACAGAAATCTTAAAATAATACAAATATGTAAAGAAAGTTTTATATATCTTGATGATTTATTTGAAGAAATAAGAAATCTGCCACAAAAGTTTATAATTTTTGCGGATGATATTTCATTTAATGAGGATGATAAAGAATTTTCAGCCGTAAAAGCCGCACTTGAAGGCTCTTTGTCTGATAAACCTTCAAATGCAATTATATATGCAACAACAAACAGACTTCATCTTGTTAAAGAAAGTTTCTCTGCAAGAGAAGGGAATGAAATACATTATAATGATACAATTGATGAAATGGTTTCTTTATCAGACAGATTCGGGCTTGTACTTACATTTTCACTCCTCGGACAAAATGAATATCTTGATATTGTCGAAAAAATTGCAAATGATTGCTGTGTAACGGTTAATGATAATTTAAGGAAAAAAGCATTAGAATTTGCTTGTCAAAAAGGTATAAGAACTCCCAGGATAGCAAGGCAGTTTATTGTTGACTATATAGCAATGGAAGAGTAACCACAGAAAAGGATAATTTATGAAACGCTGCAACTGGCTCAATTTAAAAAATCCTATTTACGTTGAATACCATGACAATGAATGGGGCTGTCCTCTTTATGATGATAAAAAATTATTTGAGCTTTTAATTTTGGAAAGCTTTCAAGCGGGTTTATCATGGGAGTGTATTCTCAATAAAAGACAAAATTTTAAAGAAGCATTTGATAATTTTGATATCGATAAAATTGTCAATTATAAAGAGGACAAAATTGCAGAATTAATGCAAAATTCGGGCATAATAAGAAACAGGCTTAAAATAAATGCAGCAATAACAAATTCTAAAATTTTTAAAGAAATTCAAATTGAATACGGCTCATTTAGCAATTATATTTGGGGTTTTACTGACGGAAAAATAATATATGAAGAATACACCAAAAGGACGACATCACCTTTATCGGATTCAATTTCAAAAGATTTAAAAAAACGAGGCATGAAATTTGTCGGTTCTACAATAATATATTCGTATCTTCAATCTGCAGGAATAATAAACGCGCACGGAAAAGAGTGCGACCTATATATTAAGAGAAAATAATATTAAAATTTTTATTTTAAAAATATGTTATAATATACTGTCAGAAAAAAGTACTTAATTTGGGATTTTGAATTTGGCAATAATATCTGATGATGATAATAATGAAATAGTAGTAGAGCGCAATAATAATATTGTATCAGAAGAAATTCAATACGATATGTCATTTGAATCTAATATAAGACCAAAACGTTTTGAAGATTATGTCGGGCAGAGCGCATTAAAATCGACATTGAAAATTTCAATAGAAGCCGCAAAGAAAAGAGAACTTCCGCTTGACCACGTTTTATTCTATGGTCCGCCCGGACTCGGAAAAACAACTCTTGCCGCAGTAATAGCAAATGAAATGGGCACTGACATTAAAATTACCTCAGCTCCGTCATTAGAACGTCCAAGGGATATTATAGGAATATTAATGTCAATAAAAGCAGGTGATGTTCTTTTTATTGATGAAATTCACAGACTAAATAAAATATCGGAAGAAATTTTATATCCTGCAATGGAAGATTTTTATCTTGATATGACAACAGGAAAAGCACAAACTTTAAAATCAATAAGAATTCCTGTTCCCAAGTTTACGCTTGTCGGCGCAACAACAAAAGCCGGTGCTCTATCCGGACCTTTAAGAGACAGATTCGGCATAATCCACAGGCTTGAATTTTATACTGAAGAAGAATTGGCCTGTGTTATAAAAAGAACTGCCTCTATTCTTGATATAGATATAGATGAAGATGGTGCAAATGCAATAGCAAAACGATCAAGAGGAACTCCGAGAATTGCGAACAGGCTTGTTAAAAGAGTTAGAGATTATGCAATAGTAAAGTCTGACGGAAAAATTGATTCTAAAACAGCTAATGAAGCTTTGGATGTACTTCAAATAGATAAATTCGGTCTTGATAATACAGATAGAGCAATTATTGATATAATTGCACAAAAGTATAACGGCGGCCCCGTAGGAGTTGAGACTCTTGCAACCGCACTCGGTGAAGATGTTAAAACACTTGAAGATGTCTATGAACCTTATCTTCTTCAAAAAGGTTTTATACAAAGAACACCAAGAGGACGAAAACTTACCCCTTATGCTTACAAGTCCTTTAATATTTCACAACAGTTTTTATTTTGAAACAGGAGAGTAACAATATGAATAGTACTTACATTTTATCTGCAGTTATTTTAATTATTTTGGCCGCTATAATAATTATTTATAACAAAGGTATAGTTCTTAAAAATTATGTAAAAGAAGCTTTTTCGACAATGGATGTGTATTTAAAAAAACGTTGGGATTTAATTCCTAATCTCATAGAAACTGTTAAAGCTTATAATATGCATGAAAAGGATTTATTGACAAATATTACACAATTAAGAAACACTAATTATTCAGGGTTAAATGATGATGAAATTATAGATATAAATAGTAAATTAGATGTAGGATTGTCCAAATTAATTGCAGTAGCAGAAAACTACCCTGATTTAAAAGCAAATCAAAATTTTATTGTTTTAATGGAGCAGCTTTCACTTGTTGAAGACGAAATTGCATCCGCCAGAAAATACTATAACGGTACTGTTAGAGAATTAAATACTTTTACTGAGGTATTTCCTTCAAATATAATATGTATGTTATTCGCAGTAAAACCTGCAAAATTATTTGAAATCAGTGAAAGAGAGAGAGAAAATATAAAGGTTGAGTTTTAATGAAAAAGTTTTTAATTCCGCTTATACTTTTTATTTTAAGTTTTTTTAGCTTAAATACCGCATTTGCAGAAAATTTTTATATTGAAAACTATAAAGTAAATATAGACGTTACAGATGATAAAATTTTAAAAATAACTGAATTAATTGATACAAATTTTACTATTCCTTCACACGGAATATACAGAGATATTCCGCTTGTCCACAGTTATATAGATAATAACGGTAAAAAAAGAACGGATTATTCCAAAATAGATAACATAAAATGTAATAATAACTGTACAATAGTATCAAAGCAGCCCGGCAGTATAAGAATAAGATTTGGAGACCCTAATAAAAAAGTAAAAGACAGACAAAACTACATACTTAAGTATGATTTTCGCATGCCTGCAGATAATGAAGAAAATATGAGTACTTTTTATTTCAACATAATAGGAACACAGTGGCCGGTTGATATAAACCACGTAACATTTAAAATAACAATGCCTTCAGAATTTCCACAAGGAACAGAAACATTCTTTTATACGGGTAGTAGGGGTTCTGAATATTTTGATAACACACTGCTTAAATATAATATTTTAAAAGATAAAATATACGGATATACAAAGAATAAGCTTTATCCCGAAGAAGGTATAACAGTAAAAGTTAATTTCCCTGAGAACTTTTTTAAATTTAATATGCAGGAAAAAATTGAAAAGAGGAATTATACTTTAATTATAGCCGGATGTTTAGCAGTGCTTGCATTTTTAATATGGCTTATTTTTGGAAAAGATGAGCCTGTAGTTCCCGTTGTAAATTTTTATCCGCCAAAAGAATATAACAGCGCCGAAGTTGATATTATATACAATGGTCATATAAGTGAAAAAGCACTGCCCTCGCTTCTATTTTATCTCGCTGCTAAAGGATATATAGAAATTGAAGATGACGGAATTTCATATACAATAAAAAAATTAAAAGAGTATGAAGGAAAGAACAAAGCAGAAAAAAAATTTTTAAATGCCTTATTTAAATCAACAAAAGATAGTATTATAACCCGCGATGAACTTGCAAGATCCTCAACATTTTTCAGATACTGCCAAGAAATTGAAAAAGATTTAAATAAAATAAAAAATAAACTATTCATGCAAAATGCATGCAGTATAGATAAAATTCTTTTACTACTAATCTCATTATTTGGGATTGTTGCTTGTATTATATATACATTGGGTGATTATTCTCTTGCATTTGTAAATATATCTACAATATTTATATCAATTTTCCCTATCGTAGGATTATCGGTAGTTTTTTCTCACTGTCGAAATAATATTCCCCTGTTCTCCAAAATTTTTATAATTCTGTGGGGAGTCGGCTTTTGCGGAATTCCGATATTTATGTTGTCAAAATTTATGATTAATCCGCAGTCAAACATACAAGCTATTGCGCTTGAAGTATTACTGCTGTGTATAACAATAATATGTTTTATTAATTTACCGAAAAGGAGTCCTCAAGGAAGAAAATTACTGGGCGAAATATTAGGCTTAAAAAAATATATAGAAGTAGCTGAGCGCAGAAGAATAGAAGAAATGTTATTTGAAAATCCTAATTATTTCTCTGAAATGCTTCCCTATGCTTATATATTCGGGCTGGAAAATGAGTGGTTTAAAAAAGTCGAAGGTTTGATGAACATTAAACCTAACTGGTATAAAGGTGATTTTTCAACCAAGTCGTTAAAAACATTTTCAAATAATTTTTATGGTTCAACAAGACCCAGTGTACTGAATGGAGGAGTAACAAGAACTTCGTCACGCGGTGGCGGAAGCTCCGGCGGAGGAGGAGGCGGCGGTGGCGGCGGCTCTTGGTAGTTAATTTAAATGAAAAAATATAATGCCAAAGTAAACCGGCATTATATTTTTAATAATCTTAATATTTATTAATAATATTTGTTCTTAAAACTAAAGTTTATCAAAAAAAATCCGAAAAATAGAAAAGGATTTAATTTTAAAAGGAATTTTATGAACTTAAATATTGAAAATTATTTATCTTTTTTAACTGATAAAACTACAAATACAAATCAAACGCAGGAAAATAAAGCAGTTTCTGATAATCCAAGTTTATCTGAATTTATACAAGAATTGAGAGAAATGAATATTTCAAATAATTCAGGAACTGATGAAATTATTATAAACAAAGCATTAGAACCGAACATAGAAGTAAATTCAACAAAAAAATTTGATGATTTAACCACCGGTGAAATATTATCGTTATTAAATCAAAATAAATTAAATATGTCTGCTTTAACAAATCTTAACGATTATAGTTCAATAGATTCTAACATAAAAGAAGATATAAATAAGCTTCAATATGCAAAAGAAACGGGTAAAACTATAGAAGAGGTTTTTGTTCCAAAATTTGAAAGTAATGAAGATGCAATAAAAAACCTCAATTCCGGAGAAGTTTTTCAACTTAATAATTCAAATAAAATAAGTATAAAACTTTCGGACGGAAGTGTAAAAGAGTTAAATTTAACACCTGAAAAATATTTAGAACTATTTCCACCCGTAGAAAAGTATTCGCTTAAACAGGGTTCAAATAGTGCTGATTGTTATTTAGTATCCGTACTTGATTCAATCATAAAAACCCCTAATGGTTTTGCTCAGATACTAGAGTGCTTTAATGAATATGAAGATGGTAGTGTTTCAGTTAAATTCCCAAATGGTAAAAGTTCCTTTATTTTGGAAGCAGGTGAAACATTAAGCGAAAATATTAAAACTGCAGAAACTTCTTTTATGGGGCAGATTACTTCATACTCTACAAATCCTGAAGATTATATATCTAAATCATCAACAGGTATTCAAATGTTGGAACATTTATACGGTTTAGAAATTCTAAAAGAAAAAGTAAATGGAAATGAGAATTCACAACAATTAATAAATGAATTAAATGCAGAAGAACAAGATATAGCTAAAATTGCAGAATTGCATCATTATTATGAAGAAGAACTTAATGATGGAAGTGAAGCAACAAAATTAAGAGGTTCAGGTGGCAGCGAAGATACTGTATATGAATTATTTAAAATAAATAATAATCTTAGCCAAGATAGGGATGATATATTAAATCTAATGAGTGACATTGATAATACAGAGAATATTGTTTTTTCTGCAGCTAGATTTGGGGAAACAGAAATCTCCGAAGAACTTGGAATAGTTGGTTCGCACGCTTATAGTATAAAACCCTATAAAGATGAAAACGGTTCTGTAAGATGTAAAGTTATTAATCCTTATGAAACTTCTATTTCTAAAGATTTATCATTGGAAGACGTTAAAAGTGTGTTTTCTTCAATAGGAGCAACACAATTACTATAAATTATCCGAGCAAAAAGTTACGATAGCGGATTTCCCGTAGGGCGGAGTCACGCGGAAGCGTGCGAGCCCGAAGAGGCGAAAATCGGTCGAAGCGTTTTTGC
>CALUTD010000004.1 GCA_944323625.1 Candidatus Gastranaerophilales bacterium
ATCAAACTATCCGTACACCTTAAAAACGGTGCTAAACCCAGCTATATTAAGAAAAAATCAAACTATCCGTACAGTCCGAAAAAAGTCCATTTCGGCAGTTTGATTTTTTTGGTAAACTTAATTTTCCGACCTGAAAACGCCCTCGCAGAGCGGGCTGTCCAAAATAATCAAAGTATCCGTACAAATAAAACCGGTCGTTAAATTACACTAGAAACAAAATAAAAACGGATCTGATAAATACCAGTCCGTTTTTATTAGGAGGAGGTGGGATTCGAACCCACGGTACGCTCGCACGTACGACGGTTTTCAAGACCGCTCCGATCAACCGCTCCGGCACTCCTCCAAAGCGTATTATTATCTTAATAAAAAAAAGGCAAAATGTAAAGCGGATTTTTATAAATTTTGTTAAATTTATGACCGAAGATTTTACAGTTCAAATAAATTACATAATAGTTTATAATTTTTTCACACTACTGTTATTAAAATTTAGAATTAATTATCATCATTCTAAATATTATTTTCTGAGTCGAATAATAATCGGTCATAATTTAATCCAGTGTCGCCCGCATTGCTTGGTTACCGGCTGCGGGCGCGGGAGTTGCTACGCAACTCATTCCCGCATAAACTTACCTTCGGTTGTCTGCTAACGCAGCCAAACATTTCGCCTCTTCGGGCTCGCACGCTTCCGCGTGACTCCGCCCTACGGGAAATCCGCTTTCGTAACTTTTTGCTCGGACAAATTAATATTAAATTATATTTTCTTTTATAGCTTTTACGGCAGCCTGAACTCTGTCATCAACACATAACTTTTGCAATATGCTGCAAACGTGTGCTTTTGCAGTATGTACACTTACAATAAGTTCTTTTGCTATTTCTGTATTGCTTTTTCCTTTTACAAGGTGTCTTAAAACTTCAAGTTCTCTTTCTGTTAATTGAGCTCTTGCATCTTGTACTTCTGTAGTTTGCATTAAAGTAACATTTTCAGGTTTCGGGAAAAAGTTTAGAGCAACAGAAGAAACTGCAGGATCAACCCAACATGCACCTTCTGCTACGTTTTTTATAACTTCTGATAAAGTTTCAGGAGTTATATCTTTAAGGCAATAAGCATTTGCACCAGCACCCAATGCCGCAATCACTTCTTCTCCTCTTTCGTGTGATGTTAGTATGATTATTTTTGTATCAGCCTGTTTTTCTTTTATTTTAATTGTTGCTTCAAGCCCATTCATCCCCGGCAGTCCCAAATCCATTAGTACAACATTTGGATGTAGTTTTTCTATAAGTTGGATGCCTTCTGTTGCATCTTCTGCTTCTCCTACTACATTAATGTGTTCGTACTCATTTAGTGTTGATTTTAAACCGACTCTTGTTAGTTTATAATCTTCAACAATAACTACTGTAACTGCTTCTTTTTTTTCCGTTAATTGCGACACTGTTCGGCCTTCCTCTCTGATTTCTTTAACAAGAACTAACTTGTTATTAACGGTTTTATATTATAACAACAAAGATTGCATGTTAATTAACCATATGTCTATTTTATAAATAGCCACATGGTTTATTTACAAAATTTGTGTACTTTTAGAGTTACAAGATTAATATTTTCTATTAAGCTTTTTCTCTCCTACTCCTGCAACATCATATAATAGAGTTTTTAAACCTATTGCCCCAAGTAGGCAACCTGAAATTTTTCCAACTGTTTTAAATTTCAGAGCCAATGCGGAAAGGGCAATAACCGGCAGATTTCTTACAATTGTTTCTCCGGCGCCTGTTAAATAACCTTTAGCTCTTGTAAACAGGTGTTGACCCGAGTTGTTTTGCTGCATATCAAACCATAGTTTTTTCATTTTTGAGATTGTAGCACTTTCTTTATCAGAAGTCATAAATTGTTTGTACTGGTTGTAAAATTTATCTCCTGATTCAATCATATCTTTTGAGTATGCTTTTTCTCTTCCATTTATATGCGCATCATAAACGACCGCGGCAAGAGCTGCCACTCCCATTACTTTAGATGCAACTCCAAGAGGTTTGCCACTTAATTTTTTTAAAGTTGGTGTTATTTTAATTTTACTTACTGCTGTCATTTTTATTTCTTTTCTTCATTTGTTTCTTGAGGAGAATCATCAGGAACTGATACTTTATTTTGTGCTGTATTTAAAAGTGCCTCATTCGCCATTTTAGCTTCTTGTCCGTATATTTTATCGGAGGATTGAAGGTTTTGCAATAATTTTACGGAATTTTCATCACCGTGTGCACTTCCTGAGGCTATCGGGCTCATTGCTAGAAGCCTGTTAGTTTCATCAGGGTCTTGAAGTGCTATATTAAGCAATGCAGTGAGTGCAGGGTCATCATATCTTGATTTATCTTCTTCAAATCTATTTATTACCTGATTAATTCCCGACCTTCTTACATTTGCATCATTACTTCTTAAATAGTTTTCTAAAGTTTTAATGTAGTCATCCGTTAATTCAACAACTTGTTTTGTTTTTTGATCTTTTTTAGGTTCTTCTGTTTGATTTGAAATTGAAGTATTAGCTATTGGAGCTGCTTCATTTGTTTGCAATGTTTGCGCACCAGGTTGTTGTACAGGCTGATTGTTCATTACTGCATTATTTGTTACGGGTTGAGAATACATATTACCACCTGAAGGTAAACCATTTTGGCCCAAACCTGAAGGATTATATATGTTTATATTTACACCTGATGCCTGTTGTGGCATTTGTGCCGGATTGTATAAAGAAGTTACCGGATACTGGTATATAGGTTGCACATTAGGTTGAGCGGAAATATTACTTTGTTGTGTATTTTGCACAACCGGTTGCTGATAACTATAATTATATAAAGGAGTACCTCCTTGCAAATTATTTAAATTATTATAACCTTGTATTGGACTCATATAACTCATACCTTTCCCTATTTAAATAAAAAAATAAAATAAAAAAACATGCTATTTTTTTGTACATTCTTTAAATTTCTTAATATTTTATGCCAATATTGACCTTAACAAAACAAAAAAATTTATAAAAAGTTTTTAGCAAATATTTAAACAATTTTGGTTGTACAAATATAGATAAATTGTAGTATAATAAGTATTATTCTTATTTTCTTAAATTATCTGCAGAATATTTTTAATTAAAATTCGAACAAAATAATTGATTTATTCAGGTTGCTTATGATAATTGAGAAAAAACCAAAGTCAAATAAGCCTCTGTAGCTCAGCTGGATAGAGCGCTTCCGTCCTAAGGAAGGCGTCGCACGTTCGAATCGTGTCAGGGGTATTTTTTATTGATACATAAAAATTGTGCAAACTCTTGGATTACAATAATTTTACTACTGCATGTTTGACATGTTTATTTTATATGATTTAATAGTTTTATTTGTGACATTATAAGCACTAAAAAACAAATCAATAAAATAACCATTATGAGCGCAAATATAAACACATATTTGAAGAAGATAGTAATTATTACACAGCCTGAAGCAGTTGATACAACCGGGGGTGCTATTACATCATTTATTAACATTTCTGATTATTTATCAGTGAATTATACAGTTTACGGAGTTTGTTATTCAAAAAAAGCAGGTAAGCCCAAAGTAAAAGACAGTGTAAATTTTCTAAATTTGTATAAATATTACCAAGGAGTTTTGGACTATAGTAAATCATTAAATAAATTTATTGAAGAAATTAATCCTGATTTAATAATATTTTTCTTTCCAAATTTATATGCACAGGCTAATTTGAACGTAAAATTTAATAGTATACCAAGAATGCTGTTATTCAGATCAAGACCTGATTTTTATTTCAAATATTTTAGTGAAATTGAAGATGAATTAAAGAAACAGTATATAAATACAACGGCGCAAATTTTATTTCCTTCTTATAAAAAACTTTTACCCGATTTTATAAAAAACGGACCTGTTGTATATATTGCCAATCCTACCAAACAGGATTTGCAATATATTGACATAAGTAAAGAAAAAAAGAGAATCATATATTTATCAAGAATAGATTCTGTTTGGAAAGGACATGATTTTCTTCTTAAAAGTTTTTCACTTATTGCTAAAAAATATCCTGATTGGAGTTTAGATATATATGGTCAGTCGCAGCCTCCGAAAAAGGAAGAAGAATTAAAAGAATACGCTAAATTTTTGGGAATAGAGAAACAAGTAAACCTCTGCGGAATAACAAAAGAACCGTTTAAAACTTATTTAAATTATGATTTTTGTGTTTTTCCGTCATATTTTGAAGGTTTTCCTCTTGGACTCGCGGAAGCAATGAGCACAGGACTGCCTGCTATAGGTTTTAGGGAAACATCAGGAGTCAATGAGTTAATAAAAGATAATATTAACGGATTTTTATGTAAAGAAAATTATAAAGACTTTGCAAAAAAGATAGAAATTCTTGTAGTCAATAAGAAATTGCGCACGGAGTTCAGTAAAAGCGCAATAAAAGAAATGCAAAAATATAGTGCGGAAAAAATATTTAATAAATGGGAAACAACTGTTCAAAAAATCTTAAACAGAGAAGAAGTTAATGATGAAGAACTTCTTATGTCAAAGGAATCGGACGTAAAAATTTTTCCGGTTGAAAAAATTATTAAAATGGAAAATACACCAATTAGTTATAAGTTTTTAGATAGAATATTTTCCATAAAAAATTGTGTAAGAAGCGGAGTCAAACGTAAAATAATTTCAATATTCGGTATAAAAATTACTTTAAAAAGGAAAAGGAAAAAGATTAATGGATAAATTGACTGTCGGAATAGCAGGCTGCGGTTTTGTCGGCGGTACATTAAAAAGATGGATAGAAGAACATAACCCTGAAGTTAAATTATTAATTTCTGATCCTTTCCTCGGGGGGGGGGATTTTTCATATACAGATGACATATCTCATGCAGATGTAATTTTTATTTGTATTCATATTCCGACAGAAAAAGACGGTTCTCAAGATTTAACCGTATTAAAAGAAATTATTAACAGTATTCCCGAAAACAAACCTATTTTTATACGCACAACTATTTTACCCGGAACAACTGACAGTTTAAAAAAAGAAACATCCAGGAATGTAAATTTCATGCCGGAATTTTTAACTCAAAGAACGGCGTACGAAGATTTTTGTTCACAAGATATGATTTTTACGGCAGAAACGGAACTGTTAAAAAAAGTGTTTCCCGGTAAAAAATTTATTGAAATGACCTCACTTGAGGCGGAGATAACGAAATATGCTCATAATGTATTCGGTGCCTTAAAAGTTACGTATTTTAACGGAATATACGATTTATGCAGGCGCTATGAGGCAAATTACAGAAAAGTACAGCAAGGAATAATGTTAAGCGGGTATATAAATTTTCCGCATACTCAAATTCCGGGTCCTGACGGTAAATTCGGATACGGAGGAAAGTGTTTTCCGAAAGATGTAAATGCACTGACAAAAATGACTGAAGGACTTCCTTTACATAATTTATTAAAAGAATTAAAACCTTTAAATAAAATTTTTAGAGGAGAGGATTTATAATGAAAATTTTAGTCACCGGAACAGCAGGTTTTATCGGATTTTTTACGGCAAAAAAATTATTGGAAGAAGGATACACCGTTATTGGGATAGATAATGTTAATGATTATTATGACGTGAATCTAAAAGAAGCAAGATTAAAAATATTAAAAGAAAATGATAACTTTATTGAATACAGAGAAAATATAGCCAATAAAAAGAGAATCAGTGAAATTTTTAAACAGGAAAAACCCAAGAGGGTTTTAAATCTTGCGGCGCAGGCAGGAGTAAGATATTCATTTGAAAATCCTTATGCATATATAGAATCAAATATATCGGGATTTTTAAATATATTAGAAGGCTGCAGGAACAATAATATCGAGCATTTGGTCTTTGCTTCAACGGCTTCTGTTTATGGTGCAAATACAAAAATGCCCTGGAAAGAAACTGACGGTTGTAATCATCAATTAAGTCTGTATGCAGCTACAAAAAAATCGAATGAAGTTATGGCGCACTCATATTCGCATTTATTCAATATTCCTACAACGGGGCTCAGGTTTTTTAATGCATACGGTCCTTGGGGCAGACCTGATATGGCTTTATTCTTATTTGTAAAAAATATTATTGAAGAAAAACCGATAAATGTTTTTAATAACGGCAAAATGGTTCGGGATTTTACTTATGTTGAAGATATTGCACAAGGGGTTATAAAGGTTTTAACAGGTAAAGTTCCTGAAAAAGACCTTGAAATGAGGCACGATTTTGCAGTTCCGAATCCGTCAAAAAGCGCTGTTGCTCCTTTCAGAATATACAATATAGGGAACTCAACCCCTGTTGAACTAATGAAATATATAGAAATTATGGAAAAAGAAACCGGTAAAAAAGCAATTATAAATTATATGCCTATTCAACCCGGTGAAGTTGTTAAATCAGAAGCAGATAATAGTGAGTTTTATGAAACATTCGACTTCAAACCTCATACAAACGTAGAAGAAGGCATTCACAAATTCGTTAAATGGTTCCGAGAGTATTATGGAATATAAAAAATCACCTAAAAGGAGAATAAAAATGAAAGAACTAATACCGTTATTTAAAGTTTTTATGTCAAATAGTGTGGATAAACCTCTTTTGGATGTAATTCACAGTGGATGGATTGGTGAAGGACCTAAAGTACAGGAATTTGAAACCAATCTGAAAAAATACACGGGGGGGGGGGAATTTAGGACTTGTTACTCTTAATTCGGGAACTTCTGCCCTTCACTTGGCATATCATTTAGCTTTACATCAAAATGATTATAAAGGGTATTATAATTCTAATACTGATGAAATAATAACAACCCCAATAACTTGTACGGCAACAAATACACCTATATTAAGTAACGGAGCAAAAATTGTTTGGGCTGATGTAGATCCTGTTACAGGTTCAATATTACCTGACGATATAGAGAGAAAAATAACTAAAAATACAAAAGCGGTTACAATGGTACACTGGGGCGGAAACCCTTGTGAAATTGAAAAAATCAATAAAATAGCTTCTGAGGCGGGTATTAAAACCGTAGAAGACGGCGCCCATTCTATGGGAATGGAATATAAAGGAAAGAAATTCGGTAATCATTCCGATTATTCAATGAATTCTTTACAGGCTATAAAACATTTAACCTCTGTAGACGGCGGGCTATTGTGGATAAAAAATGAAAAAGATTTTGAAAGAGCTAAGTTACTTCGTTGGTACGGTATAGACAGAACTATTCGAGAAGGCATTGATTTAAGATGTGAGATTGATGTACCTGAAGCAGGTTATAAATTTCACATGAATGATGTTTGTGCCGTTATCGGAAATGAGAATTTGAAACACTTGGATGAAATACTAACAAAACACAGAGATAACGCAAAATTTTATGATGAAGCATTTAAAAATCACAAATCAATAACCGTTGTACCTGAGAATCCTGACGGAAAATCATCATACTGGCTGTATACAATACACATAAACAACAGAGATGAATTAATGGCAAAATTGAAAGAATTAAATATTATGTCATCAAAGGTACATGCAAGAAATGATACTCATTCGATGTTTAAAGAATTCAAAACCGAGCTTCCGGGAGTTGAAAGCTTTAACAGGACTCATTTATGTATACCCGTAGGATGGTGGGTAACAAAAGAACAAAGAGAATACATAGCAGAACAAGTAATTAAATATGCAAAATAGGTGTAAAAATGATTATAGAAGAAAATTTTAGACTAAGACTGCTAGAAAAACAGGACTTATTTTGGCTTAAGAAATTAAGGGAAAATCCTGTTATAAATGAATATTTAGGTACCTTCTGTCTTTTAAACGATTTTAGGCAGGAAAATTGGTTCAACAATCTTCAAAATGATGAAAAAAGATGTTATATGGTTTTCGAAAAACAAAATTTAACCAATTATTCTGATAATAATTCCAACACAGAAGAAAATATGATTGATAAACTCGGGATTGTTAGAATTTCCAATATTGATTTAATCAATCGTTCAATGTGCGTTGGCGGAGATATTGACCCTCGTTTTCAAGGGAATAAATATGCAAAAATAATGTATAAATTAATTTTTAAATACGGTTTTAAATGTATGAATATGCATCGTTTATATCTATATGTATTAGAAGATAATATAAAAGCGCGTAATTGCTATGAAAAAGTAGGATTTATTACAGAAGGCATGCAAAGAGAAGCAATATTCAATAACGGAAAATACAAAAATTATTTAATTATGAGTATTTTAAAATCGGAATATCAAGAAAAATATGAAAAGGTGAATTAGTGATGTCAAAATTAACAAAATGGCTTAGAAAAAATCAAACTTTTAGAGCAAAAGCAGTATCCATTTTTCAAAAGTTATATATTTTATTTTCACAAAAAATAATGTCTGATAAAGTAAAAATTATCGGTAAACCAAATTTCCTCACGCCTATGATACTTAAAGGCAAAGGCGAATTCAAATTTGCTGACGGCAATACATTTGGAGGAGAAACATCACCTAATTTTTATATACCGGGATATATGGAAGCCAGAAACAGCGAAACTGTAATTGAGTTTGGAGAACGTTTTTTTTCTAATAATAATTTAACAATAATTGCGGAAGGCGAAAATGAAAAAGGCGGAGTAAAAATAGGCAATGATGTAATGTTCGGTTTTAATGTTACAATAATTGATTCAAATTTTCATGATATAAATCCGCTAAAACGAAGAGCAACAAAGCAATGGGGGGGGGGGAATAAAGACCGCAAAAGTTATTATTGGAAATAATTGCTGGATAGGTTCAAATTCTTTGATTCTAAAAGGCGTACAACTTGGCGATAATTCAATAGTAGGAGCAGGTTCGGTTGTGACTAAGTCATTTCCCGAAAATGTCATTATAGCAGGTAATCCGGCAAAAATAACAGGAACACTCGATAGATTCTTTCAGGAGAAACAAGATGAAAAAATGGACAATAGCATTTGTAAATTATAAAACAACTGTTTATATGAAATGGCAGTTAAAAATTTTATATGAATTTAATAATCCCGAGGATTTTGAAATAATCATCGTAGATAATTCAAAACCGTTTCAAAAACAAGAATTAGAAGAACTTACAAAGTCTTATAATGAAAAATGGAATAACATAAAAATAATTTATAATGAAACAAAAGAAAAAATAGGCTCAAGACAACACGGTGAAGGTCTTACCATAGCATTAAAAAAGGCGAATAGCGAATATTTTTTGGCTCAGGATCCTGATTTTTTCTTTGTAATAAAAAATCATCTTAAATTTCTTCAAAAATTTTTAGATGAAGGTAAAGTTGCAGTAGGAGCCCCGTATACAAGGGGTGTTGGATTGGGACATCCGAAGTTTCCCGCATTATGGGGTGCTGCACATCCGCTAAAATTAATACAACATCTCGACTGCCAGGCTGATACTTCAGAATGGGCAAGAAATCAATGTAAAATACGTTTCTCCGATAAACTTGATTTTAGCTATGATGTGGGTTATAAAATTCGGGAAGCACTCTCAAGTGAAAATGACAGCACCAATTTTATTGCTTTTGAAAACAGAGAAATAAATGATTTAGCGGCAAAAATTGGTGAACATTCTTATGAGGTAGGAACTCAAGCTTATTTATACGATGGGAAAAAAGTTGCATTCCATTTATTTAGAGGGTCTTTTACAGACAGACATATAGATAACTGTGATTGTAATAAAGATTTATCACAAAAAACATTAATAGTTCGAGATAAACTAAGTAAATATTTCTATGATTATATAAGATTAGGACGCCCTCCCTTTATTTTTCCAAAAGTTAGCTATTTTAAAAAACTTATTTATAATAAAATTAAATATAGTAATAAAAGAACTTTAGTTTTTTTTAATACTATAAAAGTAAGTTATAAAAAGAAATCGTAAACATGAAAAATAAGAAAATTGTATTTATTACCGCTTCAGATGAAACAGCAGGATCAACCAGAATTAGAGTTTATAAAATTGCAAATGAACTTAAATCACGAGGATATAATGTTTCTATTAACGAAAATATAAAAAATGCAGATATACTTATTTTTCAAAAAAGCAGTTATAAATCTATAAAAAAAAAGTTTAGAAAAGCGCTACTAAGCAATAAATTTATAGTTTTTGATATAGATGATCTGTATTCTGACGGACATATCAAGTTCGTAAAATATTCAGACTTGATTATTGCAAGTTGTGATTATCTTAAAGAGCAGTATTTAAAATATAATAAAAACATAAAAGTTTTAGATGGTACACTGGATGTTATTAATAATGATATTCCCATGCCTGTTTATAATTTGAAAAATCCTAAAATAGGCTGGTTCGGCACTGTTTCTAATTTACATCTTATTGAAAAATTCGGAATAAAAAATGTTACAACAATAACGATGGGCGGAGATATTGAATGGAGCAGAGAAACCGTTGATTATAACATTCAAAAATTTGATTTAATTGTTATTCCGCAGGAAAAAACACCCGTTGGTTTATCAAAAAGTAATTGCAGGATGTTAAAAACACTGTATTTAGGAGTACCTGCACTTGTAAGCGATATCCCCGAATACATAAAATTAGCGGAATTGGTAAATTATCCTAAAGAAATGTTTGTAAAAGATAATGAAGACTGGAACGAAAAAATAGAAAAAATAAAATCAGGCGAAATTAAATTTGATTTTGATTTTGACAGATGCCGAAAAATACTTATTGAAAATTATGATATTAAACCTATGACGGATAAATGGATCGATACAATTGAATCATCTTATAAAAAAGACAATTTCATAAATCACTTAAAAAGTATTTTATTGAAATTTAAAATGCCATAATTTTGCCTTATTTTTTCAGAATTATATATGTTACATAATTCGATAACAAAAATTAAATTTCTAATATTTCAAATATATTATTATGAATTAAATAAAAATTCTCTGTTGGTAAGATTCTTAACCTGCAAAGCCGGTTTCTAACTGTATTAACTTATTTTTAACGCAAAGTAGGTAGTGTGCAAAAAGTTACGTTTACACCCACATAGATGAAGCGCTGTTTGAACAGGTGTTAACCCGTGAGTTACTTAGCCTTAAATTGAAATTTACAATACAGATAACAATAAATTTTGATATAAAAAATACGCCCGGAGCGATTCGAACGCTCGACCCACTGCTTAGAAGGCAGTTGCTCTATCCAGCTGAGCTACGGACGCACATTTTGTTTTCAAGATATTCTGTTTTCATTTCCTTCGCTCATGCCGGATAGAGCTTAATCTATTGTTTCGTTAAGATTTTGCTTCGCAAAATACTTAACTTCGCCAGCTGAGCTATAGGCTTCAACAATCTTATTAAAACATATAAATTTTTAAATTCAAGTTAAAAAAATAAATTTTAAATGTAAATAATTATTAATAAGATAGCAATTATTTGAATCAAAAATACTTTATATATATGTTAGGCAATAAATGGGACAAAATATGGTTGCAGGAATCGGAAGTAATAACTACTATCAAAACATGATGCAGGCATCTCAAGCGAGTTCATTAGGAATTTCTCAAGGCGCATACGGACAGCAGCAACAATTTACACCTAAAGCAGCCGAAGATCAAGATATTTTTAGCGCAGCAGGTATAAACTCAAGACAGGGCGTATCTGAAATTTCGTTCGGACAAAATCCATTTAATGTAGATTCAACAAAAGGAAGCAAGGCTCAAGAAGAAGGCGGGCTTGTTTCTAGACTTGATGCAATGGATGCTCGTTTTCAAAAACCTCAATGTCAAGATGAATTTAGAGCAAACAAGCTTGATTTATTTGCATAATTAAATCAGGAAAAAACAAATTGAAAATTGTACGGAAATAATCTAAATAAAAAATGATTGTTTCCGTACATGTGTTTGATTAAATCCGTATTTTAAAATATAATTATAGAATGAAGAATCTGTATAATATCAATGATTGGACGGATGTTTCTTTCCTAAGGCTTGGAGAGATTCTTATTGAAGCGGGTAAAATTAATTTGCTTCATCTGTCAATGGTTCTAGATGTACAAAGATTCAACAAAATGCCTATAGGTAAAATTTTAGTTGCAATGAAAGTTATTAGCAAAGAAGATTTAAAACAGGCATTGTTTATTCAAGAGACTATACAGAAAAGATGCAAAAATGCATAAAAAAATAAAAGCAGCTTTAATATCTTTTTTGGCATTATTAATAATGCAGGGTTGTTCTTATGCGGAAACGATAGAATTTGCACAGGTAAGCGACGTTCACTATTCAATGGATAATAAAGAACTTGATAAGTTCTTATACTTTTTAGCTTTATCTTTAAAAAAGAAAAATCCTGATTTTGTTGTTTTTTTAGGTGATAATGTAGACAACTCAAGCGAAGAAGATGTTATTAGCTTTATGAGAGCAATTCATTCTATTAAACAACCTTATTATTTAGTACTTGGAGATACCGATGCTCACAGATTAAGCGGAATTGAAAAAGAAATATATTTGGATATAGTTACAACTTTCAACAGAAATCAAGAAGATAATAAGAAATACTACTATTTTAAACCAAACCATGACATTATTTGTGTTGTTTTGGATGATACTTCTGACTTTGCTAAGTCAACTCACGGTGAAATTACCGATGAACAAATTGAATGGCTTGATAAACTTTTAACAAAATATCCTAAAAAACTGTTTATTATATTTCAACACAGCCCCCTAATACCTCCACGAATTGAATATAAGTTCACAATGCTTAATACGGAAAAATATGAGAACATGCTTAAAAAACATTCAAATGTTATAATAATTTCGTCTGGGCATTATCATCAAGAGGCAGAAAATCAAGATGACAACGGAGTAAGGCATATTTCGGCACCGGCTTTTTATGATATACCCCACTCCTATCAACTTATAAAAATAATTTATGATAAAGATACGTATAAAACACCAAAAGATGTTGAAGTGATTGTTACAAAAATAAAAGTATAATTTTTTATCGGTTTTTATAAACGTAATCTCTTGCGCAAGAAAAAATTGCGTTTGCAAGTCCTTGATTGTTTTCGGCATTAAATCCCGAATTCTGTAATAGCTGCCTTAACCTCATTTCCCAAAATTCATACATTTCTTCTTTGGAAACATCAAGCACATTTGCAATAACACTAACTTCTTCCCAATCTAAAGGTATTGGCTTTGCGCCTCTTAAAATATCAACTATTTCAAGTCTTTGTTTCCTCGGGAATGATTTTAAAAATTGAACAGTCGAAAGATTTTTCTCTTTTTGTTTTTCCCTTATAAATTCGGTAGTTTCGTCAATTACAATAGGGTCTTGAGGAATTTTGTATTCAACAAATTCTTCGGGCGCTATATCCATAACTGCCGCAATTCTTTCAAGGGTTGTACTTCTCGTTGAAAACGGTATTGTTTCATCGATTAAATTGTAAACGTATGAAAGTGTTACACCAATCATTTGCGCAAAATCTTTTTTATGAAGGTTATTTTTCTCTAAAAAATTATAAAGCATTTCACTGCTTTTCATTTTAATGATAGAATTTTTTTGTGTTGCCATATTATATCTCCTGTTTTTTAATAATATTATTCACTTTATTAAGTTTTTAATTAGCAAGATGAATAAAAATATGGGCTAATTTTTACGGAAGAAGAGGCAAGAATGAAATTAGTTATATGTTTGGGAAATCCCGGGGAAAAATATTCAAGAACAAGGCATAATGCGGGATTTATGTTCGCAGATTTACTTGCAAAAAAGCTTGAAGGAACATTTCATCCGGAAAACAAATTTAAATCACTTATTGCAAAAAGCGTATATAAAAATGAAGCAGTTTGGATTGTCAAACCCATGACATTTATGAATTTATCAGGCGAAGCACTTTTTGCCCTGCAGAGTTTTTATAAACTAAATTTACAAGATTTATTCCTTGTTTATGATGATATATCACTTGATACGGGTAATATAAGATTTAGGGCAAAAGGCTCTGACGGCGGACATAACGGAGTAAAATCCATAATCAAATATGCAAAGACTCAAACTTTTGACAGGCTGAAAATAGGTATTGGCCCACAGCCTCCTTATATGAAATCAGAAGATTATGTACTTCAAAATTTTAATTCGGAAGAAATGAAAACGCTTGAAGCAGCTCTTATAAAAGCTGTTGAAGCCTTTCTTTTTTATTGTGATAACGATATTTATAGAGCTCAAAATAAATATAATTAAATTAAAAAAACTTTTATCAGCTTAAATTATTAAAGTTAGTAGGATGCGGTAAATCAATGATTTACCGCATCAATAATGTATTTGTTTCGGTAATCAAAGATTACCAAAACCTACTTTTTTAATACTGTTCGTTTTGTAATAAAAAGTTAATCACACCCTTCGGGCTGCTTCTTGGATTTTCCTTTCGGCATTCCGCTTCGCTTAAAAATAGGTAAATTTTTGTTAAATAAAGTTGAGCTAAGCTAGAAACCCGCCGCTGCGGGCGGAAAATCCGCTTATCGTAACTTTTTGCTCGGACATCTTAATAATCTTACAAATACTGCAGAGTCAATCTGCAGTTTCTTTTTCTTAAAAAAAAGAGGGCATTTTAAGCCCTACTGTCTGGAATTAAGAATAGTTGGAAGTATGAAAAAGATAATTATATATAACAAAATAAATGACTTTTATTCAATTGACCATTCGGGCTATAAAAATATAATTCCATTGGGTAATATTATTTTAACCGATTAAGTGCTATAAATACACTTAATTCTTAAAACCTTATAAATATTGACTTTTAACCCTTTGTTATAATTCGCAACATAAACTATTGACAAAATATTTTTTCTAATTCATAATGAATATGTAATATAAAGTGTAGTAAAAACACTTTAAACAAAAAAAGAGGTACTTGATATGAGAGTAAATTCTATTAACACAATACAATCAATATATAATGCAAAACCGAGTTTTAAGCATACAGCAGTTCCTTATCCGGAATATTCAAATGCTTATTTACCCGAAAAAACATTTACGGAAAAACTCGCTGATACTATTAAAAAATTATTTAATCCTGAAGTATCTAAAGAAGCTGAAAATATCAAGAATCAAATTGATGCATGCTATGATGATACTACAGAATGTGATGATCCAAAAAAATGTCTTTTATCCGTTTTGGCTTAGTCCGCTTCGGATGAAACCCATTTTTTACGCAATTTCCACTGAATCAAGGTTAGGATTAGGATAAATAAAAATAAAATATATGCAATAGCAGATGCTTTCCCTATATTAAAATATTCAAAAGCGTTTTTATAAAGCCAGTATACGAGGATATTTGTTGTATTTTCGGGTTCGCCTTTTGTCATAAGGTAAATCAAGTCAAATACTTGAAAAGAACTTATTGTTGTTATTAATAAGACAAAAAAGATTGACGGACTCAACAGCGGAAGTGTTATTTTAAAAAATGTTTTGAACGTGTCCGCACCGTCAATCTTCGCTGCTTCATATACCTGGTTATTTATTGCTGAAAATCCCGATAAAAATATTATCATATTGTATCCGATTAATTTCCAAACAGATACAAATATTAAAACAGGCATGGCTAAATTTACATCATATAGCCATTTCAAATTAGTTTTAAATAATACATTAACAAGTCCTATATTAGGGTCAAATATCCATTGCCATATCATTGCTATTACAATCATAGGTGTAATAAATGGTATAAAATATATAGTTTTGAATATTTCTTTCCCTCTTATTTTATTATTCAAAATTGATGCAAGTACTAACGGTAATATTGTAGCAAAAATAGTTGTAAAAAATGCATAATAAATAGTATTTTTTAGTATAAACCAAAATTCCGCAGAGGTTAAAAGCTCAATATAATTCTCAACCCAAACAAATTTAATATTATTAATAAGATTCCATTTAGAAAAACTTAATATAAATGAAAACAAAGAAGGTATAAATATAAATATTCCGCATCCCAACAATGACGGCAAAATAAACCATAACGCCGTTCTATTTGTATTATTAATTTTTGGCTCCCTACAATAATTTATTTTCATCTTTGCTATAAAACATAATGTTATTATATAATTAAAAGTATAATCGTTTTTTTATTTTGTAACAAGGATATAATTTTAAATGACAAGTACAATGAATTTTAGTGCATTCGGAAAAAATGACATTAGAGGTATATATTCTGAAGATATAACTGAGGAGTTATTTTATTATACCGGCAAGGGATATGTAAAATATATTCAGGATAAAACAGGATTAAAGCCGAAAGATATATGGATTACTGTAGCAAGGGATGCAAGACTTCACTCTGAAGCTTTATCTAAAGTGCTTATAAAAGGTATAACACATTCAGGGGCGAATGTGATAAATCTTGACCTTGTTCCGACTCCTTTAGGATATTATTCTGAATATATATCATTTCCCGAAACAATAGCTAAAAATATAAAAATATCAGGGGCTTTAATAGTTACCGCAAGTCATAATCCGCCCGAATATAACGGATTAAAGCTTACATTTAATAAAAATTCATTAAATGAAGAAGAAATAAAAAAAGTAAAAGAATATACTCAAGAACAAATGCAGATTGATTCTACAGCTGTAAAACATGGCGAATCAAGATTGTATAATATAGTTCCGGCGTATATAGATTTTTTAACATCAAGATTTCAAATGATAGGTAACGGAATAAAAGTGGTAACAGATTCTGCAAACGGAACGGCAGGCGTTGCTGCCCCACAGCTTTACAGGGAAATAGGCTGTGAAGTAGTTGAATTATTCTCGGAACCTGATGGGCATTTCCCTAACCATCACCCAAATCCCAGTGATTTATCGACCTTGGAAGCACTAAAAGAAAAAGTACTGGAAACAGGTGCTGATTTAGGTATAGCTTTTGATGGAGATTCGGATAGACTTGGAGTTATAGATTCAGACGGAAATATCTTAACAGGGGATAAGCTTTTATATATATATGCGCAAGATATAATTAAAGAGCTTTCAATCAGAGGAGAAAAACCTGTTATTGTATCGGAGGTAAAATGTTCTCAAGTCCTTTTTGACCAAATAAATAAAGAAGGCGGAGAAGCAATAATGGCAAAAACAGGTCACGGATATATAAAATCAAAAATGAAAGAAACCGGTGCAATACTTGCAGGAGAAATGTCTGGACACATGTTTTTTAAAGACAGATATTACGGATTTGACGATGCAATATATGCAGGCTGTAGAATCATTGAAATAATTGCAAGAAACAAAAAGCATTACCCGAATTTTAAATTATACGATATTTTAAAACCGTTTAATAAAGTTTATACACTTGAAGAAGTAAGATACAAATGTAAAAACGAACTAAAAAAACCCGTTCTAAAAAAGATATCGGAATTAATAAATGAAAACAAAGATATTTTCGGAACAAAAATAAATAACATAGTTACCTTAGATGGTTTGAGGATTGTTTTTCCTGACGGTTTTGCTTTAATTAGACAGAGTAATACTGAGCCTGTTTTTACTTTAAGATTTGAAGCAAAAACAAAGACTAAAGCAAATATATATAAAAAGAAAATGATATCAATATTAGATGATTGTATAGCCCTGATTTCAGAAAAGGAGGATAAATGAAAGAATCTCTAATCGCCAAAATAACGATTTTATTATGTTTTCTTTGTTTGATTTTGGGCTTTATATCTATAGATAAACATAAACCATATGTTGAAGAAGTTAATACTCATTCTCAGTTCAGTTCTAACTCAAATAAAATTGCCGTTATGGCACTTGAAGGCGTGATAGCTTCAAGTTATGAAAGTAATTTATTTTCCA
Organism: Candidatus Gastranaerophilales bacterium; assembly: GCA_944323625.1. Lineage (GTDB taxonomy): Bacteria > Cyanobacteriota > Vampirovibrionia > Gastranaerophilales > Gastranaerophilaceae > Avigastranaerophilus. The sequence continues at coordinate 17,819 of CALUTD010000004.1, forward strand.
ACGAAAATGATGCTGCAGGATTATTAAAATCTTTACAAGCAGCAGAAAAAGACAATGATATAAAAGGAATAATAATTAAAATGAACACGCCGGGCGGAACTGTTGCAATGTCCCAAAACATATATAATCAAATAATGAAAATAAGAGAATTAAAACCTGTAGTTGCTGTAATTGATGATGTGGCGGCTTCAGGCGGATATTATATTGCTTCGGCTGCAGACAGAATTATAGCACAAGATGGTTCATTGACCGGCAGCATAGGTGTTATTATGTCCTATATGGATTATCATAATCTTTTGGCCGAAAAACTTTCAATTTATCCTGTTGTTATAAAAAGCGGGAAGTTTAAGGATATAGGGTCAGGAACAAGAAAAATTACGGAAGAAGAAAAAGCACTTCTTCAAGATATTGTAAATGACTCATATTCTCAATTTGTAGAAGCAATAAAGAGGGGTAGAATAAACAGAAATGATACTTATACGGCAAAGAAAACAATATTAAGCGTTGAAAATTTGAAAAAAAATGCAGACGGGCGTGTATTTACGGGGAAACAGGCAAAAGCATCAGGATTTGTTGATGAACTTGGAGATATTGATACTGCAAAAAATATGATAGAGAAAATGGCACAGGAAAAATTTTCGAATAAATTGCAGGCAAAGCTCGTTAACTATAAAAAGAAGAGTAACCTGACCGATTATTTTTCAAGTTTTGCTCAGTATGAAGCAAAGTCAAAAATAAACTTATCCGATTTTTTACCTTCCAGTATTATATTAAACAGAAAGCCTTTATATTTATGGGAATAACAACAGAAGAATTTTTTGAAAATGTATATAGAGTTATTTTTTCGCCAAAGTCTTTTTTTGAACAAAAAGATATTAAAATATCTTTAAGGCTTGCGGTAGGACTTATTGCTGCTATTGCTTCAATAAATAAAATAACCTCGGGTATTTTAGAGGGAACTATAAAAGACGGTTTCTTTATAATTTTTCTGATTGGAAGTATTATAGGGTCGCTATTTTTATGGTTTTTAACCGGGTTGTTTTTTGAATATATTGCCAAAATTTTTGACAGGGGCGGTAATTTAGCTAAAATTCTTTTTTACACTGCGTTTGCTCCTATTCCGTTTATATTTTTTGCTCCTTTAAATTTGATTAAAAATATAGGAGATTGGGGTTATCTTTTATCTGTTAATTTAGAAGTAATCTTATACTTATGGGTAATAATTCTATACGCCTTTTCTCTTAGAGCTGCTTATAAAATAAGTTTATCACGCTCTTTTATGATGATATTTCTTCCTTTTATAAGTTCTTTCTTTGCTGTTTACTGGATAATTGGATTTTGTACTAAGCTTTGGTATATATTCTCAATATAGAGAGTAAAATATGAAACAATTTTTTATAACAATTATATTTACACTAATATTATTTGTTAATGCGGTATATGCGGCAGGAAATAGTGATATTTTAGGTCACCTGGAGAACAGTATTTTCGGTTATGACTACAAAAATGATTCTGATACTATTCGTATAGAAAGACTTGAAAAACATATATACGGAGCTGCAAAAAAAGGTAATTTTAATACACGTATAGAAAATATAACAAATGATATAGGTTTTTCAATCCCAAAAGATAAACCCGCTGGTATACCCGATAAAAATAATCATATAGCACAGCAGCCGGAAAAACAAAAAAACGCCAATTTACCTATGTTAAAAGAAGATTCAAGTGTTGAATATCCGATGGTTGATAAAATCGAAAAAGAAGTATTCAATACTACTTATAAAAATGAAAACATTTATGCCAGGCTTAACAGATTAGAGGAAAAAGTATTTAATAAAACAAGTAATGAAGATTTAAATACAAGAGTAGACAAACTTGCTTCCGTTGTTGTACCAAAAAAAAGAAAAACAAATTATAACCAAGATATGTTTTCATCAAATAACATGGATTCATATTATGCAAACAGTGGTTTAGAGCCGGTAAATGACCAATCTTTACCATTTCAACTGGCAGCATTAGAGGAAGATATTTTAAGAAGTTCATACATGCATGATAACAATGCAAACAGACTCAATAGGCTTGAACAGAAATTATTTAACAGAAGTTTTCCTAATGATGCAGATATTACAAGACTGCAAAGAATCATGGTTGCTTATGATGCTAAAAAGAACAGTTATAAATATGAAAATAACAGGAAAATGCAAAATATGGCAACAGTATCACAAATCGGCGGTATTCTGCTCATGATATTGGCTATCTTGCTCTAAAGTTAATTCATTTTCTATATCGTCAAAAACTTCGTTCTGCATGTAATTATTAATTTCATCTTTTGCTTCATTTGTTTCTTTTTTCTGTCTTACTTTATCTACTGCGCTGTTGCCCAGTTTATTACCCGCCTCATAACCAAATATTGAAGCGGCGGCATAAGAAAGGCCTTTTAGAACAGAATATCCTATCTTTAAATATTTATTATTTTTAACTGCAGAAGTATTTAAAGCTTTTTTATCAACTATTTTTAAAACACGCTCTGCTGCCTGTTCGGATAAAAACATTGTTGTAATGGCACTGCCTTGAGAAACTCCTGTTTTAACTTTATCATCAGCCTTAAATGTTCTATATGCACCGGAAGCTATAATTAGAGGATAAACAATTTTTTTTGCGCAAGAGGCTATTTTACCGACAATTCTAACCGGTTTTGAAGTACTATTAATCGCCGGAACTGCATTCGCTGCACAATTAACCACTCTTGCAGTTTGAGCGCCGGCTATTCCGGTTCTGAAAGCATCAGAATCTTTTTTTCCTATTTTATAATTTTTTAAAGCAAAATACGCACAAGATACACCGTTCGGCATAACTTTTTGACCACTCCATGAAAATATACTTACCTGTTTATAAAAAAACATTTTATTAGGTAAAATTTACTAAAATTGATAATATATTTAAGAATTTTAACAAATGCTTAACTCGAATTAAAATTTATGAGAAGATAGAAAAATAAATATCGTATTGAATTAAAAAAATAGGGGGAGGGCTGTAATGAAAGTATTGATTACGGATAAAATTAACGAAGCAGCAGGAAGAGTATTGGATGGCAGCGCAGATGTAGACTTTGTTCCCACATTGCCTGAAGAGGAGCTTGCAGAAAAAATAAAAGATTATGATGCATTAATGGTTAGAAGCCAAACAAAGGTTACAAAGAAGATATTAGAAGCAGGCAAAAAATTAAAAATAGTCGGTAGAGCCGGCGTGGGTGTAGACAATATAGATATTGAATCTGCCACTCAAAATGGAATAATAGTTGTTAATTCACCTGATGGAAATACTAATGCCGCAGCAGAACATACAATAGCTTTAATGCTTGCGATGTCAAGAAATATACCTGCTGCAGCTGCTTCAACAAAAGACGGAAAATGGGAACGCTCAAAATTTACAGGGGTTGAAGTATTCGGAAAAACTCTTGGTATTATAGGTTTCGGTAAAATCGGACACCATGTTGCAAAAGTTGCACTTGCACTGGGAATGAATGTTATAGTTTCTGACCCTTATACAACAAAAGAAGCCGTTGAAAAAATCGGAGCTAAATATGTAACAAGCCTTGATGAATTTTGGGGGCAGTGTGACTATATTACAATTCACACTCCAAAAACAAAAGAAACAACTTCTTTAATAAACAGAAATACACTAAACAGAATGAAAAAAGGAGTAAGAATAATTAACTGTGCTAGAGGCGGCATAATAGATGAAGCAGCACTTAAAGAGGCGGTTGAATCAGGACAGGTTCAATCTGCAGCTATAGACGTATTTGAATCAGAACCTGATGTTACATCTTCACCTTTGTATAATTGCAGCGGTAATGTAATAATTACTCCACACCTTGGTGCAAGTACGGAAGAAGCCCAGTTTAATGTTGCTATTGATGTTGCACAGCAAATCAAAGAAGTACTCAATGGCGGAAGCGCAAAAGCAGCAATAAATATTCCGGCTTTAAAATCTGAAATATTAGAGCCTGTAAAAGAATATATGAAACTTGCCGAAAATCTCGGAGAACTTGTTCAACAACTTTCAAAAGGAAATCTAAAGAATATTAAAATATCAGTTAACGGAAATCTTGCGGAACTGAATGTTGCTCCTTTAGAAGTTGCCGTTTTAAAAGGTATTTTTTCTTCCACTATAGAAAATGTTAACTATGTAAATGCACCATTAATTGCAAAAAAACGAGGAATTAATATAGTTACATCAAAATCAGCAAAAGATTGTACTTTCCTGGGCTCAATATCCGTAACATTAACTACGGATGTTGGAGAAAACACTGTAACAGGAGCGTTAATAGCTAAAAATATGCCAAGGATAGTACGTATTAATGATTATAATATGAGTATTGAGGCAGAAGAACATATACTGCTTGTTCCACATATAAATAAACCTGCAATGGTTGCAAAAGTAGCAGCTGTCATAGGGGAGTATAACATTAATATTAATAGAATGCAGGTTGCGCAAAAATCCAATCAACAGGATAATATATCAATTATGCTTATTACCATTGATAAAGATGTTGATAATGAAACAATGGAAAAAATCAATAAAATTGATGGTATTCAAAATGCCCAGTACATAAAATTAAATGCATAAATAAATAATGATTTAAAAATCAGGCCCGAGATATATAAATCCGGCCTGATTTTTATTTTAGTTTTTTTGTTGGGTTGAAAACCAAACCTACATTTTTTTATTAAACAGATGTAATAATATCGACAGAAAGCCAAGCTTGAATTACTTCTTTAATATTCTCGGTTACTTCTTCTATTGTATCCGCATGCGGATTCTTTAATAAAAAAATAGCCATAGTTAACAGTTGCAAATAAATTTTGACTGTGTTAACATTTTGACAGGATAATATGTAAAAGGGGAAGTGTCATGGATATAAAAGCTATAGCACCGGTTAATGTGAGTCAAGCATCAAATATGAATGCTTCAGCACGAAAAAAGGATATAAGCGCTCAACCTGCAGGTATCAGTTATATAGTTGTAAGTAGATTAAATAATGAAAATAAAAATCATGACTCTTTTGAAAATTCACAATCTCCTGAAAATTTAGCCGCAAAATATGATCTTGCTTGCCGTTTAGCTGCATATTACAAAACTGAATATGATAAGCTTGCAAATGGCGGTGATTGTGTAGCATAAATACCGAAAATAAACTTTCGGATTATTTGTTTATATGGGTAATAATGATAAGTACTGGTATGCATTTGCTCGTTTAACAAAAACTTCCTCTGTTTTTGTAAACTTGTTATACAACTATTTTGGGTCAATTGAGCTTGCATGGCATGCTCAAGCTTATGATTTATGGAAAATAGAGGGAATGCAACGACGTTCTTTAGAAGCATTTTTGGAAGAAAGAAAAAATGTAAATCCTGATGAGTGTATGGATTATATAAAAGAAAGAGGAATTGAGTTTATCCACCCTGAAGATGTCAGATATCCTAAGTCATTGAGGTTTATAGATAATCCGCCTACAGGATTATTTATGCTTGGAAATCTTGATATATGTAATTTAGAAAGAACAATCGCAGTTGTAGGTTCAAGAAAAGCCAGTGAAAATTCTAAAAATACACTTAGAAAAATACTTGAAGGGTTTGCAGGTACAGATATCTGTATAGTATCAGGTATGGCAGAAGGAATTGACACTGTCGGACATAAAGCCGCAGTTGATAACGGTTTAAAAACTATTGCAGTAATAGGAGGCGGATTTGATAAGCTGTATCCAAAATCCAATATTCCATTGTTTAATAAAATAATAGACAACAGAGGAGCAGTATTAACCGAATATTGGCCTGATGTTGATGCAATAAGCTGGCATTTTCCGTTAAGGAACAGGATAGTATCAGGGCTTTCAAAAGGAGTACTTGTAGCAGAGGCTGCTTTGAAGTCAGGAGCTATGATTACGGCAAGACTTGCTATTGAACAGGGGAAAGAACTTATGTGCATGCCCGGGTTAATTTCAAATCCTAATACGGAAGGTATATATAAACTTATAAAATCAGGAGCTGCAATTGTAACCGATGTAAATGACATAATGGATGCAATGAACTGGCAAATTGAGTATAAACCTGTAAAAACAAATATTGATAATGGTTTTAGCGAAACAGAACAAATTGTTATTGACTGCATAAAAAAAGATATGTTAAATTTAGATGAACTAATTTTAAAAACCGGCTTGAATATTAATGATTTAATGATAATATTAACAAAGTTAGAGCTTGAAGGTGTAATTTCACAAACTAACGGGGAAAAATATATTTCATTATTATAGAGAGAGTTATGGCAAAAAAGAAAGAGAATATACTTGTAATAGTTGAGTCACCTGCAAAATCCAAAACAATCAAGAAAATATTGGGCAGCTCATACGATATTGAGGCGAGTTACGGGCATATAAGAGATTTTCCGCCGAAAGTATTGGGTTTTGATGTACAGCATGATTTTAAACCGACTTTTGAAGTCATTCCCGAAAAAAAAGCAGTTGTAAAAAAATTAAATGAACTTGCAAAAAAAGCCGACAAAGTTTATCTTGCATCCGACCCTGACCGTGAAGGAGAAGCCATTGCCTGGCATGTAAGACAGGTTATTGATGTTCCGGATGATAAAGTTTTCAGAATTGAATTTAATGAAATAACTCCAAAAGCCGTAACTTATGCAGTGGAACATTCAAGACAAATTGATATGCAAAGGGTAAAAGCCCAGCAGACAAGACAAATTCTTGACAGACTTGTAGGTTATAAAATAAGTCCGGTATTATGGGAAAAAATGCGAAATTATCATCTGTCCGCAGGCAGAGTACAAAGTGTAGCTCTTAAAATGATATGTGATAGAGAAGAAGAAATAAAAGCATTTACTCCTGTTGAATATTGGACAATTTCTGCAGATTTATTGAAAGATAAATCAAAGTTTACTGCAGAACTTTCAAAATATAAAAATGAAAAAACAGATATAAAAAATGAAGATGAAGCAAATAAAATAGTACAATACCTTAAAGAAAAAGACAGAGAATTTCAAGTTTCTAAAATATCAACAAGAAATACTCAAAGAAAGCCTACAGCCCCTTTTATAACTTCAACACTCCAAAGAGCAGCAAGCAGTAAATTGGGTTACGGTGTATCAAAGACAATGCAAATTGCGCAAAAACTATATGAAGGTATTGATATAGGAACGGATGGTCCTGTAGGGTTAATTACCTATATGAGAACTGATTCCGTAAGAATTTCAGACGATGCACAAGCAGCTGCAAAGGATTTTATTACAGAAACATACGGTGATAAATATTATCCGAAAACTCCTAATAATTATGTAAAAAAATCAAAAAATGTTCAGGATGCGCATGAGGCAATCAGACCTTCTTATGTTGACAAAACACCTGAAAGTATTAAATCTTACCTTACAAATGAGCAGTATCAGTTATATAAACTTATTTGGAGCAAGTTTGTAGCTTCACAAATGGAGAGTGCTTCAGTCAAAAACACAACTGTTGATATAGAAGCAGGTGATTGTCTATTCAAAGCCGGAGTTAGTAAAATTACCTTTGACGGCTATCTGAAAGTATATAATGAAGATGAAGAAGAAAAAGAAATTACTTCAAAAATTCCGGATTTAAAAGAGGGAGATTCTCTTAAACTAAAAGAAGTACTCCCCAAACAGCATTTTACTTCTCCGCCGCCGAGATTTACGGAAGCTTCTCTCGTTAAGGCTCTTGAAGAACATGGAATAGGCAGACCAAGTACTTATGCACCGATTATATCAAAAATTCAACAAAAAAATTATGTTGAAAAAATTGATAAAGCACTTGCACCGACTATGCTTGGCATGACTTTATGTAAGCAACTTGTTGAATATTTTAAAGATATTATGAATTATAAGTTTACAGCTACAATGGAAACAAAACTTGATGATATTGCAGAGAATAAGCTGCAATGGAATGAAGTTTTAAAGGAATTTTATACTCCATTTATTGATACTGTTGCCAGTGCGAAACAAAATATGGGTAAAGTTTTGATTGAATCCGATACCATCTGCCCCAATTGCGGAAGTAAAATGGTCGTAAGAACAAGCAGGTTTGGAACTCAATTTTTAGGCTGCTCAAGATACCCCGAATGTAAAACAATGCTTCCTTTAAATTCAGATGGGCAACCTGTAGTGCAGAATCAAGAAACTGATGAAAAATGTGAGAAATGCTCATCTTCTATGATTCAAAAAACAGGGCCTTACGGACCCTATTTGGAATGCACAAATCCTGAATGTAAGCATAGAAAACGCATAATAAAATCTACAGGGGTAAAATGTCCCAAATGTGCCAAAGGTGAAATAGTATTTAAAAAATCTAAATACGGTAAAGTATTTTTTGGCTGCAGTGAGTATCCTGATTGTGATTTTGTTTCCTGGTATGAGCCGGTTAATGAAAAATGTCCCGAATGCGGAAGTATACTTGTCAAAAAAATAACTAAAAAATCTAAAAAACTTGCCTGCAGCAATAAAGATTGTAAGTTTTCAAAAGATATGGAAGAAGAATAGATATGTATAAATTTGGCTTAATAGGTTATCCACTGTCACATTCAATGTCTAAAGTTATTCAGGAGGCTGCATTTGAGTCTATTGGTGAAAAAGGCAGCTATGAAATTTTGGAAACAGAGCAAGAAGACCTTATAACAAGATTAAAATACTTAAAAACAAATGGATTTCAGGGTTTTAACGTTACTATTCCGTTAAAAGTGCCGATAACGTTATTTTTATCAGGTGTTGACAATGTTGCAAATATTGCAGGGAGTGCTAATACGATAAAAATAATGAATGATTCCTCAATGTTCGGATACAATACTGATGTATATGGTTTTGTAGAAGCAATTCCGGAGAATTTCAGAGCTCAAATAAAGGATTCAAATATAGCAGTACTGGGGAACGGAGGCGCAGCGCGCGCAGTGGGTGTCGGTATTTCTATATTGAAAGCAAAAAAAATTGATTTTTACGTAAGAAATATTATTAATGCATCTGAAATGCTTTCTGTTCTTAGGAGAAGTTTTCCCGAAGTCGAAATGAATTGTATTCAAATAGAAAGTTTAAAAGATTTATCATCATACAAAATGCTTGTAAATACTACTCCTATAGGTATGAGAAGTAAAGCAATGGGTTTATCCCCTGTTGAGGAAGAAGTTATTAAAACAATGGATAAAGAATCGTGTGTATATGATATAGTTTATAATCCTTTAAAAACAGAATTAATAAAAATAGCAAAGAAGAACGGAATAAAAACAATTCAAGGGCTTGATATGCTAATATATCAAGGGGCAAAAGCATTTGAAATTTGGACGGGTAAAAAACCCGATGTTTTAAAAATGAAAATAGCTGCACTTGAAGAAATGTGTGATTAATTTGTTTTAATTGTCATACTGAACTCGTTTCCGAATGTATGGGGGGATGTTTCTTATTCCTTGCTAAAAAGTATAAAAATCTAACAATTTATTGCGTAGATTTTGACTTGTTCAGGTTTACAAGCGAGGGGGAGTACTTTCTTGTTAGCTACTTAAACGATTTAAAAGAAGCCCTCTTTGCTACAATAAGTCTGCAAAGGGTAAAGTGATATTAACAGGTTCTGTTTCTAAATATTTTATTGCACTTTGAGCAGCTATTGCACCATCTGCCGCAGCGGTTATGACCTGTCTTAGGGGTGTGTTCCTTACATCACCGGCTGCGAATACACCTCTTACAGATGTCTGCATATTAACATCAGTTTCAATAAACCCGTTTTTATTTTGTTTCAATTGTCCTGAAAATAATTCAACATTAGGGCTCAACCCTATATACGGAAATACGCCGTCAACTTCTAATTCCTTAATCTCATCTGTTTTAGTATTTTGTATAATTATTTTCTTAACAACATCAGTGCCTTTTATTTCAACCACAGATGAGTTTAAAATAAATTCTATTTTATTGTTTTGACAAACTCTGCTGCAAACAATTTTATCGGCTCTTAAACCTTCACGTCTGTGTATAATATAAACTTTTTTAGCATATTTAGTAAGGTAATGTGCTTCTTCAAGTGCAGAGTTACCGCCGCCGATAACGGCTACAATTTTGTCTTTATAAAACGTTCCGTCACAAACGGCACAATAGCTGACTCCGCGGCCTTTATATTCCGCTTCACCCGGTATATTTAATTTTTTTGCCTGTGCCCCCGTTGCTATTATTACAGTGTTTGCTTTAAAAATATTTTCTTTTGTTTCAATTTCCTTTAGTCCGCCAAGAAGGTTAACTCGTTCTATTTCAACCATTGGAAATTTTTCAACTCCGAATTTATCTGTATGTTCTTCAAATTTTTCCATTAATTCATAACCGCCTATTATCGGAAATCCCGGATAATTTTCCAGTTCAAAATAATTTGACGGCTGTCCGCCAAACATATTTATATCTATTATTGCTGTTTTAAGATTACCGCGTGAAGCATATATACCGGCTGAAAACCCTGCAGGCCCGGCACCTAAAATTAAACAATCAAATAGTAATTCTTTTTTTTCCGTCATTTTCCCTCACCTCTTCATTATATTCCCATAATCCCCGAAATCGGGGCGCCAAGAATTTTTGTCCCTTTTACTTTAAATTCGACGTAATCTTCTTTAATAAGTTTCCCATTTTGAAATGTTTTTATACTTATTTTATCTACTCCCGTAAAATTATCTCCCTGAATCGTTAATATTGGTGTTTCTACTGATTCTTCATCAGGGAAATATGTCCTTTTCTCGAACTTAACGGTTTTTCCTTTTACATCATTAACCGTAATATCTGCTCTTGCACCTGATAAAGGATTCATTAATGTTATAATATCACCTTGGCGTTTAAGTGTCCAAATGTCAACACTTGTTTTGTCAAAAAGATTTTTATTTGTTGTATGCGTACATACTGATACTACTTTCCAATCCCCGTAAAATTCTTCGGGAACTTTATCCGTCATCATTACGGAACCTTCTATTACCGCGCTAAAACACGGCATTACGCATAAAAATATTAAAGTGTAAACTGTAAATAATATCTTTTTCATATATTTTATTTAATAATGTTTTTGTAATAATCAAATTCCCTGTTTTGTATAACCTGTTTTACAGTATTTTTATTTTTAAAATTTATTTTCTTATTATATATTTGCCAAATTAATAAAAAGTATTATTATTAAATTATGAAGAAGTTAATTTTATTATTATTTTTAATGTTTATATTTACACCATTCGCATACAGTTCTGAGCTCGATTTTGATACTTTATATGAAAATGCGCAGCCTTTTGGTTCAAAATTATATAATGATGTTGACCCGTTTGAAGATGAAGATATGATAAAATATGCATGGTCGCCATACCCTCTTTTCAGGACTTCCGCTTTTTTATATTTTAAGGATTCAGTTATAGAACCGGGATACTACTCTCTTACTCCGAGAAATTTTAAAAAAAATGACTATATTTTGTTCAAACAAAACGGAAAAGTTCAATTTGTTATACCTGTTGTAAAAAAAGAAAATACTCCTATGAATTTTTATGATGCAAATACTCCAAAAGTAAAACAAACTAAATGGCAAAAGTTCACCTCTACCGTAAGAAAAAAATTTTATGATACAGCTAAAGATTCAATGCGCTCTACCCCACCGAGTTCACTTGTTAATATTGAAGTAGAAACAAAATATATTGTTTTAATTCTGTATTATGGAGAAAGCAAATACACTGCTATTTTTAAAAGAACTCCTTATTAAAATATTAAAGAATTTTACATTATTTATTTTGCTCACTTGACAGTTGAACAATTGTTCATTTATACTATTAATATAATTGAACATATTTTCAATTGAAAGGCGTAATTATGTGTGAAAATCACGAACACTCAAAAAATGAACATGGACACAATCACGAACACTGTAATCACGGAATAAATTTAAACATTATATTTTTGAGCATTGTTTTGTTTGTAATTGCTGTTTTAGAGCAAAATTCAGTACTTAAATTATTGTTGTATACAGCTGCATACTTGACTGCAGGCTATAGCGTAATTTATCAGGCGTTGAAAAATTTATTAAACGGTAAAATTTTTGATGAAAATTTTTTGATGACGATAGCTACCATCGGAGCATTTTGTCTTGGTGAATATCCTGAAGCTGTAAGCGTTATGGTATTGTATCTGATAGGTGAATATTTGCAGCATAAGGCCGTTGCCAATTCACACAAATCTGTTTCCGATTTGATGGATATTTGTCCTGATTATGCAAATATAGAGTCGGAAGGAGAGGTAAAAAAAGTAAATCCGTCTGAAGTTAAACCCGGCAGTATAATTTTAATAAAACCCGGAGAAAAAATTCCGATTGACGGAGTTGTTACCTTTGGCAATTCTTTTATTGATACTTCTTCATTAACCGGTGAAAGTGTTTTAGTTGAAGTAAAAGAAGGAAATGAAGTTTTATCGGGCAGCATTAATATGCAATCTTTGATAAGGATTAAAACGACAAAATTATTTAAGGATTCTGCTGTTTCAAAAATACTTGAACTTGTTGAAAATGCTTCATCAAAGAAATCTACTGCCGAAAAATTTATTACAAAATTTGCACGTTATTATACTCCCGTAGTAGTTATTTGCGCTTTATTACTTGTAGTAATTCCGTTTTTAGCTGGAGTGCCCGATATAAAAATGTGGGTGCAAAGAGCTTTAACTTTTTTGGTTATTTCATGCCCGTGTGCTCTTGTAATATCTGTTCCGTTAACATTCTTTTGTGCAATCGGAAGTGCTTCAAAGAAAGGGATATTAATAAAAGGCAGCGGATATATTGAAAAACTGTCCAAACCGTTTGCGGTAGTATTTGATAAAACGGGTACAATTACGAAGGGAGTATTTAAAGTTACGCAAATAATTCCCGATAATGATTCAAACAGTGATGATGTTTTAAAATATGCTGCAATAAGTGAATATTATTCAAACCATCCTATCGCTATATCTTTAAAAGAAGCATATTCAAAACCTATTGACCCTAAAATAATATTGAAAGTTAATGAATTTGCCGGAAAAGGTGTTATAGTTAATACGGAAAATGCCGAAATAATTGCCGGAAATGAAACTTTAATGAACGAATATAATATTGGCATTCCAAAAACAGACAAAGCGGCAACCGTAATATATGTTGCAGTTAACAAACAATATAAAGGTTGTATATTAATTTCAGATGAATTAAAACCTCAATCTAAGGATGCAGTTTATTCTCTTAAAAAGATAACTGATAATGTAGTTATGTTAACGGGTGATTCTGAAAGGAAAGCTTTAGAAACAGCACGTGAATGCGGTATTGATAAGGTTTATTCTAATTTATTGCCTGCGGATAAAGTGAATAAATTAGAAGAACTTATTAATATGAAAAAAGGTAATGTAATATTTGCCGGTGACGGTATAAATGATGCTCCTGTATTAATGAGGTCTGATGTTGGTATTGCTATGGGGGCTTTAGGGTCGGATGCCGCAATTGAAGCTGCAGATGTCGTTATTACCGATGATAATCCGTTTAAAATATATACAGCAATTGATATTTCAAAATTTGCAATGAGAATAGTAAAACAAAATATAATTTTGGCTATAGGTGTTAAGTTCTTGTTTCTTGCACTTTCCACTGTAGGGCTTATGACTATGTGGGGAGCAATATTTGCAGATGTCGGAGTTACACTTTTAGCTGTACTCAACTCTTTAAGAATGATGAAATCCAATAAAACAAATCAAACTAACGGGTAAACCGTTAGTTTGATTTGAATATAAACTCTTATAGAAAAATTATGTATGTTTTTATAACTTTTTTAGTTCAAATATTATTTCTTCAAACTCAGTTTGGTTATAATATAATGATTTATCATTTAAGTAGCCCTTCTTTAATTTTTTAAGCAAATTTTCATCAGGCTTTATGGCTGCATGATTTATTAAATCTTTTTTAGATAAAGGTTTTAAGCCATAGTATTCCAGGTTAATCTTATTTATATCGGATATTATACTTTCTAATTTTGTTTTATTTTGTAATAGGGTTTTTACTTCAGTTGTTTGTAGTAACTTATAAATATCATAATAGTGTCGTGTTTTCTTTTGGAGAGTTTCCCCGTTATCTTTATCATAAATTTCTTTTATAGCAAAAATTTTTTCAACAAATATACGTTCTATTGATAAAACATTTATTTCAAATGGTGCTGTATCATAATCTTCCAGTTTATAATCAACAATATTCTCAACATAAGAAGTAATTAATTTTTTTTGTATATTTGGAACAATACCACCTCTATATCCAGGTTCAAGTAAAATATCTTTTCCTACAGAACTAGTTATAGCAGCACTTATTGTAGGGAAAGAAAATCTAAATGAAGCATATAACGTAGAGCGATTACCGGTTGTATAATTCAAAGCATCAAGATTATTAATAAATTCTCTTAAAGATATAAGACGTTTTTCTTTTTGAGTTTTAGAACGTGTTTTATCTGTTTCAAGCATTAACAAATCAATATCTTCAGAAAATCTTTCAATAAGATTATATGCTTTAGATAAACAAGTTCCGCCTTTAAAAACAAATTCATTTGCGAATTCTGATTTAACAAGATTTTTAAGTAAATATGTAACCCAATAATCTTTTTCAATAATAAATTCACTTAAGTTTACTTGTTTTGCTGCTTCAATTATGAAATATTTGAAATCTTTATGTTTATGCAGATACTTCATTATCTTTCAGCCCTTATCTGCCAATTTTTAGCATATAATAGCGCATTTCCTACATTCAAGTATACCATAGATAAAGGGTTTAGAGAATTTTTTAATTTGTTTAATAAATCATTATCAAAATCAAATTCTTGTGCAATTGCACCAATAACGGATTTTACTCTTGTTGTTTCATAAAACGCCGATTTTACAAGTGATGTTAAGCTAACTTTATTGTTTCTAATTAAAATTTTTATTTGATTTATAATATTTTCAATTGTTGTATCAGGAATTGTTTTTATATCAATGATTGCATCAAGTACAATGCGCTCTGTTTTCCCGCCATTAACAGGTTTTTTCCTATAGATATATTTAATTTTTTCTTCCGATCTTAAATTACAATCACAAGCAATCACTATTTTATTTGGGACCTGAGTTGTCAGACCCAGCTCATTATATCCGGCAAGTCCGGAAATACAATAAAAATTACACTTATTCTTTACCTTTGACAATGCCAATTGTATATCGGAATATGAGGTTTCACCTAAGACAGTTTTTTTGCTTCTATAATAAAAACCTCTTCTTGCTCGTTTTAAATTTCCTTCTTTTACTAAATCACTATATGCTTTTAATACATTCATTCGCGGGAAATTTGCGAAATCATTTATTGTCCAAATTTTGTCATAATTTGAATCTGAAAATATTTTTTTCTTTATTTTCGACTTAGTTGTATTCATGTTTTTATTATAAATTATTTTTTATATTTTTTCAAGTATTTACATGTAAATACTTGAAATATATTTTAAATCTTAATAAACATTCTCTAATGCTTATCAAGCTAAGTATTAATTTACATCGGAATAATTTTTACCATTTTTTGAATATAAAGAAAACGGCAAGAATTATGCAGGCAAAGCCGGCAAGATAATTCCATCTGAATTCTTCTTTCAAATACAATATGGAAAAGAAACTGAAAACAATTAGAGTAATTACTTCCTGAATAGTTTTTAATTGTGCGGCCGTAAAAAATTCATGTCCGATTCTGTTTGCCGGCACTTGGAAACAGTATTCTAAAAATGCAATCCCCCAGCTTATGAGTATTACAATCCATAGTGCGCTGTTTTTGTATTTCAAATGACCGTACCAAGCAAATGTCATAAATATATTGGATATTGTAAGCAATATTATAGGTAAAAATTGTCTAGATATCATAACGGTTTCTTCTTTATTAATGTATTTTTTCTCGGATAGGAGGAAGGTATATCTTTTTGTTTTTTAAAAATTAAAAGATATCTTTTTGGGTTTTCTTCTATGGGAAGATTATATTCTATTGTATCAATCAGAGTTGTGTTTAAAAGTTGCAGTGCCCGTTTTGCATTTATAAGTTCTTCTTGTGCTTTTATTGATTTATAAGCTATAAAATAACTTCCCGTTTTTACAAAAGGCAGCGAATATTCAAGTATAACTCTTAATTCCGCAAGGGCTCTGGTTGTGACTATGTCAAAACTGTTTTTAAAGCGCCCGTCCAAATCTTCAATTCTTGAATTTATTGTATTTATATTTTGCACTTCAAGTTCTTGTTTTATAGTATCTATGAAATTTAACTTCTTTTTTACTGAGTCAAGTGCAAATACATTTATATTCTTAAAGTACATTGCAGCAGGCAGTGAGGGGAAACCTCCCCCTGTTCCGATATCAAGAAGTTTTATTTTTTTTTCGTTTTTTTCATATTTTTGAATAAATAAATTTAGAGCTAAACTGTCATATATATGCTTTTCAAATAATATTGAAGTATCATTTTTGCTTATAAGATTCACATTTTTGTTATATTCCAAAAACATGCTTATATATTTATCAAACAATAATTTTTGTGTTTCATCAAATTCTATATTCAGCTTTGTAAGTTTTTCGTACATTATTTCTTTTTCTTTATTTCTTCCAAAAGGCTATTAAATTGATATTCTCCTGTAATAATTTTAATTTTACTTATTTTATTATTAATTTTAGCATTAAATTCTTCTTCAGAGTGTTTCGGTACTAAATTTTTTGAAAGAATATATGATTTTAATGCTCTTTTATAATCGCCTGTTTCTAAATAAAAGTCACCGAGTTCAAAATATACATTTACCGTATAGCTAATATCATCAAACCTTTTTGCCGAACTTAGCGCTTTCATTAAATATTCATAAGTTCTTTCACTTGATTCAGGTTTATATAATGCTGCAAGCTTTGTATAAGAATAGTATAAACCTTCATAATTATTAACCTTTTTATCTGCTTCAACAGCAAGTTCATAATACATTTTGGCAGAAGTTATATTTTTATTTTCTTTAGAAAGTTCTGCCAAATTTGTATAAGCAGATGACAAATACATATTTACAGAAGGGTCAGAAGATGACTGAATACATCTTAAATAGTATTTTAGCGCCATATCTGTATGTTTTGTGTCATCAAGTAAAATAGCATATTTGAAGTAGCATTCTGATAATAATGATATATCAGAATATTTTTCTGCATGTTTTAAAGCCATTTGAACATATTTTATCGCAGAGTTAATATCCATATTATTATCATCAATTTCGGATAAATCCAAATAAACTCTTATTACCGTTTTAGCATCAGTACCCGAAGGCGAATATAAAATTCTTTTATATATTTCTTTTGCTTTATCAAATTTGTATATTTCAGAATATATTTTTGCAATGCATAAAAGTATTTCATTTGCTTGTTGAGGTGATTGTTCCAAATACAATTCATAAGCTTTCTCGTAGAGTCTGACAGCTTCATCGGTATCCTGAATTTTTTTATGGCAAACTGCGAGTCTTGTATATATTATCGGTTCTTTTTTATTAAATGTTATATCATCAGTATATGTAAGCGCTTTTTTATAATATAAAATTGCACTCGAAAAATTGAATGCTTTTTCATAATTTTGAGCAATATTAAAATAATCATCTAGACTGTCGGGAATATTGTCTGAAGTATTTAATGTCAAAGATGGGGAATCGTTGTTATTTATATTCGTTGAAATTTCCTGCATTTCTTTTGAAAGATTGTCATAACGAGAAGAAATATTTAATAATTTTGAATCTTCGTTAGATAATTCAAAACCTTTAGATTGAGGAGTAACTCTTTTTTGTATTTTTGATATATATCTCTTTTCTGATGTATTTTTCTTTTTTTCCATACCGGTTTCATAACCGCTTGTTCTGGAATAGCTTAAATAATTGAAATCTTGTGTTTCTATATTGGTCTTATTTTTACCTGATTTCATTATTTCTTCATTAATCATGCTTATTTTTTTTGTATGAAACGCAATTTCCTGCCTCATTGTAAGACGGGATAAAAACAATTCTCTTTCAAACGGTTTTAGGGGCAGTTCATTTTCATATAAGTTTATTAAATATTTATGTATATTTATTTTTGTTTCATTGTTAATCTGTTTTTTTATTTCGCTTTTCATATAATCTTTAATATAGTATTGTCCGAATTTTTCGGTTATTATATGTTTTTGCATTAAAAATAAAATGTCATCTTCATCTGCAATTTTACGGTTAATTATAAAATCTTTAGAAACTCCGTGTCTTAATGCAGTTAGAAATATTAAAAATTTTATATATTTATCAGAAGAAAATGATAGCAATTTTGAAAGGAGAAATTCTAAAAAATTCTTTGCTGACTTTTTATATTCGGAATAAAATATTGCAAGAGAAATATCTAGCATTTCCATTATTAAAACAGATAGTTCCAAAAGTAAGTAATGACCTCTTGTTTCTTTGTAGATTTCTTCTATTTCATATTTTCCGCTTTGTATAGAATATTGGGCTAAATACTCAACAACCTCTTCTTTTGTAAGAGCTTTAAGCTTATATTCCGTTGAGGATTCCTGTGAAATTAAGTTTTCTTGTTTAAAACTTCTTGAACATATTAAAACTTTTATTTTCTCAAAACGGCTCAAATAGTTAATAAAGTCTAAAATATCTTTTTGAGTATCTTTACTTCTCATATTTATTTCGAACGAATCGAAAATAAACAGCATAGGTACATTGCAATATTTTACATAGGCGTTAATTTTTTCTGAAAATACATTTGTTTCAATTTTTGGTAAAATAACTTTCTTTTCATTATGATATATTGAAAAATTTTTAAATAATGAAAGCAGTACATCATCTAAATTTATTGCTTCTTGATAAGAATTTCTGAAAACAAGAACATCATCATTTACAAAATTGATTATTGAATCTGCAACATAGGTTTTTCCTGTGCCCATAAAACCATTCAATATAAATATGTTTTCATTTGAGTTTAAAAACTTTAAAACGTGGAAAATAGCATCTATATTGTGTTTTAGAATGAAATTATTGTCTTTAAACGTCATAAAATTTTCAAGTTCCGCAATAGTACCGGCGTAACTTGACAGTTGTTCTTTTATACTCTCTTTAAGAAAATTGTAATTCATATTCTTATTCTATTATATTATGCCTTGAATTTGAATATCTTAAACAGAGTATTTATTTTAATCTGTTACAATTGCCAAGTTTACCGTAAAGTATTTATCATCAAAATCGGTAATTGCCCATCTTAAAACATCAAGGCCTGTTTTTTTTAATTCGTTTTCTATATATTCCGATGTAAATTCTTCAGGAACTTTAACTTTAATTTCTTTTGTAGTAATCATTATTCCACCGTAACAGATTTTGCTAAGTTTCTTGGTTGGTCAACATCTTTGCCTAAAAATTCAGCAATATAATAAGCCAACAGTTGCAGAGGTACACAAGTAAGTGCAGGCGAAAGTATCTCGTTTACCTTTGGTATTTTTATTACAACATCAAATATATTTTTTAAATTATCATCATTAGATGAAGTTAAAGCAATTAGTTTTGCATTCCTTGCTTTTGCTTCCTCGCAATTTGAAAGGATTTTTTCATAGGTTATACCGCCCGGAATTAATACGGCAAGAACCGGCATGGTTTCATCAAGCATTGCAATAGGACCATGTTTAAGTTCTCCTGCCGGATATCCCGTCGCATTTATATAACTTATTTCTTTCAATTTTAATGCTCCTTCATAAGCAGTTGAAAGATTAATTCCTCTTGATATATATATGAAATTTTTATATGAAGAGAACTTTCTCGCACAATTCTGAATGGGCTTTAAATCCGACAATATTTCTTCAATTTTGGATGGTATTTGAATCAGTTCGTGTTTTAAATTTTTCAAAGATTGTTTATCAACTGTTTCTTTTATTTCCGCTAAATAAATTGCAAGAAGATAAAAAGAAATTAATTGAGCACTGTATGATTTTGTTGCCGCAACACTGACTTCAATACCGGCGTTAACAGGAATTAAACTGTCTGCAAGTCTTGCCATATTTGAATCGGGTCTGTTTGTTATTATTAAAACATGGGCTTTTTTTTCTTTTGCCTGTTTTATAGCCGTTATGGTATCTGCAGTTTCTCCTGATTGAGATACGCCTATTACGAGTGTTGAAGAATCAGTTGTTGTTCTTCGATAAATATATTCGCTTGAAGCTTCAACTTCGACCGAAATGCCTGCTAAATCTTCTATTAAATATTTGCCTGCAAGTGCTGCATGTAATGACGTACCGCAAGCTATAATCTGAATCTTATTTAAATTTTTTAAAATTTCTTTATCAAGCTTTACTTCATTTAAGATAACAGGTTCATCAATATCATACAGTTTTCCGTTTAACACATTTCTTATTACATCGGGCTGTTCATGAATTTCTTTTAACATAAAATGTTTATAGCCTAATTTGCTAAGTGCAACGGGTTCCCAAGGGAGAATTTCCGTTTTCTTTACTAATTCTTTTCCGTTTATATCTGTTATTTTTACCTTATCTTTTGTAACAACCGCAATTTCATTATCTTCCAAATATATAGTTTTTTTTGTGTATTCAATAATTGCCGGGATATCGCTTGCAATAAAGTTTTCACCTTCTCCGAGCCCTATTACCATTGGTGCATGTTTTCTTGCCCCGACTATTAAATCGGGAGTATCTTTATGCATAACACATATTGCATAAGCACCTTGTAATTTTTTCACAGAGTTTCTCACGGCAATTTCAAGATCCTTTGAATTTGCATACTCATCTGCAACCAAATGAGCAATAGTTTCAGTATCTGTTTGGGATTTAAATTTACATCCTTTTTTTATCAGTTCTTCTCTTAATTCTTTATAATTTTCAATAATGCCGTTATGAACTACAACAAGCCTTCCGCATGTACAAGTATGAGGGTGTGCGTTAACTAAAGAAGGACTGCCGTGAGTGGCCCATCTGATGTGACCTATTCCCGATGAAGGATGTTTTAATTCGTATTTTTTAGCTTCAAGCTCATTTTTCAGGTTTATTAATTTACCTAAAGTTTTATATATTCTTAATTCGCCGCAATCTTGAAGCGCCATGCCGGCAGAGTCATATCCTCTGTACTCAAGATTTGTAAGCCCATTCAAAATAACACTGACAACATCTCTGTATCCTACATAACCGACAATTCCGCACATAAACTTCTTCCCTCTTATTTCCTCTTATAAATAATATAATACATTATAAATTTTTAAAAGATATTAAATTATTATAAAATTTTGTCCAAAAAAGTTTTTATAAGAAAAGATACAATTTCCTTTTCATTACAATAAAAAAACTGCCATTTTGAGGCAGTTTTAAATGTCACTTAACAATTTACTTTATATAAAGAGATTTCTTTATAAGCAAACTGTAAGCATCGAGGTCTGTACCAAAAGCACTAAAATTACCTAAAAGTAATCGAAGCTTTTTGATTACCTCGTCGTGTTTGTCTTGTGTTTTCATTTACGCATCCTTATTTTTCCTTGCAACTATATTTTTTAAAAAATCACCCTTTCTATTTTTATAAAAACAATCATTAACACTAAAAAAATTTCTAAAAGCAGATGTATGAACTATCCGCTTAATATTTTTTCTTCTACCAATACGGCATATATATCAACGTCCAGTTTTATATTATCGATATCATCAATAATTTTTTTTAACTCAAAACTAACATCCTGAATGTCAATTGATTCATTATTCATTTGAATTCTCCAATTAATCTACTGAGTATAATATCGGCATAGGCAATATAAAACTTTAGTATTTAAATTGAAATGTTACAAAAGATAACAATAATTTTTCGATTGAAAAAACAAAGCGCTTTTGATATCCTATTTTATAGGAGTTTTGGAGAATAAATATCATGACTACACAAATTATTGAAGCAAAAAAAGGCAATATAACTCCCGAGATGGAATATGTTGCAAATCAGGAAGATATAGATGTTAATTTGTTAAGAGAAAAAGTTGCAAATGGGCGTGTTGTTATATTAAAAAATAATTCACGCGAAAATGTAACACCAGTCGGTGTTGGTGAAGGACTCACGGTAAAAATAAATGCAAATATAGGAACATCTTTTGAAAGAAGTTCAACAGAAGAAGAAATACAAAAAGTTAAAATTATTGAAAAAACCGGTGCTCATGTACTAATGGATTTATCTACCGGGCATGATATAGATAAAACAAGACTTGCAATAATTAAGTCGACTAATTTGCCGATAGGAACAGTACCTATGTATCAGGCGGGCAAAGAAGCAATTGATGAATATAATGATTTAGGCAGATTGAGTAAAGATAAATTATTTTCAGATATAGAAAAACACTGCAGAACAGGTGTAGATTTCATTACGGTACATTGTGGAGTTACTAAATTTGTAGTTGATGCACTTGAAAAACAGGGCAGAGTTACTGATATTGTTAGCCGCGGCGGTTCAATGCTTGCATGCTGGATAAAGGCTACCGGAAAAGAAAATCCGTTATATGAATATTATGATGAACTTTTAGATATTGCAAAAACTTATGATGTTACATTATCTTTAGGCGACGGGTTAAGACCGGGGGCGGGGCATGATGCGGGTGACAGAGCTCAGGTCGCGGAAACTATAGTTTTAGGTGAACTCGTTAAAAGAGCAAGAGAAGCGGGAGTTCAGTCCATGGTTGAGGGCCCAGGGCATGTACCCTTAAATAAAATTCCTGCAATGATGGAAACAATAAAGATTTTGACCGATTATGCACCATTATACGTTTTAGGGCCTTTAGTAACGGATATAGCCCCCGGGTATGACCATATAACTGCTGCAATAGGAGGAACACTTGCCGCTTATCACGGTGCCGACTTCCTTTGCTATGTTACACCGGCCGAACACATAAGCCTTCCCAATGCTAAACAGGTTAGAGACGGTATTATTACAAGTTTAATTGCAGCGCATGCAGCAGATGTAGCAAGAGGCAATAAAAAAGCAATTGAAAGAGACAGATTAATGTCAGTTGCAAGAAAAAACCTTGATTGGGACGGACAGGCAAAGTATGCAATTGATAAATGTGTATTTGAAAGTATAATGAACGGAAAACCCTGCACAATGTGCGGACAGTATTGCAGTATGAAGATATTTAAAGAATATTTTTCTGATTCTCCGAAATTGCAAAAAGAAACTGTATAATCAAAATCATGGATTTAAGTGTTATGTTTGCTTAGTTCATAAAATATAATCGAAGCACAGACTGCCACATTTAAAGATTCGACGTTGTTTGTCATATCAAGATGTATATTGTAGTCAGAAATATTTATTAATTCACTGCTTAGCCCTTTTGCTTCAGAGCCAAGCATAATTGTAAGCTTGTTTATTTTTGAACATTGATTCAGAGAAATATTATTATTTCTTGAAAGTGCAGTCGCAACAAAAGTATGTTCAGGTAATAACATTTTTAAATCATTAGTATTTTTTATTGCAATAACGGGAATTTTAAAAAAGTTTCCGGCACAAGAACGTATAACTTTAGGAGAATATAGTTCCGTACAATCAGAAAATAAAATAATACCTTCAATTCCGAATGCTGCTGCGCTTCTGATTATTGTTCCTAAATTCCCCGGGTCTGATATATTTTCTAAAAGAGCAATTTTTCTAAAGTTTGGAAATTGTTTTGGGTCAATATTTTTCTTTTTTGCGACAGTTAAAATTTCACAAACTGAAGCAGTTGTTGATATTTTTTTCATTGTTTTTTCATTGATATATGTTATATTTGAAGCCTCTTTTGGAATTTGTGCATTTTCTTGCGCATAAATATCAACAATCTCTATGTTTGAATATAAACACTCTTCAAGAGCCTTATATCCTTCGGCTATAAACAAGCCCATCTCATCCCGGTATTTTTTTTGATGAAGTTTTATAATACTTTTAATTTTTTGCGCTGAAAGTGTTAAATCAGGCATGTATTAGCCTGCCATTTCATATAATAATATTTTTCGTAATCATTCATACTTGATAAATCAACAAGTTTTATTTCAAACGGAAATCTTGAAAATGAATATAAAACAGTTTTATCTTCGTCTTTTGAAGCATATACGGTATTTTCCAGTCTAATACCTCCCCATCCTTCTTTATAGACTCCGGGTTCTATTGAAAAAACTGTATTTTCCAAAATTTTTGTTTTGGAAATATCGCCGGACGATACTCTTGGCGGTATTTCATGAACTGATATACCGACGCCGTGGCCTGTAGAATGCACAAATTTATATTCCGGACGAACTGATTTTTCTATTGTTTCTCTTGCAATTTTATCTATTGCAAAATAAGAAGATTTTTTATTGTATTTTTCAAAATACGCATTTAAAAAAGCTTTAAGAACGGCTGTATAAGCTGTTTTTTGTTCGGGAGAAGGATTACCTTTGATAAATGTTCTTGTAGTATCCGTTGCGAGCCCGCCTTCATAGTAGCCGCCGTAGTCCACAAGAAGAAAATCACCGTCTTGAACAAATTTTTCCTTTGATGGTGTTGAATAGTGGATAATTGATGTATTGGAGCCTGCGGCTACAATCGGTTTAAAACTTAAAGACAGAGCTCCGTTTTCCTTCATAGATTTTACAAGTGCTTCATAATAATCATATTCGGAATAAATAGTATCTGAATTTATCATATCGTATACTACTTTTAATGCTTTATCTGAGCGTTCAAAGCAGGATTTCATATGTGTGAGTTCATTATCATTTTTTACAGTTTTAAAAAGATTTAAATGACTTTGAAGTATATTGTTGTTTTTATTTATTAATAAATAATCCTGTATTGTAAGTTGTTTTTCATCAATAAATAAATCCGAATTAATAATATTTTTGAGGTCCGTTTCAAACTCAGACATCGGATAAACTTTAAAATATTCGCCTATTTCAGGCAAATTAATGTCAGAATATATTTTAACTCCGTTTTCATTTATAATTGCCTTTGCGGGGAATACAGCACTATATGCAAAACTGTATGAGCGCAAATTTGTCAAATATGCAATATCTTCTAAAGATGTAACAAGTATATTAAACTTATCACCCGCATATTGTTTTATTGTGTTGAATTTTTCATCGGGAGAAACTCCCGCAATATTGATGTTTACCTGAAATATCTCATAGTTAACCTGTTTTATTAAATCTTTTTTGAATTCAATAACAGGGTCTGTTTTTATTAATTTTATATTGGAATTTTTTTGTTGAAGTTTTTTTGAAAGAGTATCGTACATCTTTTTTGAAGTTTTGGAAGAAATCATTCCGAGTTTAAAATATGAGGGAATTTTTTCTGTCAAAGCTTCTGAAAAGGACTGACTCAAAGGCATTTTTACAACATCAATCAAAGATGAATCAACCTGATTATCGGCCTGTTCATGATATCTTGTGTCAACAAATAAGTATATTTTATCTTTTGTAAAAAGAACGTCGCCTGTTGAACCGGTAAAATCCGTAACATAGTACCTTGAGTTTAATTCAAGCAAATTATATTCAACCAAAAATTCATTTGTTGAATTAATAATAAGTCCGTCTAAATCATTTTTAGATAGAAAATCTTTTAGATATTGTATTAAATTGATGTCCATTATTTTTTATCTGTTAAATGAATTAAATGATAACCGAATTGAGTTTTAATAGGATTCGACACTTCGCCTATTTCCATTGAAAAAGCTGCATCTTCAAATTCTTTAACCATTTGTCCTTTTGTAAAGTAGCCTAAATCTCCTCCGTTTTGACCTGATGGGCATAAGGAAACTTCTTTTGCAGCTACTGCAAAGTCTTTTCCGTGTGTAATTTCTTCTTTTATTTTTAACGCTTCATCTTCTGTTTTTACAAGAAGGTGGCTTGCTTTTACATATTCAGTCATAACATCTCCTTTTTTTAGTAGTATATCACAATTTAATATTTAGTCATATTAGAGCAATAAAATTATTTACCATTTTTTATAAGAATATGATTAGAACAAATTTCATAAACAGAATACCGGTTATTGGATCGCTATCGAAATCAATAAAACAGACTATTGATTTTATGCCTAAAGGCGAACTGCCCAGAGATGTATTTGAATCTAATTTCAATTATACAAAAAGACAATGTGTCAATGAATATTTAAACGGAATTCATAAATTTACGATAGACGATTATTTTTCTTTAACAGAAGAAGACAAGTCGGCTATAAAAACTGCATGTTATATTGATACAATTGCGGCAGCTGAAGATAATGTTTTAATGGGCTCATGTTTAAAATCCATACTTGATTTGACTTATGGTGAAGGTAATTATGTATATGTTTCAATAGGAACTT
Source organism: Candidatus Gastranaerophilales bacterium (assembly GCA_944323625.1). Classification (GTDB taxonomy): domain Bacteria; phylum Cyanobacteriota; class Vampirovibrionia; order Gastranaerophilales; family Gastranaerophilaceae; genus Avigastranaerophilus. The sequence goes on from CALUTD010000004.1 coordinate 44,215, forward strand.
CTGCTGCCGGAATAGGTCGAGTAATGGAGTTTTCGGGTGTAGAAACAAAATATTTACCGGTGTCCGATTTACGTGAAACTTTGACAGATAAACATGAAGCGAAGCTCGGTAAAAAATTTGCTGCATATTCTGACTTTTTAGAAACGCAAGGACTATCTCCCGAAACTATACAAAAATCACCAAAGCAATACTTATTTTTTGACTATACGGCAGAGGGTACATCTTTAAATAATTTTGAACATTTATTAAATAAATTTTGCTCTATAAAAGGTGATAATGTGCATTTTTACAGTTTGAACGAGACTTTGGAAAAGGTTGAACAAGGGCTTACGGGGAAAATAAAAGGAACGGCAGCTTATGTTAATAAATATTTAAATAAGCCAAGTATTGCATTTTATTCGGGTATTCCTCATTTAAATATAGATAAGATTAATAAAGTAAAAAAAGCAGAAAAATTTGAATCACTTGAAGCAAAGAAATATAATTTTTGTGTAATAGATTTGTTATATAAAAAAGGAATGCTGCAAAAAAATTCTAAAAATAATAAAGCTTTATAAAATCCTTGTTTTTTGTATAATTGACTTATGAAAAAGTTATATATAGAAACAATGGGCTGTCAAATGAATAAGTCAGACAGCGAAAGGATATCAGGAATTCTCTCTGAATCAGGTTATGTTGAAACCGACAATGAAAAAGAGGCCGATTTATTAATAGTAAATACATGCAGTATACGTCAATTATCTGCAGATAAAGCATATAGTAAATTGGGGGTATGGGGAAAACGTAAAAAAACAAATCCCGAACTTAAAATTGCAATATGCGGCTGCGTTGCACAGCAGGATAAAGAAAAAGTAAGACAAAGAGCTCCTTATGTTGATTTAGTTTTTGGAACTCATAATATATATGAACTTCCGTCTTTGATAGAACGGATGGAGCATAACGAAAAAGTTTGCGCAATAACCAATAAACCGGTAGTGTGTAATCAAAACGATTTTAAAATAATAAGAAAAGATTCCGTAAACGCCTGGATACCCATTATAGAAGGCTGTAACAACTTTTGTACATACTGCGTGGTTCCTTTTACAAGAGGCAGAGAGCGCTCGCGCAGGCCCGAAGAAATAATTACCGAAGCTAAGAATATAATTAAAGAAGGTTTTAAGGAAATTACTCTTTTAGGCCAAAATGTTGACAGCTACGGAAAAGACTTTAATGATAAAAATATAACACTTGCCAACCTTTTAAGAGAATTAAATAAACTCGAAGGTGATTTCAGAATAAGATTCGTTACTTCATATCCTTCAGATATTACTGATGACTTAATAAATGCAGTTGATGAATGCGATAAAGTCTGTAAATACTTTCATATCCCTATGCAATCAGGAAACTCGCATATTTTGGAAGAAATGAACAGACACTATACTAAAAATCAATATTATGAAATTGTAAAAAAAATAAGAAGCAGATTCCCGGATGTTGCAATAACCAGTGATTTTATTGCAGGTTTCCCCGGAGAAACGGAAGAAGAATTTCAAGATACTTTGAATGCTATTGAAGAACTTGAACTTGATTATTCAAATACGGCAGCATATTCCCCCAGAGTTTTTACAAAAGCAGGCAAAATGACAGATAAGTTTTTACCTGAGGATGTCAAATATGAGCGTTTGGAAAGACTAAACGAAAAAAATAAAGAAGTATGTCTTAAATCTAATGAAAAATGTATAGGAAAGGTGTTTAAAGTTCTTGTTGAAGGGAAAACCGAAAAAGACGGAAAAATCATTTTGAATTCAAGGGCAGGAAATAATAAAATTGTCCATTTTGAAGATAATTCAAAAAATATAGGTGATTTTGCCGATGTAAAAATAACTAAAGCACAAACCTGGTGTCTGTTCGGTGAATGCTGCAATTAAATAAGTATAATAAGACATAAGATTAATTTCTTATTTTTGGCATGTCGTGATAATCTTTTAATATGGGCAAATTTAAAAAGATAATATACATACTTTTAATAATTTCAATAATACTTGTTTCTTGTTTCAGAATTGATAAAGGCGAACAAAATATAAAACAAACGAACAGTAATTCTTCTGATATTCAAGAACAAAAAAATATATATTTACCTTATGGCAGTATTTTTTATAACGGAGTTGACTATAGAATGTCACGCTCTAAACCGGGAAAATACGGTGGACAAATAGTTATTTCAACAATAGGAGAAGGTCCTAAAACATTTAACCCATGGACTTCAAAAGATGCAACATCTTCTCAAATCGGGGATTTAATGTATGATTCACTTTTCACATCAGATCCCGACACAGGTGAAGTTATTCCTGCACTTGCTAAAGAAATGATTGTATCCGATAATCAAAAAACATATACAATTAAATTAAGACAGGGAGTAAAATGGTCTGACGGAAAAGAAATAACTTCAGATGATGTAGTCTTTACCTGGAACGAAATTATCCTTGCCGGTTATGGAAATACATCATTAAGGGATTCGGTACTTATAGACGGTGAATATCCTTCGGTAAAAAAAATAGATAAATATACCGTAGAATTTAATATTAAAAAGCCGTTTGCGCCGTTTCAGCGTTTTGTAGGCAGTCAGATAGCACCTATGCATATTTTTAAACCCGTTGTAGAAAAAGGAAAAAGATATTTTGATTCTTATCTTTCAACAACAGTTAATCCTAAAGACATTGTTTATTCGGGCGCTTTTACTCTTGAAGAATATGTTCCGGCTCAAAGAGTTGTTATGAAACGCAATCCTAACTATTATGCAATTGATTCAAATCATAATTTGTTACCTTATATTGATAAATATGTAATATTAATAGTGGGTGATTTAAACAACGAACTTTTAAAATTTGAAGCGGGCGAGCTTGATATTATATCCGTCAGAGGTAAAGATTTACCCAGGTTTAAGCAAAAAGAAAAAAAATCCGATTACAAACTCTATAATTTAGGCCCCAATACCGGTACTATGTTTTTGGCATTCAATCTAAATACAAGAAAAGATAAAAACGGTAAATATTATGTAAACCCGATAAAACAAAAATGGTTTAATGATGTAAACTTTAGAACGGCAATTGACTATGCAATAGACAGAAAAGCAATGGTTTCAAATGTTGCGAACGGTGTTGCACAGCCTTTGTTTACCGCAGAGTCTTTATCTTCTGTTTTCTTAAATGAAGATATTGCATCGGGCCATGAAAAAGATATTGAATATGCTAAATCACTGCTTAAAGAATCAGGATTTTATACTGATAAAACCGGCAAACTCTATGATAAAGAAGGAAATAAAGTTGAATTTGATCTTTATACAAATGCCGGTCAGACAGAACGCGAAGCTCTCGGGGTTATGGTTAAAGAAGATTTAAAAGAACTCGGTATAAATGTTAATTTTAAACCTATTGAATTTAACTCGCTTGTAAGCAAATTAATGTCAACAGCAGATTGGGATATGGTTTTAATGGGATTAACCGGGAATCCGCTTGAGCCTCACAGCGGAAAAAATGTATGGTATTCAAAAGGACATCTTCATTTATTTAATATGCGCTTCCCTATTGATAATGAAGAAAATATTCTTGATTGGGAAAAGGAACTTGATGAAATTATTGAACAGGGAGCTCTTGAATTAGACTATGATAAGCGAAAACTTATATATGACAAGTATCAACAGATAATATATGACGAAAGACCTATTATATATCTGTATTCTCCTCTTACTATAACTGCAGTAAGAAAGAAAATAAAAAATCTTCATCCGACACCGCTTGGCGGAACAACTCACAATCTTGATGAACTCTATATCGAAGAATAGGAAAAACGGAATATGAAAAAGACTTTGGAATTGATAGGAAAATATAATATTTTATTTTTTATTTTAATAATTATTACAACGGTAATTTTTTTTAATTATTACAAATATAATATTTATTCTCCATATTCCGATATAGGAAGAGAGCTTTATATAAATTCTCAAATGCTTAAAGGTGAAGTCTTATATAAAGATATATATAACGTTTATGCCCCTTTGGCTTATCAAATAAATGCATTTATTACTCTTATTTTTTCAGATAAACTGGACGTTTTTAGAACTATAGGGCTGGTTTTGACTCTGTTAAATCTTTTTGCAATATTCTTAATTTCAAATATTTATACAAATAAATATGCTGCCCTTGCAATTACTCTTTTTATTATTCCCACATGTGCGTTTTTTCCTTCAATATCAAACTGGATAACGCCTTATTCGTATTCTGTTTTATATTCTTTATGTTCTTTTTTATGGTCATTATATTTTTTTATAAAATATATTAAAGACGATAATAATAAATTTTTATATATTTCATGTTTACTTTGGGGATTTTCGGTATGCTCAAAATACGAATTTAGCGGTTTTATTTTAGCAATTGCTGCTGCAGTTATTTATAAAAAAACACAAAAGAATGTATTACTCAAAAGTTTTGGCTGCCTTTTTGTTTTTCCTTTTGTAAGTTTATTAATTCTGCTTTTTCAGGGCTGCACAATAATAGATTTATACATTGCATTTTTGTATATGTTAAAATTATCTAAGTCATATTTTTCTCAATATTTTTATCAATACAATGGATTTAATATTTCTGTTACTTCATTAAAGAATGCTATTCTTTCAATTTATTATGATTTTTATTACATAATAGAAAATTTAAGAAGATATAATACTCAGGCGCCTGTTTTTGATATTCAGCCTAATGCACTGTGTTTCCGCTCTTTAGGTTATGTTTGTCTTTTTATGAGTCTTATTTTCGGTATAAAACTTACAAAAACAAAAAAAAATATTGAAAAAGAAGATATTTTAACCGTATTTTTGTGTTTTTCTGCAATATTAGCTTCTTTAAAATGTTTAGGTTCAATATCTTTAGAAATATTCGGAACATATTTTCTTCCGATTCTTTTTGTTACAATTATTGCTATTTTGTACAGAAGTAAAATTTTAAGAATATTTAACAGAATAATAATATTTTTAATACTGACTGTTACGCTTTTTTACGGCATTGATAATATAAAAACCGTTAAGCAATTTGAGCTTAAAACTATATCAACGGAAAAGGGAATAATAAAAGTTAAATCAATGTTTTATGATACAACAACTCAATTGATTACATACATAGACAATAATAATGTAAACAATATGCTTATACTACCTGAAGGTGCTTTGATTAATTATATAAAAAATAAAGACTCAAATAATAAATTGTATTACTTAATACCTCCGAATGTTGAAGTTTTAACTTCAAATGCAATTATAAACGAACTTAATTCAAAAATACCCGATTACATAATAATTTCAAATATTATGTATCAGGATTTCGAACAAAAATCATTTATAAACTCATGGGGTATTGATATCTATGAATATATAAAAAGTAATATGAAGCTTGAATCTACACTTGGTAATGACTTTAGACTTTTTATATACAAAAAATAAACTGCCGTGAATTCACCTGTTTTAATGTTTTTTGCAAACAAAAACTACCGATATAATCGGTAGTTTTTGTTTTATATTTTTATAAATTAAACCAAAGAAGTTACGGCTTCTAAACCTTCAGCTAAACGAGTTATTGTATTAACGCTATTTAAATACTCATTTCCTTGTGTCTTAGCTTTATCATACGAATTTGTAGCTCTTTGCATAATATCAGAAACACCATCTCCGTTTTCATCAGTTTTTAAAGCCTTAGGAAGTATAGTAGCTACTGCACCTAACCCCATTATATTTTGAAATCCTTTAGAAGCTTTAACTGCGGCATCGGCACCTTCAGGAACACCTCTATATGCAATTTTTGTATATGTATTTTTTGCAATTTCACCTGTTTTTCCTATTACTTTACCTGCTATATTTTTTACTTTTGCAATTTTACCTGCATTATCATTTATTAAAGAGGTCGAAGTTTTTTTAATAGTTTTAGAAGTAGCTTTCAATCCTTTTTCAAGAGCTAAAGGTAAATTTTTCTTCGTTACAAAATTAAAAGCCCTTGATATTCCTGATGCAGCAATTGAACCTGTTGCATAAGCCGTTAAACCTGCGAGTGCAACAGAAACAACAGCACCTATAGGTGTTTTTAGTTCTTTTGAATTTACAAAATTTTTATTAATATCTTCTGTCAAAACTAATATATCAGCCGGATTTTTATCATTAGATTCAACTTCTCTATAATCTGCATCAATAACCGGTCTTTCCGATTCCGGTTCGTTACCGAACGAGACCTGTGGTTTAATTGGTGTACAATTTATTGCAGAAACATTCATGATTTTTTGTACCTTTCTTCTAACATCTACTATTCTACTACAATTAAAGCCATAAATATTTTTTTTTTGCTCATATTTAGTAAAATGTTAAGAAAAGTTTACAATAAAATTTTTAGCCATTTTTTATTTGGTTATATAATGTTCTTACTTTGTTTGCCCAATCACCGCCAACGCAGTAATGACCGCCTATAGCATCAACATTATCAATGTTTACTGCGCTTACATCAGAATATCTGTCATCATATTGAGATAAATTTTTTGCCATTGCATCAAGACCGGCTTCAATACTTGAGTATTTTGCAAATTTATAACCGTCGCTGCTTCTTGTTGTATAACCGGCATCTCCAGAACCGGTTACTCCGCCGAAATTATAGTTGCTGCTTGCAAGTGAACTTGTTCCGTAGCCTGATTCAAGTGCAATTATAGCGGCAAGGAATTCGGGTTCCATATCATATTTTTCCGCAATTTCACAAATTAAGCCTTCTTGTCCTTCAAGAACTCCTTTCATCAAACCTTCGGGAAGTGTTGAATTTGATACACTGTTTTCTTCTTCAGTTTCTTCGGCTTTCTTTTGGTTTATTTGTTCGTTAATTTTATCAAGTTCGCTTTGTGTTGATTCAACTACTTCTTTAGCCTGCGTTTCCTGTTCTTGTATTACTTGTTGTTCATTAGTTTTTGCATCATTGTATGCTTGCATTGCCTCTTTTGTTTCAGGTTTACATACTTCTGCTATATCTCCTTCTATATCTTGTTTTGTTTTATTTAAATCTTGAAGGTCTTGTTCTGCTGTTGATAAATCTCCCTCAAGGGTACTTTTTTCGCCTCTTAATATTCCTAATTTACCTTTAGCATCTTGTACTTTTTGTTCTGCTGCTTGAATTTGTTCTTCTAATTGTCCTTTCTTTTGGCTAATTTCTGATTGATTATTACCGTCTTCACTAGATGCGGCTTCACAAGATGCCAATGCAGATTTTAAAGCTTCCAAATTTGATTCTTCTGCCGACAATTGAGTTTGTGTGTTTGAAATTTCTGTATCTTTTTCACTTATGCTTGTTTTTATATCATTAATTTCAGTTTCTTTATTAGTAATAGCTTCTAAATTATCACTTCTTTGTTGTTTTAGTTCGTCTGAAATATTTTCATCTTCTTCAACAGCTTTATCATAATTTTCTTTTGCCTTTTCAGTTTCATATTTAGCGCACTTTACCGCTTCATTTTCTCCTGAATATACTTTGCTTAATTCTTCTTGAGAATCAGTTAATTCTCCTTCTTTTTCTGTTTTTTGACTTTCAAGTTCTTCCAATGTCAAACCGTCATCAACACTTGATGTTGAAGATGTTGAAGAACCGCTTGAAGCTCCTGTTGAGCCTGAAGTTCCTGTTGAGCCTGAAGCGCCCGATGAACCACTTGAACCTGAAGCACCTGATGAACCTCCTGTTGAACCTGAACTTCCGGTAGAACCGTTACCTCCTGATGAACCTGACATGCCGGTTGAACCCGTATTACTTGCGGCTGTATTTGCCAAACCAAGATTTTCCGCTTCTTGAGCTAATTGTTCGGAGGTTAAGTTACTTGCTTCAGATAGTGAATTACTTCCCAAAATTTCTTTTGCAAATGCTGCGAATTCGGCTTTTTCACTGTTATCTAATTTGCCGTCGGCATTTGTATCAAAAGCATCTATTATTGTTTCATTATCGTATAGCTGTGTTATTATCCTGTTTATTAATTCTTCATTATCATTACCGAATACGCCTGTTAATCCTGATAAAAATTCTTCTGTATTTCCTTCTTCTTCCAATAATTCGGTAAATAGTTGTGCTGCTTCGGTTTCATTAAGACTGCCGTCTTTATCAGAATCATAGGCATTTATTAAATCTTCTTCAGAATCAATTGAATTTTTCGATTCGGATTCGGTTTGAGATGTTTTTGTAAATGAGTCTGTGTTTTCTTCCGTGTTTTCTGTTTCGTCAGCTTGAACAGCACTCGCAAAAACTGAAGTATTTGTGTCCGATGTATTAGTTGCTCCGATGTTGTTTAGATTGAATATACTAATATCGTTCGGGTTAGTTATTCCATTAGAATTTGTAGAAACAGGGTTTCTAAACTTTTCTAAAAATGACTCAAAATTTAAATTAATATCTGCTAAATTCATTAAAAATACTCTCTCTTTCTTCTCTAAATAAATAAAGTTTTTATGACGTTTGATTATTAATATTATTTTTTTAAAAATTTACAAAAATTTACAACAAATCACAAACTTTAAAAAAAATATTTATATGATAAAATTCCATTATGAATATGATTAGGGAGATAAGGGTTAATGATTGATTTTTTGCTCAAAATGTTAGGCGACCCGAATAACAATAAAATAAAAAAAATGATGCCGGTTGTAGAACATATAAATGCGTTGGAGCCTCAATTTGCGGCACTTTCGGATGAAGAATTAAGAAATAAAACACAGGAATTTAAAAAAATATTATCCGAACGTCCGACTTCAAACGATATAAAAAAAGACAGAGAGCTTGAAAAACATGCACTTGATTCAATACTTCCCGAAGCTTTTGCCACGGTCAGAGAAGCCGGAAAAAGAGTTCTTAATATGAGGCATTTTGATGTTCAATTGCTAGGCGGTATTTTCCTTCATGAAGGACAAATTGCAGAAATGAGAACAGGTGAAGGTAAAACTCTTGTTGCGACTCTACCTGCATATTTAAATGCACTTACCGGAAAAGGAGTGCACATTGTTACGGTTAACGATTATCTGGCAAAACGTGACAGCGAATGGATGGGGAAAATATTTAAATTCCTCGGGCTTTCCGTAGGTGTGATTTTATCGGGAATGAATTCATACGATGATTTCCATAAAAAAAGAGAAGCTTATGAATGTGATATAACATACGGAACAAACAATGAATTCGGTTTTGATTATCTCAGAGATAATATGGCTACTTCAGTGGAACAAAGAGTTCAAAGACCATATAACTATGCAATAATAGACGAAGTTGACAGTATATTAATTGATGAAGCAAGAACTCCTTTAATTATAAGCGGCAGACTCGATAAATCCGCAGAATTGTACAGAACTATGGCCGCAGTTGCTCCTCAGCTTGAAAAAACAAAACATTATGAAGTGGATGAAAAAAATAAAAATGTTATTTTAACAGAAGAAGGTATAGATAGAGCTCAGGAAATACTTGGTATTCCCGATTTATTTGATATTAATCATCAATATGCACATCACCTGCTTCAAGCATTAAAGGCTATTGAGTTATTTCATTTAAATACCGATTATGTAATAAAAAACGGTGAAGTTATAATTGTTGATGAGTTTACCGGCAGGCTTATGGAAGGCCGCCGCTGGTCGGACGGGCTCCATCAGGCAGTAGAAGCTAAAGAAGGTGTTCAGATTCAGGATGAAACCCAAACCCTTGCAAGTATAACATTCCAAAATTTATTCAGATTATATCCGAAACTTGCAGGTATGACCGGTACTGCAATGACTGAAGAAGCTGAATTTGGTAAAATTTATAATCTTGAAGTTACTAGAATACCTACGAACAAAGAAGATATAAGAATAAATCTGCCGGATATTATTTACAAAACTGAAAAGGTTAAGTATTTGGCAGTTGTAGATGAAATAATAGCAATGCATAAACTTGGCAGACCTGTTTTAGTCGGTACAATAAGCATTGAAAAATCGGAACTTGTATCAGGGCTGTTGAAACAACGAGGTATAAAACATAACATATTAAATGCAAAACACCATGAAAAAGAAGCTTATATTATAGCGCAAGCCGGACGTTTAGGTGCTGTTACAATTGCCACGAATATGGCGGGAAGAGGGACAGATATTCTTTTAGGCGGTAATCCCGAATATTTAGCTAAAGAAGAACTGGATTCAAAAGGAATTACCCCTGAATCTACAGCGGATTACGAAAAAGTAAAAAATGAAACTCTTGAAAGAATAAAAAAAATAACTGAAGCAGAACACGCAAAAGTTGTTGAACTGGGCGGCTTGCATGTTATCGGTACGGAAAGACATGAGTCAAGACGTATTGATAACCAGTTAAGAGGCCGTGCAGCCCGTCAGGGAGACCCGGGCTCCACAAGATTCTTTCTTTCTCTTGAAGACAGTCTTATGAGAATATTCGGCGGCCAGCAGATTATGGCTATTATGAATACTTTTAATATCGAAGAAGATATGGCAATAGAAAACAGAATCATTACACGCCAAATTGAAAGTAATCAGAAAAAAGTAGAAACATTCCATTTTGACGCAAGAAAAAGCGTACTTGAATATGATGATGTTATGAATCTACAGCGTGAAAAATTCTATGCTCAAAGAAATAAGGTTTTGGAAAATACTGACCTGCATGAAGATATTATTTATATGATTGAGCGCGAAATTGACAGACTTTTAAAAAGTTATATAGCCCCGGGAATGAATCCTGATGAATATATTTATGAAGATTTGGTTTCTCTTGTAAAAGAAATCCATTCTGTAATGCCTCAATTATCTCATATTGAAGTAAAGGATATACAAGGGTTAAAATTTGAAAATGTTTATTCAAAAATACGGGATTTTGCACTTGAAGCATATAAAGAGCATGAAATTAACATGGTTAATTTTTTAAATCAGGTTGCTTCTCAATATAATTTAAATCACGTAAAAGAAGAACCGTTTACAAGTAATAATGTAATGCGTAATTTGGAAAAAGATATTCTTTTAAGGGTAGTAGATAATAAATGGATTGACCATCTGCATAATATAGATATGTTGAGGGATGGTATAGGATTAAGAGCATACGGACAAAAAAATCCGCTGCTTGAATACAAAAAAGAAGCTTATGATCTTTTCAATAATATGATGTATGAGATTCAAAGTGATACTGTAAAACATCTATTCAGAACAAAATTCGGAATCCAAATTGTACCGCCCGAGGCAATGGGAATGATGCCTCCTCAAATGTCTGAAAATGAAAAGACAATAATGATGGATAAAAAAGAAGAAGACAAATAAAATGGTAGTTTTATACAATCTTATTTTAATAATTCTTTCACTTTTATTGTTACCGGTTATATTTGTTGCATTTATAATTCAACCTAAATTCAGAGCCGGATTTTGGCAAAAAATAGGATTTTATAAGTTCAATGATAAAAAATTTGAAGGCTCTGTTGTTTTTCATGCGGTTTCTGTCGGGGAAGTTAATGCTGTAAAATCACTGGTAAAGGAATATAAATATAAACATCCCGAAAAAAATATAATCATCACAACAACAACAAAAACAGGACAGGAAATAGCTAAAAAAGCATTTTCCGAGGTTGCTCAACATATAACATATTTTCCTTATGATTATTTTTTCAGTGTATTATCTTTTTTTAATACATATAAACCCGAAAAAATCATTATTGCGGAAACTGAAATTTGGCCGTGTTTTGTAACTCTTGCCAAATTAAATAAAATAAAAGTTTATATTGTAAACGGAAGAATTTCCCCAAGGTCATTTAAAGGTTACAAAAAGATAAAAATGTTTTTAGCTCCGATTTTAAACAAATATGAAAAAATATTTATGCAATCAAATGATGATGCCGAAAGAATGATTGAAATGGGTGCGGATTCAGATAAAGTTGAAGTTATGGGAAATTTAAAATTTGATATAACTACAAATTTAACGTCCGGAGAAATTGAAGACTATAAAAACCAGCTTAAAACAACAAATTACAGGGTTTTTATTGCCGCAAGTACTCACAAAGGTGAGGATGAGATAGTTTTAAATGCTTTTAAAGAATTGAAATCTAAAGAACCCGATTCAAAACTTTTGATAGCGCCCAGGCACCCTCAAAGATATGACGAAGTTGCGGAATTATTAGAAAAAACCGGATTTAATTGGGGAAAGCGCTCTTGTAGTGATAATTTTGACGATAATGATATTATAATGCTAGATACAATGGGCGAGCTTGCAAAACTTTTTTCTATTTGTTATACGGCATTTATAGGCGGAAGTTTTTCTCAAACCGGAGGCCATAATCCTTTAGAAGCAAATGTTTGGTCTAAACCGGTAATTTCAGGTCCGTGTGTATTTAATTTTAAAGATGTTTATAAAATAGTTACCGATAAAAAATGTGCTGTTATCGTTAACGATAGCAGCGAATTAACTAAAGAATTGGTTTCTTTATATGCCGATAAAGAAAAGTATGATACTTGTGCAAAAAATGCAAAAGCAGTTTTCGATGAAAATAAAGGAGCAATAAACTACGTTCTTGCAAAAGTTTAGTTTACACGTTCAAAGAATGCAATTGAATAAGGTGCAAGAGAGATATAATTAAACTGGCATAGTGATGTATCAGTATTCAAATATTTACCCTCACCGGCATACAATGTATTATCCGAGTTCATAATTTCTTTCCATTTTCCTTTTGGGAAAAGAATACCGCAGTTCTTCATATAGGGTGTTTTAGAAAAATTAGAAACTGAAAAGATTTCGTTATAAATTTTTCTTGTATAAATTGTATGAATATCTGTTGTTTCATGAGGTGTAGATTTTTCTATATGACCTGTAGTCAGAGCCATATTTTTCTCGCAGAGTTCATTTAAATCCCTCATATAGATTCTCATTGCATCATTAATATAGCTATATTTATCACATACTTTTACAGATGTAAGTTTAGAATCCAAAAATGCTTCCAAGCCGGGTTTATAACCTTTTTCAGAAAGATGAGGTTCGGGTATTGAGAATTTTCTAAAGAATTTAAAATAAGCAACATTAGCGGATTCATCACCCTGAAAAACCATTTTTGGACCGGGGATTGAATATACTTTTCCGATTGCAAGTTTATGCATACTGAAAGCTTTTTTGTATGCCTCAAAAATTTCTTCAACTGACAGGTCAACAGTCAAAAAATTATCTTTATAGAAATAGAACCTTTCAACATCTGTCATATTTTCAAGTTCGCCTGTCAGCAGGGAAACAAGAATCCTGTGTGCTGCATGGGCTGCTCTTTTACATTTTAGAGTATGCGCACAGTCACATATTTTATCATTAAGGTTTAGTTCATTTACCATTATTTTAGAAATAAGCCTTGTACCGTCTATATTTCCTATTTCATCATGGCTCATAGCGTATTTGACTCTTGATTGAGCATCTCTCAATGAATAATCAAATGCACATAAATTTTTAATTCTGCAATCCCAAGCACCTAAAAGCATAGCGGCAATTTGTTTATGGAATGGAAAATCCCATTCGGAGTCAAATCCTAAAGCAGAAAGTGAAACATCATTATTTTTAATGCTGTTTATAAATCTCTCATGGTGAAGCTCATTGTTTTCGGTTTCTGATGTTGAAAATGGTTTTGTTACTCTCGCATCATTATCTCTGCCGTCCTCTGCAATTAAGAACGCAACCGGGCAGTAGTAATTAACTTCTGCAACCATTTGTTTCATTGTGTAATCGCTGCACATAAATTTTGTCATATCGACTCTTAAACCATCACAATGGTAATTAATCAACCAGTTTAGCGCTGCACCTATAATAAAATCACGAACATAAGAACTGTGCTTATCTTTTTCAAAATTAAATTGATAACCGAAGCAATTTACACCTTCTATATAAGGCCCTGTTTTGTGAAGCTGTGCAATATCAGGCCCTAAGTGGTTCGGTACTATATCCATAATTACATTTAAGTTACATTGATGGGCATAATTTATTAACTCTTTTAAATCATCAGGTTTACCGTATGTATGATTCGGCGCATATTTATCAACCCCGTCATAGCCCCAGTTAAAAGAATAAGTGTTTTCAACAGGCATGATTTCTATTGCATTAAATTTTAAATCTTCGGCAATATGTTTAATTTTTTCTTTTGCAGCAAGAAAAGTACCTTCTTCCGTAAATGTTCCTATATGTAGTTCATATATTTTCAAAGAATCCACGGGGGAGAGAATATTTGTATCATTAGCAAGTCTGCTTATACGTTTATAGTTTGCTCCCGTCATCCAATCATTATCTGTCCAGTTAAATAAAAGATGATTATATAAAACAGACCATTTAAAGTATGAATCCTGACACATTGAGCATGGATCTTTTACAGGTATGAGTTCAGAATTATAATCAATTACATATCTATATCTGTCACCGTTTTTGACTATTCCTTTTTGGAGCTCTAATTGCCATATACCGGAATCAACATTATTCATTGCAAATGACTTTATGGGTTCCCCGTGCGGTTTTACTTCCAATATAACTTTTTTGGCACCGGCGAATGTAAGCAGTTTAAAATTAACACTGCCGTCTTCTTTAAAATATACTCCGAAAAACTTATTCGGAATATCAAATATGCAAGGTTTTCTGTATAAAATTATATTTTGTAAATTATTATTCATATTATTCAGTATTCAACATTATTTAATTTTTGTCTATAATTATACTATGCAAATTTTAAATGAGTTAACATATATTAATAATTCTTCACTTGCGCTCGGTTTTTTTGACGGACTTCATCAGGGCCACATGGTTGTTTTGAAAAATGCGCTTAATGTAGCTAAAAAATATAATTCACCGGCTGTTGCGCTAATTTTCCGCAAACATCCTCAAAATATTTTGTCGCGAAATAAAATTGAACAAATTTTAACAAATGATGAAAAGCTTCAAATGCTTGAAAAAATGGGTATAGATTATGTTGTATTGCTCAATTTTGAAAATTTTCAATATATGGGGGCAAAAGAATATCTTGAAAATATTTTGATTAAATATTTTTCTCCGGTTTCAATTACAACGGGCTTTAATCACTTTTTTGGTTATAACAGACAGGGTGACAGCGAATTTCTGAGAAGAAACTCTAAATTATTTAATTATGAATATTATGAAATACCTCCTTATGTAATTAACGGTATGACCGTAAGCAGTTCTCAAATAAGAAACAAACTTCAATTATCGGATTTTCAAACCGCTAATGAAATGCTCGGTTATAAGTATTTCATTCAAGGAATTGTAGAAAAAGGCGAACAACTGGCAAGCAGGCTTGGTTTCCCCAGCGCTAATATAACATATCCTCTAAATAAAGTTAAAGTACCCTACGGCGTTTATTTTGTTAATGTTGAACTTAAAAACAAAGTATATAACGGAGTGTTTAATTACGGCTTGGTTAAAGGTTCAGATGGTGTGACAAAATTAAAAACAGAAGTACATATTTTGGATTTTAGTGAAAATATTTACGGTAAAAATATAAAAATTTCTTTTGTTGCAAAGATAAGAAATCAAATGGAATTTGACAACATTGAAAAACTTAAATATCAAATTAGGCGAGATATTGCTTTTGTTGAAATATACAAACATTTTTTAGGAACATCATTCAGCATTCCTTCAAATAAGTTTTAGAATTATAAAATTCCTTTTGTGGAAGGTATTTTGTCTTTATTTGAATTATCATAAGAAACGGCAGTCTTGAGCGCTCTTGCAAACGATTTAAAAATAGCTTCAATAATGTGGTGAGTATCAAATCCGTCAAGCATTTTAATATGTATAGTCATTAATGCTGCCTGTGCGAAGCTGGAGAAGAAATGAGGCAATATAACAGTTTCAAAGTCGGAAGTTTTTTCATCTCTCAATTCTGCATTGACTTTTGAAAAAATTCGGCCTGATAAATCAACAACAGATAAAACTAAAGCCTCATCCATCGGTAATATTTTTTCTCCGTATCTTGTTATGCCTTTTTTATCTCCCAACGCTTCATTTATTGCACTTCCCAGTGTAAGTGCCGTATCTTCAACTATGTGATGATTATCTTTATCTAAAGAATTTACCTTGATTTCAAGGTCAAAACCGCTGTGGTGAGCAAACTGTTCAAGCATGTGGTCAAAAAACTTTATACCTGTATCTATATTGTAATTACCTTGACCGTCAAGATTTAAATTTACTGTTATTTCCGTTTCTTTAGTTTTTCTTGACTTATAACACTGCCTCATTTTTTTGCTCCGTTATTGTTTTTACATCATTTATTGACTGCAATATAAATTCTGCACCTTCAGACTTCAATATATTGCATAATTCCTCCGATTTATCCTGAGGAGGAAGTACGCCTACAGGTATATATCCCGCTTTTATAGCGGCTTTAATATCATCTTTTGTATCTCCAAAATAATAATATCTATCTGATAAAGTCATCTTTTTTATCAAATTTAATCCGATAGGGTCAGGTTTTCCCATTCCTTCCGGAATGTCATCCGAAGTAAGTACAGGGTAAAATAAATCTTCTGCATTAAATTTTTCAAGTGTGTAGTACGTTTCCTGGTTATATCTTCCCGTAAATATTGCAAGATTATATTTTTCTGAAAGTTCTACAAACAGTTCTTTGTTAAATAGCGGCTTTTCATCATTTATTAAACCTTTTTTATCATTCCAATAAATTTTTTGAAATTCTTCAACAATATCGTTATAGCTAATATTAAAACCTGATTCAGACAAAAGGTATTTTGTTAAATCCCAGTCATTGTTAAGTCCTCCGAGGTTTTTTGCTTCTTGAATTTTATCCTGTGATATTTCTTTACCTGAAAATTTTTCATAAGTTTTTGCAACTGCTATTCTAAAAGAATTGCTCGCATCAACTAAAACTCCATCCATATCAAAAACAAGATATGGTTTAATTTTAAGCGCTTTTTTGAGCTTCTCAACTCCTTTGGTTGTAGGAATTGTAATTCTCAAATGGTTTTTAAGCGGAGTGTTTTTGCCGAAAAGTTTTACGGTGATATTTTCTTTTTTTAATTTATTGTATACAAAATCAGCCTTTTCTTTAAAATCAACCAAAAGAAAATTTGCGCATGAATCATACACAACAGCCCCTAAAGAGGTAAAAAATTCTTTTAAATCTTCTTTAGACTTTATAATTTCTTCTCTTATTCCGTAAAAATATTCAATATCATCAAGTGCACTATTACCGGCTGCAAGTGCATAAGAATTTACACTGAAAGGACTTATGACTTTTTTAAGATTATTTATGTTTTCTTCGTTTGATATAATACATCCGAGCCTCAGCCCTGCGAGTGCAAAATCCTTTGAAAAAGAGCGGACTATAAATACATTATCATACAATTTTGCATATTCTTTGTAAGTATTGTTTGCGTAATTTGCGTAAGTTTCATCGATGATTACTGCCTTACCTTTAGATTTTTCAATTATTTGTTTTAAATCGGATTCACAAATCAAGTTTCCTGTAGGATTATTTGGGGCTGCTATATAAATAATTTTAACGGAAGGATTATCCATTGCCGATAAAAAATTTTTAAGCGGAAATTCCCATTTTGTTTCAAACTGAATTTTAATGACATTCCCGCCCTGGATTTGGGTATAAATTACAGGCATTTCAAAGGAAATATCAAGAGTGAGAAGTGCCTCGCCCGTTTCAAGATATGTTTGAACAATTCCCTGAAGTGCTTCATCAGCTCCATTTGTAACTTTAATATTGTTAATGTCAAACCCGTAAAAATCTGCTATTTTTTTTGATAATTCGCCATAATACGGATAAAAACTTATATTATTATAATCACACTTCTTAAGTGCTTCAATTACCCTAGGCGAAGGTCCGTAATTATTTTCGTTGCTGTCAATTTTAACATCCCAATGTTTTTCATACAAAGGAACAAAATATCCTGACATTTTTTCAACAGATTTTTTCGGTTTCAACATAAATACAATTACCTAATTTACGTAGAAATCAGCATTAACATAAACACGTATTTTAACTTTTCCGGCTTCGACAGTAACTGATTCTGCGGCAGAACCGGCGGAATCAACGCTTGCTTTTGCATAAAACCTTCCGTTTGAAACAACTGCATAATCAGTATTACATGAAGCATTTATATGTCTTATTCCGTCAAGACTTGTGCCAGCCGCTGCAGCAAGTATACCTGCCTGTTCTTTTAGATTTTTTATTAATGCCGGGTATAAATCGTTACATACGGATTTATCATTTTCATAAGAATAATATAAACCGTCTGTTCTGTTTGCCCCGTTAGCAATTGCAGTATCTATGAATTGTGCAACTTTTTTTATATCTTTTGTTTCTACCGTAACAGAATTAACAGCCGTATAATTTTTGATTACACGTTTGCCGGTAGAAGTTGAGGAATATACCGGACGTACTGAAAAATTATTGGTTTTTATTGTATCTGTTTGTTCGTTTGTCAGCGCCTTTAATGCTGATATTATTTTATTTGAAACTTCATTATTTTCGGCAGCTGCCTTTTGTGCATCAGATGCAGTATTTTCAACTGCAAAGGTTACTTTTGCTAAATTGGGCTCTACTTCTTTTGTTGTTGAAGCATTTAATGAAATATAACCTGTTTCTTTTGTAACATCAGTAACAGCAGCTTGTGAATATTGTGTTAAACTTACAAAAGAAAGACATAATACCAATAAAAATAATTTTTTCATTATTATCTCCTAACTTCTTCTTGTTCTTCCTGTTGTTGAACAGTATCTGTTTCAACATTTTCTTTTAATTCTTTATTCATGATTTCAAGATGTTTAACAAATTTAGTATCTGCATTTTTTGTTCTTGCCATAATATCTCTTATCTGCTCCGGAGTCAGACCGCTAAACGAGTTAAAACCTATAAGAGCTCTTCTGTTGTTTAATGCGTATAAAGACAAAGCAATTATTGCCCACATCATAATGCCCTGAAAAAGATTCATCAATGAAACCGTATCTGAGCTTTCGAAAATATAATTCCATATTTTCATGCATACCCATCCCGGCGAAATAATAAAACCTGCAATTAAACCTAAAACTATAAAAATGAGAGCTATGATACCTCTTATCCCGTTTATTGTAACAACTTTATAATTTTTATTCATTTATATTACCTTCAATTAAAGAATTAAAATCCTCTTCATTTAGTATTATAACACCTAAAGATGAAGCTTTGTCAAATTTTGACCCCGGGTTTTCACCTGCAAGTACATAAGATGTTTTTTTACTTACGCTTGAAGAAGTTTTACCACCGAGTTTTTTTATTTTTTCTTCAAATACACTCCTTGGAGCGCTCAATGTTCCGGTTATAACAAATGTTTTACCTTCAAAAATATCTGAAATTTTTTCTACGGCGCTGCCTTTTGGATTTACTCCATACTCTTTAAGTTTACTCAATATTTCTTTATTTCTTTCATTATTAAAAAATTCAATAATACTTGCTGCGGCTTTTGTCCCGATTCCGTCTATTTTTATTAATTCTTCTTCTGTTGCATGTTCAATTTGTTCAAGTGTTGAAAATTCTGAAGCTATTAAATCCGCTGTTTCTTTACCTATATGTTTTATACTTAATGCGGTAAGAAATTTTGTCATTGTGGGATTTTTCGATGCCTGAATTGCAGTGTATAAATTATCCGCCGATTTTTCTTTTATTAAGTCAAGAGTCATAAAATCTTCAACCGTTAATTTGTAAAGGTCTGCAAAATCTTTTATTAATCCTGTATCATAGAGTTTTTCAACAACCGATTCACCAATACCGTCAATATCCATAGCTTCTTTTGATGCCCAGTATTCAATTTTTCCTTTTATTTGGGCAGGACAACCGTATAAATTTGGACAGCATAGTGCAACTTCACCTTCGGGTTTAATAAGTTCTGTTCCGCATGACGGACATTTTTCAGGAGTTTTATATATCCCGAGTTCTTCATTATCACGTTTTTTTATAACTTTGGGGATTATTTCAGCAGCTTTTTTGATAAGAACTTCATTCCCTATATTAATTTCAAGCCTTTGAATTTCATCAAAATTATGTAAACTTGCACGCTTTACACAGCTTCCCGCAAGAATGACAGGCTCTAACAGTGCAACCGGTGTAACGATGCCGGTTTTACCGACACTAAGTTCTATTCCGTTTAATTTTGTCCAAACTTCTTCGGGCGGAAATTTAAATGCGGTTGCCCATTTTGGTGCTCTTGAAGTATATCCGAGTTCGTTTTGTTTGGATATATCATTTATTTTTACTACAAGTCCGTCAGTCGCATAATCCAGTTTAAACCTTTCTGTTTCCCAGTATTTACACTTTTCAATAACAGGTTCAATTCCTTTTACAAGTGAACAATTCGGATTAACATTGAACCCCGACTTTTTCAAAAGTTCAAGCGCTTCAAAATGAGTTTTAAAAAGTTCTTTATCTTCCGATATTGCGGTATATGCAAAGAAATGAAGATCTCTTTGTTTTGTAATGGCCGCATCAAGCTGTCTTAAAGAGCCTGCAGCGGCGTTTCTCGGGTTTGCAAATTCTTTTTGTCCCTTTTCCATATTCTCTAAATTTAATCTCTCAAAAGAGGATACAGGCATGTAAACTTCCCCCCTAACTTCAAGATTAAGAGGCATTAACAATTTCTGAGGTATATCATTTATCATCTTAATATTTTCCGTAATATTTTCGCCTATTATTCCGTTTCCTCTTGTTGCACCTGTTTTTAATATCCCGTTTTCATAGGAAAGGGCACATGAAAGACCGTCAATTTTAAGTTCTACAACAAGCTCTAAATCATCTTCATTCGGATATTCTTTTTTAACTCTTTCATACCATCTGTATAAATCTTCATAGTTATTGGAGTTATCAAGGCTATATAGTCTGTATTTATGCTTAAATTCCTTAAATTCACCAGAAGCACTGCCTCCGACTTTTTGAGTCGGACTGTCGGGTGTTATCAAATCCGGAAAGTCAGACTCAAGTTTTTTTAATTCCCGAAATAATTCATCATATTCAAAATCTGTTATTACAGGCGTATCAAGAACATAATATGCCTCATTATTATCTTTTATCAAATTTCTCAGTTCTTCAATTCTTTGTTTTGCTTCAGAATAATCCATAGTTCCCTTTTTTATGTTCATATATTTTAATAAAAGTGTATAATATTGTATTTCATTTTATAATAAATATGATATGTCATTAAAAGATTTTATACAAGAATACAGAAAGAATAAAAGAGTATTATTTACAACGCCTTCACACTCACAAGGCGGATTTATCGTTCCGGGTTCAAAAAAAATGCTCGGAGAAAGGTTTTTTGAATGTGATTATTCCGAAATTGAAGGATTTGATAATCTGTCAGACCCAAATGGAATATTAAAAGATATACAAAATAATGCAGCAGAAATATACGGGGCTAAATCGGCATTCTTTCTGACAAACGGCTCTACATCCGGAATCATTGCAGCAATGTACAGTATTTTATCACGTAATGATAAGGTTTTAATAGCAAGAAACTGTCATAAATCGGTATATAACGGACTTGTTTTAACCGGGGCCGTTCCTGTTTGGATTCTTCCTAAGTACAATGAAGAATGGGGAATTTATGAAACAATAAATCTTGATTGTTTAGATGAAACTTTAACCCGTAATAAAGACATAAAAGCATTTATAATGACAAATCCGACCTATGAAGGGGTTATGAGTGATATTTACAGAATCTCCGCCGTTTGTAAAAAACATAATGTATTTTTAATTGTTGATGAAGCACATGGGGCATTATGGAATTTTCATAAATCTTTGGGGACTCCGGCTCTTGTACAGGGAGCGGATATTGTAGTCCAATCACTTCATAAAACTGCCGGCGCGCTTAATCCTTCATCGATTCTTCTTGTTAATAAAGATTGTAAAATTCCCGAATCAAGATTTCAAGAGGCTTTAAACCTTATTACAACAACTTCACCTTCATATCCGATTCTTTTAAATATAGATGAAACAATTAATTTTTTAAATTCTGAAAAGGGCAGACTAAAACTCCTGGAATTAACAAAAAATGTTAACAGACTTATTCGGGCACTCAAAAATATTCCAAATTTAGAGGTGTACCAATATAACAACGACGTTACTAAAATCTTAATTAAAGTTGTAAATTTATCGGGATTTGAGCTTTCTGACCTGCTTTTCTCAAAATATAAAATAGAAGATGAATGTGCAAACGAAAAATCTGTCTTGCTTTTAACCGGAATAGGTAATGAAAAATCAAAATTAGTAAAACTTGAAAGAGCTCTCAAACATCTTTGCGCTTCTAATATAAAAATTACGCAAGATGAAACAGAGTATAAAACTTTTAAGAATATTGAACCAAGAGTCAGATTAACTCCAAGCATAGTTTGGGGAAAACCGTTTAAAGAAATTAGTGTTAAGTATGCGCTTTCTCTTGTTTCTATGGAGATGATTTGTGATTATCCGCCCGGTATCCCCATACTTCTTCCGGGGGAAGTCATAAAAAAGGAACATATTGAATATCTTCAGGACAGAAAAACAATTAAAGTGCTTGCCTGAATTATCATTTATTGAAAATTTCGAATAAATATTATAAAATATTTTTGTACTAAAAATACGGAGGAGTTTATAATGTTCAAAATAAAGCTGCGGGGGGGGGGATTTAACAGTCCAAAATTAGGTAAAAAAAGTTTCACACTCGCTGAAGTACTAATTACATTGACAATCATCGGTTTTGTTGCTGCAATGACAATCCCTGTTTTAACCGCTAATCATAAAAAAATTGAATATGCGGCAAAATTGAAAAAGTTTTATAATACAATGGTTAATGCTTATGATATGGCAGAGACTGATTATGATTTATCTCCTTCTAGATGGACAATTACAGGTTCTGATTCAAAAACTTATTTTGAAACATATTTAGCACCATACTTAAAATATACTAAAATAGTTGAAGAATCAGGACATTTACAAAGATTTGATTATACGGCAATTGTATACTTTGATGATGGAACAAGAGTATTTTTACAAGATTTCGCTGCAGATAGATATATGAGAATGTTATTTGATGTTAATGGGGATAAAGAACCTAATTCCATGGGCCGTGATTTATTTCAATTTTGGTATAGTTGGAACAATGTATTTACAACATATTATCCATGGAATTCTGATTCATATAATACACGAACAAAAATTAAACAAATGTGTTCTTCAAACGTTGAGCAGCATTTTCACTGTGCAAAACTTGTACAGCTTGATGGCTGGGAATTCAAAGATGATTACCCTATTAAACTATAATGTTTATATAAACCAATATTACCCGATATTAAAAATACAAATATCAGTATGGATATATAATAAAAAATATTACCGCAACTATAAACATTAACCATTGAACAGGATTTGTTTTATCTTTCTGTTTACATAAAAGTTTTATGATCGGATATAGAAAAAACCCTGAAATAATTCCGAATCCTATATTGTTTGTAAATATCATTAGCGATATTGTTAGAACAGCGGGAGCATACTCTGAAACATCATTAAAATCTATTTTTAAGAAGTTAGACGTTAACAGTATTCCGACATACAAAAGCGCGGGTGCATAGGCATAAGCGGGTATTATTACAATTAAAGGAGTAAATATTAATCCCAATAAAAACAAAATACCTGTTATAATTGCACTTAAACCTGTTTTTCCGCCCAGTGCTATACCGGTCATAGAATCAACGTAAGCCCCTGTTGTTGTTGTCCCCATTAAAGGTGCTATTATAGTTGAAACAGAATCAGCTATCATTGATTTTTTTAAATCCGCATTAAAAGACTCTTTATTTATACTTCCGTCTTTATATGCTAAGCCTATTAAAGAACCTGCAGTGTCTATATTCGCAAGTATAAATATTAATATAAAAACACTTATAAATTCTTTATGCATAATACTTGTAAAATCGATTTGGAATAAAGATGAATACATATTTGCAGGCAATGAAACAATTTTTTCGGGTATTTGTACATCACCTAAAATAATGCCAAACACCGTAGTTATTATTACAGAAAGTAATATTGCCGTCTTTTTTCCTTTTTTTGTCAGGGCAACCATTATAATAAAACATAAAAAGCCAAGTACACAGTGAAGAATGTTATGATTTTCAATTGCATTATCCGAGGTCATTAAGCTTACTATTCCTATATCTTTTAATGAAATTAAGATAAAGAAAAGCCCCAATCCTACACAAAATGAAACTTTGATTAATTCGGGAATTCGGTTTATTATATATGTTCTTACATTTGTTAAGGTCATAATCAAAAGAATTATACCGGTTATAAAAAGAGAAGTGAAAACAGTTTTTATCGGAAAGCCTAAAGCACCTACAACAGTAATTGAAGCAAAGGCAGTTTCGCCTATAAACGGTGCCGCTGCGTAGGGTTTGTTTGATATAAATGCCATCAGACACGAGCATATAAAAACAACAAGAGCAGTCACTGTTATTGAAGAAGCAAAATCCATGCCGGCAGCTTCAAGTAACTTGGGGCTTAATATAAATAAATATGACATTGTAAAAAATGTTGTAAGCCCTGAAAAGAACTCTATTTTAAAACTTGTATTATTTTGTTTAAGTTTAAATACTCTCTCTAATATTTCCATTACAATAAACTTTCAAGTTTTTTTATTGTTTTTTCGTCAAAAACTTCTTTTGCACCATGCCTATTGTTTATAATCAACAGTGCTTTTTCATTAAGTATATCATTAATTTCCGGATAATTTTCATTTACAGGTGTAGGTTTTGAGTATTGTAAAGAATTTAAAAATATTTCGGAGTGAAAGGGTTTTTTTGTTTTATCCAAAAAAATATTTGATTGAGCAATATCTTTTCTTGCCGGAATTATCAACCCGGTTGATGTTAATTTTTCAATTGAAGATTGAGAGGATAAATATTGAACAAAATCTATGGCTATCTGCTTATTTTTTGATTTTTTAGAAACCGCCCAGCCCGAGGCATCAATGTATAACCTGTTTTCATTTGAAGATGGAAATTCCATAATATCCCAGTCAAAATTTACAGACTCTCTGAATTTAGGAACCATCCACCTTCCCGATACATACATTGCCAATTTTTTATTTACAAACATTTGTGCTGTTGTCATGCTTCCTATTTGTGATTTGGTCGGAGCAATATTAAACTTGTTTGAAAAATCAGAATACAAATTTAAAGCATTTATACTTTTTTCTGAATTTATTATTATATTTTTTTTATCATCAGACAAAGCACCTGTTCCTTGTGCAGACAGAAAATAAAGCCAGTATAAATCCGTATCTTCGGTATTTATTC
This sequence comes from Candidatus Gastranaerophilales bacterium, assembly GCA_944323625.1. Lineage (GTDB taxonomy): Bacteria > Cyanobacteriota > Vampirovibrionia > Gastranaerophilales > Gastranaerophilaceae > Avigastranaerophilus. The sequence continues at coordinate 69,552 of CALUTD010000004.1, forward strand.
CGTAATAATAGCTATTTGTAAGTTTTTCTGCCAGTTCTTTAAGTTCGTTTATATTTTTTAATTTTTGAGGAACAGGAATTTTCGCATTCTTAAATATGTCTTTATTATAGTATATTACAAGATTTGAAATATCTCTTGGTATTGCATATATTTTACCTTCATATGAAAAACAATCTAAAGCTTCATTATAATAATTTGTTTTGTCTTTTATAATATATGATGTTAAATTTTCAAGCAACCCGGCTGTAATATACATTTGTATGTAACGATTATTTATAAAAATCACATCAGGTTCTAATCCCGAAGCAAAAAGTAAATGAATTTTCTGAAAATAATTTTGAGGTACATGAATAAATTCTATCTTTATATCAGGATTTTCATTTTCATATTCTTTTATTATGTTTTTTAGTATGGTTACTTCACTTTGCGAGCCCCATGAAGAAAATTTTATAACTGTTTTTTTCTCACTATAATTACTAAAATAAACATTCAATTTTTTAACAACATAAAATGTTATAAAAATGCATAATATAACTAAAATATATGACAGTACTTTTTTCATTTATCAGAGAACAGCCAGTTCTTTCATTCCTGTTTTAGATATTTCAATCATAGCTTTATATGTATCAAGTTTAACTATATATAAATCATTTTCTCCATGCTTATCATAAAATCTTGCTTGAAGATTAATTTGAGATAAGTCTGAAAACTTTTTAAACAAGAAAACATTTTCACCGACAAAACCAAAAAGCGCAAGTGTTTCACCAACATTAGTCAAATAAAAACCGATTCTCGGGGTAATATTCAAAACCGAAATAAGCTCAGCTTCAGGTTTTTTTTCTTGTTTTTTTTCAGGCGCAACAGAATCCTCTATAACCGGTAATTCAAGTTCGGAAGCATCATTAATAGGGTTAGTATGGGCTATTCTTGATTTTATTCTTGAATCGGAAGCTAAAGTTGCCTTATTATTAAGCGCTCTCTTGAAATCATAGTAATTAGATTTGTTATTATTTCCTTCTCCGGTAATATCAAAGCATGTAAAAGAATCATCCGCAACTGTTTTTAGAGTTCTGCGAACACCGGCAGATGGAATAGATACCGGTTTTTCAGAAGATGTTCTTTTATTTCTTCTGTATTTGTAATTATTTTTATCATACGAAGACTTTAAAGAAGAATTTAAAACAATATGTTTTGCTACATATAATACTCCTGCAATAAATAAGAGTATACCAACGGTTTTAAACAAACCGCCGAGAAAAACTAAAAATCCGTTTTGAGTTTCCTTCAAAGTACTTGATACTACTTTTAAAGAATAATTATCTTTGGCATTAACCGTAAGTCTTACATATTTTGAATTATTATTTTCCGTAATAAAAGGTTTTTCTTCTATACTTATATTTAAATTAGATTTATCCTGTCTTTTTTTATAAATGACTTTTGTTTTTTTTGTGTTTGCAACTGTATCGGGGAGAAAAATATAATAATCAGAAGCACCTTTTTGTTGTATAAATGCATTTCCTTGATATTTGGAGTCAAAAATAAGATTAAGTTTGTATGAATTATTATCTGTGTTTTCAACAATTATCTGCATAAGATTATTTAAGCCTGAAGCCGCATAAGCCGGAACAATAAGCATAAAAATCATAACAGCAGCGGCAAAAAATTTTAACAGAGTATTCTTTTTCATATTTTACTTTACTTTCAACATATATTAATTAACACTATATTTACATTAAAACATTAAAATATATTTTTTGTCACTTATTAATACAAAAATTATAAAGAAAAATAAATATTGTCCGAACAAAATTTCGTTCTTGAAAAAAGTGTTAATTTTTGGTATTTTGGGTATATAGATTAAAATGGATTAAAAAATGAACATAACGGATGAACAACTGGGTAAATTATTTGAGCTTGCCTCAATGGATAATAAAATCAATTCAGAAAAAGAAATAACTTCTGATGATATTTCAGAGGCACTCATAAGCATTGAAAGAAAAATATATTCTTTTTCGCCCGAAATTAGAGGCGGTTTTTTGGAAAATAAAAAAATATTGATTGCAGATGACTTAGAGTTATCAATATACCAGTTGAGCACAGTTCTTAAAAAAATAGGACTTACCCCTAGAGTAGCAAGGAACAAAGAAGAAGCAATATCAGAAATTCAAAAAGTTCAATTTGATTGTGTAATTATTGATTTATTTATTCCTGACAGTTCTGACGGTATAGATTTGATTAATATAACAACAAAACGCAGATCTGAAGCCGGAATTAATACAAAAATTGTCGTAATATCAGGAACGGACGATGAATCATTGATAAACAAATGTTATGAACTCGGTGTTGATTTCTATATACAAAAAGATAAAAATTGGCATTCAAAACTGCTTAAATTTTTAAGTACTTCTTTCCAATCGGATTCAAATGTGGCATATACAAAGTATATTATTGATAATAATATTGTTTCTTATATGCTTAAACAATTTAATGAAACAAAAATATTTGATTCTTTACTTAAAAGTATAAATTCTTCAATGTTTATGGGCATAAAAAATGTATTGTTTGACTTAAGAGAAATAAGCAATTTTGATTGCGATAATGCATATATTTTTGCGGAAATATATAAACTATGTGCAGAAAACGGAGGAAAATTCGTTTTGGTAAACCCTTCTATGCAGGTGAAAGAAGCTTTGGCTTTTGCTTATTTGGAAGATGTAATTATTTACGCAAAATCAGTTGAAGAAGCAATTTCAATACTAAATAAAGAATCTAAGTCTCAATAAGTTTAATTCTTCTTAAATGTCTTTCTTCTTCAAAGGCAGTTTCAAGCCATATTTTACAAATATCTTTTGCTAGATATTCACCGACTATTCTCTGCCCTAAGCACAACATATTCGAGTTATTATGCATTCTTGAAAATCTTGCTGAGGTTGTATCGGAACAAACAACAGCCCGTATTCCCTTTACTTTATTTGCCGTTATTGACATACCTATACCGCTTCCACATATTAACATTCCTTTTGAGAACTTATCACTCGCTACTAAATGAGCTGCCTGTTTTGCAATAACAGGGTAATCGGCAGATTCTTCATCATTATATACGCCAATATCTTTTACATCATATCCAAGTTCTTTCAAATAGCTTTTTATAACTTCTTTCAGTTTGAATCCGGCATGGTCAGAACCTATTACTAATTTATCTTTTATCATAATTTAACTCCCGAAATTGATTCTACCATAAGTTTATTTTATTGTCAGTCAAAAAAGAAAAACAGACTGTTTGTGTTAAGTCAACATTTCTTAACATTGAAAAATAATTTTATTCATTCTATGATACGAGTAAATAGTATTAATAAAGGAAATAGAAGTGTTTATATTAAATCCTCCTTATGTTTCAAATTTACTCGCCGAAACAATAAAAAAGAATCATTATAAAGTCCTCAGAAACAAAGAAGCTGAAAAGTTAGGAGATTATAACGGTATAATATCCGAAAAAGAAGCAAAAGAAGAAGCAAAAAACAATAATTGCTTTAAACTGTATACTAATTCTGAGGATTCAGTTGAGTGGATACTTCAAAATTTAAATGATACGGATATACCCGAAAAATTAAATCTTTTTAAGGATAAAATAAAATTCAGAGAACTTTTAAAACCTTTATATCCTGATTTTTATTATAAAGCAGTCTCATTAGAAGATTTAAAATCTTTAAATCCTAAAGAATTAAAATATCCGTGTATTTTAAAACCTGCTATTGGTTTTTTAAGTTTTGGTGTATATCCTGTTCATAATTCAGAAGAATTTAAAAAAGTAATTTCAAATATAGATAAAGATATTAATGATTTTAAAGGTGTATTTCCTCTTGAAGTTGTTAATACATCAATGTTTTTAATCGAAGAAATGATTTCGGGAGATGAATATGCAATAGATGCATACTTTAATTGCAAGGGAGAAGCTGTTATCCTAAATATATTTCATCATCCGTTTTTAAATGAAAATGATGTTACGGATAGAGTCTATTACACATCTAAAAATATAATTGAGAATTATCTTGATAAATTTGAATCACTTTTAAATAAAATCGGTAAATCGGCCGGTTTAAAAAATTTCCCTATGCATTTAGAGCTAAGAATGCAAGGTGAAAAAATGATACCTATAGAAATCAATCCGATGCGCTTTGCCGGCTGGTGTGATACGGATGTTGCTTATTATGCTTACGGAATAAATATGTACGAATATTATATGGAAGATAAAAAACCTGATTGGACAAAAATTCTTGATTCAAAAGGTGACGAAATGTACTATTTCACGGGAGCTGAAATTTCTCCTTCAATAGATAAAAAGCAAATTAAATCGGTAGATTATGACAGTTACCTATCTTATATTAAAAAACCATTGGATATAAGAAAAATTGATTATAGAACCAAGCCTTTGTTTGCTATTGTAATTGGAAGAGCAGATACTAAGGATGAAATTAATACACTATTAAATATAGATTTAACAAAATTTATAAAAATATAAAATGACAGCTCAAACAGACTTAACACAGGGAAACTTAATAAAAACAATGCTAATGTTTGCATTGCCGTTTGTTGCCGCAAATTTTTTGCAGGCTTTATACGGGGCAGCGGATTTAATAATAGTCGGTAAATTTTGTGACAGTTCTGTAGTTTCTGCGGTAGCAACGGGTTCACAAATTTTACAGACCCTGACTTTTTTTATAACCGGTTTAACGGTTAGTGCAACAGTTCTAATCGGCCGCGCTTTTGGAGCAAGACAGTATGATAATATACTAAAAATTATTAATACTATGACAATTTGTTTTATCACTGCTGCAATATTTTTAAGCCTTATGATTATTTTGTTTGATAATGAAATACTTGATATACTGCAAACTCCTCAAGAGGCTTATAAATCAACTCTTGATTATGTACTCATTTGTACTTTAGGATTAATATTTATATTCGGATATAATGCAATAAGTGCTATATTGAGAGGATTGGGTAATTCTGTTGCGCCTATGTACTTTGTCGCAATAGCTTGTGTTATAAATATAATTGCCGATATAATCCTTGTAGGAAAATATAATATGGGCTCTCAAGGTGCTGCAATTGCAACCGTTTTCTCGCAGTTAATTAGCGTTATAATAGGTATAATTTATTTGAAAACAGGCAATTTTGTTTTCAAATTTCAGTTTCGAAACGTTAAATTTGATATTGAAACTGCAAAAGAATTATTTAAAATAGGGCTTCCGCTATCTCTTCAGGATACTTTAATTCCGTTAACGTTTTTATTTTTATTCTCTATTGCAAATTCAATGGGCGTTGCGGCATCGGCAGCTTACGGGTCTGTTGTCAGGTTAAATGCTTTTATGATGCTGCCTGCAGGGTCTTTTGCAATGGCTCTTACTGCACTAACTGCTCAAAATCTAGGGGCAGGAAACATACACCGTTGTATTAAAGCATTAAAAATTTCAATATTTTTTGCAGCTACGTTTGGTATTATATTCTTTCTTTGGCAGCAGCTTGCACCTAAAAGCGCTATTGCAATTTTTACGACGGACACGGATGTACTTAGCGCGGGTGCAGACTATTTAAGGTCTTTTAGTTTTGATTATATACTTGTTCCTTTTGTATTTTGTTGCAACGGCTTCTTATTCGGAAGCGGAAGAACTATTTTTGCAGCTTGCAATAATATTTTTTCGGCATTTGCTATAAGAGTTCCGCTCGCTTTTATTTTGGGAACAATGCCGGGGGCAACTTTATTTAATTTGGGTATAGCACCTCCATGCGCTTCTATTTTAACGGGGTTTGCAGCTTTCTTTTATATTCTGTATTTGTTTAAAAATAATAAATTCAACATTCAAACTAAAACAGCATAAAATTGCTTTTATTTAGAAACAAATCCCATTATTCTTTTATGTCTTTGTGCAACTGATTTTATGCCTAAAAGCCCGGGAGAAATTATTCCCTTTCCGTATTTATCTTCCAGTTTGTCTAATATTTCGGAAATTCGATTGCATTTTATATTCTCATAATCTCCAAATAGTTTTAATTGCGTTTTTTCAATGTCTATTAATGATGAAGCCCATACACCTGAAGCGCGAAAAGTTATATTCTCTTTGTAAATAGATTCAAAAAGTTCATATATCGTTTCTGACAGCATAATTTCAGAGTTTGTTGAAAATTCCAGTTTTTTATCTTTAAAAAATATTCTAAAATCTTTTGTTCTTAACATAACCGAAACTAAAGATGTTTCTAAATTATTCTCTCTTAATTTTTTGCAAACATTACGTAAATGCATATTTAGTTCAGTTTTTATATATTCTTTATCAGAAGAAAACTCAGGGAACGCCCTTGTTCTTTGAATTGATTTCGGTTTTTCAATTTCACCAGTAAGAGGAATTACACTTTTTCCTTCAAGTTCATATTTAAGCTCTAAACCCTTTTTACCGTAGTTTGTCTTATAAAAATTATCATCTTTCAACAATATTTCATGTGCATAAAATATTCCGAATTTTCTTAAACTTCTTGATATATTTCTTCCAATACCCCATACTTCTTCAATAGGAATATTTTGCAATTCTTCCTTTATTAAATGTCTTTCTATTACATAAGCTCCAGCTTTTGTTTTTGCTTTGTGTGTTGCGATTTTTGCCAATATTTTAGAATTTGCGATTCCGACAGATACATCAAGTCCTAAATTTGAGGCAATATCCTCTTTGATTTGAGCTGCCAATTCTTTATATGATACTCCAAAAAGTTTATCGCAGCCCGTTACATCTAAAAACGCTTCATCTATTGAATATACATCAATTTTATCCGAATATTTATTTAAAAACTTCATCATTCGTTGAGAGAGCTCATGGTACAAAGTAAAATTAGCGCTCAAATAAACAACACCCTTAAACTCTCTTTTTGCCATAAAATAAGGCAATCCCATTTTTATTCCGAGTTTTTTTGCTTCATTTGAACGGGCTATAACACATCCGTCATTGTTACTTAAGACACATACCGGTTTGCCTCTTAATGAAGGATTCATAAGAATTTCACATCCTGCAAAAAAATTGTTTCCGTCAACAAGCGCAATAGTTTTATTTTTCATAACCTTCCTTAAAAAAAACTTTGCGGGGGAATTTACTTATTGGAGGAACGCAGCCCCCGCAACTTGGATAAAAAACATGTTTGAATAATTAAAATTTTCTTACTATTCCTTGAGCAATTCCGAATATTATAAGCTGCTCTTTAGGATATAAATTAGGGTAATCAGAGTTAGCAGGTTCTAACCAAACTTTACCGTTTTTATTTCTGTATGTTTTGAGAGTATATCCTCCGTCAATATACGCTATAACAATATCACCGTTTTTTGCCGTATTTGTTTTTTTGACTATTACTTTATCACCTTCATAGATTCCTAAATCAATCATAGAGTCACCCGAAACAGTAAATAAAAAAGTAGACGGATTATTTATTTCAAAACTTTCATCCAGTGATATTCTTTTTTCAACATAATCATCCGCAACAGATGCAAACCCGGCTTTGACTACCGAAGAAAATAGTACAGCACCGAATAATTCTCTGTTTATATAAAATCTGTTATTCTTTTCATATATTAAATCTTCTTCTTTAAGTTTGTTAAAATACTGCCATACAGAATTTTTATGCTTAAAGCCAAATTCTTTTGCTATTATATCAAAGCTTGGCAAAACCTCCTTTCCATATAATTCTTTAAGTTTTTCAAAGAATATTTTTTGTTTTTCAGTTAGCATATTACTATTATAGACAATTGTCTATAAAATGTCAAGAGAGTTTAATTATAAATCAAATTATTTTGATAAATCCTTTACAATATTGTATAATCTGTTTATTAGAGAATAAGGAGTTTTATATGGCGAAAGATTGCAGTTTTGATATTGTTTCTGAGTTTGATAAACAAGAACTTGTAAATGCGGTTGACCAGGTTAAAAGAGAATTAAATACAAGATTTGACCTTAAAGGTTCTAATTCTGATGTAATTCTTGATGCTGATAAATCTATAACTATAACAACAAATGATGAAATGAAATTAAAAAATATAGTAGATATCCTGCAATCTAAAATGATTAAAAGAAACTTAAGCATAAAAATTTTAGATGCCCAAAATATTGAAAATGCACTCGGCGGAAATGTAAGACAGGTTTTTAATCTGAAAAAAGGCTTAACTCAAGAACTTGCAAAAAAAATAACTGCCGATATAAAAAACACTAAACTTAAAGTACAAGCTTCAATTCAAGGTGAACAAATAAGGGTGTCAGGTAAAGATAAAGATGATTTGCAAGCTGTTATAAAAATGCTGCGCGAAAATGCCGATTCTTATAATGTGCCGTTACAATTTCAAAATTACAGATAAAAATGAACTTTTATATTTGAATTTCGTTATATATAATGAAAGGCACTAAATGAAAAAGACTTTATTTGCTGCTTTAATATTAATTTCTTTTCTTATAACTCCATGTGCTTATGGTGCAGGTTATACAAAAGTGTTGCATATAAATGCATCAGAAGAAGACATTAAAAATGAACAATTAAGGCATGAAGAAGAAATTAAAAATCTTGAAATTGAAAAATTAAAAGAAGAAAATAAAAAGCTTCAGGCAGAAATTGAAAAACTCAAAAAACAAATAGAAATATACTCAATACCATCAAATAATCAACCGATAATTCAATACAAATATATAATGCCGTACCCGTATAGACGCGGAATAAACGGATATTATAATAATAGCGGATTCGGATTTAATTATGGTAATTCTCCTCAAAAAGTTCCTGATAATAGTAAATTTTCGAATCCGCCCCTAAATAATAAATCAAATACTGCTACTGATAATTCTTCCAACTAAGAGAAAGAGTCTCCCACTAAAAAGGGAGACTTTTTTTGTAAATCTTTATTAAGAATTGTTACAAATAAACATTGTATTTTCTAAAGTTTTTTTGAAAAAGAGCCGATTATAAAATCAAGTATTTATATAGGAGAAAAAATATGACAAACGGCATGAATGGAGTAAACGGGTTATCTAGTAGTATATCTAACTTAGAATACTTGAAAAAGTTACAATCTCAAAATTCAGACTCAACAGAAGAAGTAATAGATTTAAGTACTGCATCTGCCGAAGAGACATCAACGGATACTGATATTGATTCTGTTGACATTACTGCAGCAAATAATCAATTTTATACAGACTTTTTAGATAATGCAGAAAATATGACAATGGATGATTATTACGAGCTTGCAAACATCGAAGGGAATTATAAAATAGCTGCAACAGGTGATGCAGCTAACACAGAAACAGCAGCAGATACGGCAGCTTCTGCATTTACGGCAGAAAATTTTGACCCTGATGAAAGAAGAGGAGATTTGCTTCAACTTAAGGAGCCTACTTATGCAGGTTCAGATAATATATATAAAATAAATATACCTGATTATTGTATAGATAAAATGAACACAAGGTTTTCATTAGAAGTATCACAAGATAACTTTTTCCATGCCGATGTAGATAGCGTTAAGGCTGAAAATGTATCTCATGATGATATATTAGATGCAGATAAACAAGTTTCGGATTCAGGGCCGAACCCGAAAGCAATAAGTATGGAAGATACACATACTATACTTAAAGCTGTATTTGATCTTAATATGGATCCTGGTCAGACCGAAATAACTCAAAATAGTGATGACCCTGATGCTGAAAGTGTTATGGGGTACAAAATAAGAGATGATCAAGGAAAAGTTATAGGTGCTTTGGTTGATACCGGTAATGAACCATTACTTACATATAGAGATGAAGAAAACGGTATTACTAATTATGCAAGAGTTATAGAAGATACATATACTGATAAAGCAGGTAATGAAAAGAAACAGTTAAAAATAATAAATACATCCTTAAGAGACGGAGAAGAAGATGGTCAAACTATAGTTTATTCTTTAACTGAATATAGACCGACAGGTGGTGGCGGAGGTTCAAAGGTAACCACTAAACCCGACCCAACACCCGACCCAACACCCGACCCAACACCCGACCCGACACCCGACCCAACACCCGACCCAACACCCGACCCAACACCCGACCCGACACCTGAGCCGAAACCAGATGATGGATGTGATGATTCTCCTATAGATGATACACCTGTAGATGAAAAAGAGCCTACCCCTGGTGGCAATGATGAAACCGGAGGCACCGGCGGTACCGGTGACACAGGCGACACAGGTAGTGACGATAATTACCCCGACAATATTCATGGTGACGAAGTTGATGTTGTAGTACCGGGCGGAACAACTACACCCGATGACTCAACAACAACTCCGGGCGGAACGACAACCCCGGGCGGAACAACCACTCCCGATGACTCAACAACAACTCCGGGCGGAACGACAACCCCGGGCGGAACAACCACTCCCGATGACTCAACAACTCCGGGCGGAACGACAACCCCGGGCGGAACAACTACTCCCGATGACTCAACAACAACCCCGGATGAAGGTTGTGACGATGTTGCAGACCAGGATATCTATGAAAATGAAAAAGAACCTACATTATAACAAGTATAGCAATTGTATTTAATTACAAAAAAATCACCTTAACAAAGTTAAGGTGATTTTTTAATATTATTTAATAACAAATTAATATCTGTAATGAGCAAATGCTTTATTCGCTTCAGCCATTTTATGGGTATCTTCGCGTTTTTTACAAGCAGCTCCAACTCCATTTGAAGCATCCATAAGTTCATTTGTTAATTTTTCAACCATTGATTTTCCGCTGCGTTTTTTAGCTGCTTCGATTAACCATGTTGAGCCAAGTACCATACCTCTATCCGCTTTAACTTCCAAAGGTACTTGATATGTAGAACCGCCTATTCTTCTTGCTTTAACTTCCAATAAAGGAGTTGCATTTGTTAAAGCTTTTTTGAATATTTCTAACGGTTCATCTTTTGATTTTGTTTTTAAATTTTCTAATGTTGAATAAAAAATTCTTTCTGCAACTGATTTTTTACCGCGTCTCATCAATCTGTTTATGAAGCTTGCTATATCAACACTATTATAAACAGCATCGGGAGCAGGTATTCTTCTTGCAGGTTTACTACGTCTTGACATTACTTAAATCGCCTTTCTTATTTCTTTTTAGCTCTCTTTGCGCCGTATTTTGATCTTGATTTTGCTCTGTTTGCGACGCCTGCTGTATCCAATGTACCTCTTACTATATGATATCTTACACCCGGAAGGTCTTTAACCCTTCCGCCTCTGATTAATACAACAGAGTGTTCTTGTAAATTGTGTCCGATACCCGGAATATATGAAGTAACTTCAAAGCCGTTTGTTAATCTTACCCTTGCTACTTTTCTGAGCGCAGAATTAGGTTTCTTAGGAGTTGTTGTATAAACTCTTGTACAAACACCTCTTCTTTGAGGGCAATTTGCTAACGCCGGCGATTTAGTCTTATCAGTTGTTCTTTTACGTTCTTTACGTACTAACTGTGCTATTGTTGGCATGATTTCTCCTTGTGAATTAATTTACTTTGCAGTCTTGCTCAGCACAAACAATACTGCCTTTTGACTTATTATATTTTATTGATACTACAAGCAAAATCCATTGTCAACACTATCAGACAGTTATTTTAAACATTATTTAATGTTTTGTAAATATGTGTCATTGTCCGGCAATGGATTCTAAACTTAATTCATTATAAAATTTGTATATATTTTTTCTTCATAACTGGGAGCTTTGACTCCGCTTTTTCTTCCGGCTTCGATATTGTTAAGCATCCATGCCATATTTTCGCCAAGTGTTCTCATTGTTTGCAGTCCTTCTTCATCTTTTCTTACGTCATCAGGGGTAAAACCATGAACCTGATTCCAATATTGAGAACCCACTATATGCATGTTGCTTATACTAAAATATTTATTCAATCTGTCAAATGCTGCACTTGCACCTCCTCTTCTGCAAGATACAACCGCTGCGCCGAGTTTGCCTGCCATCTTTGAAGGATTACTGAAAAACAGTCTGTCTAAAAATGAACACAACATGCCTGCAGGTCCCGCATAATATACGGGTGAGCCTATAACTAAAGCATCACATTCTTCAAGTTTAGGACTTACTTCATTTACTATATCTTGAATTACGCAATGTCCTATTTGACGGCATTTACCGCAAGCAATACAGCCTGAAATCGGTTTTTTCCCTAAATATATAATTTCTGTTTCTATATCGTGTTTTTTTAGTGTTGTTTCAACTTCTTTTAATGCAGTATAGGTACATCCGAATTCATTTGGCGAACCGTTAATTAATAAAACTTTATTCATTAAAATCTCCTTTTTTTAACCTATATTATGTTAAATTATTATGGTAATTTATTCAAGTACGGTCATAAAGGTAACTTACTTTTACAAAGGATAAAACGTGAAATCAGGCGAAAAAGACTGTTTAAAAGAACTTGAAACAGATAATTTAATAGTAAGAAAAGAATATCCTCAAATACCTCCAAAAGTTGAATACTCACTATCTGAAAAGGGTAAATCGTTTATTCCTGTTTTATATGCACTTTGCGAGTGGGGAGAAAAACATAAAAAGTAACTTATTTTAATTAGAAAGTCTTAGACCTACAGTACCAATTATAATAAGAATAATAGATATTATTTTAACAGTATTTAAAGTTTCGTGAAAAAATGTCATTCCTACTAAACTAATCAATAATATGCCAAAAGCACACCATACTGCGTATGCAATACTCATATCTATTGTTCTTAATGAATACGATAAAAATAAAAAGCATAGAATATAACATACCACAGTTATAATAGAAGGAATCAAAACAGAAAAACCGTTTGAAAGCTTCAAACAAGTTGTTCCAAATGTTTCTAAAATAATAGCAAGAATTAAATATAACCAATTATTCATATATTTCTCCCTAAGAAAATTATTTTTGATTTTATTTAAAGCTTATTTGTCAATGAAACAAATTCATCAAGTTTTAATTGTGGTGTGTCATGTATTTCACCTAAAATTTTAACATCAGTATACATTTTAAGTTCATCAACAAAATTTAAAACGGCCAAATCATCGGTTTTTTGAGGGACTTTATTAACAACAATTCCTTTGATATTAATATTATTGGCTTTTGCATAGTAAATTGTTAAAAGAGTATGGTTTAATCGCCCCAAAAAAGGCACTGTTACAATAATTACCGGTATATTTAAGTTTTTAATCAAATCAGCGCATAAAATTGAATCTGCAGCAGGCGCCAAAATACCGCCTGCCCCTTCAACAAAAGTTATATCATTTCGCTTTTTAAAACTTTCAAAATCAGATTTAATTTTTTCAATACTTATATTTACACCTGCAAGTCTTGCGGCTAATGCCGGAGAAACCTCTCCTTCTAACAAATATGAATATTTTGTTCTAATGGTAGAAGATAACTCTTTAACAGCTTCTAAATCAGGCGCTTTTAACCCATTATTCGTTTTAACGGCACCTGACTGAAGAGGTTTGTATACTCCTGTTTTTTTACCGCATTTTTCAAACGCCAAAGACAGCCCTTTAGTTATATATGTTTTTCCTATATCTGTATCTATACCGGTAATAAAGTATTCCATAGTTTACTCCTCATTTGGAAGCACTCTGTTTAATGCTTCATATGCAATATTTACCAATTTTTCTATTTCTTTTTCAGTAATAACATAAGGGGTAATAAAATATATACAATTCCACATAGGTCTTAAAATTGCGCCGAGTTTTAACCCCTCGAGGTATATTTTTTTACCTATTCCGTCTTCATATTTAAACGGTTCTTTTGTTTCTTTATTTTTAACAAGTTCTACAGCGCAAACCATGCCTGTTTGTCTTATATCACCCACATTTTTATGATTTTTGAATTTTTCGAGTTCTTTTGAAAATTTAGCAATTTTAGGCTTAAGATATTCTTCGGCATTCATTTCTTTTAATATTTTAAGATTTTCAAGCGCAACTGCGAGTGCAAGAGGATATGCAGTATAACTGTGTCCGTGATAAAAAGTTTTATATCCGTCAATATCATCATCATAAAATGCATTGTATATTTCATCAGTAGTTACAGTCACGGAAAGTGGCATGTACCCGGCAGTTATACCTTTAGCCGCGCAAACTATATCGGGAACTATTTGAGCATGTTCATAAGCAAATAACTTACCGGTTCTGTAAAATCCCATTGCAACTTCGTCATCTATTAACAAAATATTATATCTGTCACAAATTTTTCTTAATTTTGTTATATATTTAGCGGGATACATAATCATACCTCCGGCCGCTTGAACGAGAGGTTCTATTATAATACCTGCAATTTTATCAGCCTCTTCTTTTAAAATGTTTTCAACTGAAGATAAACACTCACAACTGCATGTTTCTTTATTGCAACCCATAGGACATCTGTAACAATAAGGACTTAATGCTTGTCTTATTTCAAAAAGCAGCGGTTTATAAAGCTTGTGATACATATCAATTCCTCCGACTGATACCGCACCCAGTGTATCACCGTGATATGAATTTTTTAATGCTATGAATTTTTTCTTCTCGGGATGGCCTTTAAGCACCTGATATTGATATGCCATTTTTAGTGCAACTTCTACAGCTGTAGAGCCGTTATCGGAGAAAAATACTTTTGTTAATTTATTATTCATCATGTTAACAAGCTTTTTTGAAAACTCGATAACGGGTTTATGTGAAAATCCTGCGAATATAACATGTTCAATTTTCTTTGCCTGTTTATATATTGTTTTGTTTATTCTTTTATTAGAGTGGCCCAATGTATTTACCCACCAGGATGATACCGCATCAATATATTTATTGCCGTCTATATCCTCTAAATATATTCCTCTTCCTCGTTTTATAATAATCGGTTTATTTGATTCATCTTCCAATGATTTCATTTGCGTAAAAGGACGCCAAATGTATTTTAAATCATCTTCCAACATTTGTTTTTTATTCATATTCGTATCTCCTTATCCATTATTAATTATAATACGGATAAAAAAACAAATTATTTTACTATATAATAAAAACTAAAATATATAATCATCTTTATTACTAAATAAGAAATAATAAAATTTCTGCATAGAATGCTTCGATTATTTATATTTCCCCTGCTCAATTCAAACTTATAATCTCTTTCTTTATCAATTATAAGCACAATATCGATAAAAAAAGAAATAAAAAAAGCATAAGTTAAGATAATTAAATCTGCTCCACCATTTAAAACAACTAATTCGACAATTAAAAAAAACAATGAGATTATACATAAAAATAAAGACAAAGCAAATAAACACCAAAAATGATTCTTACCTAACAAATTCTTATATCCGTAGTTTATATAATTATCGAGCTTTTCAGTCCAATCATCAGGATCGCCTACACCTGTAAAAGCATAAGTTATGTTATTTATGCTTCTTGCATAAGATATAATATCTATGAGCATTTTATAAGCTCTAAAACGCGATGTTTCTATTTCGTACTTTTTTTTATCTTTCAAAGTTATTTCTATTCTGATGTTTTCTGCAATTGCATGATTCAAATAACACCTGTAATCAAACGATTCTATATCTGTAGTATGTATAACAAAATGGAGTTTTTCTATATCAGAATAACTTAAAGAAAAATTTAAATATTCATGCGGAAAATGAAAATCAATTCTTCCGGGTAAAAAATTCCAGTATTCTTTTTTTGACTTAAAACTTGATACAACCGAAATGATAAAATACAGAAAACTAATAATCGGCAAAATTAATACTACTATTACATAGCAAGTAACAAAAGTAAATATATCGTTTGAATTTAAATAAAAATCATAAATTACATCGGGAATTTCCAAAAATGATCGGCATCCGGCACTGTAAAAAGCAAAGAAGGTAATTCCGCAAGAAATTACAAGAAATACGGAACTTTTAAAAACAGAACCTCGCTCACTTTTTTTATAAACTTTCATTTTTAGCTTCCTTCAATATTATACATAAATCAAATTTATAAATAAAATATTGAAAAAACAAAAATAATTATAAGTTTTATTGACAAATAAGCAATAATAAGATTTCTATAAAATTTGTTGGGATTATTTGTGTTTCCCCTGCTCAATTCAAACTTATAATCTCTCTCTTTATCAATTATAAGAAGAATATCGATAAAAATGGAAACGGCAGAAAGTATAAAAATTAATAAAAAAATACCCCAATAATCTTCAACTAAATTCCAGTTCAGTATTTTTCCATTCAAACTATATAAAAAACAACTGCCAATAAAACTTAATAATAAAGATAATCCCAATGACATATTAAATTGGTTTGTACCAAATATGTCTTTATACCCGTAGTTTATATAATTATCCAGTTTTTCACCCCAATCATCAGGATCTCCTTCTCCTAGAAATTCATAAGTTATATTTTCTACACTTCTTGAATAGGATACAATATTTATAATTAAACTAAAAAGATCACCATCTGATGATTCTATTTCATATAATTTCTCATTATCCTTTAAAATTATCTGTGTTATAACATTATTTACTTCTATATAACTTCCGTTTTTTGTTTTTACCTTTTCTGAATTAATAATAAAATTAATATTTTTTATATCAGAATAACTTAAAGAAAAATTTTCTTGGGGTATCGGATAGCAAAAATCGATTCTCCCGGGTAAAAAATCCCAATATTCTTTTAGTGATTTTTGTCTTAACTTAATTGATAAAATAAAATATAAAATACTTATAAGCGGAAAAATTATGAATATTACAATAACAGTTATCAAGTTTGAGATACCGCTATCTATTGCACTAGAATAAAAATCAGCAATAAGATACGGTACATCTGTAAATGATTTGCATCCGGCAAACCAAAAAAGAAAAATATAAATAGAAATAACTAATATTAAAGTCATTGAACTTATAATAACATTTTTTAATGAGCCGCCATTTTTTACATTATAAACTTTCATATAAATTTCTCCCTAAGTATAATATTCTAAATTATACTTGGCAGACTACATTTTGTTAATTAATAAATAAAAATTAACAATTACATTTTTATACCGCAATCGGCAATAACATCACTAAAGTTAGAACATAGAACTTTAGCAAACATTTCGGGATCTATCTGAGTTGCAATTAATGCCATAATTTCCTGCGGTAAATCCTCTACCATCGGCAGCATATCTTTTGTATCTAAAACAGTTAGGGCTCCTAATATTTCACTTTTATCCATAGTTCTGAACGGGTATGTCATAGCTTCGGGAGAAAATTCTTCAAAAAGTTCGGGTTTATCTTCCAATAAACCGAGTATTAGTTGTTGTTTACCTTTTGGTTCAAATTCATGCATTGCTCGCAGCAAATTATCCTCGGATAATGAGTTCATGTTCTCAATTATGGATTCTTTATCGTCATAACAAGATTCTCCGGTGAAATGTTCCATCATCTTTTGAAGCTCTGCTTCATCAACTTTATCAAGTGCCTTAATAAACATATTGCGGTCTATTTTATCCGAATCAAGAAATTCATCCAGGAATTTTTCAGGAAGTTTAGACAGAAATTTTTCGGGATCCATTTCGTTTAATACAACAGTTGCAAGACTTTCAGGTTCT
Source organism: Candidatus Gastranaerophilales bacterium (assembly GCA_944323625.1). Taxonomy (GTDB): domain Bacteria; phylum Cyanobacteriota; class Vampirovibrionia; order Gastranaerophilales; family Gastranaerophilaceae; genus Avigastranaerophilus. The sequence goes on from CALUTD010000004.1 coordinate 87,172, forward strand.
AACAACATCATTAATTCCAAAATTGCATCTTTTGTAAATATACTCAAGCCCAATAATAATTCTTCGGGCTTTAAATATTGCATTACTTCCATTAAATCATTTTGATTCATATTTGACAGAATCAAATATCTGTTTTGGGGATTTATTAACTGTAAAACTTTAGAAAGTTCTTGAGGGTCTGTTGTTAACTGAGTTAAAAATTTTGCGGCGCGCGAATTTCCTTTTGCCGCTTCAATTTCCATAATTTCAGTCAGACTTTTTGTTTGGTACCTCTCTAAAGTAGAGGTACTTATATGATAATAGCTGTTTAAATATCCTAAATCCAGTTCTAAGCTAATCATATTTTTTAATCCCGTTTAACGTATTTTTGCATACAAAATATATAAGGCTTATATTATAATAAAGTCTTTTTATATACAAAAATTGAAATTATTTTGGATTTCGTAAAAAAAATTTACATTAAACAGTTAACTGCAATACAAAATATTACGTGATTGAACACAATTAAGAACTTCAGAGGCAAATTCTTTATGTTTCCCGTAAAATATATGCGAAGCTCCCTGAACTAATATAAGCTTGTTATTTTTTGGATTTCTGCAATATGAATTTATTTTTTCAATGAATCCTTTAGGATTATTGTCTGTTAGACTGTCTTTTTCTCCGATAATAAATGCACCCGGAATTTTTATATTGTATAAAGAATCTGTTTCACCTTCATTACTTATAACAGGGCAATTTTTAAGATTGAAAGCGTTATAAAAGTTCAAAACTGATTCTGCACACATCGGAGAAAAACCGCCGAAAAGAAATGGCAGAATTTCTTTTCCTCTTCCTTGTGCAGCAAAATCCTGCGCGGTTTCAATACACTGTTTAACTCCCGGCATGACAGTAAACCAGTATGTCAAATCAACCGGTGCTGAAACAATAAAATATTCAACAAAATTATCCGCTGTATTCCCCAAATAATTAATAATTTTATTTGAACCTAAAGAATGCCCCGCTAAAATTATTTTTTTGAATTCTAAATTTTTTGCATATTTGACATAACTTTCAACATCTTCATAAGCTAGAGAAAAATCATCAAACACAGTTCCTGTGTATTTTTGTTTTCCTGTTGAAAAATCCGAATATGCTATACAAGAAAAAGCATCCATTGCATGCCCGGCTATAAATGCAACATTGTTGCTGCTTAATAATTCGCCGGTTTCTGTTAATAAATCATTTTGAAATACATTTGAGCAAATTCCGCTCATCATTATAACAACCGTATCCATTAAATTATTTCCCCACATTGCACCTTTAAGCTCCAAACCTCGCGGGGTATTAATTCTTATTATTTCCATTTTTATATTCCTTTAATTTCCTGCTCCAAATTAAAAATAAGATAGTCAAGGCAATCAATTTGTTTTTGCTTTATGTGAAGCCCTTCTAATAGAGTTTTTCTGTGAGAAAATAATAATTTCAATCTTTCTTTCGGGTTAATTTTTTTTCTGAAATAATAAACTTTGTAATGAATTCATCATTACAACCTGAATCTTTTAAATTTGCAATTAATTTTTCTTTATCAAAACTCACAAATTTATTACCTTTCTAATTTCATTATTAATCATTTTCCATAAATAGCAAATACTTATATTAAATAATTAAAAATACTTGACAGGCATAATTCAATAAAATAATATTATTATATGGAAATAAGGGTGTTAAAATACTTTTTGGCAGTAGCAAGAGAAGGCAGCATAACCGGTGCAGCTAATTCTCTTCATCTTACCCAGCCTACGTTGACGCGCCAGCTGCAAGATTTGGAAAAAGAGCTTAAACAAAAACTGTTGGTTCGCGGGAAATATAAAGTAACCCTTACTCCGGAAGGAATGATTTTGAGAAAAAGAGCGGAAGAAATTATTGATTTGGTTGAAAAGACCGAAGCGGAGTTTCAATCAATTTCAGATATAATAACAGGTGATATTTATATTGGCGGAGGAGAATCAGACTCCATGAAATATATTGCCGAAATAATAAAAGAAATACAAATCGAATTTCCCGATATAAAATTTCATATTTATTCAGGCAACGCCGAAGACGTAATGGAAAAATTAGACAAGGGATTGTTAGATTTTGGCATTTTAATACAACCTGTTGATTTTTCAAAATATGACCACCTGGAACTCCCCGAAAAAGACAGATGGGGTGTAATTATGAGAAAAGACAACCCTCTTTCAAAAAAAGAAAACATAACAGTAGATGATTTACTTAATATCCCGATTTTGGCATCACGCCAAATGTCACCTAAATATTCAAAAGACAGCGGTTTTCTTGACTGGTTTAAAGATAAATATAATGAACTGAATATAACTGCAACATATAACCTTGTATATAATGCCGCAATTATGGTGAAAGCAGGTGTAGGCTGTGCGGTAACACTGGATAAGCTTGCCGATACTTCAAATGAAAGCGAACTTTGCTTCAGACCTTTATATCCGAAACTTGAATCGGGTCTTGATATTGTATGGAAAAAATATCAGATATTCTCGCCCGCCGCAAAACTGTTTTTAGATAAACTATATAAAAAATTTAATGTTAATAATAATTGAATAAATTTATTCTAATAATTTTTTATTTTCTTGCAGTAAATGTATTTTTACATCAGTCGAACAAATATCCGGTGTTCGCGGAAGGTAAATAACTTCGCAATATTTTTTTAAAAAGTCAAATTTCCCTTGCCAATCATCACCCATAACAAAAGTATTGATTTTATATTTCTTTATATCTGTTTCTTTTTGTTCCCAATTATTTTCAGGTATAATCAAGTCAACATACCTGCAGGAATCCAATATTATTTTTCTTTGTTCGTATGTATAATACGATTTTTTATTTTTTATAATATTAAACTCATCGCTGGATAATGCAACTATTAAATAATCTCCCAGTTCTTTAGCTCTTTTGAGTAAATTTACATGACCGTAATGCAAAACATCAAAAGTTCCGTATGTAATTACTCTCTTCATTTATTTGCTCCAAAAATTTGATTAAATAAATCAACTATTTTTTCTGAAACATTAGGATAATTAATCATTACCTCAGCTTCTGCAAATTTGTCACGTTGGTCTTTCATATAATCATTTTCATTAATTACTACTTCATTAATAAAATTAATAATATCATCGGAGTTATAGGCTTTATAAACATTTTCTAAACAAAGTTTTCCAAAATCAGAAAAAGTTTCATTAATTTGTTCTTTGTTTTTAAGCATATAACATTGAGGTTTTTTAGTATAAAAATAATCAACCAAAAAAGAGCCACAATCTTGTATTAATGCATCCGATTCGGCAAAATCACGTAAATAGTCGCCTCCGTCACTATATCTGACATTTTTATAACTTTTCATTTTTTTAATATATTTTTCAACCTTTTCACTTCCCCAAAAATTTTTTCGTTCAAGACAAAAGAACAATGCGGGATGAGGTCTGAAAATAAAATCTATATCAGGATATAATTCCGGTAATTTTAAAAATAAATCCGCATATTTATAAAAATTTGAAAGGTGCATAATACTGTTATATCCACCATCTACAGAGTGATGCGGTGAAATCATTATTACTTTTCTGTCTTTTTTATTTATTGTATTTTTTATAGATTCATAAAAATCCAACTTGCAATAACCTGTTAATACACAATTTTTCCCATTTATTTGCTGAAAATTTTTAAATTCTTGAAGATTATAATTATTTTCCGTAAAAACCTTCCAGTACATAGAATATGTGTTGGAAACAATCAAATTTCTGTCATATATAGAACGAAAATATCCGTAATTTACAAGTGCAGGTAATATGCCCAAATTTATAAGATTATATAGGCTGTATTTTGGATGAGTTATATCATAAGGCAGCGCAGGTATTATAATATCCGCAAGATTTTTAATGTCTATTGTATCTAACCTGCCGTCAACAGAAGACACGAGTATATTATCTGCTCCGTAAGCAGCGGATAATTCTTCATATGCTTTAAGTTGACTCGAAATCGCGTTTTTTAAACCAAAACGCTGATCAGGAACAATTAAAATTTTTACATCGTATTTATATCTGTTTTTATTTTTTAATAGATATTCAAATAGCGGACGAGCAGGAAACATTGAAATAAGACTCAACATAAAAACTACGTTTATAGTTTTTTTCTTTTTTAGTTCTTTTTCTTTATGTCTGTATATTTCTTGAAGTTTAAAAAAAACTTTTTTGTTAATCTTTGTTTTTATGGAAATTTTAATACCAAAAATATAAATAATTTTATGCATTATATTGTTATAAAAATAATTTCTCACTGAAAACAGATTTTCTAAAAATCTGAATTTTTTAAACATTAAATTCTCCTACTTTTTTGGTATTTATAAGGAAGATAAAATTCATTCAATTTTATAAGTATAATCTTAATTCCCTAAAACATAATATCACAAACGAATAAAAAACACATGAATTAAGCCGAATTGAACATTTGATAATAAAAACGTAATAAAAGTTATTAAAATAACTTAATATTTTATAAAACAACTTGTTTAAGTTATAATAAAAACGAAAATGAGAAGTGAAAGAAGAAAAGAGAAAGAATATGATTCCAGAATCAAAGAAAATTGAAATACCGGTAGGTGGTAAAATTATTACTGTTGAGACCGGTAAATATGCACAGTCTGCTGCATCATCAGTAACTGTCAGATGCGGAGATACCATGTTATTTGTGCATTGTTGTGTAAGCCCCGAACCGAGAGTGGGGATAGACTTTTTCCCGTTATTGATAGATTATGAAGAAAGAATGTCGGCAATAGGCAGAATTCCGGGAGGTTATAACCGCTCAGAAGGAAAAGCTTCAGATAAAGCAATATTAATTTCACGTTTAATAGATAGACCAATAAGACCTTTATTCCCAAAAGGATATAGGAACGATATACAAATAGTAGCCCAATTATTTAGCTATGACCAACAAAATCAACCTGATACACTTGCAATGCTCGGTGCTTCATTTGCTTTGATGTTGTCAGGCGTACCGTTTGAAGGTCCGATAGGTGCAGTCAGAGTTTCTAAAGTAAACGGACAACTTGTTGCAAACCCTACTCATCAAGAGGCCGATAAATCAGATTTGGACATTGTTATAGCCGGTACACATGACAGCGTAATAATGGTTGAAGCAGGCTGTAAATTCGTAACCGAAGATGATATTATGGAAGCTGTTGAATTTGCACAGGAAGAAATAAGAAAACAATGTGAAGCACAAATTCAATTTGCTCAAGAATGCGGTGTACAAAAACAAGAATTTGTAAATCCTTATGATACAACAGAATTGAAACAAATAATTGATGAAACTGCTCATGATATAATTTTTGATGCATATCACAACTTTGACAGAAAATACAGACAAGATAAACTTGATGAAGCTAAAAAGCTTGTAAAAGAGAAAATTGAAGCTCTGCCTGAAGATCACTATATCCATCAAATTATGGAAGAAACCGGAATTGACTTTGTAGCGGAAGAATTCAAAGCCGCGGAAAAGAAAATTATGAGAGCCATGATTCTTGATGAAGGTGTGAGAGCAGACGGAAGGAAACCAAACGAAGTAAGGCCTATATGGTGTGAAGTCGGAGTTATTCCGAGAGCTCACGGAAGTGCCGTATTTACGAGAGGACAAACTCAAATTTTATCTGTAGCAACACTTGCAGGCCCCGGAATGGCTCAAGAGTTAGATGGTGTTGATCCCGAAATAAAAAAAACATATATGCATAAATATATATTCCCCGGCTTTTCCGTCGGAGAAGTAAAACCTTTAAGAGGACCGGGAAGACGTGAAGTCGGACACGGTAATTTAGCTGAAAGAGCTAATATTCCCGCACTTCCTTCACAGGAAGAATTCGGTTATACAATAAGAGTTACATCTGATGTATTAGAATCAAACGGTTCAACATCAATGGGATCAACATGCGGTTCTTCAATGGCATTGATGAATGCCGGTGTTCCGGTTAAATGTATGATAGGCGGTGTCGCAATGGGTATGATAACGGAGCCTGACAGAGAACCGGTGGTATTAACTGATATTCAAGGTATCGAAGACTTTCTCGGAGATATGGACTTTAAAGTAACGGGAAGTGATGACGGTATTACAGCTCTTCAAATGGATATGAAAGCAAAAGGTATTTCTAATGATACTTTAAGAAGAGCTTTAGCTCAGGCAAAAGAAGGAAGATTACATATCTTATCAAAAATGAGAGAGGTAATAACAGAACCCGCTAAAGACATTTCTCCTTATGCACCGAGAATATATACAATGACTATACCTACTGAAGATATAGGCGCTGTAATAGGACCGGGAGGAAAGAATATAAGAGGAATAATTGAAGCATCAGGCGCTGAAATTGATATTGAAGATGACGGAAAAGTTACAATAACTTCAAATGATAAAGAAGGTGCCGATATAGCAATAAATATGATAAATCAAATTACATTCAAGCCTGTTGAAGGAATGGTATGTAAGGGTAAAGTTGTTAAAATAGTTCAATTCGGTGCATTTGTTGAACTTGCGCCTGGGAAAGACGGTATGGTACATATTTCTCAAGTATGTAAAGAAAGAATCGATACTATTGAGGGCAAACTTAATGTGGGAGATGTTGTTACCGTTAAAATAATCAAAATTGATGACAGAGGCAAAGTAAGTTTGACAATAAAAGGTGTCACAGAAGAAGAAGCACAAAATTGCAAATAATCAAAAAGGCTCCGGATTAAAACGGAGTCTTTTTTAGTTTTTATTCGCTTTTAAAATTTTAAGCTAAACTTGATTTTATGTTTTCATGTTATTATTACTTTAACTCATGTTGAATAGTTCGGACATATAAAAGGATAAGAGATGAAAAGTTCACTGAAATATAACTGTATATTTGGCGGCGGCGGTATAAGAGGAATGGCATATATAGGAGTAATAAAGGCTCTTAAGGAATTCAACATTGAAATAGAATCCATTGCAGGTTCGTCTGTCGGTTCGGTTTTCGCTTTTCTTTATGCCTTAGGCTACAATGAAGATGAAATCAGAGATATTTTTTTCGATTTTAATATAAATATGTTTAGAGATTTAAATATAAACCTTTTTACTAATGATATATCTATAAGTAAAGGCGAAATATTCCTTGAATGGCTGCGAGAAAAAGCAGGCAGAAAAATTTATGGTAATAAATATGAAAATCAAAAAATAAGATTTAAAGATTTAGAAACTGACTTATATATATTAACCCTTGATTTTAATACAAATACACCTTATATCTTTTCAAAAGATACAACACCGGATGAGGAAATAGCAGTGGCAGTCAGAGCATCGGCAGGACTTCCGGGTCTAATGAAACCGATAAATTTTGGGAACAGCCTTCTTGTGGATGGTGATTTGATAAAAAGCTGGCCGGCATGGAAAATTTACGATAAACTCAATAATTCAGGAACAAGAATGCTTGAATTAAGGTTGGAAGGATCACGCGACGGAAGCGATATTAAAAATCCGATGGATTATTTAAACTCAATTATTAACACTATTTGGTACCTTTCTACTGAAAATGTTTTCAATGATTATGCAACAAATGACAGATATGATTACATTGTAATTGATGCAAAAGATGTAATATTGTTTGATTTTACTATTGATAAAACAATAAAATCAGAATTAATAGATAAAGGCTATCATGCAGCAAAAGAATACCTATCTACTGAATTACCAAAGAAAAAGAAAATCATTATTGAAAAATATGAAAAAATTTTGAGTAAAATAAAAATTCTTACCAATGCACTTAACCAAAATAATCCTAGAGATATTTTGTTTACTTTAAATGATATATTATCTGACATGTATGAGGATACAAAATATATAGATATATCAATATATGAAAAAATAAAAGAATTAAAAGAATGTATTACAATGAATACAAAAAAACAATTCTTGTTTCCCGAAAAAATTGTCAATGAAAAGCAAATAAAAGAACGTAATGAATTTATAAAACTTTTGGTAGAAGAAAGAATTAATGAACTCCGAGAATATATAAATATCTAATCTAGTGTCGCCCGCACTTCTTGGTTACCGGCGATAAACGTGCCTACGGTTGTCTGCTGTCGCAGCCAAGCCTACGCACTCTGCCGGTAATCCGCTTTTCGCCGACTCATCGTCGCCGAAAAGATGAGGCTCACTTTTTCAAGGCGCCACTCTCAAAATTTCACTCACAACACTTCGTGTCTTATCGTGAAATTTTGTTCGGACAAAATTTAGTAATAAAAGTTAAAATTAAGTGAAATAACTAACAAATTATTTTATAATGAGTTTTAATGTTAATAAAGCGGAGTTTTACATGTCCAAAGAAAGTTTAACAGTTCGAAAAAATAATATAACAGATAAAGAAGCAAATACCAGCATTGCAGTATTTAAGATTGTTGACGGAATAAAAGATATACTTGAAGATGACCGTCAGCAGAAACAACCGTTAGTTTTATCTTTGGATGAAAAATTATTAATAAAAATAGTAAAAGATTTTGTTTTTAATAAACATAAACAATGTATGATAGGAATAACCGGCGAATCTGCTTCGGGGAAAACAACTCTTGTTAACTATGTATCAAAAGCATTAAGAAAAAAATTATTTAATGAATCATATACATCTTTATGCTGTGATGATTATTACAAAGATACATCGGAAGAACTGAAGGCTGCGGGGAGCTATGAAAATCTTTATAAGACCGGGTTCAGTTTTGACAAACCCGATGCAATAAATTTAGAACTAATGCGCGCACATTTGATAAGTCTTAAAAACGGCTGCGGAGTTAATGCTCCTGAATATGATTTTGTAACATGCGAAAGTATTCCTAACCGCTCATACAAGAATCCGACACAAGCAATACTTGCGGAAGGCTTATATGTATTAGGAGAAGAACTGGTTGACTTGTTTGATATAAAAGTATATGTGTTTACTCCTTTTGAAAAAATAAAAGAAAGATGGTTTACAAGAGCAATATTAAGAGGTAAAACCGGAAGCGCTGCAGAACATCAGTTTAATGATGTAAATGCTACGGCACAAATATATATACGTCCTACAATGAAAAATGCCGATATAGTTATTAACGGTTTAACATCTGCAGAATATATTGAAGAAATGACAACAAGAATAATTAATCTTGTTGATGATGTTCTGAATTTCTACAGATAAAATATTATTAAAAACATCACAAACCGCAATCATTGTCTGTGTATCATTTAAATTATCCCTGACTATAGTCACAATATGAGTCAATTTATATTAGTTTGATTTGATGACTTAAAAAATATTGGGTCGTAATATTTATTTCAAAATTAATTATGCTTGTCTTTTAAGTTTGTTTTTTCTATTAGATTCAACTCTTTATTTATTAAATCTACAGCCACTTTTAAGCCGCATAATAATATCAACGGATATCCAAAAAATGGGATAGCAGCTTTTGCAATATTTTTAGCTTTATCTTTTATTGGTAGTTGTTTGAAATTAATATCAATTTTATCAACATATTTATCAATATCATAAGGGAAAACAGCACACATTGAAGCATAAGCAAGTAAAAACTTTGTATTTATTATACTTTTTTTAGATTTATTTTTATCCTTATTGTTAGAAGAAAACGAATATGTTCTTGTATTATTCATTTCAACTTTCATTTACCGCTCCTTGCAGTTTTTCTTTTTCTGCTTTGAACTTGGTTAAATTCTCTTCATTTATTTCAGGTGTTGTTTTTTCTATTAAGTCTAGCATAAATTCTTTTTTATTTGAATTGTTTTTTACATTTGCAGCTGTGCATAATTTCTTTATTTGTGCATTACTATATGCACAGTTTTGAGATTGCTGTTCTAATTTATCGGCAAGCTCTTCGAGTTCAGGCTCATTTAAATCGCCTGCATAAAATTTTAAAACTTCTAAACAATTTTCTTTGTCAGGAGGATTAATAGGAATAGTATATAAATCATTTAGTAATTCTTTATCAATATCTAGAGGATTGTTTGTTGTTAATAACAAAGTAATGTTATTATCAGGTGCTTCTGCTATAAATTTTCTAAATAAATTTGCAGCTTCACTATCAGAGCCGTAATCATCAAATTCATCTATTTTTATAACGGTATGTCTTTTTGATTTTTTTGCATTATCCTGTAATGTTTTGAGATAATCATCCAATTCTTCAATTGTATCAACATCTCTAAATGATATTAATTTACATTTGCCTTGCTCTGCTATTGATTTTGCAAATTCTGTTTTACCTACACCTGTTGGTCCGTATAATAAAATTGCACCCGGCACTTTTCCGCCGATATTCTTATTGGGTAAGCTTAATGGCAATATAAACTTTTGAGTAATTTCTTCTTTTTCACTCTCGTATCCAGCTATTCTTTCATATCCGAAACCTTTCTGACTTTTGAAATATTCTTTCTGTGCTTTAAAAGTTTTTTCTATTTCATCAAGTGTTTCCTGAAGCTCCTGCATTTCTTCATCACTAAGACTTTCTATTTGAGAGTTTCTTTGTTGTTCTTCCAATAATCTGATATTAGCTTGTCTTATATTCTCTATTTGCTTTTGTCTGTTTCTATTAACCCAGCTTTCTTCAAAATCTCTTATAAATTGTTTACAAGTAACTGACAAATTATAAACAAAAGTTTTATTTTTAAATTTGTTTGTAAAGGCTTCACTGTTTAAGGTATCAAGATTTATTTTTTCGAAAAATTCATGTTCTGCATTTTGAAATACTCTAAATACTTCAGGATATTTTTCTAAATTCTCTTGCATATCTTTTATTGTTGCTGTTGCTTCTTTTGATATTTGACCTTTTACTGCATTATCACATAATTCATATACAGCAGTTTGTATAAGTAATTGTTTAAAAGTAGCTTTAGCTTGCTGTTTTATTTTTTGAGGGTCTTTCTCTTTTGATGTAATCAATGACAAAGCCATATTGGCAATAAAATAATTTCTTATATTATTTGCATCTTTTGCAATTACATCCAAAACAGTATTAGTTGCTAACTGTTGTTCTATAGGAATTTGGGATACAGCATCTTTTATTAATTCAGGGCTTGTCGGATCTTTAAAATCAACATTATTTAATTGAGATAAAGGATTTTCATTTGCAAATATCATCCTTCCAATAAAATATGAACCTGCTTCCATTGTTTGATTTTTTAACGTCATTCTGTTTTGCTTGACTCTTTTTACATATCCTCTGCCCATTTTTTCGGTTATAATTGTACTTAATGCCGCATTAACAGCTCTAACACCACCTGTGATAACAGCATCGGAACCTCCGGCCGTAACAACACTACTCCCCGATAAAACTGAAGCAGTATGTGCTCCAATTCCGAACCAGGATGTTACAAGTTTTGCTCCGCCAACTCCTAATGTAGCTCCTGCGCACATCTCTTTTGCATAGTATTCAAGAGACGGTATTGCCGGAACATTTAAATTTTGCTGAAGCTGTAGAAACATTAAAAATTGTGCAGTTCTCAAAAATGGAGTATCAGCTCCAACTGCTGCACCCTCACCCATTGCAGCAGAAATTAAACCACATGCAGCTGAGTATGCATGAACTATATTTTTACAATGATTCTCTTTATCTTTTGTCATACGTCCTGCAAAAGAAACTATCGGATAATTTTGTATATGTGAATATCCTAATTCACTTTCATCCCAGGATTCTTCATATTCTTTAAAAAAATCTCGAACTTCTGCTAAATCCTGTTTATGTTTTATTTCATCAATTGTTAGTATTTTCTTTTTATCTATTTCGTCTAGTTGTTCTTGAGCATATTTATGAAAGAATACAACAACATTTCTTCTGATTTTATCATTTTGTATTAATTTATCGGCATTATCCGGAGAGCCAAATATACCACGAAAATTTGCAAGATTGTTTCTGAACATTATTTCTGCCGTATAATAATCTTCATAAACATTTTTAATTCCATATTGATAGCTTTGTAAAGGCAATTTGTGTATATCATTATTGTCTTTTATAGATTTTGAAGCTCTTCCTTGTGTTTTTTTAGGAATATATTTATTTACTACGGTATTTGGGACAGGGGAAACAATCATATCTGCCTCTTTAATTATTGATGTGAGTCTTAATCATATAAATTAATTGACCGATAACACCTCTATTCTGTTCAGAACTTAAATCTATTATGCCATCACCATCAATATCGTAATCCGGAATACCGTCACCATCTATATCAATATCAGATATTTCGTCTCCGTCAATATCTAAAAGAGTATTAGGTTCTATAACTGATTCTTTCCATATTCCTATTTGTCTCATATGATTTTGGAATTTTAAAAAATTTATTGCTTCATCACTACCAGGTTCAGGGCTATAACTGCTGTCTTGTGAAATTTTACTCATTACCACATCGGCAGCATCTCTATCATATTGTTCATATTCTTTAAGTAAAGGCGGTATTCCTGCATTTCGTCCGCCTTCATAAACTTGTATTCTTGTACCAAATGTTGGAAAATTTTCGTCCATATATGACTTTAATCTTACATTATTAACTGTTTCTGCAACTGTTTCTGTTCCAAACATTTTCTTAAAGGGAGCAAATACTGAATTATCATCGATTTCAGGAGAATATGAAGCCAAGTATCTGTCACCGTCTTTATCAGTAGCAGCAATAATCGAATTGCCAAAAATATCTTTAATATTAGTGTCTTGCGGCGTTAAATCTCCATCTTGCGAATGCAAGACTGATTTTACATAATTTTTATAAACTTCTGCTTCTTCTTCAATAGTTTTTGCATCTTTAGATTTTGTTGTTGCAAAACTTGAACCTCCCCATGGAAATAAAGGATATCCCGAGCCAAAATGAGGAATGGCAATATTTTGAAGTCTATCACCATCTAATACGGCTGAGATTTTTGCTTCAGGATCAACAAAAATACCACTTTCTGCATCTATAAATTTATTACTGCTCAAATCAATATCTACACTTCCGTCATAATTTCTAAATATACCATTATCCCAATCTACAACATCATAGTCGTCTGCTTTTATCTCAATACCAGTTCCTTCAAATTTTATTATTCCTTGTGCAGCATCAATATTTACCATATCTGATTTAATACCGTTATCAGAAACTATAAAGCCGTCTTTATCAAAAAGTAGATTCTCTGCCACAGCCCCTAATTTTACCATTGCTATTGAAGTTGCTAATCCTAATAAAAACGGAGTTCCTTTTATCTTTGTATCGTTTAATGATGAACTTAAATCACTTTCTGTTCTATTTTCTATTCTTTTTTGATTTTTTCTGAATCCTGTAAAAGTAATTTGTTTTTCTTTTCTTACAAAAGAATCACTTAAGTTTACAATACTTGTATTTAGACCTGTTTTTTATGGGAGAATTTTTGTACTTTTTTGTACTTGATTTGCAATTACCGGGTGAACTCTCATTTTTATATTCTTTCTATTTTAACAAAAATTATTATGCCATAGTTTCAAATACTGTAAAAAATTTTTTTGCTAATTTTATAGACAAAAGTAAAATTAAATTTACATTTATATAATTTTGTTAAATTATGTAAAATATATATTTAAACTACAACAAAAAATATTATTTTGTCTATTTGATTCTCATTGAAAGAATAATTTATGATTAGAATTTTAAATAATAACAATTCAAATAATAAATTTAATAAATATAACTCTAATATTGCATTTAGAGGTGTTTCGCTTGGGAATTTTGATAAAAAAAATCAAGACAAGATTGATTTTTCTTATATTGAAGATAATAATATTGTAAAAAAATTTGAAGATGGTTTAAACGAAATAAAAAGGAGGGCACAACTTAAAAGAGAAAAAGTTTATGGGTTGTTTAAAACAAAAAAAATTCATTCAATTAACCGTGATGAAGATTCTAATATTACAGGATTCTTAATGGCACAAAATATTACAATTGAAGCACAAGAAGCTTATGTTAAAATGCTACGGCAACAAGCGGAGTTATTGAAAGAAAATAATGAGACAAGTGAAAAGTTAATAAAAATTGAGCAAGCTTTAAAATTGGCTCAAAAAACATTAGAAATAACAAAAGAAATAGCTCAAAAGAAAGATTCTCATCAAGGATTTGATGCTATTGCAGGATACGATGCAGAAAAATTTATATTAACAGATAATTTTATAAATCTTATTGAATCTGAAAGAGCAGGTCAAACTGTTGAAATACCCAATTCTATACTATTTTTTGGTCCTATAGGTAATGGAAAAACCAGTTTTGCAAAAGCATTTGCCTCAAGTGCAGGATGTAATTTTGAAAAGGTAAAACCTAAAAGTTCTGCAAGAATAAAAGAAGACAGAGAAAAAAGTTTTTATAAAGACCTAATAAAAAAAGCGGAAGATTCTCAAGAAACATTTATGGAAACAGGAATTAGAACAATAATTCTTATTGATGAAATAGACAGATACGCTTATGAAGGTTCTTGTATTCTTCCAAAATTAAAAAGATTTTTAGAGAATTGTTCCGAAAATTATCATTGTACTGTATTTGCAACAACAAATAATCCTCTTGTATTACCTTCACCTGTAAGAGCTGAAAAAAGAATGCCTATTAAAGTTTGTATTGAACCTCCAAACGAGATTAATGCTGCACTTGTTTTTAAACATTATTTAAAAGATTATCCTAATGTTGATATGAAAAAAATTGATTTAAAAGAGCTTGCTGAGGAACTTTGTTCAGTTTTTCCTAATAAAGCATATAATAATTCACAAATTGAGTATATTTGTTCAGAATGTATTAAAAATCAGGACAATATAACTCAAGATGATTTATTATATCAAATAAAAACAAATGAACCTGCACTTGATAAAGAAAGTCTTGAAAAATATAAAAATGAGAAAAAAGAACTAATTGGAGCATATTATGATTAATACTTCTAATGGTATATTTAGTGAATTTAATATTCACTCAACAAAAAGTTCTTTACAGGAAAGTACAAAACAATCAGAAAGTAAGAATAAAACTTCTAAATATAATAAAATTAAATCTGTTACATTACTTGCAATTCCAACAGCTGTGGGCGCAAAAATTTCTAACATCGTAAATTCTATACATTATAAAAATGCTCAAGATATATTTGTAAAAGAAAATAAAGAATTAAAAAAAGAATTAGCTACTTCTTTCAGAAATAATGATGTTGTATCTGCTTGTCAAAATTATATTAAAGTACTTAAAGATAAATTAATACAAAATACAAAAGATATTGAAAAAGCGAAAGAAATATTGAAAAACTTAACAATACCTTGTGAGAGAGAAGAACTTGGAAATATACTTGAAACACTTGCATCAGATAGAATACAATATACTTTAGAATTAGAAAAATATAGTAAAGAACATAGAGCTTATTATGATGAATTAATTACAAAACCATTAAATAAATTTTCTGATAAACATTTAAAAAAACTTGCATCAACAAAAAAAATAATATATATAACTGGTATACTCAGCGGTATTTTAATAGGTGGAATTGCCCTATTCCTAAATGAGCGAAGAAATAAGGATGATAAATAAAAATGCAAATACATTCTTTAGACACAAATAAATATTTTTCTTAAAAAACAAATTATACACAATTAAAGAATATTTCTTTTGGTGCACAAGATAATAAAACAGATTTTTTTAATAACAAAGAATTAGAATTGGCAAAAGAATACCTTTGTAAAGACGATTGGGAAAAAGAATATTTTCAAAAAAGATTAAAAGAAATATATCCTAATGATGCGATGGATCATGCAGACAATCATCCTATTTTTCTTTTTATAAGTGCATCACTTTGTTTTATTCCAACAATAATTGATATGTGTGTGATTGATCCAATAAGAGAAAAACACGTAAAAAATCTTATACAGCCGGAAATTAGAAGAATTAAAGAATTGATGATTGAAATTAATAATTCTAAATTAGAACAATTAACACAGGAAATAAAAAGAGAAAACAAAATTGTTAAAATTTTAAAAAAAGATAATGAAAATAAAAAAACATTATATAAACATTTTATAAAACTTTTAAGTAATTCTGAAAATGCTCAAAATCTTGGCATTCCTACTGCAATAATGATTGAAGGAACTAATAAAAAAGCAAAAAAAGATATTATGGATTGGACAAAAGAGCAGATATTACAGAGAACGGTTGAATTTACATTGCCTGAGGATGAAGATGAGGCATTATACAGAATAAGTACAGAAATTGATTATGCACAAGATTATTTTGATAAAACAGGGAAACGATCTGTTTTGTTTGTTGAGAATCTACAAAATATTCTAAATAGCAATACTGCCTCAAACGAAACTATTGCAGAAATGAAAACACTATTAAGTGATATTTCAGAAGATAAAGTACCTGTAACAATTATATTTGATGTTAATGATTCTTCAGATTTAGATAAAGCATTTACAGGTAACAAATCAAGAATACCTATATGTATTAAACTTGAAAACAGATAATTTACGTATTGTTCCTTTTTTGTTTTGTATAATCATTTTATTAGTTCTTTTACCCATTGCTTCTTTTGATATTCTATATTTGATGACTATATTACCCAATTCAAATATATTAAACTTTGTTTAAATATTGATTTATCTTATTTTTTTTCTTCTCAGTTGTTCTTTAAAACTTCCATTTTTATGTCAATTCGTGATAATTCGTAAACAAATGTAAATTTTTTTTGTAAAAAAACAAAAAATAATTAAAGAAAAAAATTAAAAATACCGATAAAAAATAAAGTATAACAAGGTATTTTAGGATATCGAAGAGATAAAAAATATAAAAACAAGATTAGATGAATTATAAAATATGGGGCAATTATTTTAATTTAAATGTTTTATTATTCATGTGGTCTTGTCGAAAAAGGAGAAGTTTGTGGCAAAACCAACTGCAGCGGCAACACTACAAGTTAATATAAAAAGGTGCTTGAATTTTCTGAATTACCTTCGGGCATATTTAAAGAAAAAAAATCCCGTAAAAATGGCAATACAAGGCACAGTAACATATATAAATGAGTTACTGAACGTAAAAAAGAAACTCAAAAAAATCGAGTACCGTATTAACTACGAAAGATACAAACTTAAAAAAACGGAACTGATTCTTGCTCAGAATTCAGAACACGTATTTTTAAGAGGCAGGTCATTAAATCAGACAAGGTAGTATGAAATGGGCTTCTTAATATCGTTTAACAGAAAAATGTATTTAACGGCATATATCAATAATCTTGAGTCAAAGATTACTGATATTACAGCGCAGAAGCTCAATTTAACGGATACAATAACAAAATTAACATCAGAAATAAGCGATATAGGCAATACGGATTCTCCGGCTGTAAAAAAACTGGAAGCACGAAAAGCAGAGCTTGAAAATTTGGATAAACAACTGGATATGCAAATGCAGAAATTACAGTCTCAACTTCAGGCTGCAAATACGGAACTTCAATCGGCTGATCAATCATTGCAACAGAATATTCAACGTTCATTCACATATAACATGGGCGGTTAGTTAAATAATATTGCTTTTTTAGCTATTTAAAAAATGTTTAATTAATTTTTAACAAAAACTTTGACAAAAAACATCTTCAATCTACAATAGATAGAATGAAGATTAAAATTTCAGAACTGGAAAATTCAAAAAATAAGACACAATTAATAAGCTTTTCAGAAATTTATGAAGAGTTTAATAAGTCTGTGCCTGTAAAAGCAAATTTAGAAATACAAGTTATAGGTGAATTAATAAAAATTTCGGGTAATATTGAAGCTTTGTTAAATTTAACATGCGACAGATGTTTAAAAGAGTTTACAAAAGAATTAAAATTTAGGACTGAAGAATATTATATAAAAAATAGCCTGAATGATAATTATATTAATGAATACGAGATTAAGGACAATAATTTTCTTGAGGATTTAAATGGCCAAAATGAAATTGATATATCAAATTTTGTTTACCAATGCGTAATATTACATATACCAAATAAGCTTGTTTGTGATATAAATTGTAAAGGAGAAGAAATTTTATCAAAATATATGAAAGATGAAATTTCAGACCCTCGGTTAGAGATATTTAAGAAAATAAAAATAGAAAAGGAATAGTAATTATGGCAGTACCAAAGAAAAGAACGGGTAAATCGGCCCAAGGACACAGAAGAGCAAACTGGAAAGGAACAGTACCGGAAACAACAATTTGTACAAATTGCGGAGCTACTGTTTTAACACATACAGTATGTACGGAATGCGGTTCATATAAAGGAAAAGTAGTAAGCAAGAAGTTAGTAAAAACAGAAGAAACTGCTGAATAATAAAAGAATACAGGGGATATAAAACAGTATGACTAGGATAGCTATAGATGCAATGGGAGGAGATAATGCACCCAGAGCAATAGTTGAAGGGGCAGTATGGGCGGCTATGGAATATAAAATACCGATAGAGTTAGTCGGTAAGTTGTATGATATAGAAAGAGAGCTCGACAGAATTGATCAAGAGGGCATTGTATGCTCAGTAGGCGGAGGTCTTTTTCCTCCGAGGAGATTAAAGGTCAATATTAAAGACCTCGATATAAAAAAGACTCATGCCTCTGAAGTCATAGAAATGGGAGAAGCGCCCGGACAGGCAATAAGAAGAAAAAAGAATTCATCTATAGTTTTAGCAGTCAATGCGGTAGTAACCGGAAGTTCTGATG
This sequence comes from Candidatus Gastranaerophilales bacterium, assembly GCA_944323625.1. Classification (GTDB taxonomy): domain Bacteria; phylum Cyanobacteriota; class Vampirovibrionia; order Gastranaerophilales; family Gastranaerophilaceae; genus Avigastranaerophilus. Next base: position 105,895 of record CALUTD010000004.1, read on the forward strand.
CAATAGTTGCAGCAGGTTCTACAGGTGCAGCAATGGGAGCAAGCTTATTTGGGCTAGGAAGGCTTCCAGGAATTGAAAGACCTGCTATTGCAACGGTAATACCTACAATGAAAGGTCCTCTTGTTATGATAGATTCAGGGGCAAATACGGATTGTACCCCTGAAATGTTATATCAATTCGGATTAATGGGGTCTACATACGCAAAATCCGTATTGGGTATACCGAATCCAAGGATTGCGCTTCTTAATATTGGAGAAGAAGCAGGAAAAGGCGACGAACTTGCAAAAGACACTTATAAACTTTTTGACGAAAATAAAGATAAGTTAAACTTTATAGGTAATGCAGAAGGTAAAGAAATATTCCTCGGCAATTGTGATGTAATTGTTTGTGACGGTTTTGTAGGTAACGTAACACTTAAGACAATTGAAGGCGTTGCAAGAATGTTTTTCTATATGATAAAACAAGAATTTGTTCACGATTCAATATCAAAAGTAATAGGCCTTTTAGTAAGACCAATTTTAAAGAAAATGTATGCAAAAATAAATTACGAAGAATTTGGCGGAGCTCTTTTACTTGGTGTTAAAGGGATAACAGTTATCTGTCACGGACGTTCGAGTGCTTATGCAATCAAAAATGCCGTAAAAGTTGCTTATAATGCCGTTGAGTCAGGCGTAAACAAAAGTATTGCATCATATTATGGGGAGATTTAATTAAATGAATATACCGGTAAAAATAGCGGGGATTGGGTTTAAAGTACCTGAAACGGTTATAACAAATGAAGATTTAACAAAAATTATAGATACATCCGATGAATGGATAAAAACAAGAACAGGTATAGAGAAAAGACATGTTCTTTCGGGAAATGAAACAGCGGTTGATATGGGAATAGGGGCGGCAAAAAATGCACTGTCAAAATCTAAAATAGAACCTGAAAAGATTGACTATATTATTGCGGCCGCCAGTTTAGAAACTCATGTTTATCCATCAAGTGCATGTGAAATTCAAGCTGCTATAGGAGCTGTAAATGCTGCATGTTTTGATATTACTGCGGCATGCTCAGGACTTATATATGGCATGGGCATTGCAAAAGCACTAATAAATTCAGGAATGGCAAAAAATGTTTTAATAGTAGCAACTGATGCCATTTCAAGATGTTTGGATTGGACCGACAGAGCCTCATGCGTTTTATTCGGCGATGGTGCAGGTGCTATGATGATTACTGTTTCAGATGATGAACAAGACGACATTCTTTCAATAGATTTAAAAGCAGAAGGTCATTTAGGACATTTTATTCAAATGCCGACTCCCGGTAAAAACTGTCCATTGGCTGCACCTAATGAAGAAGCAAAGATGTTTGTTAAAATGGATGGAAAAGAAGTATATAAATATGTAGTTACAAAATTGCCCGGATATATTGAAGAATGTGTTCAAAAATCAGGATTAAAAATGAATGAAATAGACTATCTCGTTCCTCATCAGGCAAATATGAGAATTATTGAAGCACTTGAAAAAAGATTAGATTTTAATCCCGAAAATGTTATATCAAATATAAAAGAGTATGCAAATACTTCGGCTGCTTCTATTCCGATTGCATTGACGGAAGCAATTGAATCAGGAAAAATAAAACTTCCCTGCAGCGCTATTTTAACCGGATTTGGAGCAGGTATGACAGTTGGGACAACAGTTGTAAGATTAAGAGAAGGTATAGCTTAATGAAAAAGTATGCGTTGATTTTTCCCGGGCAGGGTGCGCAAAAAGCAGGAATGGGAAAAGATTTATATGAAAATTCTCCGGCCGCTAAAAAAGTATTTGATACTGCAAATGAAGTATTGAACAGAAGTATTACGGATTTATGTTTTAATTCTTCAGATGAAGAGTTAACTAAAACAATCAATTCACAGCCTTGTATATTAACAGTTTCAATTGCTGCATATGAGGCATTAAAGGAAAGATGTAATGTTGATATTGCCTGGAGTGCAGGCCACAGTTTGGGTGAATATTCTGCCCTGTATGCGGCAGGTGTTGTTGACCTTGAAACGGTTTTGCAGTTAATAGAAAAACGTGCTTCACTAATGAATATGGCTGCAGAAGAAACAAACGGTTCAATGGCTGCTGTTTTAGGCCTTGACAATGAAACTGTTATCAGTCTGACAAAACAAATGAACAATGTATATGTAGCAAATTATAATTCACCGGGGCAAGTCGTTATAACAGGAGATAAAGAAGAAATAAATAATAATCTTGATAAGTTTAAAACAGCCGGTGCAAAAAGGGTAATTCCTTTGGCTGTATCCGGTGCTTTTCATTCTCCTTTAATAAAAAAGGCAGAAATTGAATTTTCAGAATTTGTTAATCATTTTGACTTTAATAATTCAAATATTCCTGTATATACTAATGTAGATGCGCAGGCAGAAACTAACGGAGAAAGATTCAAAGAAAAATTATCAAAACAAATATGCTCTTCCGTATTATGGACCCAAACCATAAATAATATGGTAAATGACGGAGCTATGGACTTTATTGAAGCAGGCCCCGGAAAAGTACTTTCGGGACTTAACAAAAAAATCAATTCGGAATTAATAACGTTAAACATATTCGACAATGAGTCATTAAATAATGTAATAACGGAACTTACAAATGACAAAGAAAAGGAGCTTGTATAATGACAGAGAAGAAAGTTGCATTAGTAACCGGTGCATCAAGAGGAATAGGTAAATCTTGTGCTTTAGAACTTGCAAAAGCGGGTTATGATGTTGCCATAAGTTATGCAGGCAATGAAGAGGCTGCAAACAAAACACTGGAAGAGTTAAAAGCTCTTGGTTCGAATGCAAAAGCATATAAATTTAATATAGCAGATAGAGAAGCATGCCAAAAAGCAGCGGAAGATGTTTTAAAAGACTTCGGAAAGATAGATGTACTTGTAAATAATGCCGGAATTACAAGAGACGGTTTATTTATGAGGATGAGTGCGGAAAATTGGGAAGCTGTAATAAATACAAACTTAAACAGTGCATTTTATATGACAAGCTCTGTTATAAAGACAATGGTAAAACAAAGATACGGCTGTATAATAAATATGTCAAGTATAGTCGGATTAATGGGCAATGCAGGTCAAGCTAATTACTCGGCGGCTAAAGCAGGTTTAATAGGTTTTACAAAATCTTTGGCAAAAGAATTAGGTTCAAGAAATATAAGAGTTAACGCAATAGCTCCCGGTTTTATACAAACAGATATGACAAAAGATTTGGATACCGAAAAAATAGCTGAGCATATTCCGTTAAAAAGACTCGGTCAACCCGAAGATATAGCGAAAACAGTTAAATTTTTAGCTGATGACGGCTTATATATAACAGGTCAGGTTATAGGCGTTGACGGCGGTCTTGTTGTATAAATTTAAAAAATTTGCAAATTTATATGTAGATAGTATAATAAATTCATAATGAAATTTAAGTATTAGTAGAAAATGAGGTAGAAAAAATGAGTGACATTCTTGAGAGAGTAAAAAAAGTTGTTGTGGAACAATTAAGCGTAGATGAAAGCGCAGTTACTCCCGAAGCTAGTTTTACAGCAGATTTAGGTGCGGATTCTTTAGATACAGTTGAGTTGGTAATGGCATTTGAAGAAGAATTCGGATGCGAAATTCCTGATGAAGAAGCAGAAAAAATTGCAACAGTACAAGATGCAGTTAACTATATAGAATCACATTCCGAATCAAATTAGTAATCGCTCTTAAAAATAAAGAAATATTAATGAGGGGTTCTTGATATGCAAGTTCTCCTCTTTAATTTAAATTGAGAAGTTGCAATTAATAAGGCAGTAAAAATTTATAGGGGAAAAAATGACAAAAAAACGTGTAGTAATAACAGGTATGGGAGTAGTATCTCCCTTCGGAGTCGGCTCTGATAAATTATGGGAAGGCGTAGTTTCAGGTAAAAGCGCTATTTCCAGGATTGAGAATATGGAAGATATGAGCGGACACACTGTATTAATCGGCGGAGAAATAAAGAGTTCGGTTTTTAATCCTGTAGATTATTTTGAGCCTAAAGAGGCAAAAAGATTAGATAAATTTTTACAATACGGTGTAGTGGCAGCAAGAGAAGCAGTTAAAGATTCCGGTATCGAACAAGCAGGTTATGACCCGTTTAGAATCGGAGTTATAGTCGGCTCTGCAGCCGGAGGTTTTCATACAATTGAAAAAAGCTATGCGGCAATGTTAAGTAAAGGGCCTACAAAATGTTCTCCATATACTATTCCGATGCTAATTACAGATATGTGCGCCGGAAGAATATCAATGGAATTTGGAATGAAAGGTGTAAATAAAGCTGTAGTTTCTGCGTGTGCAACAGCTGCACATTGTATAGGTGATGCATTCAGAACTATTCAATACGGAGATGCAGATGCTGTAGTCGCCGGCGGAAGTGAAGCTGTTATATGTACTATCGGGTTAGGTTCTTTTACAGCTGCAAAAACATTATCAAAACGAAATGATGAGCCTGAAAAAGCTTCAAGACCATACGACAAAGACAGAGACGGCTTTGTAATGGCAGAAGGGGCCGGGGTACTTGTTCTTGAAGAATTAGAACATGCAAAAAAACGCGGTGCTAAAATATATGCGGAAATTATAGGATACGGACAAACAGGCGATGCCTATGACGTAGTTGCCCCATGCCCGGATGGCTCAAGTGCTGCAAAAGCTATGGAGCTTGCTCTTCAGGATGCGAATATAAAACCTGAAGATGTGGATTATATAAATACTCACGGAACAAGTACTCATTTAGGTGATATTGCCGAAACAAAAGCGATTGCAAAAGTTTTTGGAGAAAGAAAAACAAATCCCAAATTAAGGGTAAGTTCAACAAAATCAGAAACCGGACACATGTTGGGTGCTTCAGGCGCGGCTGAATCGGTTATTTGTATTAATGCAATAAATAATAATATTATTCCACCTACAATTAATTTGGATAATCAGGATGAAGAAGTCGCCGATTTAAATTATGTACCGCATAAGGCGGAAAAAACACCTGTTAATATTGCGCTAACAAATTCTTTTGGGTTTGGTGGGCACAATGCTGTATTAATATACAAAAAATATAACTAAAATACTATATTTTATTGAAAAAGGAGGCAAGTATACTTGTCTCCTTTTTGTAATTTTTCTTAATATTTACATTTGTTTTAACAATTCCTCATCCCCATCAGGACTTTATAAAATATATCGATTTAAAAATACGAGAAAACGGAGGATAAAAAATGACAATTAGTGCAACAGGTTTACAGTCGGGTAGCATAGATTACAGCGCATGGATAGATAAAACAGGCGGAATTACAAAACCTTCAACAACTACAGAACTTTCAAAAGCGGAAAATGATTCTGTATCATTTAAAAGTTCCAAGAGTTCAAGTTCAAGCGAAGAATGTACGGACGGAAAAGACGACGGAAAAATAGGATTCTTTAGTGCAGCATGGAATACAATAAAAGGCGCTGGTAAAACACTTGTAAATGGTGTTAAAGGAATGTTTACAGATAAAGAGGGAAATTTTTCTTTAGGTAAAACATTACTATCAGCAGCCACAGTAGCTGCATGTATAGCATTCCCGGCAGTAGGTGTTGCAGCTTGTGTAGTTGGAGGAACAATGGGTGCAGTGCAGCTTGGAAAAGGTGTTTATAAAGCTGCTACAGCAGAAACGGATGCAGAAGCGAAACAAGCATGGCAAGATGTCGGTGGTGGTGCATTAACTGTCGGAATGTCTGTAGCAGGTGCAAAATCTGGAATGAAAGCAGTAAAATCAACTTCTACAGCGGGTACTAACGGTGCAAGCGCACTTGATAGTCTAGGTAGCAATGCAACAAAAATGCAGAAAATAAGCGCATTTGGAAAAGATATGCTTTCTTCAACAAAAAATGGTTATACTAATGCAAAATCAGCTGTTGTTACTAAAGCTACAAATATTAAAACAAATGCAACTAATAAATTAGAGGCTGCAAAAATTAAGAATCTTGAAAGTAAAGTTAGCAAAATTGAGGGTGCACCTACATCAAGAGAACAATCTATGATAAATGAACTAAATGCAAGAAAAGCCTATGCTACTGATGGAGTAAATGCCGAACTTAACAAACCATCTGCATTGGGTAAAGTCAAATCAGAAGCGGCAGATACTGTAGAAGCGCTTAAAATTAAGAATCTTGAAAATAAAGTTAATAAAATTGAAGGTGCTACTACATCAAAAGAACAATCTATAATAAATGAACTGAATGCAAGAAAAGCATTTGCTACTGATAGTGTGAATACCAAAGTAGAAAATATATCATCATTTACTTCAAAAGTTAAAGATACAGCTTCCAATACAGCTTCTAAAGCCAAAAATGTTACTTCACATCCAATAAAATCAATAAAAAGTGCAGTATCTAAAACACCCGAAGCGTTAAAATCAGCAAAAAGTAAATTATCCGCAGGTGGTCAAAAAGTTCTTGATGCTATTAATTCTACAGATTCAACATATGCACAGCTTGTTCAAAAATACGGATATGAAAATGTTGCAGAAGTATTAAAAGTAATAGGTGGTACGCAACTCGCATCAGAATCAGTTTAATCAATATATCATACAATAAAAAAGAAGAGGAAGATTAATCTTCCTCTTCTTCTATGTTTAGAATTTTTTGAATATCTTTTTTAGGAGTATCTAAAAGATCGACATTAAATAATTTTGAGAGACCATCAAGAACTACTGGGTTAATCATATTCGGGCAGCATGGTCCCAAGAATATATTTTTCATTTTTAAATACATTAAATTAAATATGTGTGATATTGTTGAAGGATTGCATTCAGATAAAAATATACTTGAATTATCTTCGAATTTATCTATAAATTCTGATAATTTTTCAATAATATAATATAAAACTGAAAAATCAAAATAAGAATTAACGTGCCAAAAATTATTTCTTCCACTGTCATAGCCAAAAGATATTATAAAGCAATCTTCAGGACAATCCTTAATAAATTTGTACATATATTCATTTTTTACATTAAACATATCAATCAGACCTATAATAAATATATGTTTTATCATTCCGTTATTAAATTTATCAGCTATTTCAACAACTTTGTTATGAGTTTCTTCAACATTATAGCCGATTTTAACATTATAGGGTTTATCATCCTTTTCAAAACCTTTAGATTTAAGTGCATAGTCTATTATGGGCTTAAAATTGCCGTTTTCAACTTTTGCAATGCCGTAAGCCGGATAGCGGGCCGAGGTATATATTTGCCCTCGTATTACATCTATTTTTGGGAGTGAATTTTGGGAAATATATATAGGACCCGGGAATTCTGCAAATTCCAAAGAAAAATTACTATATGCAAGTTGGTAATGACCAGCTAAATTTTTGTAGGATTTAAATTTTTTATATTCATGAGCACTAAGCATTTCGCTGTGAGTATAAATATTTACGTCAGTTCCCTTTGCAGCTTCGAGTATTTTTTCAAGATCTAAAAAACTTGTTCCCGAAACTAAAACTGCTTTGCCTTTTTTTGCTCCCAGGTTAACATAAGTTGACTCAACAGGCCCATATTTCTCTACTATTGTTGAATTTAAAAGCTTTACAATTTTATAATTGCATTCCGTAAAATCCGTTAATTTATTTTTTAAGTCTTCTATACTATTTGAAGAATTAGGTGTATTTAGCAGGCATAAAACTTCATCTTTAGCCTCTGAATAGTCTATATTGAAATTTTTTAATTCTATTAAACAGTTACAAGCATTTAGAACTATATTTATCATTAATTCATATAATACTTTGCTATCTACTGAAAGATCATAATCATCGGGATAAACATTTTTTAACGGTTGATTCAATGCTTTAATTATACCTTCTTTGTCATAGAGATTTTGTTTTTCTATAGCAAGAAGTTTTGGTTCTTGTTTAATATTTTCACACGCGGAAATATACATTTTTTCAAGTTTTTCTTTATTATTATATAAATCTTCAACAATAACAAAAAAACTTTCCTTTTTAAAATCAAGATTAACAATTAGAGTAGAAATAAAATCAATAACTTTATCTCTATATTCAGACATGTCAACGTCTAAATCTTTAAGTTTTTCAATATAGTAAACAATTTGTCTTAATTCCGAAACAAGCATTTCTTTGACAGCAACGATATAAGGGTCAAAAGAAAAAGCAGTCGGAGTACTCGCGCCTGAGCACAATGCATTATAAAAATAGAAAAATTTATTCATAACAAAAATTCCTTAATCTTCAAGCAATTTATCTAATTCACCGGCATTTTCAAGTTTTTGCATTACGTCAAACCCGCCGATTCGTCTGCCACCAATTATTATTTGAGGAACGGTTACACGCCCTTTTATACCATAATATTCTCCGAGTTTTTGTCTATATTCGTTCTCGTTATGCGTTATATCAATCTTTTTAAAAGGAATTCCCTTTTCGTTTAACAATATTTCAGCTTTTTTACAGTACGGACAATAATCTACCGTATAAACTACCACATCTTTCATAAAAAATACCTGACTTAATACAATACAAAAGTATTATCACAAAGCCGAATATCGATTTAATCAGACAAAAGTATATAACTATTTACTGATTCTATTAATCAAATCTTCAATATTTTTCTTTTCTTCTATAGGCAAATCAAAATTTAAATAATCCTGAAAATATTCAATTGCACTTTCATTATCATTGCGCGCCATAAACAATATTCCCAGTTTTTTATACGAAGGATGGAAATTTTCATTACATGATATTGCTTTTAAATGGTTTGAAATTGCCTTATCAATATTATCACCGGCTTCATAAGCAATGGCGGTTTGATAATATAAAACCGCATTATCGGTAATTTTTTCAAGCACATTTTCATAATTTTGGACAGCACTGTCATAATCACCAAGTTCAAAGTGGAGATTACCTAAATCCCAGTATGCATCAAGGTTTTCTTCATCAATATCCAAAATTTCATTTAACTGATCCATTGCAAGATCATATCTACAATCTTCCAAATAGAATCTTGATAAATAATGTTTGAGCGCAATTTCTTGAGGCATAAGAGTGACACCGTTTTCAAGCAGATTTATTGCATCAACAATATTTTTATTTCTAAAATAAACATCTGCAAGGTTAATATATGTTTGAACAGATTTTGGATTATTAGATAAAGCCTTAATAAAATAATCTGCAGCCAAATCATCTTTTGCCAATTTGGAATAACAAAGTCCAATGTTATTTAAAATATTAGGATTATTCTTATCCTGTTCAAGTACTTTTAAGAAAGCCTCAGCGGCTTTTTGATAATCTTGAGCTTTAAAAGAGTCAAGAGCTGTTTGTAAATCTGTATTTATTTCATTTTCCATACTTTTATATTACAATAAAAGAAAATAATAACAATAGACGAAAGGAATAATTTATGTCAGGACACTCAAAGTGGTCAACAATCAAACATAAAAAAGCAGCTGTAGATGCTGCAAGAGGCGTGGTTTTTCAAAAATTTTCAAGAGAACTTATAGTTGCAGCTAAATTAGGTGGTCCCGACCCTGCCGGTAATTTCAGATTAAGAACTGCAATTGACAGAGCAAAAGCCGCAGGGCTTCCTAATGACAATATTAAAAGAGCAATAGAAAAAGGTGCAGGCGCTTCCGGTGCAGATAATGTTGAAGAATTAACTTATGAAGGATATGGAGCCGGAGGAACTGCTATTTTTATTGAAGCTATGACAGACAACAGAAACCGCACGGCCGGTGACATAAGGAGCTTTTTCTCAAAATTTGGCGGAAATCTTGGCGAAACAGGTTGTGTAGGCTGGATGTTTAAACAGGTCGGAGCCATAGAATTTGATAAAGAAAATACCGATTTTGACAAACTCTTTGAAGCAGCTATTGATGCTAATGCACAAGATGTAATTGAAGAAGATGATATTTACAAAGTAATTACAGCCCCCGAAGATTTTCAGTCTTGTGTTGAAGCCCTTGAAGAAAAAGGGTTTAAAGGTAATTCTGCAGAACTTACCCGTATTGCCGAAAATTTAGTTGAAGTGACTGATGAAAAAATTGCAACTAATATTTTAAGACTTATGAATAAACTTGAAGAACATGATGATATACAAAATGTTTATTCAAACTTTGATATATCGGATGAATTAATGGAAAAATTAGATGTATAATAATTTTTAATTAATTTTGTCTATTATTAAAAAAGAATCAATCGTACAAATTGATTCTTTTTTATTGCATAAAAAAAGCAGCCGAGCGTTAAAACGGCTGCAAATAGGAAGTAATTATTATACTGAATTGTGATTGTAAAACTTTTTTTATTTTAATCGTATTAGGTTTTAGTTTCAGGTTCTTACCGGCTTGGGAAAACAACATGAAACTGTAAATATTTTGCAAAACACATGTGTAATTCCGAACTGCTGTCACTGAATCACGTATCTTTTTCTACAATTACCTAAATTTTTTATTAAATTTTCAATGTTCAACATCAATTATTCCGTTTTGATATGGCAGGCCGTTAAAAACCTGCCGATATCAAAAGCGTAAATATTAATCTGCATTCTTTTCAAGCTTGCTCAATCGTTTTTCAAATTCTAAATTCTGCTTTTCTATCTGCTGTTTTAGTCTTGCATTTTCTTCTTCAAGAGCTGTTATTCTCTTATCTAATCCGAGTATTTTAGCGCACAATTCTTTTATAGAATTTACCATTGCCCAAAAGATTTCATTTTGAGATATTGATAAATACCCTTTATCATCTTTAAACACTGAATTTGGGAATATTTTCTGTAATTCCTGCGCTATTACACCAACATGAGGTTTTTTCTTCTCATCATCTTTATATGTAAAGTTCTTTACCTGTAATTTGTTGATTTCATCCAAACCGGCATGACTGTCGCCTGTTATGTTCTTTAAGCGCAGGTCGGAGCGTTTAACCAGTGATGAATATGAAATCTGATTTGCAGTAAAATTACCATTTAAGGTTAAAGTTTTTGTTCCTGTCATACTACCATATAAATAGCTATCACCAAGCCTGAACATGTTACTTTCAGTTCCAGAACTAGAAATACCTGACATTATATATATATTGTTACTTCCAGATGTTAAATATATACCAGCTCTATAACCAATAGCTAAATTATCAGAACCAGTATCTAGACTATATAAAGAATCAGCACCTAATGATACATTATTATTACCATTGGTCAATTTTTGCAATGATCCTGAGCCAACAGCAACATTTACACTTCCATCTGTTAATTTTCTTAATGTGCGATGTCCAAATGCTGTATTATAAGTAGTAGATGTACTACTTGCCAATGATTGAGTTCCAATAGCTATATTATTATGTCCTCCATATTTACTATTGTTTACTACTTGTTTTGTCATAGCTTCATAGCCTATTGCTATATTATCATATGCATAAAAAGTAGAATCTATATCTGCAAAGGAAGATGCCGTACTTAGTGCATTGTAACCAATTGCAATATTTCGATATCCCGTAACTGGCGAATTTGAACTACCTGATAACGCATTTGCTCCTACTGCTATATTATATCTAGCAGTGGTAGAATATGCTCCAGCTCTATATCCTATAGCTGTATTTAAATTCCCAGAAGAATTACTTGCTAATGACTGGGCACCTACAGCTGTATTTTTATATCCATAACTTGAAACATTACGTCCCTTATTTTTAGCCATAGATTCAAACCCTACAGCTGTATTATCTGAACCATAATTATTAGAATCTATATTTGTTAAATCAGTAGCAGAACTTAATGAACTAGTACCTATAGCAACATTATGGTCTCCAGTATTTTTATACGAACTGGTACCAGAAAGAGCAGAAAAACCAAAAGCTACATTAGAAGAACCTGTTGTATTGTAGAACATTGCGGAACTACCTATAGCCGTATTATTTTCCCCGGTTGTATTTGAATATAGAGCAGAAGTACCTACTGCTGTATTGCAACTACCATGTGTTATTGAATCATCATTTCCCATTGTAAGAGCATGATAACCAATTGCTGTATTACTGCTACCTTTTCTGTTATACCACATTGCTCTAGCCCCTAATGCCGTATTGCGAGAACCTGTTGTTAATTCATAGCTTGAATTATCGCCAAGAGCTGTATTATAAGAACCTGAAGTAGTTTTCGCCAATGCCCCCATCCCAACAGCAGTATTAAAACTATTACTAATTGTGTTAAAAGAAGCCAATGCATTACTACCTATGGCCAAATTCCTTCCACTTGTACTTTTCAGGGAACTTAAAGCATTAAAGCCAATTGCAATGTTTGTAGCATTTGATGTGTTATTTGTATATGAAACAAGAGCATTATTTCCAATTGCAATATTACCCGAAGACGTTGTATTGGATTCCAACGCTCGCATCCCAATTGCAATATTTCCACTACCTGTTGTAATAGACTCTAGTGAATCATTACCTATTGATATGTTAGATGAAGAAGAATTGTTTGTTGTAACCGAACCTATTATATCAATAGTTGCATCATCATTTGTATCAATTAAAACATCAGGCGTTCCCACATATATATTTCTTGAACCTGTAGTATTGTGTGATAATGCTCCATGTCCCACAGCAACATTAAATTCCCCTGTAGTATTGTCAAGTAGTGCACTTTCACCAACAGCAGTATTACCATATCCGCCATAGTTTGCTGTTAATGCTCGCCATCCGATTGCAGTATTTGAAGATGCAATATTTGTTTCAGAATCATTTCCCATTTGGGCTTCAAATCCGACTACTGTATTATAATCTCCATCTGTATATCTTGCGGCTTGATCACCAATAGCAACATTACCATCTAATGTTTTTACAGTAGAAAGTGCATTTGAGCCTATTGCTATATTCCCGCTAACAGATTCATTATTTGCAAGTGCATTATTTCCGATTGCTATGCTTCTTGAGCCTGAAGTATTATTTGATAATGCTAAATGTCCTAGTGCAACATTAAATTCACCTGTTGTATTTGAAAGTAGTGCACTTTCTCCTACTGCAGTATTACCATACCCGCCATAGTTTGCTGTTAATGCTTTCCACCCGATTGCAGTATTAGATTGTGCTCCTGAGTTGTCTTCTTCTTCATTACCTTTTAGAGCTTCAAATCCTAATGCAGTATTCAAATCACCGTTATTATATTGGCTTGAATTATTTCCGATTGAAATATTTCCGCATAAGCCATCACCTAACTTACTAAATACATTTGTACCAAATCCTAAATTGCCGCATGAACTCGCACTTATGCTTGCAGCTAAAGTCATATCTGTATTATTACTTGCTTTTTCATAAAAAGAAATAAACGAAGAATCAATTCCCTCGGGCTTTACAATAGAAAGTTTAGCCGTTTGATCCTCTAAATCCCCCCCCCCGAGGTTCCTACAAGTACAGATTGACTATCACCCACTGCGGCATAAACGTCATTACTTGTACCCTGACTTGCAAATCTCCAGGGATTTTCATTTATCGATGCTGCTTTTCTTGTTATAGTCGGAACTGTTGCCGCCAAAATCATGCTTGTTACAAGCAAAGATATCAACAATTCGGCAAGTGAAAATGCTCTTTCTTTTTTAATCATAATTTTTTACTTCCATTTCAATACAATTACTTATTATTTTGATACCCAATTTTCTTGTTTTTTAAACATTTTACATATTATCATATTTTTATAAAATAATAAAGGAGAAAATAAATTTCTCCCTGTAATACAAAAAAATTTAAGTCTTTTTATCAGCCAACACCTTTAAATTTTGGAGTTGCTCTATCTATACCGCTGCTTTCTGCTTCTTCTACGGCTTCTAATTGTTTTTGGAGCGCCGTCACTTGCGTATCAAGCCTTTTTACAACCATTTCAATAGAGTTTTCTTTTACAGATACTTTATAAATTTCTCGGTTTATATCATCTAATTCTGCTTGGAATCTTTCTTCTTTTGCGCTTATTTCGGCATTTATAGAATTTCTTGCATCAGTACCATCAGCGCCTGCCAATTTTTCGTATAAATCTGCCAGTTCTTCTGATTGAGAAGCTTGTATACTACTCATTTGCTGCTGCAGAGATAATGTTTTTGTTGCTAAATTATACTGCTCGTTAGATCTTTGTGTCTGTTGTAGTTCAACACAATTTAATTGACCCGTTAATACCAGTTTCCTTGATGCGAATAGAGCGTATCCCATTTTCTTTTCCTTTTTATTATTTGTTTTTTGTTTTTTCTCCATTTATAATATTTTTATATTATTTTTGAAAAAAAAGCCGACCATTAAGGCGGCTGCCAAATTTTTGGGGAGGGAGGTTTGTTTTGGGCTTTCACCCTTATGTTACTAATATCGGCATAATTTCTTTTTAACTTTAATTTTTATTTAAATTATTTTTCACAAAAAACCTAAAACCCTTTATTTATAAGAATTATAGCAATTTACAAAACTTAATATTTTTAAATAATTAAAAGATAATTTTTGTAAAAATTAAAAAAAATTCAATTAAAAAGCGCAAAAAATTTTTTTTGAGTTTTTGATTTAAGTGTAAAGAGTAAAGACAAACGGACACCAAAATGAACATACTGGCCCAATACATAAAAACTCAAAATCTTACGGCATTTCCCTCCGTAAATCGTGTTCCTGCTAAACATATAAATTTCAAAACTCCCTATTCATCTGCAAAAACTTCAATATTCTATATAAATGATATACATGGTCAAGTTCCTAAAATGCAAAGGTTGGTTTCGGCGGCCGAGCATGCAGACATTGATGCAAAAAATAACGGAGCAGATATTTTAAAATTAAGTTCCGGGGATACTTTTATAGGTTCAGATGATAAAAGAAACCATGTTGCTGCAAGTTTTTTGAATCTTGCAGGAATTGATGCGCAGGCGCTTGGCAATCATGAATTTGACATTACCGCTTCAATATGCGGTAATTTATTAAAAAATTCACATTCAAAAATTTTAGGTGCTAACTTAAATTTCCCTGATAATAATTCTGAATTATCCAAAAAAATTATGCGCTCTACCATAATTGAAGGAAAGAACGGAGAAAAGTACGGGCTTATCGGTATTCAACCCACTGATTTACATACAAGAATAAAGAAAAAAGAGGGCTTGGAAGGTATTACTGTTGATGATAAAGAAGAAACTCTCAAAGAAATAAAAACAGAAGTTGATAAACTTAAAGGTCAGGGATTAAACAAAATAATATTACTATCACATGCCGGTAATGAATTTGAAAAAGAAATAGCGCAAAGTATTGATGGAATTGATGTAATTTTAGGTGGCCATTCACATGATTTAATTGAAGGTGTAACACCGGGTGAAAATTTATTTTATTCACCGTCAGGCGAACCGGTAGTGATTACTCAGGCAGGAAGAGACGGTAATTATTACGGTGTATTGAATTTGGAATTTAACGATAAAGGACAAATAACATACATTCAAAATAATGTAAATGATACAAATATATATTCCCCAAATATTATAATGACAAAAGAGGCCGATAAAATTTTGGGAGAATCGCCAGTAATAGGAAATTTAAAAGATTCTGACCCAATTCCGAAAGATAATCTTATTGAAGAAAATCCGTGGGCAGATTTTGTAGGTGATGCTTTAAGAACAAGGTTGGATGCCGATATTTGTCTAATAAATTCGGCAAATTTCAGAGGAAGCGTTGATAAAGGAAGAATAACCGAAAGAGATATAACAAGTATTTTCCCGTTTAATAACACACTATATAAAGTTAAACTTGATGAAGAAGATTTGGTTGATGCAATTAAGAAAGCTGCAAAAAGTTATGCTGCCGATAATCATAAACCAGGTATACTGCAAGTTTCGGGGTTATCATATACAATAGATAAAAATGGTAATCTTTTAGAGCTTACATTTACCGATAAAAATAATCAAAAACATCCTATAGATATAAATAATCCTGATGAGGATAAAGTTTATACTGCAATATATGATGAATTTTTAATAAACGGCGGCGACGATATGGAGATGCTTGCAAAAGATGAAGATGATGAAGATGAAATAATTGAAAAATATGATTTTGATAAAGATAAAGTGACTATTGACTACATTAAAAGTTTAAATCAACCATTTGAAGTTAGAAAAGATAACAGAATTAAAGTTGTAGGATGACAAATTAACAAAACTACACAAGCGGTTAATAACGTTGATTTTTTTGTGATTAAATAAGATAATTTCATGTAATCGGGATAAAATTTGGAGGGCGTTATTATTAAAATCAGAAATATTTTAGCAACACTAATAACAGTAGTCTGTTTAACATCAGTTTGTTTTGCCATGACTCCGGAGGCTAATCGTTATTATAGAAACGCGTGTAAATTATCGGATGAAACAAAATATACAGAAGCTCTTGAAGATTTAAATAAAGCAATACAATTAAGTCCTGATGATGCCATTTTGTATACAAAACAGGCCGGGATATATACAGAGCTGGGCCAGTGGGCAAATGCTACAGATTCATATAAAAAAGCGTTAAAATTAAGACCCGACGATGCTTTTATATACATTAGTCTCGGAAATATTTTTGAACAACTTCAAGATTATAAAAATGCGCTTGAAGCATATAATCAGGCTATGAAAATATTCCCCGAGTACAAATATAATTATTTGAATCTTGCAAGTGTAATGACTCATTTAAAGAAAGACGAAGAAGCCATAAAATATTATCAAATGTTCCTTACTTATTATCCCGAATCACTGGATGCAAGAGAAAATATGGCTTCAATTTATTTAAGAAGCAACAGACCTAAAGATGCCGCTGAAATATACAGTGATATTTATCTGAAAGATCCGGGGGCATTCCAAAATTATTCTAACTATGGATTGGCATTATATAGAATTTCCGACTATTCAAATGCAGAAAGAATATTATCCAAAGCACTAGAAAAAGATGAAAATGATTATGTTGCAAGAGCTAACTTAGCTTATGTATATTTGGCGCAGGATAAAATTCAACTTGCAGAATCTGAATTTGAAAAAGCTTTAAGTATTCAACCCGATATGAATTCAATCAGATTCGATTATGCAAACTTGCTTGCGGATAAACAGCAATATGATGAAGCTCTTCATCAATACAATGAATATTTAAAAACCTGTAAAGACAATGATATTGCATACCTGAATGCGGGAATTATATATTCTAAAAAAGGTGAATATCAAAATGCAATAAATGTCCTTGAAGAGGGCAAGAATGTTTCACCAAAGAACAAAGAAATTTTAAAAGAACTTGCTAAAGCTTATCACCTTAATAAACAATATGATTCTGCCGTAAGTGTATATGATTCTCTGCTTACGTTAGACCCTGATAATACAGAATTACTGCTTAATAAAGGTATTGCGCTGCATGCACTTAAGAAATATCAGGAGTCAATTGATATTTACAATTCCGTACTGGCTAAGGAACCGGAAAATAAAACTGCAAAGGATTATTTGACAAAAGCATATATTGCACAAGGAGACAGCTTATTCAGTCAATCAGAATACAAAAAAGCTGTAAACAGCTATGAAGAAGCACTTAATACCGAACCTGAAAATCCGATTATATATATAAAAATGGCAAATGCTTATGAAAAAATCGGCTCTAAATCAAAAGTTATTGAAAATTATGAAAAAGCAATGGCGCTTGCTCCTGAAAATGCCGAAGTACTTTCTTCCTATGCCAAAACATTAACTAAATATAACCAAACTGATGAAGCTCAGATTGTTTATGAAAAAGCTATGAATTCTACAGAAACTACAAATGAAGATAAGTTTAACAACTTTTTAACCCTTGCAGACAGTTATTATAAAAACAAAAATTATAATAAAGCTTTGGTTGAATATCAAAACGCACGCAGTCTTAACCCAAATGACGAAGTTGTTAATATTAAAATCGGTAATACGTATAAAATTATGTCCGATTTGGACAATGCAATAAAATATTATAAGAATGCAATAGAAATAAACTCATCTAACCCCGATGCATATTTTAATATGGGGTTATGTCTTGCCGAAATGAACAATCTATCGGAAGCAAAAACCAGTTTTGAAAAAGTTGTTGAATTAAAAAGTGATTATGCTTATGCTTATTATGCGTTAGGGCTTACATTTGAGAAAGAAAAAAATCTTGAAAAAGCAATAGAAAATTATGAATATTTTGTTCAATACAGTCAAGACAAGAATCTTACAAATAATGTTAAGAACAAAATTAATAACTTGAGAAAAAAATTAGAATGAAAAAAATAACACTATTTTTTCTGTTTATTTCTTTAATATTCTTTTGCGGATTTAAAAGGTACGAAAAACCTTATATAATCCTTTCATCGGGAAGCATTACATCTGAAAATTTAAAAAGAATTGAAAGGGTATTTCCAACCGGACAAAGAATAAACATAGGTTTGGCTGCGCCTGACGGTTTTAAAGATTACGGAATAAGGAAACAGCTTTCAAAACAGGACGATAAAACCTCAAATTGGGGATTTTCAATAATACAGTCAAGCGACTTTTATATAGATAAAACTCAAAACTTATATAAAGATTACATTTATATTTATCGGCCCGGGCATTATATTTTGCAGTTTTTTTACATTAATAACAAAAGATATCCTTTTGCGCATGTTGAATTTAAAGTAATATAAAAGTTTTAGTTGCAAGTCTATAAGCATAAAAAAAGCAGCCATATATTTTGTATGGCTGCAAATAGGAAGTAAATTTATTTATGATTTTGTGATTGTTAAATTTTTTTATTTTAATCGTATTAGGTTTTAGTTTCAGGTTCTTACCGATTAAGTATGTTATAATAGAACTATGAACAAAACTTATGCCGTTTATATTATGTCAAATTATTCCGAAACTTCTTTATATATTGGAGTGACAAGTAACCTGCAAAAACGAATTTGGGAACACAAGAATAAAATCATTAAAAGTTTTACTAAAAAATATAATGTTGATAAATTAGTATACTATGAATTAACAGATTCTATTGAATCGGCAATAAATATAGAAAAACAATTAAAACATTGGCATAGGCAATGGAAAATAAATTTGATTAAGAGAATGAATCCCGAATTTAAAGACTTGTCTTTAGATTGGGAATAAAATTCATGTGTAATTCACTATTGGTAAGATTCTGAACAGTGCGAAAAATTAACTGATTTAAATAAATTAATTTTTCTGCACTTTCAGAATGACAGTATGATTTTTTCTTTTTGTCACTGAATCACATAACATATATACGGATGAGAATCTATAGTATTATTTTATATTTTAAGCAGTTAACAAGAAACACTACTCCCACCCGTCAACCTGAACTTGTTTCAGGTTCTTACCGGCTTGGAAGAACAACATAAAACTGTAAATACCTTGCAAAACACATGTGTAATTCCCTATTGGTAAGATTCTGAACCGGCAGAGCCGGCTTCTAACCGGATTAACTTATAATTCTCAGTTGGTAAGATCCTGAACAAGTCAAAATCTACGCAATAAATTGCTTGAT